>JBBCJB010000032.1:0-71555 GCA_037190485.1 Parapedobacter sp.
GTAATCGAAACTTCCGTCGGCCAGCGTCACGCCCGTGACGAACGCCGGGGTCACCGTCAGCGCGGCGGTCAGCACCAGCGGCTCGTAGTTGGCACCGCTGACCGTCGCGGTCACCGTTTGGGTACCGACGTCCGTGCGGCCGTTGTTCGCATAACTCACCGACGTGCCGGTCGGCAAATTGCCACTCAACGCCAGCGACTTGGCCGTGCCATCGTAATCAAAGCTTCCATCGGCCAGCGTCACGCCCGTGACGAGCGCCGGGGTCACCGTCAGCGCGGCGGTCAGCACCAGCGATTCGTAATTGGCGCCGCTGACCGTGGCCGTCACCGTTTGGGTACCGACGTCCGTGCGGCCGTTGTTCGCATAACTCACCGACGTGCCGGTCGGCAAGGTGCCGCTCACCGACAGCGACTTGGCCGTGCCATCGTAATCGAAGCTTCCGTCGGCCAGCGTCACGCCCGTGACGAGCGCCGGGGTCACCGTCAGCGCAGCAGTCAGCACCAGCGATTCATAATTGGCACCGCTGACCGTCGCGGTCACCGTTTGGGTACCGACGTCCGTGCGGCCGTTGTTCGCATAACTCACCGACGTGCCGGTCGGCAGGTTGCCGCTCACCGCCAGCGACTTGGCCGTGCCATCGTAATCGAAGCTTCCATCGGCCAGCGTCACGCCGGTAATCGCTGCGGGCTCAATGATCAACTGTGCCACGAATTCCTGATCCGGGCTACCGGCAAGCGTCACGGTTGCCACCACGGAATAGCTCCCGACATCTACTTGATCGTTGCCCTCGTAAGCAACCGTTGCGCCCATGGGCAGGTTATCCACCTGCAGGCTATGCACCGAACCGTCATACGTCACGGTCGTTCCTTCGAAAACCACACCCGCGTAGACCGGATCAACGATTGTCAACGTGGCGGTCAGCACCAAGGTTTCGTAATTTAAACCGCTCAAGGTCGCTGTCACCGTTTGACTCCCCACATCCGTGCGGCTGTTATTTTCGTAGCTCACGGCTATCCCAACAGGCAACACATCACTCAGCGACAACGATTTGCTCTCGCCATCGTACGTGAAGGTTTCCGAAATCAACGTCACACCCGTGATGGCTGCAGGCTCGATGGCCAGCACCGCCGTCAATTCCTGCTCGCTGCCATCACCGAACGTCACCGTAGCCATTACCGTATAGGATCCCGCATCGGTATGGCCGTTGTTGGCATAGGCTACGGTCGCCCCATCAGGCATGTTGCTTACCGCCAATCGATGCTCGGTGCCATCGTACGTCACCGTCCGATCGGCTAGCAACGGTACTTCAACAGGTGTTGGTTCTGCTTCGATCACCAGGCTAACCGTTGCGGTTGCCGACGTATAGTTGGCGGTTTGCGCCGCGTTTACCGTAATCGTATACGTGCCGGCCTCCTCAAACGACTGGGCGGGCGAGAAGGTCAAATCGACCTCATCGTGGTTCAACGTGGCCAGCGCCGATTTCGGTGTGCCGTCGTATGCATGGGTTTGAACGGGATCGGCAGCGATCACCGCCTCGGCACGCTCGATCGTGAGCGATGCGGTCAATACCTCCGTGGTATATCCCGGACGCGCGACGGTAGCCGTTACCGTATAGACACCAACATCTACCACCCCGTTGATGTCATAGGCCACGGTCGCATCGTCCGGTAAATTTTCCACTTCCAATCCATGGGGTTGACCGTCGTACGTCACCGTACGCGACACCAGGGTATAGTCCCCTGCTGCCGACAGCGGCTGGATGACCAACTGCACATTGCGGAACGCAGCCGCATAGTTGGCGGTTTGCATCGCGCGTACGGTGATTTCATACGTACCCGGCAGCGTGTAGCCACGGGCCGGCAAATAATCCAATGCCACTTCGTCATGGCTTAAGGTGGCCAACACGTCTTTGCGCGTGCCGTCATAGGTGTGTTCCTGCACCGCTTCGGCCGTAATCGCTGGCGTGGCGCGCGTAATGGTCAGCACGGCTTCCAATACCTCGTCCGGTTCGCCCGGCAAGCTCACGGTGGCCAGTACGGTATAGCTGCCTACGTCGCTATGGCCGTTGTTCTGATACACCACGGATGCTCCGGCAGGCAGGTTCAGCACCTCCAGTTCATGCACCTCTCCCGTATAGGTTACCGTCTTATCAGCCAGTGCGGTGGCTTCCGCGGCTAGAATACGCAACGTGATCGACCGCGAGGCAGCCGTGTAGTTCTGGGTTTGGTTCGCCGTCACATTGATGTTGTAGGTTCCCGGATCGGTATAGCCACTGACGGGCGAATAGACAAACCCGGTCTCCCCGTGATTCAAGGTAGCGGCAACACCGATTTCGCTGCCTGTATAGGTGTAGGTCTGTACCGCGTCGGCCGTAATCACCGCCGTGGCCCGGTTGATCGTCAGCGTACCGGTCAATTCCAAATCCGTGTAGCCGGGTTGCGTTACGGTGGCGGCAACAACGTACGTCCCGGCATTGACCTGTCCATTGCCACGATATGACACTTCCGCGTCGGCCGGCAAGTTTTCCACCATTAAACTGTGTGAGGAATCGTTGTAGGTCACCGTCCGCGACGGCAGGGCCAACTCGGCGGTTTGCTCGGCCGGCTCGATAAGCTGCGTAATGACGATATCCGCAGCCTCATAATTCGTACCTTGGTTCACCCGAACGGTGATTTCATAAGCTCCGACATCGACATACCCCCGGTCGGTAGGTGTAAAGATCAAGGGAGCTTGATCGTGGTTCAACGTAGCAACTACTTGATGGAGCTCGCCCGTATACGTGAATGCCTGCACTGGTTCGGCAGTGATAACCGATGAGGCCCTGACAATCCGCAGGTAGCCTTGGTTCACGATCAAGTTATAATTACCGCCAAAGGTAAAGGTACCCTTCCGTACGGGATATACCTGCACATTTTCTCCCGGTTCGCGTTGCAGCGCCCCGGTCGGCAAGTCGCCGTCTACCAGTGTTCCGCTGGTTACGGTGTAGGTGTAATGCTCAGGATCAGGTTCACCATACACTTTTTGGTGATCGCCGATGGTAATCGCCACATTGCGGGGCGTGATGGTCAAGGTGCCGTCAAGCACCGCCGGTGCGTACCCGGGCCGTGTCACCGTCGCCGTCACGGCATGCGTGCCGGCATTCACTTGGTCATTGCCTGTGTAGGTGATGGTCGCGCTGGGATGGGCGCCCGTCACGAACAGGCTGTGTACCTCGCCGTCATAGGTCACCATTCGTGATGCCAGCTGGAGGTCCGTCTGTTCACCCGGCTGAATCACCACCTGTACGCTCACCGATGCCGCTTCGTAGTTCTCGCTCTGCGGCACGGAAATCGTTACGTCATAGTCGCCGACATCGGTAAACCGATCGACGGGATCATAGACCAACTCCGATTCTTCATGGTTCACGGTGGCAGCCACCAGCTTGTATCCGCCGTTATAGGTATGCGTTTGCACGGGTGACGCTGTAATCGCAGACGGTGCGCGCGTTATGGTCAACGTAGCCGTCATTTCGGAATCGTTGTAATCCGCACCTCCGTCGATGTGTGCCGTCACCGTATATAGGCCTGCGTTGGTCTGGTCATTGTCCGTATAGGTCACGGTCACTCCATCGGGCAGCGCGCCGGTTACTTGGAGCGATTTCGGCGCGCCATCGTATTCAAATGATCTGTCGATAAAGGTGATGCCGTCCACATCGGCCAGCGCGGTGGTGAACGTCCACACCTCGCTCCATGCCGAGGGTGCGCCGTCCACGACCGCCTGTATGCGCCATTCGTACGCGGTATTCGGTTGCAGGGTGGTCAGCTCCCGCGAAGGCAATGTCGTAACCGCTCCAAAGAACGGGGAACTGAAATCGCCACCGACCTGGATGACCTGCACGAGGTACTGGCTTGCCCCGTCAAGGGCCTCCCATGCCAAGGTCACGGGCTGCAGCACGCCGGTGCTTCCATCGGCAGGCGAAAGCAGTATGGGACCTTCCAGCACACAATCGGCGGCCTTGGCATCGCCCGAAATCGTCCAACCGTGCGCATCGATGAGTGATTGCCGGGCATCCTCCGATTCGCAATACGTCAAGCCTTCCGCACCCAACGTGATGTTCTCCTGCACGTGTTGCGCGGCCCAACCGACCAACGTGGCGTCGTAGTTGGCGGTGGAAAGTCCGGAATTCCTGAACATGTCGGTCATGTCCGTCACTTGCGAAATGTCCCAGTCGCCGATCGGCTGATTAAAACCGCTTGCGAAATCGAACATCCCGAGCATATTGGTCACGCTGCCCACATCCCAATCGCCGATGGGTTGGTTGAAACTGGAAGCGCCTTCGAACATTTCACGCATATCGGTCACGCTACCCACGTCCCAATGTCCGATGTTCGCATTGAAACCTGGAATCGACTGGAACATCCTGGCCATAGACACCACACCGCTTAAGTTGGGTGCATCCGTTGCACGCACGTCGAGGTCATGCGCTCCAGCGAAGGCTGCTTCCATGGACGTCCACGCGATATCCCCCCACTGCTTGATATCGATGATTTTGTATCTGTCGCCGGTGTGGGAAAAGAAAATACGCGGAAAGTCACCGCTGATGCGGATATCATACGTACCTATGGCGGCATAGGTGTGGGTCAACCCCGACGGATCGTCTCCGTCTTTCCATTGCGTGATGGAACCATCCCCCCAATGGATCGTCATGTCATAGCCGGTTCCAGTGATGGGAATCACCACTTGGTCGGCAGGCGAAGCACCTGATCCCTGGTTATCGGTTTTCCACGTGGTGGTGAACGGCCGGAACGCCGTACCGGCGAATTCCAACGCGCCCATATCGATTTGCCCGTCAAGCATCCGTGTGGCTCCCATCAGATCGGCATCGCCCACCTGCACGGCATAACCCAACGCATTGGTCTGCGGATCGCCGGCATTGACGGCCGGGCTGAGCGGGCTGAGGGCGAAGTTGCCGTTTTCCGCATCCACGAACTTCGGGTCTACCGGCGCGGGCGAGACCCCACCGTCGTAGGTTCCGATGATGCTGTGATCGATAACGGGCGGATTGGTGGTATTCTGGTTCACCAGGTCGAAATCGGCCGCGCCGCCTGCATTGCCGTAAATGATCGAATTGACCAATTCCAACCGGCCCGATGAGGTGTTCATGATGCCGTCGCCAGTGCTAGCGGGCGATTCGTTGCCGGCCACGGTGACGTTTGCCAATGTAAGCAGCGAGCCCGAGTTGAAAACACCGCCTCCATACAGCGAACCCGACACATTCCGTCCAATCGATGAGTTGGTCATGGTCACCGTGGCGTTGCTGTTCACAGACATCCCCCCGCCGGTCGAACCTGCCGTGTTTTCCGAGACCGAGATGCGTGTCAGCGTGGCCGTCCCCCCGAAAACCGCAAGGCCGCCACCTTCCGGCGATCGGTTTTCAATGATATGGATGTCCGAAAGTACCGGGTGGCCGTTGCCTGAAATATGGAGGCCACCGCCGCGCGTAAACGCGCCGTTGCGACGGATGACCAAGTTTCGTAACGTCGGACCGCTGTCGGTGATGTTTATACCCGCACCCAGCCTACGGCCAACGGTTGCCCCATTGAGCGATAAGCCGCCACCGTTATCACCCAGCTCACTTGAGCCTCCCGTGATGGTAAAGCCGTCAAGTGTAGCCTCCCCAACATCGCCTGCCGCGATGACCACATGGTAGGCATCGCCGTCCGAATGCTGTCCGTCGTCGTCGAGGTCGCCCGAGAGTATGCTCGCTGTGGAGGGGTCGAGGTCGCGCTCGGTCAAAGCGGACTCATCCCCGGTAAAGCCACCATAGATTTTCACGTCCGGAGGGATCACAAAGGCCTTATCGCGGTCTACCGGACCGTTTCCGGCGCGGTAAGCAGGTTTATAGGTGCCTGCCGCCACCCATATTTCAGTCGCGTCGGGCTGGGCGCCCGAGCGGATGAGTTCCAGCGCTTCGGCCAGCTCGCCCAGTGCATTTTGCCACGAAAGTCCGGTTCCGATTTCTCCCTTTTTCACGTACAGTCGGTTCACCTGAGCTGGAGGCTCCTGCGATTCGTAAGCCCCCATATCCACTTCGCTTCCGGCATATTGGCGTGGGTTTCCTGTCAAGTCCGTAAGTACGCCTGACAAGTCGGGGTCCTGTCCGACTCCGAATAGCGCCGAGTTCCCGGCATCAATCGCTGGGCTTCCCGACGCCAACCTGAAATCGCCTGCTACCGTCGGTACATTTGACGGGGTCGAGGCCAACAAAAATTGGGGGTTGGCATCCAAGTTGCCATCTCCTTCGAAACCGCCTTGCACGATGCTGTGGCTAATGACGAGCTCACCAACCTCCGTGTTGGCCGGCACTCGGATATTCGTAGGCGCGTTATTGTAGACAATACTGTTGCGCAGGTATAGCCGATAGCCAAGGGAACCGACATCGGCGGCAAATACGCCGGCACCGCCGTTGGCTGAATAATTTTCCGTGACGGTGATATTGGTGAGCCACGAATCGTGTATATTGCGCACATAAATGCCAGAACCCATATTTCCGGAACGGTTTCCACTGATCAATGCATTCGTTATCAATGCATTGGTGAAAGCGCTCAGGTATAGGCCTCCGCCACTATCGGCAGCTTCGTTTCCTGATACACGTATATTGGCAAAACGAGTGACAAACGTATAAATACTGCCTTGACCGGTGAGGTAAAGCCCACCTCCTACCCCGTGGCTTAGTTCTCCGAAATCGAGCGCTTTGTTGGCTAAAAACGAAGTGTTTTCAACAACCGCAGTGGATTGGATAAGGTATAGCCCACCTCCCCGGCCTGCGACATTATCTGCGATGGTAACGTTGGTGAGTTTCGGCGAAGCCTTATTGATGTACATGCCGCCGCCGAAATCATGTTGCACGTAATGGACCGTGCCACCTAGCGTCAGCGATGTGCTGATGTTTCGGTCTGCAAAACCATGGCGTACCGATACGTCATACAGCTCCGCATCCCCGCCGGGAAGAAACACCATCACGTGGTAGGCATCGCTGTCGTCCGCCACTCCATTGTTGTTCAGGTCGCCCGAAAGCACGGTTGTGTTGCCGGCCAAATCGCGTTCGCCCAAACCATCCTCGTTGCCAGCGAAGCCACCATACAATTTGATCGCTTTCGTAATCAAGAACGTATTCGTCCTTTCCGAGGGATTGGTCGGTTGATCGATCGATGCAATCGAACGTTTGGGCCTGTGCACACCCGCTGACAGCCAAACCTCATCCCCGTCATCGGATTCATTGATCATCGCTTGCAGGTCGTCCGAAGCATCATCCCACGAAGATCCGTCGGCCGAGCCGCTCGCCACGGGCGACACGTAGCGTATGGTTTGCGACAAAACTGCATTCGTTGCAGCCAAGCTGAGCCACAGCGCAAACAGCCAAAGGAAAATCCACGCGCGGCACAATGCCCTAACGGGTTCGTGGTAGTGTTTCGTTTTCATGGTTACGGTATCGGAGTTAAACAATACCGCTAAGGTATCGCGCTTATCGGCGATCGTTATCTACGAATACCCATAGGTACGGAAAATATGGGAATTCATGGAGGGGCATTCAGAAGTGCTTCTTGTTCTGGCTGATGACGCTTTCTTCCCACACCACATCCTTTTGGCGGGGCTCGCTGCGTATGGGGCAGTTCTCCATGCGGCAGTAATGGCAGCACGAAGGGATGCAAGGGTCGGCGTGGATGAACAGTTCGGTATCGGCATGCAGGTACCGGTTCACCAATCGATCGATGGCCGATACCTCCTCGTGCACCTTGTTCAGGTCATAGTAATTGGGCAGCGTCACGTGGCAATCGATGTGCAGTTCATGTCCGTAACGCTGTACCCGCAGGTTGTGTACGTCTATCCAATCGGCTTTGCGATGCGCCTGTAGGATCGCCGCCACCTCGCGCACCAGCTTCGTATCCGATTCGTCCATCAAACCGCCGATGGAATTCCGGAGCAACCTGTAGCCGCTCCATAGAATATACAGGCCCAATCCGATTGACATGACGATATCGATCCACGCCAACCCGGTGAAGTACATGACCGATAAACCGACCAAGAGGCCCGCCGTACTGTACGCGTCGGTCTGCAGGTGTTTGCCATCGGCTTGGAGCGTCAGCGAATTGAGCACGCGGCTCTGCCGCACCATGTACGTACCCAAGCCAAAATTGGCCACGCCGGTAAAGGCAATCAACCCGATTCCTTCCATCAGGTTACCCACCGGTTCGGGAAAGAAGATACTATAAACCGCTTTGCCCAGGATGAGCACCCCGGCAATGAAGATCAATCCCCCCTCCAGGAACACCGAAAAAAACTCCACCTTGCCATGCCCGTAGGGGTGGTTCTGGTCTTTCGGCCGTGCGGCGAGGTGGATGCTGTAAAACGCAAAACCGGAAGCCACCACGTTTACGATACTCTCCATCGCATCCGTTAAGATCGCATTCGAGTTCGTAAGCAGGTATGCCGCGAATTTGACCAACATCAGCAGGATGCCGGTACCTAGCGCAACACGAATGATGTTTTTCTGTTTGCCCAAATCCCAGTAGCGTTTGCGCAAAGATAGCGATCTCGGCTGTCACTCGTAGCCTCCTTTATTTTTTACGGCTTATTGCCAAGCCAGCGCCACTGGTTGAGTCGATGGCCGTTTCATACCCCGGATAGCCGCTCGCAAACTCGACATATTCGCGGATGCCGCTGATTGATTGCAGCACGTTGTGGGCAGTGAACATCCCGCCTTGTTTCAGTTTGGAATCGACATCCTTGAAATACTGGATGTACCAATCCTTGTCCGCGTCGGAAAACACGAAGTCGAGCGGCCCATCCACCTCCGGTACCAGGGAATGCGCGTTGCCCAAACGGAAATCCACGAATTCGGATAATCCGGCCGCTTCCACATTGGCTTTCGCCTGCCGCTGCCTGCCCTCGTCGAGTTCTATGGTGATCAACCGACCTCCAGTTTTGCTCAGCGCCCACGCCAGCCAAACGGTCGAGTGCCCCGTCGACGTGCCGATTTCCAGTGCAGCGGTGTAACCGTTGGCCAAAATCAGGTCGTGCAGTAGCTGGCCGTCTTCATAGGGTACATTCAGGTCCCTCCATTCCTGCTTGTTTTTCTGTAGGAAGTCTGCCACTTTCGCATTCAGTTCTTGTTGATGTTGCGGGCC
The DNA here is from genome assembly GCA_037190485.1 of Parapedobacter sp. Classification (GTDB taxonomy): domain Bacteria; phylum Bacteroidota; class Bacteroidia; order Sphingobacteriales; family Sphingobacteriaceae; genus Parapedobacter. The sequence goes on from JBBCJB010000032.1 coordinate 9,168, forward strand.
TTGCGCCACACATCCGGAAATTACTCCAATGCAGCAAACCGCCAAACACAGTGCTTTTAACGCGTAATGCATATCCATGGCATCAATAGCTTTTTTCCAATCAACAGTTGCTTGGCCGGATTGTTTTTCGTGCATCCATTTCTACAGATTACGGTTTCGACAGCCCCCTTTCGGGCCTCCAGGATTCGCGAATGTATGTTCGGCAACCAAAAATTGCAGAATGTTCCAAATTTCCCTAAGTTTGCGCTCCATGAGCACAGCATCAATTCTTTCCGACAGGATCAACAGCCTGTCCGAATCGGCAACCCTGAAAATGACGAAATTGGGCCGCGACCTGGCGTCCAAAGGCATCAACGTGATCAGCCTCAGCGTGGGCGAGCCGGACTTCAACACGCCTGACCACGTAAAGCAGGCGGCCAAACAGGCACTGGATGACAATTTCACGCGTTATTCGCCGGTACCGGGGTATCCCGAATTGCGCAAGGCCATCGTGAACAAATTAAAGAACGAAAACGGACTGGACTACGATGTTTCACAGATCGTGGTATCCACCGGTGCCAAGCAATCGCTCTCCAACGCGATCCTGACGGTGATCAATCCCGGCGACGAGGTGATCATCCCCACCCCCTATTGGGTTTCCTATTCCGAGATGGTGACGCTGGCCGAGGGCAAATCCGTATTCATCAATGCAACCATCGAGAGCGATTTCAAGATTACGCCCCAAGAATTGGAAGCGGCCATCACGCCGAAGACGAAGCTGTTCATGTTCTCCTCGCCATGCAATCCCACGGGCAGCCTCTACTCCAGGGCAGAACTTGAAGGACTGGTGAAGGTATTCGAGAAGCACCCCCAGATCTACATCATTTCTGATGAAATCTACGAGCATATCAACTTCGCTGGAAAACATGAATCCATCGCGCAATTCGACAGCATCAAGGATCGCGTAATCCTGATCAACGGGTTCTCCAAAGCGTTCGCGATGACGGGATGGCGTCTGGGTTACCTCGCAGCAAGCAAGGAAATCGCGGCCGCCAATGATAAACTACAGGGACAGACCACGTCGGGCACGTGCTCCATCGCACAACGCGCGGGCATCGTTGCACTCGAACAGGGATTGGACTCGGTCAACGAGATGAAAGATGCTTTCCTGCGTCGGCGGGGGTTGGTCTATGACCTCTTAAAGGCTATCCCGGGCGTGAAGACAAACCTGCCTCAAGGCGCCTTCTATTTTTTCCCGGACATCAGTTCATTCTTTGGCAAGAAAGATGGCCAAGGCAATGTCATCAAGGATTCGGCAGACTTGGCACTATACCTGTTGAACGAAGCGCATGTGGCAACGGTGGGCGGCGACTCATTCGGAAACAACGATTACATCCGCTTGTCTTACGCGGCATCCGATGAGAACCTCACGGAGGCCTTGCGACGAATCAAGGAAGCATTGGGTAGACTGGTATAAAGGGGCAAATAGATTCCTACTTGGATCTTATCGCTTCGACCGGATCCAGCCGCGCGGCCATAATCGCGGGTATTATTCCTGCCAACAGCCCGATGGCGGTTGTGATGCCAAGCGTCATCAATACGCGACCTGCGCCAATAATGATGGCAGTACCCGTAGCGGACTTGATCAAAAAGGCTATAGCGAAAAGAATGGCTAGTCCAATAATACCGCCCAAAATGCAAAGGACAATGGATTCGAAAAGGAACTGAGACAAAATAACATAATTCTTGGCTCCCAATGACTTTTGTATGCCAATGATATTCGTTCGTTCCCTGACAGAGACGAACATGATATTGGCCACACTGAAACCACCTACCAGGATCGAAAAACCTCCGATAATGGTAGAGGCCCAAGCAATCATACCGAACATCACGTCCAGCTGGGCAGTAATGATGGTCGTCTTGTTCAATGAGAAATCGTCTTCCTGAAGTGGGCTGAGTCGCCTGATGGAACGCATGACGCCCCGCAATTCACTTTCAGTCTCTTCAAACGCTATGTTGGGCTTCGCCGAAACGAGGATGTACGAATCCGCCCGGCGGATATTGATGACATTACGCCCGAAATTGAGCGGAATCAGGATAATCCCGTCCATGGAGACATCGAAAATCATCCCTTCACCCTCTTTTTTGAACACGCCAATGACGTTGATCTTTCGACCGAGGACCTTAATCGATTTCCCTATCGGATCGGTATTCGGGAAAAGTCCCTCCGCGATGGTTGCCCCAATAACAGCCACGTTGCTGCCCCGATTGGACTCGGACTCGGTAAAGTACCGTCCATCCACGATTTCGAGCTTACGGATATCGTACAAATCATGCGAAGCGGCCGACACCGTAACACCTGAAACGTTGTTATTGCCATACTGTGCAGTACGGTTACCGATATCGATGTTGAATGTTACGTGTTCCGCGGTGGTGAGCCTCCCCTGTAATGCCCGGTAATCACGGATATCCGGTTCTGGCCGGTTGACGTATTTCCACCAAGGGAAGTCCGGACCGCCATCCCAAGGCCATTTCTGGACATAGATGGTCTTGCTGCCCAGCTTCTCGACGCTGCTCTCCAAATTGGCCCGCAGGGTGTCAACGGCCGAAAAAACACCGATGATGATGAGGATGCCGATCGTGACACCGAGCAACGAAAGCAATGTCCGGGTACGGTTCTCGCGGAGAGCCGAAAACGCGAATCCAAAACTCTCACCGATTAACTTCAGGAACAACAGCATATGGCATTAAGACGGATACATCTAGCATTTGTTACAATTTTGTTTAACTTTGCACCCTAAAAATATCGGTAATGAAGCTATCACAATTTAAGTTCAATTTACCTGACTCCCTGATTGCAAGCGAACCCACCGAAGCCCGTGACGAATCCCGTCTGATGGTGCTGGATCGTAAAACGGGGAAGGTAGAACACAAAATATTCAAGGACATCCTCGACTATTTCGACGACAAGGATGTGATGATCCTCAATAATACCAAGGTTTTCCCAGCCCGCATGTACGGCAACAAGGAAAAAACCGGGGCAACCATCGAGGTTTTCCTGCTGCGTGAATTGAACAAAGAACTGCGGTTATGGGACGTACTGGTGGATCCCGCACGGAAAATACGTGTAGGCAACAAGCTGTATTTCGGCGATGACGATTTGCTGGTGGCCGAAGTGGTGGACAACACCACTTCCCGTGGTCGCACCATCCGCTTCCTATTTGACGGCACGGACGAGGAGTTTCGCCGAAACATCGAAATCCTGGGCGAGACCCCGCTACCCAAGTACATCAAACGCAAAGCTACTCCGGAAGATAAATTCCGATACCAGACGATATTCGCGAAACACGAAGGCGCTGTCGCCGCCCCCACGGCCGGGCTGCACTTCAGCCGCGAACTGATGAAGCGGTTGGAACTGAAGGGTGTCGATTTCGCGGAGATTACCTTACACGTTGGGTTAGGGACGTTCCGCACCGTGGAGGTGGAAGACCTGACCAAACATAAGATGGATTCGGAGCAATTCGTCATCCCCGAGGAATCAGCCAAACTGGTGAATAGGGCAATCGATGCCAAGAAACGGGTTTGTGCCGTGGGTACCACGTCCATGCGGGCCATCGAATCCGCTGTGTCTGCCGACAAACACTTGAAGCCGGCAAACGAATGGACGAGCAAATTCATCTATCCGCCGTACGACTTCAGCATCGCCAATACGATGGTTACCAATTTCCATACGCCCGAATCGACGCTTTTGGTCATGATCGCCGCTTTTGGGGGTTACGAAAACGTGATGAATGCGTATGATATCGCCGTCAAGGAAAAATACCGCTTCTATAGCTATGGCGACGCCATGCTGATCGTCTAATGAACCACGTGATTGTCGTGGCCGGCGGTACGGGCACCCGTATGGGCGCCGAGACCCCCAAGCAGTTCCTGCTGCTGGCTGGTCTGCCGGTGATGATGCATGCCATCCGGGCCTTCCAAAAGAGCGAAACATCGCCAGCGATTACCGTGGTGATTCATCGGGCCTTGCAAGATCGATGGCAGGAATTGTGTACCGAATGCGGTTTCGAGGTGCCGCACAGCCTCGTATTGGGCGGGAAAAATCGGTTCGAGAGCGTGAAAAATGGATTGGAAGCCATCAAAGCGACGGGCGCGGATTTATCGAAATGCCTCATCGCCGTCCACGATGCAGCCCGGCCATTGATCAGGCCTGCCTTAATCGATCGCACCTATCGGCAAGCCGCAACCACAGGCGCCGCGGCACTCGCCTTGCAAAGCAGCGATTCGGTTCGCATCATGAGCAGCAATGGACTGAAGAATAATGGTCATCCGCGCGAATCGATCTACCTCATGCAGACACCCCAAACCTTTCGTGGATCGATACTCGCCGACGCGTACGAGCAGGCGGACGAAGGTGCCTTCACGGACGATGCTTCCGTTGTCGAAAAAAAAGGGCATCCCATCACACTCGTTGATGGCGATGCCCTTAACATCAAAATTACGTTTGCCAAGGACCTACCGATAGCGGAAGTCCTCCTGGATGCACAGCAAGCCTAGGCCGCGCTCCTGATGACGCGCAGCAAAATCGCGATGATCGCGATGACCAGCAGGATGTGGATGATGCCTCCGGTGTAATAACCTCCGAAGTAGCTGATCGCCCAAGCGATAACCAGGATTACAGCGATGATATAAAGCAGATTTCCCATAACATTGTGGTTAATGATTAATGAATACGTTTTAAATGATCAACGATTTCAATAGTCAACAGTGGGAATTGAAAAAAGTTTGCACCACCAAAAAAAATGTTTCATCAATCGATTTCCAACACCAACCCATCGTAGGCCAGGAAAATCCCAGGCGGGAGTTCGCGTTGCACCTCCGCATGCAAGCCCAACCGATGGCTGATGTGGGTAAAATAGGTTTGCCTGGCACCGACCCGCTGCGCGAAGGCCACGGCTTCTTCCAGCGTGAAATGCGAAATGTGCGAATCGCGCTGCAGCGCGTTGACGACCAATGTCTCCGTTCCCATGATCTTTTCAATCTCGGCGTCGCGTACCGTCTTGGCATCGGTAATGTACGTGAAACTGCCGATCCGATATCCCAATACGGGCATCATGTAATGCATCACCTCGATGGGTACGACTTCGGCGTCCAGCAACGGGAAAGGGACTGTGGTAATCTCATGCAGCTTCAATTCGGGTACACCCGGGTATTTCTTGGCCGAGAATGCATAATAGAATTCGCGCCTCAACGCTTCATGCACGTCGGCGGTACCATAGATATCGATGGCACCGCCCTGCTGGCGATTGAACGCGCGTACATCGTCCAAGCCAGCCACATGGTCTTTGTGCGAGTGCGTAAACAGGATGGCATCCAATCGGGTCACGTGCGCACGTAACATCTGATATCGGAAATCGGGCCCCGTATCGATCACGATGTTCCGATCATGTATCCCGACCATCACCGACGACCGTAAGCGTTTATCCTTGGCGTCCACGGAAGTGCACACCGCGCAATCGCACGCAATCACCGGTATGCCCTGGGATGTGCCTGTTCCTAAAAATGTTACGGTCAAATCGTTAGCTTGGTTTGTTTGATACTTCTCAAAAACTGTCGCTGTTTTTCATCCAGCGCTCCCTCATCGGTGGACATTTCGCGCAAAAGTGCCAACAATGCACCAATTTTGGCTTCCAGATTGGAAAACCGGTTAACGACTACGATCTTGCTGGCCTGGAGCACACAGGCGCCCGTCTTGAAATTCCCTTTCTCGTAGCGTACCCGGAAGCCCAGCTCTTTCAACAGGGTTTCCAGTTTATCCAGGGTATGTTGGGTATGGGGCAGCAACTGCGTTTAATTTTGATTGGCCAAAATACGATTCATCCGATGAAATCACAAACCTGTTTTATCCACAGCTACCGGATAACACGCTTCCAGAAATCCTGTATGAATCCCAACCCGTATGCAATCAGCTGGATAAAGGACGCCACGACAGCCAAGACCGCGACCAGGAAGCTGCGCGTGGTGTACAAGGCATGCGAAAGGAGCAGCAGTGCATATCCGAGAAGCGAGAAGTTTGCTATCCGGGCCAGCTGTTGCGGTAATGCACCCGAGATCCAGCCCGCCCCTACCGAGTTGAACGTCAGCCACAGGCACAGGAAACAAACGAATGCCGCCGGGAAAAAATGCACGAGCTTCAATTCATTCGGGAAATGCTTATAGATATTGATGCGTGCCCGGCCGAAAAAATGCAATTGGCGGTAGAACTGCAGGAAATCGGTTCGACGTTTGTGATAAACCACCGCATCCGGAATCAACCCAATCCTGAAACCGGCTTCCTGGATGCGGATGCTATATTCGATGTCCTCGCCCAGACGCGTAAGCTTGAATCCGCCTACTCGCTGCCAAACCTGGCGCGACACCCCCATATTGAAGCTGCGTGGATGAAACGTGCCGATATGTTTCCGATTGCCCCGAATCCCTCCGGTAGTAAAGGGTGAGGTCATGGAATAGCTGATGGCTTTCTGTACCGGCGTGAACGATGCATGGGCGGCATCCGGCCCACCGTATGCATCCAGCGGATCCTGGTGCAAAAATGCGGAAACGTTGGTCAGGTAGTCGGCCGGGATGAGGCAGTCGGAATCGAAAATGACGAAATAGTCTCCCTTGGCACGTTCGAACCCGAAATTGCGGGCGAAGCCTTGCCCCCCATTCGGCTTTACATGGTAATGGACATCCAGTCTATCCCGATAGCGTTCAACAATCGCACGTGCATCCCGCGTGGAGCCATCCTCGATTACCAGCACTTCAAACAACGGGTAGCGCTGGTGCGTGAGGGATTCCAGCAACTCGTCGATTTCCTGCGGACGGTTGTACAGCGGGATAATGATCGAAAAAAAAAATGCTTGCTGCTTCACCTATCCAGCATTTGGTAGCTCGTATCTCAAATCACTTTCTCAATCTGATAGCTGTCGCGTTCGGAGCCGTTGCGCGACACCAGTTCGGCTATGAATCCGGTCAGGAACAGCTGGGTGCCGATAACGATGGCAATCAGTGCGAAGAAGAAAAGCGGTTGCTCGGTGACATTGCGGTACGCGCTTTGGTTGGCGATACTGATCAGCTTCTCGGCGATGAGCCACACCGCAATGAAAAAACCGGCCAGAAAACTCAACACCCCCATGGTACCGAAGAAATGCATGGGCCGCTTGCCGAACTTGCCCACGAAGAATATAGACAACAGGTCCAAGAAACCCTTGACGAAACGGCCAGGCCCGAACTTGGTTGTGCCATACTTACGCGGATAATGTTGCACCACCTGTTCATCGATCCTCCTGAAGCCCGCCCATTTGGCGATAACCGGGATGTATCGGTGCATCTCGCCATAGACCTCGATATTCTTGACCACTTCCTTTCTGTAAGCCTTCAACCCGCAATTGAAATCATGCAGGTTGTGGATGCCCGACATGCCCCGCGTCACCGAATTGAACAATTTGGTCGGGATGGTCTTACTGGGCGGGTCATGTCGTTTCTGCTTCCAACCCGACACCAGGTCGAAATCTTCGTGTACGATCCGGCGGTACAGCTCGGGGATCTCATCGGGGCTATCCTGGAGGTCGGCGTCCATGGTAATCACCACGTCGCCCTGCGCGGCGGCAAATCCAACGCTAAGCGCCGCAGATTTGCCATAATTACGCCTGAACTTCACGGCGCTGATGCGCGGATTGATCACTTTGAGTCCCTCGATGACCATCCACGAACCGTCGGTACTTCCATCGTCGACCAAGATGATCTCATAACTGAACCGATGGTCGTCCATCACGCGCCTGATCCAGGAGGTCAACTCGGGCAGCGATTCGGCCTCGTTGTATAGCGGGATGACGACGGAAATATCCATACGAACGGTGCTCAACTAAACGACTGGTTCATTGTCGTCATCGGCATATGATGCGAAAATGGGCAGATTGCGTTTGAAAATCGCCGCGAAAACAAGCGCACCGATAAAGTAGAAAATCGTGGTGATGGCCAAGCCTTGGATGAAATCCATCAAACTCGGATTCACTTGCTTTTCGATGCTTTTCTCAGCCTGTTCGATGGCATCGTCGATGACCTCTTGATCGGAACTGAACGCCTCCATCATTTTGGTCGTGGCATTGAGCGACGCGTCGCGCATCATGTCGGCATACGAGGGTTCTATCCATTTGGCGAACACGGTGGTGAACGAGGTGGAAATGACCACCTGAACGAAAAACATCAGGAAAATACTGCCCAAAGCCTGGCGGAACGTCCAATAGCCCCCGGCCTTCTTCCGTAGGTCTAGGGTGAAATAAATGGCGAGCCCAATGCCGATGGCGATAAGGACGATACCGAAACCGGGGTTGGCCAACAGGGTGGGCGATGCGTAATACACCAACAGGAAAATAACGATGTTGACTACGGCCCAAATAAGGGCGTTCGTAATCGCATCCTTCTTGCTGCTTTCGCTACTGGGTACGTGTTGATTTGTCTCCATGGCTATGTCTTTTTTGATGAACGATTGTAAATTACCAATAATGTATATACGGCCGAGTCAAACGCGCGGTTTGCACTAGACTCCTTATATTCGACGAGTTGCTGCTCCGTGGGCCGCTGTTCGTAAAAAAAGCCCATGATGGCGTAGAACAGCCCAGCCAGCTCCTGGTCTTCAGGGATGTTTGCGGCCACCTTTGCGATTTCGCCGTACGAACTTTCCATCAGGATCTGGTTGGCAATCACCGGTTCATAGATCCGATACTCGTCCTGGAATTCGTCTTCATCCACCAACAGGAATTCCTTGAGGTAGTCGGCTAGCTGAGGTTGGATGTCCTCGTCCTGGCATTCCCGCAGGTACAGCAATAGGTTCAGCAATTCAGTGCCTCGATCGATGGTTTCCTCTTCTATGGCTTCCCATTCGGCAGATTCGAGGTAATCACCTTCCAACTTCTCCACATCGGCGGCAAAAAAATTCATCAGCAGCAAATCGAACGCTACCTCCCGCAGTTCCTCGTATTGCGGCGCATCGTCAAAGGCGTCATCCAACCGCGCCACCTTGTCCAGGTAAGGCACTTCCAAGGAAAAAACATCGATAAGCCGATCGACAAAACCACTTGGATCCGTTTGTTCGATTTCGCCATAGGCCAGGATGCCACCCTTGAGGGCCCGCTTGATGTGGTCGTCCATAATTCAGTACTGCGTGTTTATTATTTGACGTTTATTGATGATCATTGTTACTTTGCCAGTCAAGTCCTTTCCGAGCAACGGGCTATTACCAGACTTCGAACGATTGGCCTGCCGATCGAAACGCCAGCTGAGCGACGAATCGAAGACCGTGAGATTCGCCAGCGCCCCTTCCTTGAATTCGGGCTGCGGCAAACGTAGCACGCGCCGGGGCCCGACGGCCAATTTATCGACGAGTTGATCCACCGTCAACCCGGCTTGCAACGCCATGGGCAATACGGTCTGCAGGCCGATGATGCCATCCGCCGCGATCTGGAATTCCACTTGCTTATATTCGATCTCATGTGGGGTATGCTGCGAGGAGATGGCATCTACCGTGCCGTCCTTGAGTCCCTTGCGCAACGCCTTCACATCTGCCTTGGTGCGTAGCGGCGGGCTGACCTTGTAATGGCTGTCGAAACCGGCGACCAACTCGTCGGTGAACACGAGGTGGTGGGCGGCGACGTCGCAAGTTACCTTGATACCCTTGGCTTTGGCTTTACGGATCAACTCGACGCTCTCGGCGGTGCTGATGGTCGTGAAATGGATGGCCGCATCGTTGTACTCGGCCAGGAAAAGGTCGCGGGCCACCATGAGTGCCTCGGCCAGATTCGGATTGCCCTTCATGCCGAGGTACGTGCTCGTGACGCCTTCATTCATCTTACCCCCCGCGGCGACGGATGTATCTTCGGCATAGGCGATGACCAGTCCGTCGAACCCCTTGCTGTAGAGCAACGCCCTGCTCATGAGGCCGGCTTGCTGTACCGGATAGTTTCCGTCGCCAAAGGCGATGGCCCCGGCCAATTTCATATCGTAGAGTTCGGCGAGCCGTCCGCCCTCGCGGTTCTTGCTGAGCGCGCCCACCGGATGGATATCGACCGGCAACGACTTGGCCTTATTCACGATGAGGGCTACTTCCGAATGGCTATCCACCGGCGGATTCGTATTCGGCTGTACGGCCACACCGGTGAATCCGCCCGCCACTGCCGCCGCGCATCCCGATACGATATCTTCCTTGGTTTCCAAGCCCGGTTCGCCGAAATTGGCGTTCAGGTCAAAGAATCCAGGGGCGATGTATTGGCCCTTTGCGTCGAAGACGGTGGCATGCTTGGTATCGGCCTTGATCCGGCTGCTGATTTTCGCGATGACACCACGTTCCACCAAGACGTCCAGTTCTTTGTTGTGGAAGGGGGAATCAGGGAAAGCGACCCTGGCAGACTTGATGAGTACGTTATCCATGTGTATATATAGCGGAAAAAGGCACCGATGAGGCCGGGAAGTTGACTTTTAATGCAATTGCGGCAGCGTGTACATTCATTAAAGAACAAAAGTACGAAATCAAGCGCAATGGCAAATCTTTATTTTTGAAATTATTGCCCTTCGCCCCATCGATAGCCGCCCGCATCGAACCCCGCCAGCCCCAACACGCGATCGATCACCGTGGCGGCCAGCTGCTCGAAATCGTTCGGCAGGCTATAGAACGAAGGGCTTGCGGGGCAGATGATCCCGCCCGCTTCGGTCAATGCCTGCATGTTGCGCAAATGGATAAGGCTCAACGGTGTCTCGCGCGGCACCAAAATGAGCTTGCGCCGTTCCTTCAGGATTACATCGGCAGCGCGGGTGGTCAGGTCTGACGACGTACCGTGGGCGATCCGCGCCAATGTACCCATCGAACACGGGCACACGATCATCGTATCGTAGTTGGCCGACCCGGAGGCGAACGGCGCGAAGAAATCTCCCTTTTCATAAAACGCGAAGGGGTAGCTCGCATGATTGTCCTGCTGCAACTCGAACCGCCATACGTCCTTGGCGTTGTCAGACATCACCACGCCCACGGCATCCCATTGGTCCCGCAAAGCCAATAATTTATCGAAGAGCACCTTCGCATAGATGGATCCGCTGGCTCCGGTAACGGCAACGACAATTTTTCTCGGCATACCTTGTAAATATTTTCCAAACATAGCCAACCCATCATTGAATTGCAAGTAACCCCATCAATCGTCGACCACTTCGCCATACGACAACCCATTTTTCTTCGTACCTTTACCGTAAGAAAACAAAAGAACATGCATTCATCGGCCACATCGCGACAAAGCGCTTACCTCCCCGTTCCCTGGGAATACAAGGAAGTGATCGACGAGGAAATCACGCGGCAACGCAGCGGCAAGGTCTTTTTCTTCAATCTCGCCGGTGAGGTCGATGAAGCCGCGGGACGCCTCATTGAACGATTTGACGAAAAGCAGGAAGGCGAATTCATCCGGTTGGATACGGGGGTTCGCATCCGAATCGACCGCATCATAACGCTATTCGGGAAAATCGGGGCTGCCTATGGCGAGTACGAAGCGTACGCCAACGTCTGTGCGGATTGCAAAGGCGACGAGTAGGCGACGCGATCACTCCGCTTTCCTGATCAACAACTCGGCCACCACCCCTGTCCGCAGGTCGCTGCGGGGTTGCGGAAGCTGGCCGTCCACGCCGGTCCGGTCGAACGTGACTTCCTCGAAACGCAATACAAAATGATATCCGCCGAGCAGGAAGGATGATGACGGCGTTTCGAGGATAATCTCCGATTTGATAAAAAGCTGGTTGGCATGTTGGGCATAGAGGGAATCGACGATCGGGAGAATGTTATGGCGGTATACCGTATCGGCAGTAGGCCCCGACAAAGCAAAGTTATAGCAAAGGCTATCCTGTTGCCGATGGCTCGCACTTTCGGGATAAGGACCGCCGATCTCCAGCCGCGCCGAATCCGCGCCGAAAACGTATTCTTTCTGCGGATAGCCCGTGCCCAATTGCAGCCTCGGTATCATGTGGTCATACCCGCGGGTGTCATGGAGCCGATCGTACCCCGTCACGACGCCGCTTTTCAAGACGCTATAGGTCACGGCCACGTGCGATCCATCCTCCACCACATTCGTAAACAAGTTGGCAAAATCATATTCGGCTGTCCATCGCCCTTGCAATAGCGTATCCACTTTCACGCCGAGGCTATCGGGAATCAATGATTTGATGGCTTGATCCCTGTCGCGTGTTTTCAGGTATTGGAACACACTGGCTATCGCATTGGCGTCGGCTCGATTCACCTGCCGCGAAAAATCGACCTTTCCTTCCGAATCGAGCAACGCATGCGTTTCCATGAGGCTTTGCAAGCGCCCTTGCTGGCTTCGTAACGATACCGAAAACACATTGCCGAAAGGGAGCCACAGGCACAAGGCACCGACCACGAAGAGACTGGTCGGTACCGCCTTGATGTCGTGTTGTTTGCGCGTAAGCTGGTATCCGGCCATCGCCAACAACCAACACGCAAGCATCAATACAAAATAGCGATTTTCGGTGACTCCATAGGCCGCCACCCGAACTCCGATCGCGACGAAAAGCAATACCAACAAGGGGAGCAGCGTGAGGTAAAAGCTCCGTGCGAAAATCCTGACCCAGACCTTTTCGCCCGCACCGTTCAGCGGATGGAGCAGCAACAGCGACAGCATGCCCAATGCGCTATAGGCCAACACGAGGTAGCTTACCCAACCCTTGGGCAAATCCCATTCCAGCACGATCTTCAGGCCGTAGCTGTACAAGATCAATAGGTAGATGGCCAACAACGGCACCAAGACATACTGCACGAAAAAAAGCAATACCGGCGGATACGGCACGGAGGCCTTCAATGCATCCAAACCACCGGTTGAAAACAGGCAGAAAATCAGGCTGCTGCCGAAAATCAGGATCGTATACGCCATCCGCTCCCAAAAATGGCTGCCCACGCTTACGCCGAACAGGTTTTCCACGGCCACCACAGCGAGCGCCAAACCGCCCCATAGTACCACGGTAAAAACACCGGTCTGAACGATATTGATAAATAACGCTTTGTTGTAATCCCAGAACCCCCCGTTGTCACCGCGTCTGCCGAACGGGATGATGGCCACCAGGAGGTGGAAAATGACGGCCGAGACGCCCAGTATGACTACCGGAACAGGGCCGTCTTGGTCGGCACCGATATCCGGCAACAGCACGTAATATAATCCGAGGACGACGAATCCCATCAGCGGCAACGGCCATCGTAAGCGATAGCGTTGTTGCGCGATGTGCAACGCAAACAGCAGAGCGACCCCCAATAGGCCCAGCCACCCCAATTTCAGCAACGCTTCCGAACCGCTTCGCTCCACCGACTCGGCAATGAACGCCCCGGTCGCCACCAGCGCGACCAGCAGCACCCCGTAGTACCGTGTAACGGCCACGCCGACGTCGCGTAACAATGCTTTCACCTTTTCCATAACGACCAAAGTTAGCAAAAGTCAGGACAAAAAAAACGGGGAGCGTGCGCCCCCCGTTCATCCAGCGGAAAACCGATGGAAACGCGTTATTCCGCGATTGTCATTTCATCGACCAAATGCGTCGCACCGGCGAACTTATCGATCACGAACAGCACGTAGCGGATATCCACCGCGATGGTCCGTTGCAGCTGGTTGTCAAAAATGACGTCGCCGGCCATCGCCTCGATGTTCCCGTCGAAGGCAATCCCGATCAGCTCGCCACGCCCGTTCAAGACCGGCGAACCGGAGTTGCCTCCCGTGATGTCGTTATCCGTCAAGAAGTTCACCGGCAGGTTCCCGTCCTTGTCCGCATAGCGTCCATAATCACGCCGTTCGTGCAATTCGCGCAATTTCGCGGGCAAGTCGAACTCGGCGTCGCCGGGTTTGTATTTCGCGACGGTGCCTTTCAGTGTCGTGAAATAGTTGGCACTGGCATCATTGCGGGCATCCGGCGGCAGGGGCGTGATTTTGCCGTACGTGAGGCGTAAGGTACTGTTCGCGTCCGGGTAGTATTTTTCACGGGGATTCAGCTGGCGCGTCCCCTCCACATAGCGGCGGAACGCCCGTTGGAAACCTTCCGTTTCCACCTGCAGTTCGGGCGTCGTGGCCCGGTACCGGGTCAGCAACTCGCTTGATAGCCGGTACAACGGGTCGCCTTGCAACAGCTCGGCATCCGGATGCTCCAAGAACCCCTCCACGCGTGCTTGCGAGGCCAACACACTGGTTTCGAAAGCCTTTGCGATGTAGCCCGAGAGGTCGTTGCCATTGGCGCGATACAAGGAATCGACATAAGGTGATACGCCCCATTCGGTTGCCTTTTCGGCATACAGGTTCAAGAGCGAAGCCAACACGTCCCTTTCAAGCGGTAAATGCAGTTTCTCGTAGGTTTCCGGGAGTTTCGTTTTGATCTGCTCAGCGACCTCCTTGCGCTTCGCCTCGTTTTGCCCAACATAGTATTGCAGCGCATTGCCCAGTGACTGCGGCATCGCCGCGAAGTTGCTTCCTCGCAACAAGCCCACCAAGTAGTTGTCGTGCCGCGCCTTCAGATCGGTGCCTGCATAATACCGTTCGAGGTCTTCCACGACCGAACCATACCGCGCACGATTCCGTTTTTTGTTGGCCCAACGGTCGAACTTTTCTTCTTGCGCGGCTTTGGCCGCTGCCGTACCGTGTTGTGAAAGCGCATCGATCATCCCTTGGCGGTTTTTCCAGTAATTGGCTACCTGCGAGTACTTCGATGCATAATTCAGTTTCACCTCCTGGTTGCCATCCATATACTTTTTCATCACATCCATGGCTGTTTTTGACGCCTCGACCCATGCGGGATAAGCATAGCGCACATTTTGGTTCACCCCACCCGAGGGCATCCACCGGTTGGTACGTCCCGGATATCCCAGGATCATGGCAAAATCGTTTTCGGTAAAGCCCTTCGTGCTCACGGTCAAATGCTGCTTCGGCTTCATCGGGATGTTGTCTTCCGCATAGGGTGCCGGGTTGCCGTCTCGGTCGGTGTACACCCGGAACAGCGCGAAATCGCCCGTGTGGCGTGGCCATTCCCAATTGTCGGTGTCACCGCCGAACTTGCCGATGCTGTTTGGTGGGGTGCCCACCAAACGCACGTCGGGAAAATCCTGGTAAACGAAATAATAGTATTCATTGCCCTCGTAAAAAGGACGCACCGAAACGGTATACTTGCCGCCTTCGTTATTTTCCTGTTCGATCCGGGCGATTTCCTGATTGATCGCCTTTTCGCGTTCGGCTTCGCCCATCCCCTCGTTGACCACGCCCAACATGCGTTCGGTCACGTCGTCCATCCGCACGAAAAACCGGACCGAGAGCGCATTCGGTTTCAATTCCTGTTGCTTGGTCGCCGCCCAATAGCCATCCGTGAGGTAATCGTTTTCGGGCGTCGACAG
The DNA here is from genome assembly GCA_037190485.1 of Parapedobacter sp. Lineage (GTDB taxonomy): Bacteria > Bacteroidota > Bacteroidia > Sphingobacteriales > Sphingobacteriaceae > Parapedobacter. Next base: position 24,598 of record JBBCJB010000032.1, read on the forward strand.
CTCGGCAATGGCGCCGTAGCCACAGTGGTGATTGGTGAGCACCAACCCTTGGCCGGAAACGATCTCGGCCGTACAGCCGCCCCCGAATTGAACGATCGCGTCCTTGATGCTCGAATTGTTGATGCTGTAGATTTCCTCCGCGGTAAGCTGGAGGCCCATTTTCTGCATGTCCCGCTCGTTGAGCTTCTTGAGGTGCATCAAGAACCACATGCCTTCATCCGCGATCGCGCTGGCGCTGACCGCGGTCATCCATAGTGCAATTAGTATTTTCTTCATATGGCCACAAAGGTAAGGAATAGTTTCGAGCGTCTTTTCAGTCGGGCCATTCGGGAATAATTTTCAATATTCGGAACTTTATCTTTATTTTTGTTGAAGGCAGCAACCAATTATGACACCAACGGACAGGGATAAGGACCAACAACTCGTCGCATCGATGATTGCGGGCGATACCGGGGCGTTCAGTACGATATACCTACGGTACCATCAACCATTGCTACGATTCTTGCAGCAATCGGCCAAGTCTCCCGCCCTTGCCGAAGACCTCCTTCACGATACCTTTGTCAGGCTTTGGGAACACCGCGGGCAACTCGACCCCACACAGCCGCTCAAGCCTTACCTCTACACCATCGCACGCAATCAATTCCTCAATTTACTGAAGCGTGCTCGCCATGAAGCCCGGATCCTCGACGAGATGAAGGCCCATGCGCTGGTTGAAAGCGAAAACATCCTCAGGACAATCAATTATAAAGAAACCAAGCAACTCATCGATGAAGCGCTTGGGCAACTCCCCCCGAGGTGCCTCGCGGTATTCCAGAAATGCCATTTCGAGGAGCTCACGTACAAACAGGCCGCCCAATCATTGGGCATCAGCGAAAGCACCGTCCACAACCAGATGGTCAAAGCCTTGCACCATATCCGACGGCACATCACCCTAAGAAACAGCCTGACGACACTGCTAGCCGCCATTGCGGTTTTGTGATTTTTTTTTTTGCGAAGGCATAGACCTACTTCCCATTCCAATTGTATTACCTACAAAACGAAGCGGAAGTGAATAAGGAGCTCATCCAATTATTTTCAAGTTACCTGCAAGGCCATTGCAGCCAGCAGGAAATCGAGCGGGTCATCCGATTGGTTGAACAGGGCGGTTTCGAAGCCGAATGGCGGGAGGCCTTGGATCGATTGGCCGCTACCCATGATGCAGAAGCAATCGTTGCTACCCATGCCGATGAATCAGGCGAGCGGATACACCAGCGTATCCGAAAGCGTATTGACACGATGGGCGATGCGCTGCCCCGTCGGCACCCTAGGCGTCGGTTTGCATTGCTGCCTTACACCATTGCTGCCCTGTTACTCATGGCCCTAACCATGGCGTGGCTCGTATTCAACAGCCCATTGTCCAACAAATCACCTTTCGCGGCGCGGCCAGCGTTGGTTGACGCCCTGCCCGGCGGGAATCGGGCCACACTCACCTTGGCAGACGGCCGCACCGTCGAACTGGACGAAATGCAGGTCGGCATTACCATAGCCAACGACAAAATCAGCTACCGCGACGACGCGCAGGAAATCGTTGCCTTGCAGGCAGCCCCTGTCGGCCTTGCCGTTTCCACGCCAAATGGCGGCACCTACCAAATCACGTTGGCAGACGGCACGCAGGTCTGGCTGAACGCGGCGTCCAGCATCCGCTACCCCTCGCGATTCCCGGACACCGAACGCGTGGTCGAAATCGATGGCGAATGTTATTTTTCGGTCGCCAAAGACGCCAAACGGCCCTTCAGGGTACGCAGTCGCGGGCAAGAAATCGAGGTATTGGGCACCGAGTTCAACGTGTCTGCCTATGCGGACGACGCGACAACAAAAACCACCTTGGTGGCCGGTGCCATACAGGTCGCTACCGATGGCCTATCCGTGCGGCATTCGAGACGACTCGCACCCGGTGAGCAGAGTACGCTCGTCGGTGGCGTGGTGCAAGTGGAGGCCGTGGAGGCCAACACCTACATCGGCTGGAAAAACGGTGATTTCACCTTCAATGGCATGGAGCTTCGCGAGGCCATGAAGCAATTGAGCCGGTGGTATGATGTAGAGATTGTCTATGCCGGCGACATCCCGCCTACACCATTCCACGGCAGTTTCAGCCGAACGTTCACCCTCGCTGAGACACTGGCGATATTGAAGGAAGGACACGTCAATTTCGCACTTGAGCGACATGGGTCGTCGACGAGACTGACCGTATCACCTTGATTATAAACACACGTAACAATTATCGATCAAACAAAATGTAAGGAGGAGTCATGAGAACGAAAAAGACATAACCAGGGCCAATGTCATCGCGATAACCAAAAAAAGCCGGAAAGTGTTGGAGCCACCTTCCGGACGGGCTTGGACATCCGCTATGACCGTTGCCTACGGGGCAACATGACGAATCACCAATCATTTACGTAATCCAAACACGACAAACATATGATTTTTTACGCATGTGTTAAAGGCCATTCATGGCTTTTAACCAAACGATTGCTATTGATTATGAAATTAGCCGCTTTCTTGACCCTGATGACGGTTTTGCACGTCAGCGCCAATAGTGTTGCGCAAACCATCACGTTAAGCGTCCAAAACAAGTCGCTGCCAATGGTCATGGAACAAATCAAGAAACAGAGCGGGTACCACTTTTTCTTGAAAGGCGAACCGCTTGCTAACCTCAAAGTCAGTGCGAATTTCAATCGGACCGGCCTTACTGACGCATTGAATGCATTGACCGAAAACCTGGATGTGGAGTGGGTCATCAAGGATCGCGTTATCATACTCCGCCCCACTTCCACAAAGAAAATCTTCGGATTGGCCGGGCGCTCACTTACCGAGCCCCAAGAGCGCGTCGTATCGGGTCGCGTCACCGGCGAAAGCGGCGCTCCGCTTGAAGGTGTCACCGTGGCTGTTGGCGGGTCATCCATAATGGTCACCACCGACGCAAACGGAAACTACAGCGTCTCGCTCCCGACCAGCGCCACCTCGCTGGCATTCTCCATTGTCGGCTATACCCCTGCTGAACGGCGTATCGGCCAGCAATTCGTGATTGACGTTGCCATGCAGCCTTCAATCAGCGACCTTGACGAGGTAGTGGTGGTCGGCTATGGCACCCAACGCAAATCAGACCTTACCGGATCGATATCCTCGGTGAAGGTCAACGAATTGAACAGCGTCACGGCGACATCTGTTGACGGGTTGCTGAACGGTGTACCGGGGGTCAACGTAGTCCAAAACCATGGTGAGCCCGGCGCAGGTTTCGCCATCAATATCCGGGGCGCGAGTTCCGTCAGTGCGGGCAACAACCCGCTGTATGTGATCGACGGTTTCCCGGTAGACAATACGCCGGCCCTTGGCAGTGGTGGCGACCCCGGGTTTTCCGGAAATCGCAGTCCAAGGAACCCCTTGGCAAACATCAACCCACGAGATATCGAATCGATCGAAATACTCAAAGACGCGTCCGCTGCGGCCATCTACGGTTCGCGCGGCGCAAACGGGGTTATCCTCATCACCACCAAAAGCGGCAAGCGCGGCGACGTCAAAGTAACGCTGGATGGTTCGGGAGCCGTCCAAACGCCCTTCAATCGGTTAAAGCTCCTGTCACCGACCGATTACAGGCGTGTCCTGAACGAACTTGTCGACGCGGGCGCGGCCAATGAGAATGAGCGCGTAGGAGACCTGGCCAACGGTGGTGCAGGCGTGGATTGGCAAGACGCCGTCACCAACGATGCTGCCGTGATGCAGAACCATCAAGTCTCCTTCACGGGCGGCACCGATCAATCCAAGTATTTCCTTTCGCTAAACTACGTCGGTCAGGACGGTGTCGTCAAAACCACCGACTTCAACCGGTATGGATTGCGGCTCAATCTCGATTCGAAGGTGTCCGATCGTTTTAAGGTAGGCCTGAATGCCTCGGCTTCCTATGTCGGCAACCGGTTCGTTCCTAGTGGATTTTCGACAAACGAATCTGCAGGGGCATTGTACGCAGCGATAAACTTCGACCCGAGCATCGGTATCCAAGACGAAGAAGGAAACTACTTCATTTCGCCTTTTTTGAGCATAGACAACCCCTTGGCGCTGATCCATGGCACATCCTCGAGCTCCACATCAAGTCGAATCCTGACCACCTTGACGGGTGAATACACCATGCTGCCGGAATTGAGCTTCAAGGCCAATATCGGCGGCGACATCGTCAACGAAAAGCGGAAAAACTACATCGGCAGAAAGACAATCAACGGCCAGAACACGGGCGGGATCGCATCAAATTACCATGGCGATCGCAACAGTTATCTCGTCGAGGGCACCTTCAACTACGAGAAGGCAATCGGTCGCCACGCAATCAATGGCGTATTCGGCGGCTCCTACCAGCAATTCTTCTCCAGCCGTATCCGCATCACCGCACGTGATTTCCCCAGCGATGCCACCAATGCCGACAACCTGTCGTTAGGAGCCCAGGAGACCTACGTCATCGACAATCCGTCCACCGGCAATAAACTGGCGTCATTGATCGGGCGGATCAATTACATGTACAACAATATTTACTCGGCCACCTTCACCGTGCGCCGCGACGGTTCTTCCCGCTTTGGGGAAAACAACAAATACGGCACGTTCCCGTCTGCCGCGTTGGCCTGGAAAATCTCGGAAGAAGGGTTCCTCAAGGGCAACCGATCACTGAGCCAATTGAAAGTGAGGGCCAGTTGGGGGCTCACCGGCAACCAGGAAATCGGCGATTTCGCATACCAAAGCACCTATACCGGAGGCGTACCGGTCATTTGGGACGGCCAGATGGTTACCGCCGCTGCCCCGGCCAGGTTGCCTAACCCAGACCTCAAATGGGAACAGACTGAGCAGGTCGATATCGGCGTCGATTTCGGATTTTTCGGAAACCGCATCCATGGCGGCATCGACTTTTACCAAAAGACGACCACAGACATGCTGCTTAACCTGCCTATCCCACCGTCCACGGGATTTGGCAGCGTGCTGACCAACATCGGCAAAATCCAGAACAGCGGAGTCGATGTATCGCTTACATCGGTGAATATATCCAATCCAGATTTCCAGTGGACAACCGACCTCAGCATAACCACCCTGAGAAACAAGGTGTTGGATTTGGGCGGCCTTCCGCAGATTTTCTCCGGCGGGGGGTTCCTTCATGTTGAGCAAATCGGCATCATCCGACCCGGCGAACCGTTGAATTCGTTTTTCGGCTGGGAAGTCAGCGGTGTATGGCAACAAGACGATGACTTTTCCGTTACCAATGAAAACGTACAGGCCGGAGACCTCAAATATGTCGACCAAAACGGTGACGGTTACGTCAATGGCGATGATCGCGTCAACCTAGGCAACTCGTTTCCAGACTTCCAATGGTCGTTCGGGAATAACATACGGTACAAATCAATAGACCTTCATGTTTTCTTCGAAGGCGTGCAGGGCGCAAACATGCTTAACGGCAACCTGATCGACAGTTACTTCCCCATCAATTTCCGCCGCAACAAATTCGCCGAACCCTACCTGAACCGCTGGACCCCGGAAAATCCGAGCAATACGTACCCCTCTTTCGTGACGCCCCTATCCCAAGGCCGGAAAACCATCAATTCATTGACGGTACAAGACGCCTCTTACATCCGTCTCAAAACCGTGCGGCTTAGCTACCAGCTTCCGAGGCACATCACGTGGCTACCGACCGGCCAGGTCTACGTATCGGCAGAGAACCTGTTCATCATTACCGATTATGACGGACTCGATCCTTCCATTAACCCCAATAACGACCCCAGCCTGCGGTTGGATTTCAATTCCTACCCGACGGCGCGTACGTTCCTTTTGGGCTTTAGATTCGATTTTTAATGGAAAAACAGCTTTAGACATGAAAAAACACAAGAAACATACCCTAAATAGATTGTTTGCGACAACGTTTATTGGTCTCGCGGCCGTCGGCTTTTCAAGCTGTGAAAAGATACTGGAACAGGAGAACATGTCGCAACTATCGTCCGACAACTTGCTTAGCAGCGAGCAAGGCATCGAGACGGTCATGGCGGATGCCTACTCATTCCTGAACAGGACCACCAACACCCGCAATTACGTCAAGCGTTCGGACATGACCACCGATATCCTGTGGCAAACCGGCGGGGGTGAAAACGGTACCGCCGTGAGCTTGATCAATTTCTTCTGGGACGCCAACAACCCGTTGGAGGCCTTCACCTGGGACTTCTATTGGAATGCCATCCGCGATGCGAACACCATCCTGGACAACGTCGGAAATCTCGCTGGTGTCAGCGAAAGCAAATACAACATGCTTGTCGCCGAAGCACGTTTCCTGCGTACCTGGGCCTACTATATCTTATGGGATCAATTTGGAGCCATGCCCATCCGGACGAGCCTGAACTCGCCGCGCGAACTGGCACGCGCCAGCGAAGTGGAATTCGCCGCCTTCATGGAAACCGAGCTGCAAGCGGTCATCCCCCACCTTCCCGACCCCGGCAGCGAGCCCAACTATGGCCGCGTGCATGGCGATGGCGCCCGGGCCCTGCTTTGCATCTGGTACCTCAACAACCGAAAATGGGACGCTTGTCTACAGATAGCCGATGAAATCATCGATCGCGATTTCTTCGAGCTGTTCCCTTCTGCCGTAGGGTTATTTGCCCTGGAGAATGAGCGCAATTCAGAATTCATACTCGTTCATACCCTGCTAGCGAACACGCAGACCGGCAATACGCTCTTGGCCACGGCCTTGCCGCCGGGTTTCTATCGTGGCATCGATGGTGAACTAGGGGGGGTCGTCAACACCAGTTGGTCGAATTTCGCGTCTCAGTATCGCCTCTACGATGAGTTCTACCATTCGTTCCAGGAAGGCGACGCCCGACGGAATCGCATCCTGACCCGGTACGAAACGGCAAACGGCCAAGTCACTGATTTGCTGGCTAGCCCGAACAACACGCGCGGCATCAAATTCCCGCCGGACCCTAGCACGCAGGGCGATCCACACGGCAATGATTTCCCGTACATACGCTATGCCGAAATCCTCCTTGCCAAGGCCGAGGCACTCAATGAGCTGAATGGCCCCAACCAAGCTTCGGTAAACCTGATCAACCAGGTCCGGAACCGCGCAAACCTGATGGAAGACCTTCCGCTCAGCGCATTCACCAGCAAGGAAGCTTTACGACAACAGATCCTGAACGAACGTCGCTGGGAATTCTGGTACGAAGGCAAACGGCGGAGAGACCTGCTCCGTACCGACCAGTACCTCGAAAACGCCCGCAGCCGGGGAATAAACGTGCAGGACAGGCACAAATGGTTTCCGGTGCCGCAAGCCGAGATCGATGCCAACACGCTTTTCGAACAAAACCCGGGATATTGAAGTTCACCCCAGCATAAAAAACCTATATTTGAGAATAGTATGAAATCTTTGACGAAGTTCCTGTGCCTATTCGGAATCCTGGCAAATGCCTTGGCATCGCACGGCCAAGAAAGACCCCACATCATCGTCATCCTCACGGATGACATGGGTTTCAGCGATATCGGTGCCTTTGGCGGTCGGTTCGTGCCCACCCCTGGACTGGATCGCCTGGCCGCCGGCGGAACCAGGTATACGCAGTACTACAGTGCATCGCCGATTTGCAGTCCGTCGCGCGCCGGCCTGCTCACCGGCATGTTCCCTGGCCACTGGAACTTCACCAACTACCTCAACAACCGGCGCGGCAATGGCCGCGCCGAACAGGCCAATTACCTGAATGTACACGCGCCTTCCATCGCCAAAATCCTGAAGACGGCGGGCTACGCCACCGCGCACATCGGCAAGTGGCACATGGGTGGTGGCCGCGACATCAAGAATGCACCCGGATTCGTCCATTATGGGTTCGATGAACATGCCAGTACCTATGAGAGCCCCGAGCCCGACCCCGCCTTGACCGCGACGGATTGGATCTGGTCTGACGACGACAGCGTGAAACGCTGGAACCGGACGGCTTACTTCGTGGACAAGGCACTCGACTTCCTTCGCCGGAATGCGGGTACCATCCCCTGTTTCGTCAATCTATGGCCCGACGACATGCACGATCCGTGGGTGCCCGAGGAAAACCAGCGCCAGAACGGCCAGTTCCCGATGAACCCGAAAGAAGAAGCGGCATTCAAACTCGTATTGGCGGAATTCGACAAACAGCTGGGCCGGTTGTTTGACGGGTTGCGCGAATTGGGCATCGAAGACAACACGCTGGTCATCTTCACGAGCGACAACGGTGCCCTCCCCAGCTTCAACGGCAGCCGCAACGGCGGCCTACGCGGCACCAAGCTCTCGCTGTACGAAGGCGGCATCCGTATGCCCTTCATCGTCCGCTGGCCCGGGCATGTACCCGCCGGCGTCATCGACAGCCTATCCGTACTCAATGCCACCGACCTGGTTCCCACCTTGGCGGCGATTGCTTCTGCCCAACTTCCAGCCAACTACAAAGGAGACGGCGAAGACCGCAGCGCCGTATTGACCGGCCAGCCATCCCCCAGAAAGAAAGACATGTATTGGGAGTACGGACGGAATGATTATGCGTTCAACTATCCGAAAGGTCGGGATCGCAGTCCGAACCTAGCCATCCGTAGCGGCAAATGGAAGCTGCTCATGAATTATCAGCAGGAGAATTTCGAGCTCTACGACATGGAAAACGACAAGTACGAGACAAAGAATGTGGCCGATGCGCAACCGGAGCTCGTCCAAGACCTGAAAACCAAGCTCCATTTGTGGCGTTCGTACCTACCCGAGTTGACACCCGAAAGGGCGGATCCGCCGATGAGGTAATAGTCGTTCAGGGCGGAGCCCCCCCTACATCATCGCCTTCACCCGTGGCATGTAGTACGCCAAACTCAGGCCTCGGGCAATCACGTAAGCGATGAACGCCAGCCAGAGGCCCGCGTTGCCCCACCAGTGTGCCAAAAACGTGCTGCTGACGAGGAAGGCCACAAGCGACACGACACCGGCGTTGCGCATTTCCCGACTCCGTGTTGCGCCGATGAATACGCCGTCCAGTTGGAATGCATAAAAAGACACCAGGATGTACGTACAAGCGAAAGGCAAGTAGCGCAACGCGGTGATCCTGACATCGACATCCGTAGTGAGGCCATGGATAGCAGCCGTACCGATGAAAAAGAATAGCAACGCCAACGCGATTGCCGTTGCGCCCGCCAATTGGTTCGCTTGCTTGAGTTGGGTCCGGTACGCACGCGAATCACGCGCACCGATGGCCTTACCGACCATCATTTCCACCACATGGGCATAACCATCCAGGAAAAACGCCGAAAACGAAACGAACTGCAACAGGATATGATTGGCAGCGAGCACCGTATCACCGAAACGCGCGCCTTGGTTGGCAAACCACGCAAACGCCAATAACAACGCAATCGTGCGTATCATGATGTTCCCATTGGCGCGGAGCATGGGCCTGAACCCGCCGACATCCAACCACCACGCGTACGGACGCCGCAAACCGCCCCGTGGATGCGACCCGTCGAGCACGCGACGTACAATCAAAATGCCCAGCAATAACGCCGTATACTCGGCGATTACCGTTCCGGCCGCTATGCCCTTCACGCCCCAGCCCAACCCAAGCACGAATACCACGTTTAACAGGATGTTCACCCCATTGAGCACCAACTGTAGCCAAAGCAAGTGGCGCGTCTTGCCCAATCCGATCAGCACCCCAAGTAACGAAAATGTCGTGAGCGTAGCGGGAGCTCCCCAAATCCGTACCTCGAAATAACCCCTCACGCCCGCCTTCACCGCATCGCTGGCCTCAAGCAAATACAACGCGGACAAAGCGATACCGTGCTGCAAAGCCAGCAATGCCAATCCGATGGCCACCCCCATCGCTGCCGAACGCAATGCGATATCACGCACCCCGACGTCATCCCCCGCGCCGGCGGCCTGGGCCACAAAGCCCGTCGTGCCCATCCGCAGGAAACCGAATCCCCAATACACGAAACTGAAAACCAACGCACCCAGTGCGATGGCCCCCAAGTCGGCAGCCCCTCCCGTATGGCCAATGGCCGCCGTATCGGCCAATCCCAGTAGCGGCACCGTCGCATTGGCCAGGATAACGGGAAATGCGGCGCGTGCTATCTTGAGATGACCTTCCATGTTCCGCAAACGTACTAATTTTTGCGTAACCCCGCCATTTTACATATTTTTGGTCGCTCACACGTGATTATCCATTTTTCAATGCCACACATGCGTAACTTTTCAAAAAAAATCCTTTCCCTGTCCCTATCCATCATCGGCGGACTGCACTTTTCCGCTACCGTGCCCGACGAGGGCATGTACCCCTTGAGCGATCTCGACCGCGCTGGATTAAAGGAGGCCGGGCTCAAGATTGGCCTCAACGCAATCTATAACCCCGGTCAGGTCGGCCTGGTCGACGCCTTGGTACGCGTGGGTGGCTGCACGGGTTCGTTTGTCTCCGAAAGTGGGCTGATCATCACCAACCACCATTGCGCGTTCAGTGCCGTACAATTGGCCAGCACGCCGGAGCAAGACTACCTCACCCACGGGTTCGTGGCCGATTCACGCGAAAAGGAAATCGAAGCCCAAGGGCTGACCATCCGCATCACGGTTGGCTATGAAGATGTGTCAAATCAGGTGCTTGGCGCCGTAGCCGACATACAGGATCCGGCGGAACGCATCCGCGTGATCGAACAGACCGGCAAATCCATCGCCCAGGCGGCCATGTCCGCGGATCCCGCCATCGTCGCCGAAGTATCGGAAATGTTCATCGGCAAGCGTTATGTACTTTTCAGATACCAGACCATCGAAGACGTACGGCTGGTCTATGTGCCCAGCCAGAACATCGGCGAATTCGGCGGCGAAACCGACAACTGGGAGTGGCCGCGGCATACGGGCGACTACGCGTTCCTGCGCGCCTACGTCGCGCCCGACGGATCATCGGCCGCCTATGCCAAACAAAATGTACCGTACAAACCCAAAAAGCACTTAAAAATCAATCCCCAAGGCGTAGACGAAGAAGATTTCGTTTTCATACTCGGCTATCCTGGGCGCACATTCCGGCATCGCCCGGCCCAGTACATCGAATATCAGCAACGCTACCTGTTACCCTATGTCTCGGAACTCAATGATTTCCAAAATCAACAAATGCACGCAGCCGGCGCCGAAGACAAGGCCATCGAGCTGCAGCTCGCTACGCGGATCAAGCGAAACGCCAACGTCATGAAAAACTACCGCGGCAAACTAAAGGGCCTGCGGAACATCAACCTCCTGCAAACCAAGCGCGAAGAAGACGCCGCGCTGGCGGCGTTCATCCAAAACACGCCCACATTGAAGAACCAATACGGCACCCTCATGGCCGATATCGAAGCCCTTTACCAAGCGGTTTTCACGGATGTCCATCGGGAAATGTGGTTGGCCCACGTGTACGGCAGCACCAGTTTACTGCAAGTTGCCCACCACCTGAACAGCTTCAAAAACGCCCTTCAACGCCAACCGGCCGAGTCTCGGCAAGAATTCTTCTTAACCAACTTGCCCGAACTCAAAGCCGCGCTGGAACGCATATACGTAAGTTTCAATAAGGAAGTCGACGTAAACATCTTGACCAAGATGCTGCAGGATGCCCGGCGATTCGAAGGCCGGAACGAGCTCCATACCGTCGCGAACCTCGACATCAGCGAATCGCAACAGGTACCTGCGTTTGCAAACGACCTCATCCGAAACAGCAAACTGACCGACAAGACGTTCGTTTTCGACCAGCTACTCGCTTCCGAATCATCCTTATCGGCCTACACGGACAAGCTCATGGAATTCCAAGCTAACTTGGCCCATGAAATCGCCACCCAGATCAAGCCCGAACAAGACCGTCGGGAAGGATCGCTCAACCGACTGATGGGCGACTACGTCAATGTAAAGGAACAATTCCTGGCACGGAACTTCGTACCCGATGCCAATGCTACGCTACGCCTCACCTACGGCCATATCCGTGGGTACTCCCCCGCCGATGCCACCTACATGAAGCCGTTTACCACCATCCGCGGGTTGATCGAAAAAGGAGCGAGTGGCGAACCGGTTTACGAATACCCCACCACCATCCGCGAACGTTGGGAGGCAAAGGACTTCGGCCCGTATGCCAAAGAAGACCTGGACGATGTTCCCGTCAACATCCTGTATGACATGGACACCACGGGCGGCAATTCGGGTTCGCCCATCATGAACGCCCACGGCGAACTCATCGGTGTCAATTTCGACCGCACCTATGATGCCACGATCAATGACTTCGCCTGGAACCAAAGCTATAGCCGCTCCATCGGGGTCGATATACGCTACGTGTTGTGGGTGGCTGACAAAATCGATGGCGCGCACTTCTTGTTGAAGGAAATCGGTATCTGAGCTTTTGACATGGATATCATCCGATCGATACCTATTTTCATACTTGCTGGGCTTTGTGAGATCGGAGGCGGCTACCTCGTCTGGCTTTGGCTTAGGGAAGACAGGCCTTGGTGGTACGGCCTTCTGGGCGGTCTTGCGCTTGCCGCCTACGGCGTGGTGGCCACTTGGCAAACCGCTAATTTCGCACGGGTATATGCGACCTACGGCGGCATTTTCATCGTGATGTCCATCCTGTGGTCGATGAAATTCGACAACTATTCGCCAGACAAATACGACATCGTCGGAGCCCTCGTCGCGTTGCTTGGTGTTTGCATCATCTATTATGCACCGAGGTCCTGATTTCGGATCACCGGTTTTGAGCTCTTATTCAGGAACTTTATAAACGAAATTAAACCTCCCACCGGGAGCTGTATCCCCATTCACGTAGAAATCCATGATGTTACCCGTTTCCTGCATATTGTCATTCCACTTAAATTCAATACCGACATTTACTCCTTCCAAACCAAGGGCTCCCCTATCGATGGCGATTGCCATCCGGTTCTGATTTATCGAGTACCGTGCGGATGCCGCTCTTTCCCGCTCCCATCGGCCACCAATGTTCCGTTCCACGACAACATGCCGTTTGTCAGGACTTAAGCGATTCACGATGATATCATAACCATTCCATCCGGTTGCTTTATCACCTGTTCAAAACGGCCGCCTTCTTTCCTGGCAAATCCATGCTGGGGATATACCTCCAGCCAACTCCATTGATCGCTGCGCGTAGGACCAGCTACATAATCGGGTTGCGCCGGTCGAAAGGTAAAGTAAGAAGCCATTTCCCGATCTTCTTCGCTGGCTGTCAAACTATCAGGATAACCCATAATCAATGGCTTGTCGTGCCAGCCGATTTGCCGTACGTAGATGGCCCGCTGCATTACCCATTTTGCCTTTTCCTCGTTTACGGCAAACCATCCCATACTGGAAAAAACATTCTCCTTGTAAGCGGAAGACCATCCCTTGGCGCAAAAAGACATTTTTCTCACAAGCGGCAGACCATCCCTTGGCGGAAAAAACCATTTTTTTACAAGCGGAAAACCAGTCCATGGCGGAAATGACTTACTCCATGTAAGTGGAAAACCGCCCCATTGCGAAAAAAGAATTTTCCTTACATGCGTAGTACCACCCAATGGTGGATAAAACATTTTTCTTATAAGCGGAAGATCGTTACATGGTGGGAATGGCTTTTATCCTGTATGCGAAGAACCATTCCATGGTAGGGATGACTTCCTCCACATAAGCGGAAAACCGTTCCAACGCTTGTCCATTCTACGTCAATTTTTGGAATCAATCTGTCTTTGTACCTTCCTAAAAAAACTTGACAGGTTTGACGGTTAGTTTTTGACTATATTGACTGCCATTCTGTAATTACTGGACCAAAGATACGCAATGATTTTTAAACCTAAACCTAATTGCGAATTTTAGATTATTCCTGTCCATGTTGTCAGTTTTAGCGCCATTCCTGATTGCTTTTACGCGACATTGGCTATTCCTGGAAACGGGGACAGGGAATGCCTTGTTCCTTGTTGTTAATACTTCATTCACGGTATTACGGCTTTTACCGTCGATGTTTTCGTTATCGCTGTCCATGCTGACCGGTTTGATCCTATCCCTGGATCTGTATGGCAGTTTCCCTTTTTTTCCTGGGCGATCCATGCAGGTAATCCGCTATTGCTGAACGCATGGGTCGCTTTTGTCCTTGTTCCTGTTTCCACCTGACAGGTGGCCCTCTTTTACCCATGATCCATCAGCTTTGTTCTGTAGTTGTCTTTTTCCTGTTACCCTTTGGCTTCCAGTGCTTTTTGAGGACACCGTTTTGACCATGTGCCTGCGTCGGGGTCAGGTTGTCACAGCTGGCGTGTGGCCTGATCCGGTTGTACTTGTCCACGGCATCGTCCACGGCCTGCTTGGCCAGGCTTAAAGATGCGAAGGTCTGGTCCAACAGGAATTCCCCTTTCAATATCCCGTTGACGCGTTCGGCAACGGCATTTTCATAAGGATCGCCATTCTCGGTCATGGATATGCGGATACCCAGGGATTCCAGCAGCTGGACGTATTGCTGGCAGCAATACTGTACGCCACGGTCGCTGTGGTGTATCAGGGAGCCCTGCATCTTTGAGGCACTGGCCATCGACAGTGCGTTTATCGGGCCATCGCTATGGAGCGTGGGGTGCAGGCAATGGCCGATGATCTTGTGGGAATAGGCATCGGTGACGATGCTCAGGTAGGCAAACCCCTGTTTCAGGTACAGGTAGGTGATGTCACTCACCCACAGCTGGCCCGCACAGGTCAGCAGGTCCAGTTCCCTGATCAGGTTGGGATACTTCCGGTACGGATGGTCGCTGTCCGTCGTGTACACCTTCCTGCGGCGATAACGGATCAGGTAGCCACGTTCCCCCAGCAGGGTGTATAGCCGATCGCGGCCCATCTTTATCCCGTGTTCCGCGAAACGTCCATGCAGGATCAGCAGCAGCTTGGGGACGCCGCAACGGGGCAGGTCCTTGCGCACTTCCCTTACCATCCTGATGACCAGTGCGTCTGCCATATGCTTCTCATCCCCACGCTTGATTTGCTCGTAATAGCCTTGGCGGCTATGCCCAAACAATGAACAGAGGTATACCACGCTGTGATATGGATACAAATGCCTGAGCAGGCTTACTGTCTGGGCCCAGGTTTTTTTCGGATGGGGACCCTCAGCTTCTCTTCTGCGACATCGATCAGCGTTTCAAGAGCGACATTCTTCATCCGGGCATCCTCCAGGTGCTGTTCCAGCTCCTTGATCCGCTCATGGAGGGCATCCAGTTCCTGTCTTTCCTGTTCGCTCATAGGGGTTAAAGGTAAGGGAATATCCGATGGATACAGCTTCCGCCATCTACGCAACAGTCTCCATGCGGTACTTTTGCCTAGATGGAACCGCTCCCGGGCTTCCCCCTCGGTCATCCGCCCCGATTCAAGCTCCCCAACAAGCCATCGACGGAAGGGGATTTCCGGCTCCCCGGAGCTATCATCGCTGAAACGATCGCTAAGTAAAATCTCACTCCTTTTTCCCTGCTTTTCTTTTGACATTTTTTTCGTGTGTTTACCGAAAATCTGTCAAGCTATTTCAGGAATAGACAGACCCTGGCTGCCTTGTCAAATGCTTACGTAGCTTGAGGCTACGCGCGCATTTTCCAGCGTTGCCAGAGACGAAAATTACGGCGGCTTATGCGACATTTTATGGTTGACGCGACACTAGGTGTACGGTGGCCTTCAATTTCTCGAATTCATCCAGGGTTATGTTCTTCATTCAACGCGAAGCTAGCGAATTTCTCAATCATTTAGGCGCTATAGCCAACCTTAAGGTCCGTAGGCACTAACTTTGCTGTAAAAAGCGGATGGATGTGCTGGCAATCGGTGCGGTGGTTTTGGCGGTCATACTCGTGATCGGTTGGACGATCCGTAAAAACAGGAAGGACAAAAAAGACATGAAACGCTCACTTTACCATCGAGACTTTCCTCCGGGGCGGGATAGCGACGATGACTCGGATCGGCCATGACGCGATTTGCGGCTTCAAAAAGGGCAAACACAATACGGCCATCCGGTTGTTAACGTTTAAGGGTCAAGGTTAATCGGGAAAATATGATGGCAAGCAACGAAAACCATTGGCTGGGGCATTTTTGACGGATACTGCTGGCATTGTCCATGGTATTCGCGGGCGTTGGCCACCTGACCTTCTTAAGGCAGGAATTCCACGCCCAGGTGCCAGGTTGGGTACCCGTGGATACCGACCTGGTGGTGGTGCTTTCTGGAATCGTCGAGATTATCCTCGGTATGGGGTTGCTGGCGTGGAAGCGCTACCGCGTGCATTTCGGGATTGCGCTTGCTGCGTTCTTCGTACTCGTGTTCCCGGGCAACGTCGCACAGTACGTAAACCGGATCGACGCCTTTTCGCTGGACTCCGACGCCAAGCGTCTGGGGCGCCTGTTTTTCCAGCCGGCGCTCGTGACCTGGGCGCTCTGGTCATCCGGCGCGTGGTCACGCCTGTTCGGGAGGCGGGGCTGACAGCCTATCCATCTTCTTTTCCACGACCGCTTCACGCTTTCGCCAAGCGGCCAAATAAGGTTCTTCATAAATTGGAAGCCCTTTATCGTCCAGCAATCCCGTCGATCGCGCGAGCTTCCGGCTGATCGTCGCCGATTCGCGGTACTTCTCGCTGATGGATTCCTGCGAGGCGGAGTAGGAATAAGCGCTTAGCGTTAGTGTTGCTGATCGCTTTTGCGTGTATTTTCGACGGGGTTAGCGGGGTTCGTCGGCAATCGACGCCATGTCGATGACGAACCGATACTTGACATCGCTATCCAGAACACGCTGATAGGCTTCGTTGACGTAATCGATATCGATAAGCTCTGTTTCTGGAAGGATTTCGTGCTTGGCGCAGAAGTCAAGCATATCCTGTGTTTCCTGTATGCCGCCGATGCTGGAAGCGGTCAAGATCTTGTTTCCTCCCATGATGGAGCGACCGCTGATTTCCATCGGGGCCGCGGGGATGCCTACGCAAATGTATACGCCCTTCGTTTTCAACAGGCTCAAATACCCGTTGTAATCATGCGGTGCGGAAACGGTGTCGATGATGAAATCGAAATATCCCGAAAACGCTTTCATTTCCGATAGCTCCCTGGCGTTCAAGAAGCGCTTGGCGCCCAAGAGCTCGGCATCGGCCTTTTTACTTGGCGAATGGCTGATCATCGTAACCTCGGCCCCCATAGCGACGGCAATCTTGACGGCCATGTGTCCAAGCCCCCCTAGCCCCAACACGCCGACCCGATGTCCGTGGCCTACATGCCATCGTTTCAAGGGCGAATAGGCGGTGATACCGGCGCACAGCAGTGGTGCCACCCGCTTGATGTCTAACGACCCGGGTACGTGCAAGACGAAATCCGCGTCTGCGACGATGTTGTCGGCATAACCACCGAAGGTATACGTATGGTCGTGCATGACGTCCTTGCTGTTATACGTCCAGACGGTCTTCTTTTCCAGACAGAACTGTTGCAGGTCGGTTTTGCAATTGTCGCATGTACCGCATGAAGCGACCATGCAACCGACGCCGGCCAGATCGCCTTTTCTGAATTTGGTGACTTCGCTGCCCACGGCGCTTATCCGGCCAACGATTTCATGACCGGGAACGATCGGGTAATGCGTACCTCCCCACTCGTCCTGGACTTGATGGATATCGGAATGGCATATACCGCTATACAGGATATCGATCAGCACGTCATTTGGACCGAGTTCCCTTCGCTCAAATTCCCAATACGCAAGCGGCGACTTGTTGTCTTTCGCCGCATATCCTTTCGATTTAATCATGGCACCTTTCTTTTATTGCAAAGTTAGCCTGTATTTATCGATATTTCCCATTACGTTTGCATTTGCTTTTCACTGTTTTGCCAAATGGGATACGATATCGCCTTCCACGCGGTACAGCTGACGGATTTCACTTGATGGCAGGGATTGGAAAACATTGCATATGAATAGATTGACTGGTATACTGATGTGCTTGGGTTTGTTGGTTGTATTCGAAACCTTCGGACAGTACAAACTGATTGCGCACCGAGGCGGTGTGGTGGACAGCGTTACCGCCGAAAACAGCTTGCAGGCACTTGAAAAAGCAATTGAACGGGGATACGACCGCATCGAGATTGACGTGCGGATGAGCAAGGACAGTGTTTTCCTGGTGCATCACGACCGCAACCTGGTGCGCTACTACGACCGGGAAGAACAGGTCGCTGAGTTGCCTTGGTCTTCGTTGCGGGGATTGCAAGGCACCCTTGGGAACCGGATACATGCGTTAGACGAGATACTCGAGGCGGCCCGTGGACGGATCAAGATCATGGTAGACCTGAAAATACCGGGCGACGATCGGGCGCTGCACGGCAATTTGGTCCAGTTGCTGGATCGACACGAATTGCTGCACGATGCCATGATGATCGGCACAAGCGAGTCCACCGATTTCTATCGTGGGAAAATAGCCTTGAGCTGCACCCGCCAGCAGCTGGAGGAAAACCTGAAACGCAGTGACTTCAACCCTGAACACTATTACCTGTTTGCAGGAAAGATCGCCGCCGAAGACGTGACTTGGGCCAAGGCGCACGGCATCCGCATAGTCGGCGTAATCAACGCCTGGGGATTCAAGGGCGAGGATGTCTTGCACCAAGGCCAACAGGCCGCCGCGGCCTTGACGGAGGCAGGCGTAACGGAATTCCAGATAGACAGCGTGTTTGACCGGCTTCTACGAAGATAGCGTGGCGTGAAGCATACCCACCGCTGTCAAGGGTACAGCAAATAGCCTTCGCGCATGGCCTTGTACTGGCTCAGCCCCGGCTCCCAGGTCTTCCGGATTTCCGCTTCGGTCATACCGGCCATGACCTGCTTCCTGAAATCGGCATTGCCGATCAAGGCCTCGATACGGCCCATTGCCTTGCTTTGCGATGAATCGAAAAATCGGGGCTTGTCTGGAAACGCTTCATACAATTCCAGCATCCACTGGAGATTGATGAGGCCTGATGCATGCAAGCCCTCGATGTCATAATCCCGTAGGTCCAACCCATAGCATACCTTGTCTTGGTGCAGCGGCGATTCGGACATCCCTTTCAGGCTGACGGGCTTGAACGAAAAATCATACTGGCCCTTTAACTCCGGTGCGCCCAACACGGCAAAAGGCATATACGTACCCCTCCCCTGGCTGATGATGGTGCCTTCAAACAAGCAGAGGGACGGATACAGGATAATGGAAGCCTGTGAGTTGAGGTTCGGCGATGGGCTGACAGGCAACTCATAGTAGCGGTCATGCGAGTAATTCAGCAATGGAATTACCTTGATGCGGCATTGGATGCCACCCGACAGCCAGCCCTCACCGTTCACCATCCGGGCAAACTCGCCGATGGTCATGCCATGGGTGACGGGTATCGGGAATTGGCCGATCCCAGACTTGAACCGCATATCCAGGACCGGGCCATCGACGAATCCATTCGGATTCGGGCGATCTAGGACAACCAACTCCTTGCCATGCTCGGCACAGGCCTCCATGATGTCCGCCAGGGTATTGATGTACGTATAGAAGCGGCAGCCGACATCCTGGATATCGAAAACCAGGATATCCAGCGAATCCATCTGCGCTTTGGTGGGTTTCTTGTTCTTGCCATACAGCGAAACGATCGGGATGCCCGTGGCAGGGTCGACCTCATCGGCTACGGCTGCCCCGTTGCTGGCATCCTGGCGGAAACCATGCTCGGGGCCGAAGATCGTTTTGATAGGCACGCCCAAGTCCAACAGGCTGTCCACACTCAATCGTTCGCCGATGATGGAGGTCTGGTTGATCACCATGCCCACGCGCTTGCCTTCCAGATACGGAACATAGGCTTCAACTTGATCGGCACCGGTGACGATGCCCTCGCGCTGTTCGGCAGCGCTGTCAACAACGGCTTGTGCGACGTGGTCTTGCACCGCGGCGTCTTCAGATCGTTCGCCGCTTAATCCGCACGAGGCGAGCATGGTCAGGGCGAGCATGAGTTTACTTATCATTTGACAATAGTACAAAAAAGCCCCCGCTTTCTAAAACGGGGGCTGTATGGTCGGGGTGAAAGCGAAGGCTTATAGCCGCTTGATCCGGATATCCTTGAAGTGCACTTCCGAACCGTGCCCAAGGAAAGCGATGTGGCCGGATTTGCGTTGCAATCCCGGATGGTCTTTCTTATCCAACGTTCCGTTTTCGCTAGCCTCCTTGAGGTTGCCGTCTACGATGACCTTTCCGTTCAACGTGACCTTGATGTCATCCCCATTGATGCGGATTTCTTGCTCGTTCCATTCCCCGAGCGGCTTCAAGGCGCCGCGCTTGGCTGCGATGATGCCATAGACGGAACCGTGATACTGGTATGGGGCGAGGTCCTTGTACATTTCCGCGCCGTCGTCCAGCACCTGGATTTCAATGCCTGCATAGGCCGCATCGCCTTCCATCGGGGCCCGGATACCGACGCCGTTATTGGCACCCGGCGTGAGCCGGAAGGCAAACCGATAAATGAAATCGTCGTATGTCTCCTTGGTATAGAAGTTACCACCTGAACCCTCGGAAGGGAAAATCGCCAGCGTGCCTTCGTCCGTGACCACGTAATCGTTGGTGTTGCCGGTCCAGCTATCCAAGTTCGTGCCGTCAAACAACACCTCGAACCCTTCGGCGCGTTCGGCAGCCGGCAATGCGAACACCTCCTTGCGGGGCAACTCACGGATATAGATATCGCGGTACGACACATGCGTGCCGTGGGCCTGCAATTCGATTTGCTCCACCGGGAAGATCGGCAGGCCACGGTCCCAGTAGTTCTCCAACACGACGTTGTCGGTGACCAGTTCGCCGTTGAGGTATACGGTCACACGGTCGCCTATCATCGTGATTCGGAAGGTGTTCCATTCGCCCAAGGCGTTATCGGCCACCTTGAGCGGCTTGCTTTCGTGCTTTTGGTTGTTGTATAAGCCCCCCGAGCCCACCTGGGCGCCGACCTCGACGCGTGAGGTATCCCAGATCTGTACCTGGGGCGTACCGCGCAGGTAAATGCCCGCATCTCCGTCCTTGCCTTCCTTGGCCAGCTTCCAATCCACCAACAACTCGAAGTCTCCATATTGCTTCACGGTGGCGATGTTATCGCCGTGTCCGTTGAAATGGAGTTCACCCCCTGCTACATACCAACCCTTGCGCATGGCCTCGTCGGCCTTGATCTGCTCGGCGTTGAGTGTCTTGGCATCCATTTCGGCGCGCTTGATCGGATTCGCCACCAAGCCCTTCCAGCCTGACAGGTCCTGTCCATTGAACAAGGGCACGTACCCCGGGCCCTTCGGCAGCTCGTCGAGGTGCCGCTGCACGGCCTCGCGCAGGTAGTTGCTTTCGCTGCCCGAGAGCAGGCCGACCACCTTATTCAACAGTTCGTTGACCTTGTCACCGTACAAGCCCTTTTGATCCAGCGCGATTTCCATGACGGTGTTGGCGGCCGTACCTTTCAATTCATCGTCGTCTAGAAACCGGCCCGCGAACAGCAGTGCCGGATAGGTTTTCGTTTGTGCCATTGCGCGCAAGATGAGCCGCTGATGGTCTGCGGTTTTGACGACTACAAACGCATCGCGCAAATGGAGCAGTTTTTGGTCATCCGGCAAGGTGGATTGCACAACCAACCGCACCAACCCCTTGATGATCGAGTCAAACTGGCCGGCGTCTGACACGGGCTGACGACTCAACGCGACCAGCTCGGACAGGGCATGGACATCCGACCATTGCGACAATGCCGCTATGGCTGCGTTTCGCAATGTTGCATCGGCGTTGTCTACGTAACCGGCAACCGCTTTTAATCCGTCGATTCCCCCAACGCCCGACAGGATGGGGAAAAAGTCGGTACGACGTCCCGCTGAAGCAGCCTGCATGCGCGTAACGACGCGCCTTACCTGCGGCCCGGTGTCGCCGCCGTGCAAAATCGCCGTAACGGCTGCCTTTTGGATGACCGGAACGCGGTCAGGCGCCGATACCGTCAGCAAATCGAGTATTGCGTCAAGGTCATCGGGCCGCACAACCTGGGGTAATGCGGTATATGCCGCTTGCTTTGCGTCGGCGGATCCGCTGCCCTTGATGATGCCGAGGATAGTGGGTACGCTCTCCCCGGCGCCGCGCTGGGCCAACACATCGATGAGCAGGGCCTGCTCCGCCGGGGAGGTCGTGGCGTTCAGTGCCGCGTTCGCCGCAGGCACGACTTGATTGCCTTCCAATAGCAAGAGCGCATCGCGGATCGCATCCCGCGTTTGTCCGTCAGCGGTTGTCATTGCGCCAAGCAAATCGCCGATAGCAACGTCGCCGCCCACCTTTCGAAGTGCGTATACCGCGGCCAAACGCTGCGGCGGGGTGCCGTTTGCCAAGAGTTGACGGGCGACCGGCAAAGTCGCCGCTTGCCCTTGATCGGCCAAGTATCGCAAGGCGTCCGCAGACACCTCTCCGCCGCCTTTGGCTGCCTGCTTGAGCAACTTGGCGGAAAGACCGTCATTCAGATACGGTGTCAGCAGTTGCAACGACGTAGCCCGATATATCGGATCCGCGGATTTAGCGCCTTTGAGCAATGCGTTGGTTTGCCTTGCCCCGTCCAATTCGGTAAGCAGCCCGAGGGCAGCTACCCGCGATGCCACCTGGCCTGCCTTTCCCGCTTGTTTGAATACGGTGTTGGCCACGCGGCGCGCCCCACCGACATCGCCTTTGGCTGCTAACGCATAACCAAGGTTGAGGAAAGCGGCCGTGGCTTCGGTAGGCTCATAGCCGTAACCAGCCGAGGCGGCGGCACTTGCCAGCACCGAAACCGCGCTGGGATCGGCAATCTGCGATAGCGCATACCAAGTCGCCTTACGCAAATCGGCGTCCTGAGCGGTCGACTTGGCCAGGATCGCACCATTCGCCGGTGCATAGGACATGAAGCCCAAGGCATTGACCAAATTGACCCCCACGGCGCCATTGGCGGCTCCAAGCGCCGACAACAACGCCTGCCCCGCCTTGTCCGTACCGATGCGGGCCAGCGCGCGGGCGGCCTTTTCGCTCAACGCCCCATCGTGGAGATATGCGGCCACGGCCTCCACGGCGCTGTCGTCGCCGGCGTTCTGCAGAAGCTGGATGATGTACCCTTTGTTATGGCTGTCTTTGACATTGCCCAAGGCGATAACGGCACCTTGGACGAACACAGCGCGTTGCGCCTGGTTTCCCGGCAACATCACATGGTAACTGTAGCTATTGCTGGCATACGCGATGCCAGCGTTGTTACCTTGGTCAGGGGGCACGAGTCCACCCAGCAACGCCGCGATATCCGTGGCCGAAAAGCGCTCGAGTTGCCCCATGGCGTCACGGAACCGTTCAGTCGTTTCAGCCGGCTGCAAGGCCAGTAAATCGGCTATCTTGGTGGTAGCGGTGCGTGTGTCAGCCGGCTGGGCGTAAGTGGCTTGCTGGATAAGGAAAGACGCTAAAAGCGCATATAGTAAGTTCTTCATCGAAATATCGTGTATAGTGAGCTCTGTCTAATAACCAATCAAATCGACCATGGGCCGCGCATGGGTTGGTCTACCAACCGGTTGGCGGCTTCGTCATCAATGAATAACTGCGTGTCTGGGTCGAACTTAAGCGATCGTCCCAATCGCAACGCCACCAGCCCCATATTCACGACGGTACACGACAAATGTCCGTTTTGCTCGTTGAGCGCGAATTTCCGACGCGTTTTCACCGCCTCCACGAAATCCGTGACCTGTGGTTCCGGATCGGCAAAGCCCGCCAGTTTACGTTCCATATCCGGGATATCGGATTTGAAACCCCGGTAAAGCTTGCCTTCCGGTCCCTCGATGTACGGAACCCCCTCGTCCTTTCCTTCTCCGTCCAGGACGATCTGGCAGCCATCCGTGTAGGTATACGTGACCCGCCGCCAGGTACCGACGGCATCATTGTGCTGCTGTGGAGCGTCCACTTCGACCGAGATGGGACTTTCGTTGTCTTTGCCCAAGAAATATTGCACCGGGTCTATGTAATGCTGGCCCATGTCGCCTAAACCACCGCCATCATAATCCCAATACCCCCGGAAGGTGTTGTGCACGCGATGAGTACTATAGGGCTTATAAGGGGCGGGGCCCAACCACATGTCGTAGTCGAGTTCGCTAGGAACCGGTTCAACGGGTAGGTTTTCGCGACCTACCCAATAGAATTTCCAATCGAAACCGGTATGTTTGCTGATGGTCACCTTGAGTGGCCAACCCAGCATACCGGAATCCACTACTTTCTTGATTTTCTTGACCGGCACGGACATCCCGTAGAAATTGGAATCGAAACGGAACCAAGTGTTCAATCGAAAAATGTTACCATGCTGTTTCACAGCCTCGACGACGCGCTTGCCTTCACCAATGGTGCGTGTCATGGGCTTTTCGCACCAGATATCCTTGCCCATACGCGCGGCCTCCGCAGCCATGATACCGTGCCAGTGGGGTGGCGTGGCGATGTGGACGATGTCTACCTCGGGCTGCTGGATCAATTCCCTGAAATCACGGAATTGCCTGACGCCGTTATCGCCAAGTTGCTTCATGGCCAACGCGAGATGCCGGGTGTCGACATCGCAAATGGCGATGGTCTTTGTACCTGCATACTCAAAATGTCCGCGCCCCATGGCGCCGACGCCGATGACGCCCTTGGTCAAATGATCGCTTGGTGCCAGGTACCCTGCACCGCCAAGCACGAAACGGGGCACGATACTGAACGCGGCAGCCCCAACCAACGTCTTCTTGATAAAATCCCTTCGGGATGATTGCTGTTCCTTCATAACTGTTTTACTATCCGAAATCGGTCTTGCCTTCGCAAATTTATTATTTCCACCTTTAACTCAAAAAACTTTTTATATTTTTTTACAAAAGATTAAACATATCTGAAAATATGTATCAAAACAGCCATGCAATTATCCAATTTTAATCGTTACTTTTGAGCGCTAATTGAATCGATATGTCTGCGTTGTTTTTTCGCAAGGAACAATTGGAAAGCAAATCCAAGATTGAGAAAAAGAACCTCGGCTTCAAATTGAAACTGATGAAGGCCCTGGTTGCCGAAAACGGGATGACCAATGCCGCCGTTTGCAGGCACCTGAGCATTAGCGCGCCAAAAACCTTGGAATTGATCAATAGCCTCGCGCAAGCCGGCATTTTGGAACAGAACGAAAAGGGCAGTTCGATCGGTGGCCGGAAACCGGTACTGAACAAATTGAAAAGCAACACATTTTTCATCCTTTGTGTCGAGGTCGAGCTTTTCCGCGTGAAGATGACTATCGTGGATAACGCGAATACCTTTTTCCACTCAGCTTCATCCCCTTTTTTCCTGACCAAAGGCTGGTCATCCGCAAACGAACTCAATCGGCTGCTCAGTGATTTCGTAAAGGCCTCGGGAATCGATTGGGACTGCGTACTGGCGCTGGGTATCAGCATGCCGGGGCTGATCAACCACCACGACGGGCGCAACCACACCTACATGGCCAACCAGGATGGCCACGTATCGTTGCAGGACTACCTATCACAGCAATTCAGGAAGCCTGTTTTCATCATCAACGACGTTAAAAGTGCGGCCATAGCGGAGCTGAAGTTTGGATTGGCCAAAGAAAAAAAAGATGTATTGGTCATCCTAATGGATTGGGGAATCGGTTTGGGCATCATCATGGACCGACAGCTGAGGAACGGGGCTACCGGCTTCTCGGGAGAAATGGGACACATGCCGTTCGTCGAAAATGGCACCTTGTGCTATTGCGGAAAGAAAGGCTGCCTGGAAACCGTAGCTTCGGGCGTCGCTTTGGCCCGGCTTGCAAAGGAAGGGATCCAGTCAGGCAAGGAGTCTCTCCTCAACGAGCTTTCTGATGCCGAAATCGAAAGCATAGAACCCCATGTAGTCATCGAGGCGGCCAACAAAGGCGACCAATATGCCATCAGCATCCTATCTGCCACGGGGGAAAGCCTCGGTAAGGGCATTGCAACGCTGATACAGCTCTTCAATCCCGAATTGATTATCCTTGGCGGCAAGATAGCCGAAGCGAACCAATACATAACCGTCCCTATCCAGCAGGCCATCAACACGTATTGCATGACGCAACTCCGGGATATCGCAAGGGTGGAACTCTCCCGACTGGGCGCCGATGCAGGCGCGAAAGGCCTGGCGCATATCGCTTTTGAACGGTATTTCGATCGGCTCATCGCGGATATCGAGTCGGAGGGTTGACCCGTCCCTCGACGTGTTACGTAGCTTGCCTCATGCCTTGCGACGGGCTTGCTCCCAAACGGCGCTCTGCTTGCCCAGCGCGTACCGGCCCAAGCCAGCCAAGACCGCGTAGTTCATGACGCAGAAATAATAGGGTATGAAGGCGATCTTCAGCTTCAGCGACTTCCGCTCCAGCAGGTATCCAACCATTGCCAATGCATAGAAAACCAACTGCCCATAGAAAAGCGCGGTATAGATCGATCCTGCCCCTTTGCCATGGAGAATGGCATTGAGTACGAACACCAAAATCAACAGGAACGGGGTGATCGTCCAGCGCAAGACGCGGTGGCTGACATACTGGAACGTCAACAAGGGGTCTATGAACGGATTTAGCAATTTCCGAAGGCGGACGACAGACTGGATTCCCCCAGCTGCGATACGTATTTTCCGTTTCAGCTCTTCACCGACATTCTCCGACGACGTCTCCGTGGCAAAGGCACCTGCCTCGTAAATCACGCGATACCCCCGTTCCGCGATGCGCATCGAAATCATGAAGTCGTCCAATATGGTATCCGGTGCCACCGGTTCGTACAGTGCCGTCCGGATGCTGAATAGCTCCCCGGCGCTGCCCACCACCGAATTCAACTCCGAATCCCACCGCTTCAACGTAGACTCGTACTTCCAGTAAAAGCCCTCCCCTGCCGAACTGGCATCGGCGTCTTCGCCGACATGGACACGCTTCTCCCCGGCTACCGCTCCGATCCGGTCATCCGAGTAATGCCTGCACAAGAGAAGCAGCGCATCCGCATTCAATAGCGTATTCGCATCGGTAAATACAACGGTTTCGGTTTTGACTTCCTGCATTGCCCGGTGCACGGCCGCGATTTTCCCATGGCGCTCGGCAACATGCAGCAGTGTTACCTGCCGAAAGCGGCGCACAATCTCCGGTGTTTCGTCGCTGGATCCATCGGTCACGAAAATGTAGGAAACCTTATCGCGAGGATACCGCAAATCAAGCGTGTTCCTGATCTTTGCCTCGATCATGGCGGATTCATTATAAGCCGCCACGATCACGGTGCAAGAGGGCCAATCGGGCGCATCGGGATCGGTATGGGCCGCTTGTGGCTTTTTTTTCAAAAGGCGCCGCTTCAACGCCAACAATACGAATAAGACGATGCCATACCCGACAAACGTGTAAGCAATCAGGAACAAACCCAGCCAAAAAATAACCTCCATGTTTCGGTAACGCCAAGATTAACGGCACGAAGGTACGTATTTAGCCAAAAGCGACCGACTCCTTTCGCGGATTATCGGCGCTAAAGTTGAGCAACGTGGCGCTTTTCCGACACGAATACGCGCAATGCGGCCCGATCCATCCCAAATGTCAGGTCATCTTCCGTCAGCTGGTCGAGCGGCACCCAACGAAAAACTTGATCCTGCAATTTACCCAATTCAAAATCAAAGCGCTTTCCGCTGAATTTGCCCTGGACAGGCTGGCTGGCATGTACCCGGTAGTAAACGCCGATGACCTGGCTGTCATTGAAAACCGACTTGATAAAACCATCGGTGGTGAACACGTGCTCGGCCACCTCGACGGCGATGCCGCATTCTTCCATGAACTCGCGACGCAAACCGTCGCGTAGGCCCTCGCCATACTCCAATCCTCCCCCGGGGAATTTACTGAACTCCAAACCGCATTCCCGTTCGTCGCTCACCAGCACTTCGCCGCCTTCATTGACAAGGAAACCGTATACGCGCACATTGAACCGCTTCATCTGACTAATTTTTATTCCCAGCCCAAACAATCTGTTTTGCCTGAACGTTTTAACATCGGGCGTAACGAAACCCAAAAATACAGCTAAAATATGATTCTTGTCATATTTTTAATATTATCGGACGGTTAAAAATGGATTTTCGGAGCATTTGACTACCTTTGCAGCATATATGCAAGCAATAGACCAACATATACCTGAAGGATCGCGGAAGGAAGTCATGGCGTATTTGGAGCCGTTCATGCTTAATGAAATGAGCGAGTACCTGAAGCCGGTGGAAGAGATGTGGCAGCCCGCTGATTTTCTTCCTGACGCCTCGAGGGATACATTTTTTCAAGAGGTCAAGGAATTGCAAGGCAGCGCCCAAGAACTGTCCTATGATTTGGTGGCTGTCCTGATCGGAGACACGATCACCGAGGAAGCCTTGCCTACCTACGAATCGTGGTTGTCCATGGTCAAGGACGTAGACATGAATCAACAAGGGGGATGGATGAAATGGGTACGCGCTTGGACCGCAGAGGAGAATCGGCATGGCGACCTGTTAAACAAGTACCTCTACCTATCCGGGCGCGTGAACATGCGGGAAATGGAAATTTCCACGCAATACTTGTTGCAAGATGGCATTGAAATCGGAACGGGCAACGACCCTTACCGCAATTTCATCTATACTTCCTTCCAGGAATTGGCAACAAACGTATCGCACCGGCGCGTATCGGGCCTATCCAAAAAAAGCGGGGACAAACTGTTGGCGAAAATGTGCGGTGTGATTGCCGCCGACGAAGCGCGACACGCAAAAGCATACATGTCGTTCATATCGAAAGCCATGGAAGTGGATGCCAGTGAGGTGATGCTGGCGTTCGAGGACATGATGCGCAAGAAAATCGTGATGCCAGCCCATATGTTACGGGAATCCGGCGAACCCCAAGGTGAAGCGTTCGCGCATTTCTCCGATGCGGCCCAACGGCTCGGCGTCTATACCGCTGTCGATTACGTAGACATCTTGAAGGAACTGTTACGCGAATGGAAGGTCGATTCCGTCAAGGAACTGAATGAAGCCGGAGAACGCGCGCGCGACTACCTGATGCGCCTGCCCGACAGGTTGCTGCGATTGGCCGATCGCATGAAAATACCCGAAAAAAGCTACAGCTTCAAGTGGATACACGCTTAACGGCCGATCAATTTGTCGAGCTTGAGATAGCCTGAATGCAATCCGTCTTCATCCGTGCCGGTGCACGGGTCGATTACTAGCGCATACCGGGCCTTGACATCGCTTGCCAAAAGATCCTCGATTTCATAGGCATCGTCCACATCGACCCCGTATTTATCATCGATGTGCGACGAGACGCTGTGCTTCCAAAATGTCTCCGCCTTCGCCTGCCGAATCGCGTCGGCGACGTCCGGTGCCACGGATAAGCAGCGGTAGTGATATTCTTCGAAATCATGCGGTTTGTAACCGCCCAGATTGATGAAGAACAACCGGCTCGAACCGTGCACGCTCAAATTGGCCGAGCGCGGCAGCACGCGTATCGAGAAACCATCCACCCTGGTCACCTCCCGCCAGGCATCGATATGGATCTTACCAGCCGCTTCCGGCCAGAAATCGGCGATTGCGGGCACCAACGCAGACAACGAGGCACCGATGCCGAAGAACACATCATGTTGCTCCGTATGCCTGCCATGCGGCTTGCAGCCCAATAATAGCATGTACAGCTTAACATCCATGGCCAAAATATGATATATTTGTAAAGGTAACTAAAATTCAGGTCATGAAGACGCTTCCGCCTTGGCTCATCTTACTAATGCTATTCGTCGCTTGCGCCCAGCAGGATCCGGTCGCGCCAGAAACAGCGATAGTAGCCGCCATGCATAAACAGGAAAGTGCCTGGAACGTAGGCGATATCCACACGTTCATGGAAACCTATTGGAAACACGACAGCTTGTTATTCGTCGGAAGCGCGGGGCCGGTATATGGTTGGCGGCAAACACTGGAACGGTACCGAACCGCTTATCCCGACACGGCCGCCATGGGCAAACTCCATTTCGACATCCTGCAAATCAAACAGCTGTCAACCAAAAACTATTTCGTAGTGGGCAGATGGAGCCTAAAACGTTCCATTGGAGATGCCTCAGGATACTTTACGTTGATATTCGCTGACATTAACGGCGAATGGCTCATCGTGGCCGATCACTCGAGTTGACAGGCAGGAAGACTTCAGCCATCATGCAGCGCGCGCTTCCACCGCCGAGTTGTTCGATGGTCTCCAGCGGCGCGTGGATGATCGGATCGAAAGATTCCAGGAGTGCCACCTGTTGTTTGTCCAATGACCGATAGGCCTGCGAGGACATGACCAGGAATGTTTTCCCCGCCGTGTTTTCTACCTGCAACATGTTGCCGGCGAATGAATCCAGCTGCTTTTGGGTAATGGTTACGACCGTTTTTCCCGACCGTTCCAAGGATTCCCTGACCGAAACGCGATCCGCCCCCGCAACGCTGTCCATGCAGATAACGGCGTAACGATCGGCGACACATAGCATCACATTGGTATGGTAGATGACCTGCCCACGATTGTCATGGGCGTCAAAAACAATGGGCCGATAGCCCAGCTGCGCACAGAACGCCCGGAACAACGACTCATCGGTACGGGCCGAGCGACAGGCATAGGCGATTTCATGGTGCCGATCGAGCACGAAGCTCCCGGTTCCTTCCAAGAACCTCCCTTCAGGCTCGTGTACCGTGTAGTCGATCCAGCGACGAATGGCAAAGCGATGCGCTACCGCATCGACGACGTCGGGCTTGCGCTCCAATCGCCTATTCTCGGCGAACATCGGATATAAAACGGCCGTGCCATCCGCATGGAAGGAAATCCAATTGTTCGGGAAGATGCTGTCGGGCGTGTGGGGTTCGACCGTGTCCTGTACCACGAGCACGTCCACCCCGTGGTCGCGAAGCCGCGACACGAACCCGTCGAATTCCGCTTCGGCCTTTTGCTGTGCATCGGCTGCAAGGTGCATCCCCCGTACCTGAAACGCATTGTTCACCGCGGTCTGCGCGTTATAGCCGAACCTAGCCGGCCTGATCATCAGTATGGTCATATCAATCTCGCAACAATGGCATGCTCATGCAATGGAACCCTCCCCTTGCGCGCGACAATTCAGCCGATGGCATGAGGATAAGGGTGTCAGTCACGTCATCCACCCGTTGCAAGCCCGACTCCAAATCGGCCAACAGGCTCCGTACGTCGACGACACTGAAACCAGCGTCCCGGAAAGCGTCGACGGTCCGATCGTTACGGTCGTAGCCCAACACCACCCCTTCCTTGACGGCCAACAGGTTACAACTATCGGTCCACTGCTCGCGCGCATCATACGGAAATTCATCATTGCCAGACAGGATAATCCGGACACTTTCCGGACGGCAACCCAGATCGGCCGTGCTGATATCCACCAACAGGTCTTCCAACGAGTCGAACCGAAGTGGGCGATCCGACTTGCCCGCCTCGAACTGCAATATCTCCAGGTCATCGACGCGATGGGGCTGGACACCCAACGCCCGATGGATTTGATCCACTTGCGATCCCTTGATACGCTTCGTCGAAAAATCACCCAGCATCACCCAGACGTTTTTCTTCACTTGCGTGAACACGGTATCGATGTGCATGTAGTCGCGCTTGTTCGGTATCCTGACCACCGTTGCCTTTCTGACAACGCCGCGATCGAACAATTCCCTGACCGCCTGTGCCGCCGCCGCGCGATTCGTGCGCTCGCTCACCCCGATCACCACGTGATCGTCACTCACGACCATCACGTCACCTCCTTCCAATGTCACCTTTTCGGCCCCGGCGTCGTTGGGCAGCAAAAAATGATGCTGCGTATCGGTCAGTTCGATGATCTTATCCCGATAGCCGGCAAACATCGGATGGTGGAAAAAGAGGTACTTGGCAAGCAGGGCCTCGCGCTTGCGCGCCTCTTTCATCGGTCTGTTCAGCAGGATATGGTCATTGATGACGATGCCGATGTCTCGCGTGAAGATGAAATTCGGGATCGGCGGAAAAATCATCACCGTCTCGTTGTGCGTGCCGCTCAAGAAAACCCGAGCCAACGTTTCAGGTGCATATCCCATCAGGGTGCGTTGCATGGCATAACTGCACGCCTCGATAGCACATACGGACGCCACCAGTTGTCCCTTGATGGCCTCATCGGCGAGCAGTTCGGTGAGCAAGACCTGCAGTTCGACAACCCGCCGGGAACCATGGAAGTCGGGATGGTCGGGTTTGAAAAAATTTCGTTCGCTTTGAGGCGAATCCACAACCGCCAACCGCCCCGCGATCCGGTCGGTGTCTAGAAAATACAGCAAGAGCTTGACATAGTAGTCGTATTCATCCTTGCGTATGGTATCCAGGTGTACGATGTCCTCGAAAAGCCAATCCTGGGCTTTGGACGGCACCACCCGCCCCAATCCACTATCTGGGCTGTGGATAAGCACCTTCCGCAAGGTACCGACTTCAGACGATACCTGGATCATGTCCCTTCCCATCGGCAAAAAATTATCCGTTGACGATCAGTTTGATTTCCTCCATGATTCGCCTGGCAACTTCGTCGGCCGCGGTCGATGTCCTGGCCTCGGCGTAGATGCGAATGATGGGTTCGGTGTTAGACTTGCGCAGGTGTACCCACTCCTCCTCGAAATCAATCTTCAAACCGTCTACCGTGCTATGCGGCACATCTTTATAGCGTTCCTGCATCGTGGCGAGTAGCCCGTCGATATCGAGGCCGGGCGTAAGCGTAATCTTGTTCTTAGACATGAAATATGCGGGATAACCGGCACGGAGTTCGGATATGCGCTTACCGCTTTTGGCCAAATGCGTAAGGAATAGCGCGATTCCAGCCAATGCGTCGCGACCATAGTGTATTTCGGGGTAAATGACCCCGCCATTGCCTTCTCCGCCGATAACCGCTCCCACGGCTTTCATCGTGGTGACGACATTCACCTCCCCTACGGCCGCGGCATGGTAACGCGTCCCGCGCGCCGTGGTTACATCCCGCAATGCGCGTGTGGATGAAAGGTTCGATACGGTGTCTCCCGGCGTATGCTGCAGCACGTAGTCGCTCACGGCAACCAAGGTATACTCTTCGCCAAACATAGCTCCATTCTCCATCACGAAGCAAAGGCGATCCACATCAGGGTCGACGGCGATGCCCAGATCTGCACCTTTTTCAACGACCAGCGCAGACAAATCCGTCAAATTCTCGGCCAGCGGTTCGGGATTGTGCGCGAAATGCCCGTTGGGCTCGCAGTGTATTTTATATACGCTAGCCACGCCCAGCGCCTCCAGAAGCGCAGGCACGAAAATGCCTCCGGTCGAATTGACCGCATCCACGGCTATCTTGAATCGCGCCGCACGTACCGCCTCCGCGTCTACCAACGCGAGTCCCAGCACCTGGTCGATATGCTTTTGCAGGTAGGTTTCGTCGTAGCTCACCGTCCCCAAGCCGTCCACCTCGGCAAAATCGAAATCGAGGGTCTCGGCAATGGCCAACACCTCCCGGCCTTCCTCGTCATTGATGAACTCACCCCGATCGTTCAGGAGCTTCAATGCATTCCACTGCGCCGGATTGTGGCTAGCGGTGAGGATAATGCCCCCGCCGGCTCGCTCACCGGGTACCGCGACTTCGACGGTGGGCGTCGTGGACAGGCCCACATCGACCACGTCCATACCGATACTCTGCAGCGTGCCGACCACGAGGTTGCGCACCATCTCTCCGGATATGCGTGCATCGCGGCCTACCACCATGCGATTGATGCCTGTCTTGCCTTGAATGAATCGACCGAACGCGGCCGTGAATTTTACGATGTCGATGGGTGTAAGCGCATCGCCGGATTTTCCACCAATGGTGCCTCGGATGCCTGAAATGGATTTAATTAATGTCATTGGGTTTCCTTCTTGTTATTGGAGTTCCCAAAATTAGGAATATTGCGTTGATATTCTACGCCGCAGCGCTTTTTTCCGCAACCGGTTGCAGCAAGCGGATTTTATGCTTACTTTCGTTGCAACTTTGTTTAATTTAAATGTTAGACCAGCTCATCTCATTTGATCAAGAAGCTTTCTTGTCCATCAATCAGGGCTTAAGCAATGCGTTCTTCGATTGGCTGATGCCCGTATTGCGGAATCCCTACACTTGGGCCCCATTGTACCTTTTCATCATCATCTTCTGTATCAAAAACTATGGGAAGAAAGGGGCATTGATCATTCTTTTCGTCCTGATTACGTTTGGGGTGGCCGATTCGCTATCGTCTTCGGTAATCAAGAAATCCGTGAAACGGGTTCGCCCATGCAATGACATCGAATTCAAGGAGGAGGTCAACGTGCGCGTGAGGTGCGGCAGCGGGTACAGTTTTACATCATCCCATGCCACCAACCATTTCGCCATGGCCGTTGTGCTGATCGTGATTTTCTATAGGAGGTGGAAACACATCCTATGGCTTGGGCTTCTTTGGGCCGGCGTAATCAGCTTTGCACAAATTTACGTAGGTGTGCACTATCCTTTTGATATCGTTTGCGGTGCATTGCTAGGGACATTGGTCGGTGGTCTAGCCGGCCTGGTTTTCCGTTTCATAAGTCCAGAACTTACGCCAATAAAAAATACATGACAAACGCCCCGTTGATGATTGCCATCTTGTTCGCCTCAGCATTTGCAAGTGGTGTCTCAGTCTTTTTTTTCAAGCGCGATAACACCAACGCCCTGAAACTCATACTTTCTTTCAGTGGGGCTTACTTATTCTCGATCACGGTATTGCATCTCATCCCTGAAGTCTACCATACGCACGATTCATCGGCGGAGACACTGGGATTATTCGTGCTGATCGGTTTTTTCTTCCAACTGGTCTTGGAACAGTTCTCTCACGGAATCGAGCATGGGCACATCCACCACGGCAAACCGGGCGGCGCCTTTCCGATCGGCATTATGATTAGCCTATGCCTCCATGCGTTGTTGGAAGGCATGCCGCTGGCGTCCAGCCATGGAGACAAACTGACCTTCGGAATCGCCGTCCATCATGTGCCGGCGGCATTTGCATTGGGAAGCTTATTGTTGAATACAAGACTATCCAGAACTGGAATCACGGTCTATTTGGCGGTTTTCGCGATAATGACGCCGCTTGGTTTTCTCATCAGCCAAGGCATCAGCACCGGCGGTATCGGGCATGTGGAGCAATATTTTGACCGGATAATGGCGGTGGTAATCGGTATCTTCTTACACATTTCCACGACAATCCTGTTCGAGTCGGGTTCGGCTGACCACCATCAGTTCAACAAACGTAAAATGATAGCGGTGGTACTGGGCATCGCGGTTTCGCTGTTGAATTTCCTGTTCGCACCGCATACGCATGTGCACTGACCCTGCTGCCTAGCCGCGCAACTTGTCAAGCAGGCCGTTCAGCACCTCGCATTCCGATTCGGTGATGTTCTTCTCCAGGATGTCCATCATCATCATGCTTTCCTCCAAGGCAGCCAATGTATCCAACCCCTTCTCGGTGATTTTTACGTCGACAGCCCGACGGTCTTGGGCGCACTTGCCCCTCGACACCAATTCTTTGGACACCAGCCGGTCTATGATGCGTGAGACGTCTGGCATTTTGTCCAGCATGCGTTCCTTGAGCATATTGTTGGTTACAGGCTCCGGGTATCGACCGCGCAAAATCCGCAGGACATTGAATTGCTGCAACGTAATCTGCTGTGCATTGGCCCTCTTTTCGAGTATCCCGGTAATCCAGTTGCTCGTAAACACCACATTTATCGTCGCTTTGTGCCGTTCATTGCGGAATTTGCGTGTTTGGATTTCATCTTCTATCTTCATTGTCGGATAACGTGTGTGATTCAATGTTCGACTGGCACGGCCTCCACGGTTCTCAGCAGGTTCAGGTAAGTTGCAACCGCCTGCTGCTTTTGTTCATCGTAGCGATAATCGATTTGTTCCATCAGGTATTGGTAGTAATCGAAATCGGGCCTCCGGGGAAGTTGACTGATTAGCTGCTCGCGATTGGCCAACCCATAAGCCAACGCGTCATTAAACGCCACAAGGAAATCGCTGCTTAGCGCCTTATTGGCTACCCATACGGCAAATGCGAATGGCAAGCCGGTGAGGTACTGCCAATGCTGGGCCAAATCATAAACATACGGATGCGCATGTCGTTTTCCGAAGGTTCGGTCGCCGATCTCCACATAGGCATCGGCCGCACCATCCGATACGATGGTCACCTCTTTCTTCCAATGGTGCAATAGCAGGATTTGTGCCAACCCATTCGATGTCTTTGATTGCGCATCCAATCGCAGCGTTTCGACCGTATCGATAGGCTTCTCGCTGAATATGAATACCGAATTGACCGGCCCATTGGCCCCTATGCAGTAGTCAGAAATAATTTCTCCATGCTGGATATCCAGCAATGCGGCAACCGGAACGATACCCAAGTCGGCCTCTCCACGAATCAATTCATCCGCGCAGGCACTCGGCACGTTCAAGCTCAATTCAATGCGATCGATGATGGCGGAATGCCGCAGACCATGTATGAAAGGCAATGTATTCGTATAAGAAACCGCAGAGACCCTTATTTTTTCCATACCGATCATTCCGTGAGCAATTCCGCTAAATGCTGGATGTTGTAACTGTCTTCGATGGAAAACGCTTGCCCATCGTAAACAACGCGATAAAGGGCTGTATTGGTGTGCGGGAAATCATCCATATTCGATATATCCTGCTCGGTAAGCACACAGAGGAGCACTCGCATGGCCCGACCATGCATACAGACCAATATGTTTTTATCATCCGAGACAGCAAGGATATCATCCACTGCTTCCCGTTGCCGATCGGCTAATTCGTTGGGTGTTTCACCTCCCTGTACCGCTACGTCCAATTCGCCGTTTCGCCATTGCGCTACCAAGGTCTCGAATCCCTCCATGATGTCGGGTGTCTGTTCTTTTCCTTCATAGATGCCCCACCCGATTTCATCAAGCCCCGCCAACTGACGCATGGGAATGCTTTTATGTAGAAACGGGGCCACGGTCTGGTGCGTGCGCAATAACGTCGAGGTATAAATCCGGTCGAAAGGGACATCTTTATACCGTTCGTAAAATGCCGCTGCCTGTTTCCGGCCCATCTCGTTGAGCGGTGAGTCTATGCCCCTTCCCTGTACGATTCCCTTCAGATTGAGGTCGGTTTGGCCATGGCGAATGATGTAGAGTGTCTTTTCCAAAAATATGTTACTATTTGTCGTTTAGCACGGTCAATTGATAATACCTGGACTGTTTGTCGGAGGGGCTGGCATCGAATACGACGTCTTTGAAATCAGTCACGACGTTATAAAGCGTATCCCGCTCGACAGGGTGTCTACCAACACCCCGGATCAGTTCGACCAATTCCTGTGTCGACATCGCCGGATGCTGCTCTTCAGCGCCTGCCATGGAGTAGATCTTGGTCGTGTCATCGAGCGTACCATCGATATCATCGACACCGAAATTCAACGCGAGTTGTGCCGTTTCGCGACTAATCATCGCCCAATACGCCTTGATATGCGGGAAGTTATCGAGGTAAATACGGCTGATGGCGTAATTTCGAAGGTCCTCAACGACGCTCGATTCGGGAACCCCAGACATCTGATTGTCCTTGTTCCTGAATTTGAGCGGGATGAATGCCTGGAAGCCCCCCGTCTTGTCTTGGAGCACACGCAGCCGTTCCAGGTGGTCGACACGGTGCCAGTACGCTTCGATGTGTCCGTAAAGCATGGTGGCGTTCGAATGCATGCCCAACTTATGCCACTCCTCATGGATCTGCAACCATTGCTCGGCATTGCATTTGTCTTTTGCAATTCGATCCCGGATTTCCGGATGGAAAATTTCGGCGCCTCCTCCCGGCAACGAATCCAAGCCGGCATCCTTCATCATCGCCATACCGGTAGCGTAGTCCACTTTGGCCTTCTTGAAAATATAATGATATTCGACGGGAGTCAACGCCTTGACGTGCAGGCTGGGGCGGTGCCGCTTGATCGTGGAAAACAAATCCATGTAAAAAGCCATATCATATTGCGGTAATACGCCGCCTACGATATGCACTTCCGTTACGGGTTCGCTGTCGTAAGACTTGACCTGACCGAGCATATCGTCCATGGTCGCCTCCCAGCCGTCCGCGCGATGCTTGATCATCCGGGAATAGGAGCAGAATTTACAATCATACACACAAAGGTTGGTCGGTTCGATGTGGAAGTTCCGGTTAAAATAGGTGATATTTCCATGGCTGCGCTCCCGGATGAAGTTAGCCAACACCCCCAGGTAACCCAATTCGGCCCGTTCATAAAGCGCAACTCCCTCAGTTTCCTTTATACGCTCACCAAGCCAAACCTTATACGCAATGGATTTCAATTCATCGTCAAGCGATTTATTCTCAAATAGGAATGAAAGTTTCCGTTCAGCGTCCATATACCCTACTTCATTGTGAAGCAAACTTACCTAAAAATGAGCAAAAACACAACACATGGCGTACTGGCCCCTAATCAGTGAATTGCTGCATATCGATCAGTCGCTTGTACAGGCCATCATTTGCCAGCAGTTGCTGGTGGGTACCCGTTTCCACGATGGTCCCCGCTTCAAGCACGACGATTTTGTCCGCGTTCTGGATGGTGCTCAGTCGGTGGGCGATCACCAAGGTCGTACGGTTTTCCATCAGCTTGGCCAATGCCTCCTGGACAAGCTTTTCGGATTCGGTGTCCAGGGCGGAAGTGGCTTCGTCGAGCAGCATGATCGGCGGATTCCGCAACACCGCGCGCGCGATACAGATCCGTT
The DNA here is from genome assembly GCA_037190485.1 of Parapedobacter sp. Taxonomy (GTDB): domain Bacteria; phylum Bacteroidota; class Bacteroidia; order Sphingobacteriales; family Sphingobacteriaceae; genus Parapedobacter. Next base: position 63,377 of record JBBCJB010000032.1, read on the forward strand.
GTCGCTGACCGCCCGATAACCGTATACCCCGATCGCCGATATACGTATCGTAGCCATGCTCGGTATCCAAGACGAATTCGTGCGCGTTGGCAATCTTCGCTGCGGCCACCACATCTTCGTGCTGCACGTTTGCCGACCCAAACGCGATATTGTTATAAATGGTATCATTGAAGAGGAACGAATCTTGGTTGACCATGCCGATCAAAGCTCTTAAGTCATTGGATTTAACTTCCTTTACATTCACACCATCAAGTTGTACTTCTCCACTATCAACATCCATAAACCGCGGGATTAAATCCATAAGGGTTGACTTGCCACCGCCTGAGGGGCCAACCAACGCAACGGTTGTGCCTTTGGATATTTCCAGGTTTACAGACTTAAGTACCTGCCGATCACCATACGAAAAACAAACACGATCCAAACGGATACCGTCGTTGAAAGCGACAACAGATCGAGCCGTTGGAACGTCAGGCAATTCATTCCGCTGATCGACCAGTTCCAGTACACGTTCACCTGCCGCAATACCCGAATGAATGTTACTGAATGAATCGGTAAGGGCTTTTGCCGGTCGCATAACCTGCGAAAACAAAGCAATGTAACCGATGAAGGCAGCGGCAGAGAGTTCGCCTTCTCCACTTAACACCAGATTTCCTCCATAAAGCAAAATCACCGCAACCATCGCCACCCCAAGCAATTCGGACACCGGCGACCCGAGTTGCTGACGCCGGGCCATACGCCTACCAATTTTAGAAAGTAATAGGTTTTCGTTCTGAAACTTAGTTTTGATGAATTCGGTAGCGTTGAATGCTTTGATAATCTTGACCCCTGACAACGCTTCATCCAGGTAACTGATCATGTTGCCATGAACCTGTTGCGCCAGGGTGGCTTGCGCCTTCAATCGCTTGACAATACGCGATATGACGAAGGCCGATAAAGGTATGACCAAGACAGCGAACAACGTAAGCTTAACAGAAATCAAAAACAGTGTTATGATAAAAACGATCAACGTAAGTGGTTCCTTAAAAACTACCTGCAACGTACCCGTAACCGAAAACTGCACTACCTGCACGTCAGACGCTATCTTAGAAATGATATCCCCTTTACGTTGATTGCTAAAAAAACCAACATGCAAATCCATTACGTTATCAAACACGGCCTTACGCAAATTCAATAACGTATGGATACGGAGATTTTCCATGATACGCTGCGAAAGGTAACGAAAAAGGTTGGCGAGAAATACCGATGTAATAATAATTAAACAAACCCGCTTCAATGCTTCATAAGGCCCATATAACAAACTGGCTTCCTGAGCATAGTAATTGAAATATTCAATTACATTATACCAATTTTCTGGCTTTACCAACTCCTGTGCCGCCTCTGCCGTGCTAAATAATGTGTGCAAAAGCGGAATGACCAACGCCAGGTTAAGTGTGCTGAATATCACGCTCAATAACGTACAGAAGACGTAAGGTATCGCGAATTTTCCCAGGGGCTTGGCGTACGCAAGTAAGCGAAAGTAAGTCTTCATCAATAATCTACCAAGGCGCAAAGGTACCAAAAAAGAAGGGCTAGCGGCGAAATACGAATGCATTAATTGGCGGGTTTTCCTTAATTTAGTCGCCCAAACGTAAAAAAATGCAGATACAAGTCGCCAAACGGTTACAACATACCGAAGAATATTATTTTTCAAAGAAACTGCGGGAAATCGACGCACTGAACCAAACCGGCGAACGGGTAATCAACCTGGGGATCGGAAGCCCCGACCTGCCTCCACATCCATCGGTAATCGAAACGCTCAATAGGCACGCCGCGCTTCCAAGCACACACGCTTACCAGAATTACAGAGGCGTCCTTCCATTGCGACAGGCCATGGCAGATTGGTATATACGGCACTATGGCGTTCATGTAGACCCGAACGCAAACGTCTTACCCTTGATGGGTTCAAAAGAAGGCATCGTTCACGTATGCATGACGTACCTGCAAGAAGGCGACGAAGCGCTAATCCCGAATCCGGGCTACCCCGCGTACGCCGCCGCCGTGCGGTTAAGCGGCGCCTCGGGTGTGCCTTACACCCTCTCAGCCAAAAACAGCTGGTTGCCGGACTTGGATAAACTCGCAAGTACCGACCTGAGCAAAGTCAAACTGATGTGGCTCAACTACCCACACATGCCTACTGGCAGTGTCGCCACGGCCGCATTCTTCAAGGAAGCCGTGTCTTTCGCCAAGCAGCACGGCATATTGCTATGCCACGACAATCCGTACAGCTTTATCCTGAACGAGCACCCACAGAGCCTAATGGCTGTCGAGGGCGCGATGGATGTGGCCATGGAACTCAACTCGCTGAGCAAATCTTCCAATATGGCGGGCTGGCGTGTTGGGATGCTTATCGGCGCCGAGACTCGCATCAACGAGGTGATCCGTTTCAAAAGCAACATGGATTCGGGGATGTTCCTGCCCGTACAGCTTGCCGCGGCCCAAGCGCTATCACTCGGATCGGATTGGTATGCCGGCCTGAACGACACCTATCGCCGTAGACGCGAAAAAGTCTATGTGCTTTTGGATACGCTGGGCTGCAGCTACGACCTAGACCAAGTGGGTTTGTTCGTCTGGGCAAAGATTCCTGCCGGATATGCTGACGGCTATGCCTTAAGCGATGAAATACTCCAAAAGGCACGTGTATTCATTACACCCGGTGGTATTTTCGGTACCGCCGGCAACTCGTATATCCGGGCAAGCCTATGCGCGGCTGAAAACGTGCTTGACGAAGCAATTATTCGGATAGCAAACGCAACGATCAATCAATCATTGGATAACCACTAAACCAGTAAACAGGAAACAATGAATATCGCCATCGTCGGCATCGGCCTCATCGGAGGCTCAGCCGCAATCACGCTCAAGGAAAAAAAATTCGCCGAAAAAATCATCGGGGTGGACAAGAACGAAGCCAACCTGAAAAAAGCCTTGCAACTCGGGTTGGTCGATGAAGCAGCAACACTCGAAGAAGCATTGAGTCGCTGTAAAGTAATCCTGCTGACCATCCCTGTCGACGCCATCCTCAACCTGCTGCCCTCCCTGCTCAATCAAGTAACAGACCACGTGGTGATTGATATGGGCTCTACCAAGGAACGCATCCTGCACGCCGTGTCCGACCATGCAAAACGGGGGCGGTTGGTCGCTGCGCACCCCATGGCCGGTACGGAATACTCAGGCCCTGAAGCCGCCATTCCCAATCTCTTCAAAGGCAAAATGATGGTTTATGTAGATGCGACGAACAGCGATGAAGATGCGTTCGATACCGCCGATGCGATAACCGAGCAATTGGAAATGCACACCACGTTCATGAACGCCCGCGAACATGACGTGCACACCGCCTACGTTTCGCACATCTCGCACATCACCTCGTTCGCACTGGCACTGACCGTATTGGAAAAAGAAAAATCGCAGGGCAGGATATTTGAACTGGCGGGTTCGGGATTTGAATCCACCGTACGACTCGCCAAGAGTTCGCCTGAAATGTGGACACCCATTTTCCGACAGAACCGCGAAAACGTACTGGAGGTGCTTCAGGAACACATCAAGCAACTACAAAATGTCTGGAACGTACTCAATGAAGAGGACTATGAAGGATTCTACAAACTGATCAAGAAATCAAACAAAATACGGAGGATCCTGAAGTAAGCGCAACTTCCAAAAGCAAAGGGCGATCCAATAGGTTACCGGACCGCCCTTTTTTGTGGAGGTTGATCGAACTTCTTAGAATTCCAACACGGTCACTTCCGTTCTCCGATTAGCCTGGTGCTCGGCACGTGAACACGGTACGCCATCGGCGCAACGATTCACGAGTTTGGTTTCGCCATATCCCTTGGCCACCATGCGGTCGCGCGCGATGCCCCTGGTCACCAAGTAATCGACCGCCGATTGCGCCCTCCGCTGCGACAGCGCCTCGTTGTAAGCATGGCTGCCCCGGCTGTCCGTATGGCTGGAGAGTTCTATCCGCAAGGTCGGATTGTCGCGCAATGTCCGGACGAGTTCGTCCAATATCACTGCCGCATCAGGACGTATGTTGTGTTTGTCGAAGTCGTAGTAGATGTTCTCCAGCTCGAAGGTCTGCCCTACCGTGAAAACCGGCTCCAGCAACAATGCAACCTCGAGCGTATCCGAACGGGTGATCCCATGCGTGCTTACCTTTGCCGAATCGGCGTGGTACTTCTCTTTTTGGCCCAATACCGTATAGTCCCTGCCACGTTCGAGCACAAACTCAAACGTACCCAAGTCGCTGCTGCTTTTCTTGGCCACGATCTCGCGGCTTCCATCGAAAAGCGTAACCGCGGTTGCTGGCAAGCGCTCGCCGGTGGCTTTGTCAGACGTCGTACCCTTTAAGATGATGACAATCCTGGGGTTCTCATAGGCAAAGGAATAGATGTCGTCGTTCCCTTTGCCGCCGCGCCTGTTGGACGAGAGGAAACCACGGTAGCCGTCCTCGCTTTCGTCCACCACGACGTAGGCGAAATCGTCGGATGCGCCATTCACGGGATACCTGAGGTTTTCGGGACGGCTCCAATCGCCTTTGCCGCCCGATGAGCGGAACACGTCTAATCCGCCCATCCCCGCGAAACCATCGCTGGAGTAATAAAGCGTTCCGTCGGGCGCGATGTTGGGGAATAGTTCGTCCCCAACGCTGTTGACGGTGGCACCGGCATTGACCGGCGTACCCCAGCTTCCATCCGATTGACGCTCGCTGTACCAGATATCCGTACCGCCCTGCCCACCCGGCATGTCGCTGACGAAATAAAGCACCTCGTTGTCTGGCGACAATGTGGCATGCCCTACCGAATAGGCATCCGGCTTATTGTGTGCGAAGGGCTCAGCCTCCCACGTGCCGCCGATTTGCCGATAAACGTACAATTCCAGGGCCTGCGTGCGATACCGCCGTCCCGCTTCACGGGCCTTGATACCGTCCTTCTCCACGTGCGTACGCGTAATGTAGCGCGTCATGCCGTCTTTTTCGGCGGCAACCGGACCGACATGGTAAGGCACGTCATTGATATCCTGGCCAACCAACGTAGCCCCGGATAGCCTTCCTTCTGGAGACATCGGTGCGGAATATATACGCAAGAACGCGTTGCCCGTCCATCCGTACTTCTTCACATCGGAGGCATTCGGCTCGCCGGCATAGTAAACTTGGCCGCCGACCGGATAGGCCGAAAACTCAGCCAAGGGTGTATTTACTTCCGCCTCATTCCGTATCCGGTGAAGCGTCGGCGTTGCCATCCACACAATGGCCGAATCGCACCCAGCGAGTTCCACAGCGACGCTACCGGAATCACCGCTTTTCGTACCGTAGGCTTCAAACTGCTTCCTGGCCTCGGCATAACGACCATTGATTTTCAACACCTCGCCGTAGCGGAGCAAGTTGTCTTCATGGCTGTCTGGATCCTGGACGACCCGGGCGTACCAGTTCTCGGCAGATTCGTAGTCATTCATCTTGAAGTAACTATCGGCCAGGCGCTCAAGATCCCGTAAACGCGGTTTACGGGTGTCTACCAACTTCGTATAGATTTTCGCGGCATTCGCGTACTCGTATCGCCGATACAGCTCTTCCGCACGATCGCGAAGACTAGGTTGCTCCTGCGCAACGGCCGCACTCCCGAACACCGTGATAAGGCCAACCAATACGCTTAAGTATATATTTTTCATTGTCATCAGATTAAGAAAAAATGATCGATGAATTCGTTGCATGACTATCATCCGTTGATTGAACCTAAAAAAACCGCGGACTGAGCAATCGTTGCGCTTGCTTGCCAAAAGTGATGCCCAAAGTCAACTCATGCGATCCGTTTTGGACATTGGATAACCGACTGACGATATGGTCATACGAATAACCTATCCGTAAGGCGTTGGTTACATAAATCTGGGTGACCGCGGAGAACGAATTGCGACCGCTTAAACTGTTTCCGCTCACGCGGTTGTATTGGCGTTCGAACACCGTAACACCCGTGCGCCATCCTCCACCGATCCAGAACCGATCACCAAAAATGAACATCGCGTTTAGATCGAGGCTGGTCGGACCCTTGAAATCTTCCTTGACCAACAGACTGGGCCGCAGCTTCAAACCTTGGGAGAGATCGAATAACGCACCGCCGATGAAATAAATATGCCTTTTGCGGCGAATATTGTCTGTCGTCGTGTTATCCCAACGAAAGATGTTGTTACTTTGGTCCCCTGAAAGCAAATCCATGACGGATACCCCTGCATACCAACGGGGATTGTAATAATAAACGCCGAACCGGATATCAGGAACCCAGTTGCTGATCTTGCCTGTCGGAACGACTTGGTCTCCGCCTTCAATCGGATCGAGGATGGTTCCGTCCAGACTGTATTGTGTCACCCCGGCGCCAATCCCGAAACTCAACCGTTGGGTATCTTCTTCGTTTAACCGTAGGCGAAACGCATAGTTTGCGTAAGCCGAGGTTGCGGATTGTGGACCGAGCTCGTCTGCCGTCAATTGGAATCCCAAGCCATGTCGTTTGGCGATGGGATCCAAGATGCCGTCGATGGAGAGCAACCCCGTCTGGGGTGCGCCTTCGAGGCCAACCCACTGGCTGCGTAGTCCCAACTGGCCGTACCACTCTTCCTTATAGCCTGTGTAAGCCGGGTTCACGCTCATCGAGTTGAAGATATACTGCGTGAATTGGATGTTCTGTTGCGCATAGGCATTCTTTACCAAGGACATGCCTGCTGCGAGTACCAGTGTTTTAATGATGTGCTTCATAGCTTTCTGTTTGTTTGGATAATGCATCCTGGCCGCTGAAGAGCCAGGATGCGTGCTCCATGTATTATTCCCTAGATTTCCGAGATTTACTGCCGCTTTATCAAAACCCATCCGGCGTGACGTTCTTGCCTGCCGCCTTCGTGCGTGATGATCAAGTAATAGTAGGTACCTTCATTTAGCCCCTGACCGTTCCAATTGTTTCGGTAGTTGTTGTTGCGATACACCTCGTTACCCCAACGGTTCACTACCGTGAGCTCAACCCGATCGAAACCTTCTATTCCGACAATCTCAAACTCGTCGTTCTTTCCGTCGTCATTTGGCGTAAATACGTTCGGAATCTTGAACGGCCTTACGTTTACCGTTACCGTTATTTTGGCCACGTTGGATACGAGTCCGTTCGCATCGCTTAGCTCATATTCCACAACACTCACGCCCGTGAAACCGTCGGCTGGTGTAAAGGTAACGATTCCTTGATTGTTCACCGTATAAACGCCTTGACCGGGCACAGTAAGCGATGTTACGCGCTCGCCTGCCGGGTTGATGAATTTCACCGTCGATCGATCGATCGGGCTGCTGCCAGCGATATCGTTTTCGATGACTGCTATCGTGGTAGACTGGCGGTACTCCGTTGTCTTGGCGTCATCATTCGCTGTCGGCGATACTTCGGCAGCGACACCTTGTACGGTTATCGTGATTGCCGCTTGATTGGACGTAAGCCCGTTCTGATCCTTGACCGTGTAATTGACTGTGGATGCGCCGACATAATCCGCATCGGGCGTGAAGGTGATTTGTCCATTGCCATCAACCACATAGGTTCCTTCTCCTGCGATGGTCACCGTGGTGACTTCGTTACCCGTTACCGGATCGATAAACCGTACGGTACCCCGGACGATTGGAGAGCTTCCTGCCTGATCGTCTTGCGTGACGTCGGCAAGGGTCACCGGTTTGCCTTGGTCGGTAGTTGCCTCATTAGGGGTCGCTACCGGGCCATAGATTACCGGTACGTTAACCTCCGGCGTCTTGGGGTTCTCGGGGTTCTTCGGATCGGTAACCGTGGCCACGTTGCGGATGTTGCCCGCAGCGATGTCGCCTTCGGTGACCGTGTAGCTGTAGGTGATCACCGCGTCCTGGCCCACGGCAAGGCTCGCGATCGTGTAGACGCCGCCCGTCCAGCCCGCGCCGCTGCCCATCGCATCCGCGACCGTGACGCCGGACAGCGCCACATCGCCCGTGTTGGTGACCGTGATCGTGTAGGTGATCACGTCGCCCGCTTTGCTCACTCGGTCCACGTCGGATACCTTGGTGGCCGTGAAGCCGCTGACAGGTACGTTGACCTCGGGAGTCTCAGGGTTCTCGGGGTTCTTCGGATCGGTAACCGTGGCCACGTTGCGGATGTTGCCCTCAGCG
>JBBCJB010000033.1:0-9761 GCA_037190485.1 Parapedobacter sp.
GCGGCCAGCGCGGCGATCATCGCGGCGCCGGTGAAGTTGCCGCCCAAGGTGGTGCTGGTGGCGAAATACGTCGCGTTGGCGGTGGGTATCCTGGAAGCGGTGGGTGGTGGCAGACGGGATGGGCACGAAATTGGGGAGGGCCGGGATGAAAACGAATAATTTCCAACTGAGCATCGGCACGGGCAGCGGCACGCTGCTCAGTGCCCTGGCCTTCATCAACACGCACGATGTATTGAAGACCGTCATCCTCGCCGCCATCGGCGCGGTGGTGAGCTTTGCCGTGAGCTGGGTGTTGCAGCGGGCCGGAAAGCGAGGTGGGGGGTGAGGGTGAAGTCGATATAGGGAATTTCTATTTAATTGATTAAATTTGTGGTACTTTGTAAAAGTGATAAATAACGAGTAACGGATGAACACTAGGGTAATCATTGGCGTGGCCGTTCTTTTGGCATTGTCCATTGCGTTTATGGCAAACCGGATGACAAAAGGATCGCATGGCGATCGGCAATCCGGTACAGGAGACGAATCAGGCACACACGTAAACGATAAGCAAATGGAAAATAGCAGGAAAGTATACATCGCGGGCGGTTGTTTCTGGGGGATGGAAGAGCTGTTCAGGAAACAGAAGGGCGTGTTGGATACCGAAGTGGGCTACATCGGCGGAAAAAATGAAAACCCGACCTACGAGAACCACCCCGGACATGCCGAAGGGATCGAGATCACGTTCGATACGACGGAAACCGATTTCAGGGAAATCCTGGATTATTTTTTCCGCATCCACAACCCGACCACGGTGAATCAACAGGGTAACGACATCGGGTCGAGCTACCGATCGGCAATTTTCTACCAGAACGAAGAGGAAAGGCAAACCGCCGAGGAAGTGATCGCCATCGTCGACAAATCGAACCGGTGGAAAGCGAAGGTAGTGACCACATTGGAGCCATATACCCGGTTTTGGCCTGCGGAAGATTACCACCAGGATTACCTGGTCAAGAAACCCAACGGTTATACCTGTCACTTCGAGCGTTTCGGGACATTTTTGGCCGATGAACGATAGGTCATCGATCACTTTTAGCCGGTAGCCACCTAGTTTGCAAAAAAATGCTTTTTTTTGCAACATGGCATCTACCGCGCTACAATGTCGATGAAATCGGTCATTTTTTTCCTGTTGTTTGTCCTGGCTAGCGCCGGCAGCGGGTTCGCGCAATATGACTTGCGGACCTACCGAACGCTGAATGTCTTGGATGGCTTGCCTCAGGCGTTCGTGAGTGGGATCGTACAAGACCCACAGGGTTTTATCTGGATAGGCACACGGGATGGATTGGCCCGTTACGACGGGCGCCAATTCAAATCCTTCCGGCACGAAAGCGATGATCGCTCGACGATTGCGGACAACATCGTGAGCAAGCTGTATATGGATAGCGACGGGCTGCTTTGGATTTTCTATGAGGACGGGGGGCTCGATGTGCTCCACACGCAGACGGAAGAAATCACGCACGTCTCCGCATTGGAATCCTTCAAGCTGCTGGAAAACAACTTTAAGGCTGACGGCACCATGATCCAGGACAACACCGGACGGCATTGGATCATGGGGAGAAAGGGAAGGGTCTTTATCCTTGACCTTGCCCGCGGTCGGCTCGACCTCCATACCGCGGCTTCGCTGTTCCCGACGCTCGGCGAAGATTACATTACAGGGATTGCGAAGGTGGGGGATGACGTCTTGCTCATGCTGAATCGGTCGATGGTCTACGTTGGTGCCGATCTGCGGATCCAATCGCGCATCGTTTTCCAGTTCGAGAACAGCCGGCTGTACGATTCACAGCGGGATTGGAAAGACACCTCGCCGGTTGTCCGTTCCAACGGCGATGTCGTTTTCATGGATTTCGATAGGCTGGTGTTTTTTGAACGTGCCCGAGACCGGTTCACGGTTTTTCCGCTGCCGGCGAAGCGGTATTACACGCTGCCGACGCTGTTGTTGGATGCCGGTGAAAACGTCATCATCGCCTATCATAACATGACCTGCCTTTTTGACCGAACCAACCGGTTGACGTGGGTGGACGAGGAGCTGGAAAACGAGCGGTACATCAAAACGGCCATTTACCTCGATCGATCGGGCGTGCTTTGGGAGGGTTCGAACGGTTACGGGATCAGGCAGTTCGACATCTACTTGACGCAGATGCCTTCCCAGCGGTATGTCCATGATTTTCCGGCTGACATGCTGCTTGGGCTCGGTGTCGACGGACGCTTGGTCGAACGAACCTTCGTGCACCGGATGAACCCGTACTTCTTCCGATGGACCGCCGCGACGGACGGTCGCATATGGATGGCCAAGTCGGGCGCGGACACGGCGGCGGTACCGAACCTGTTGGTTTATCAGGGCGGTGCGCTGCAATGGCCCAGGTTCACGTACAAGGACCACCCGTATGGTGCCAATCAGGGAATCGAAGCATTGGCCATAAGCCCTGAAGGCAGGTTGTGGGGGCTGGATTACCGGTATCGGCCGGTGGCTTTCGATACGGTTGCGAAAACGGCAACGGTGCATGCCCCGATCGACCATCGGCTTTCATTGGATAAACTCAATGAGGTCAATGGGATGGTGATGGACGGCGAGGACACGTTTTGGATCTGCAGCCGGTTGGGCCTGTTGCGGCATGACCTGGAGACCGGCCTGACTACCCGTTTTTTTGATCGAAGCCCCGCGGTACATTTGCTTGCCATACAGCGGGATCCGTTTCATGCGCATGTATTATGGTTGGGCACCTATGCCGACGGGCTGATACGTTTTGATAAACGCACGGGCGAACACCGGTTTTTCAAGATGCGCGATGGCCTGCCGAACAATACCGTCTACGCCATGCTGGCCGATGCCGACGGGGCGTTCTGGTGCAGCAGCAACAAGGGGGTCTTTTCCTTTCATCCGGAAACCCATCAGGTAAACAACTATTTACCGCAAGGCACTACGCCGCTGATCGAATGCAACCGATTCCATTACTTCGCCTATCCAGACGGCCGGCTTTCTTTCGGAGGTACGGGGGTGTATACGAGGTTCGCCCCCGAAGCCATGCGGGATGACGATCATCAACCCAATACCGTGCTCACGGGCATCTTTATCAACAACCGGCCCGCCGCTTATCGGGACTCGGTTTGGCCGCTCGACGCACCGCTGAACACCATGAAAGCGCTGCGGTTGCCGCATTACCGAAACTTTCTTTCCTTCGAATTCGCCGGTTTGCAATACAATGCACCAGAAAAACTGCGCTATCGGTATATACTGGAGGGGATTGACGCCGATTGGGTATCGGCTGGTAACAGGAACGTGGCCACGTACACGGGCATCCCGCCCGGTAGGTACCGGTTACGCATCAACGCGAGCAACACATCGGGCATATGGAGCGACCATGTCAAGGAACTGGAAGTCGTGATCGTGCCGCCGTTCTGGAAAACGTGGTGGTTCATTTCGCTGGTGGCCGCGGGCATCGGCTCGCTGGTGTTTTTCCTTATCGACCAGCGTTTGCGCGCCATCCGCAGAAAAGACCAACAACAGCTGGCATTCGAGCGCGAAACCATGGAACTGGAGGCGCGTGCCCTGCGGTCACAGATGAATCCGCACTTTATCTTCAATTGCCTGAACTCCATCAAATCGCTGATCCAGCAACGGGAAAACGAGACGGCGGCGACCTACCTGACCACGTTTGCCAAACTGATCCGCAACCAGCTCAGCAACGCGCAGAAAGAGGTGACGCTGCAAGAGGAGCTGGACACCTGCAAACTGTACGCAAAGCTGGAATCATTGCGCTTCGACGATCGGATTACGTGCGAGTTCGTGGTCGATCCCGACGTGAACCTGGCCACCGTCCGGATACCTCCGCTAACGATACAGCCTTTCGTGGAAAACGCCATCATCCACGGTATCCTGCCCAAACCAGGGCCAGGACGGATCACCGTTTCGGTATGCCGGCGGGGCGAGGTCGTGGTATGCCTCGTGGACGACGATGGGATCGGCCGGCAACGGTCGGCGCAACTGAACCAGCGACGGAGAAACCGGCACCGCTCGAAAGGGGCCTTGTTGGTAGAGAACCGCGTCAGGTTACACAACACCCTGAACCGCTACAACATAGAGATTACCGTTAACGACAAGGTCGATCGGGAGGGGAATCCAACAGGCACTTCCGTTTCGTTGACCATCAATCTACCGCTATGATCCGTACCCTCATTATCGACGATGAACCGCACTGCGTGTCGGCACTGTTGCATGATCTGAACCGGCTTTGCCCCCAGGTCGATGTGGTGGCCACCTGCCGATCGGCCGAGGAGGGGATCGAGGCCATCCGCAAACACGATCCCGAACTGGTTTTCCTGGATATCGAAATGCCCGTGATGGATGGTTTCGAAATGTTGGAAGCGCTGGGCGAGGGTCGGGGGTTCCAGGTGGTGTTCACGACGGCCTACGACGACTTCATGCTGAAGGCCATCCGGGTGAATGCGATGGATTATTTACTGAAACCGGTGGATGGTGCCGATCTTATTGAGGCGGTGAGCCGCGTGGAGCGGCACATCATGGCAAACACCAGCCTGGATAAGCGGATCAACAGCCTACTTCAGCAATTGCGGCCCGCGGATGACCAACGGATTGCGCTGCCGAACCAGTACGGTTATGAATTCATCGACTCGGCCGATATCCTCTATGCCAAGGCGGACGGTGCCTACACGCGCCTGTTTTTTGCCGATGGCCATGATGTGTTGTTTTCAAAATCGCTGGGCGAAATCGAAGCCATGTTGCCCAGTCGGACATTCATACGGATACACCACTCGGTGATCGTGAACGTCAATAAGGTGAGTCACTTCCGGAAACTGAAGACGAGCGTGGTGGTGATGAGCAACGGCGACTCGCTCAATGTGTCCAGGTCGCGGAAGGAGGCACTGTTGCAGCGCATGGGCGCACGTTGATGCAGATTTTATTCGTGCCGGTTGTAAGCTGAATCGCACCGGCTATAAACCCAGACCTTCCAACCGTTAACCGGTCGTTGCGCGTGTGTGACCGCTTCGTTATCTTCGTTTGCTTGGATTCAGCTTCAGGCATTTCTACGCTACTGAAAGACAATGAAACTACATGTTGCCGGACTATTCATCTTCCTGCTGGTACTTACTGGCGGTACCTATGCACAGACCATCCGCTATGTGCGGGCGGGGGCGATGGGCAATGGTTCTTCTTGGGCCGATGCCTCCGGCAACCTGCAGGCCATGATCACTGCCTCCGCTCTCGGCGACGAAGTGTGGGTTGCAGCGGGTACTTACCGGCCCGCCAGCCATCCGACGGGCTGTACCAACTGTGTGGGACCCCAAGACAATTCCTTTATGCTCAAAGACGGAATCAAGTTGTATGGGGGGTTTCCTTCGAGTGGTAGCGACTTTAACAATCGGAATCCATACCAATACATCACCAACCTCAGCGGTGATTTGGGGAATCTCAATGATGCAAGCGACAACGCCTACCACGTGCTGATCGCAATGAATAGCAATACCCATGGAATCGTGCTCGATGGCTTTACCATCCGGGATGGGAATGCCAACAGGCCTGTCGATGGTGATCCCGATATTCCTGCCAACCACGACTCAAAAAAAGACTTTGGATTATCTGAGCCATATTTTGTAAGACGTTATAATGGCAGTGCGTTGTATGTCGTGGGTTCGAGGGTACAGGTTGAAAACTGCGTGTTCACTGCCAACTTTGGAACCATTACCGGCCCAGTGGCGATTTATATCGGATCCACGGTCCATATAAACCGATGTGTCGTCCGCAATAATAGTGCTGGACGTCATATTGTTGGCCGAATAAGCGGAAATATGCGGATGACCAATACGCTTGTCTTCGAGAATGAGAGCGAAATGTCAATCATGTATAGTTTTGGTTCTGGTCAGCACGAGGTCATAAACAGCACGATTGTCAGGAATACCGGGGGGGTACCTGCTTTGATGGCACGCGCTAACGGCAATATTGTTGTTGCCAACAGTATCATATGGGGCAACCAGGGCTCCATTGATCTCTCAGGTGTTACGACCGCGACAGTATCGCACAACATCGTCCAGGGCGGCTATGGTGGGGCGGGAAATAAGAATGAAGACCCCCTGTTCGTGAACATTGCCCAGCCCGCCGGTCCGGACGGTATTTACGGCACGCGTGACGATGGCCTGAAATTGCAGGGTGAGAGCCCGGGTATCAATGCGGGAAGCAATACGGACTATGCATTGGCGACGGATGGTTCGGTGGATTTTGCAGGTGTGCCACGAATCGCTGAGAATACCATCGACATCGGTGCATACGAAGAGCCAGGTCCCTTAGTTTTTGCCGGCTCATTTTCCAATGTGACTTGTCCTGGCGGGAGTGATGGAAGTATTTCGCCTGTAATCACTGGCGGTGTGCCACCATACACCTATAGCTGGTCTACAGGAGCTACTACGCCCAACCTGACCGGGTTGATGCCTGGCAATTATACGCTTACGGTGACGGATTCCTACCAAAACCAAGCGGCGCGTATCTATACGATTTCGCAGCCGACATCTATGATAAGCGTAAATACCACCGATGCATCGGACGTAGGGCCCACATCGGCCAGATTAGGAGGTAGTATCCCATCCAGCAACTGTGTAGCGGAGCGGGGAATCGTATATGGACTGAACCCAGGACCGATAGTAAGCGGAAACCCAGTGATTCTCGGCAGTGGGCAGGGAAGCTTTGGGACAGTCGTGTCAGGTTTGTCGCCCGGTACACGCTATTACTTCTGGGCATACGGCATCGTCAACGGCCAGACAAGTTATGGGGCGCAAAAAGAGTTTACCACACCCAAATACAGCCAAACCATCACGTTCCCTATCATTTCCGCCAAAACCTATGGAGATGGCAGCTTTTTATTGGGCTTTTCCACGACCGACAGGGGCCTCACCGTCACCTATACTGCTGCGGATCCCACGGTGGTGCACATCGTGGGCAACCAGGCGACCATCCTCAAAGCGGGGAATACAAACATCACAGCTACCCAGGCAGGGGATGAGCAGCACGATGCAGCAGCACAGGTCACAAGGCTATTGCATGTCGCGCCCAAGATACTGACCATTACGCCCGTTGCTGGACAGAATAAGGTTTACGGGCAGGCGGATCCTGAGCTGTCCTATACGCACAGTGGCTTGGCCAACGGCGACGGCACCAGCGTGTTCACCGGTACACTGTCAAGGGCGGCTGGGAGCAACGTAGGAAACTACGCCATCAATCTGGGCACTCTTTCCGCAGGGCCAAACTATACGGTATCGCTGCATGCCACGCCCGTGATCTTTGCCATCACGCGCGCTGCGCTGACCATCCGTGCGGACGACAAGACGAAGGTTTACGGCGAGGACAATCCCGAGCTGACCTTCGGCTATGAAGGATTGGTGAACGGCGACACGGAAGTGTCGGTATTACCTTCCATCTCCACCGTGGCCACGGCGGCATCGCCGGTGGGCAGCTATCCGATCGCGCTGGATGGCGGCGAAGACCTGAACTACACCATCGCATTGGAGGCTGGCGAGCTGGAGGTGACGCCCAAGTCGCTGACCATCCGTGCGGACGGCAAGACAAAAGTATACGGCGAAGCCAACCCCATGCTGACGTTCGGCTACGATGGGCTGGTGAACGGCGACACGGAGGTCATGGCCGCACCCGCTATATCCACCGAGGCCACGGCGTCCTCGGGCGTGGCCACCTATGCAATCACGCTAGAGGGCGGCGCTGACCCGAACTACACGATCGCATTGGAAGCTGGCGAGCTTGAGGTGACGCCCAAGTCGCTGACCATCCGTGCGGACAATAAGACCAAGGTGTACGGGGAGGAAAACCCGTTGCTGACGTTCGGCTACGATGGGCTGGTGAACGGCGACACGGAAGTGGCGACCCTGCCGGATATATCCACCGAGGCCACGGCATCCTCGGGAGCTGGCATCTACCCGATCGCGCTGGCTGGCGGCGGCGACGCGAACTACACGATCGCACTGGAGGCTGGCGAGCTGGAGGTGACGCGCAAGCCGCTGACCATCCGCGCGGATGACAAGACGAAAGTATACGGCGAGGCCAACCCCGTGCTGACGTTCGGCTACGATGGGCTGGTGAACGGCGACACGGAGGTCACGACCGCACCCGATATATCCACCGAGGCCACGGCGTCCTCGGGAGTTGGTACCTACCCGATCGCGCTGGCGGGCGGCGGCGACGCGAACTACACCATCACGCTGGAGGACGGGACCTTGGAGGTGACGCGGAAAGGGCTGACCATCCGTGCCGGGGACAAGACAAAAGTATATGGCGAGGAAAACCCCGAACTGACGTTCAGCTATGAAGGATTGGTGAACGGCGACACGGAAGTGTCGGTATTACCTTCCATCTCCACCGTGGCCACGGCGGCATCGCCGGTGGGCAGCTACCCGATCGCGCTGGATGGGGGCGAAGATCCCAACTATACCATCACGCTGCAGGATGGCACGCTGGAGGTCACCCGCAAGGGTCTGATTATCCGTGCCGGGGACAAGACCAAGGTGTACGGCGAGGAAAACCCCGAGCTGACCTTCGGCTACGAGGGGCTGGTGAACGGCGACACGGAAGTGTCGGTATTGCCTTCCATCTCCACCGTGGCCACGGCGGCATCGCCGGTGGGCAGCTACCCGATCGCGCTGGACGGGGGCGAAGACCCGAACTACACCATCACGCTGGAGGACGGGGCCTTGGAGGTGACGCGGAAAGGGCTGACCATCCGTGCCGGGGACAAGACAAAAGTATATGGCGAGGAAAACCCCGAACTGACGTTCAGCTATGAAGGATTGGTGAACGGTGACACCGAGGTGGACACCGAACCTTCCATCTCCACCGTGGCCACGGCGTCATCGTCGGTGGGCAGCTACCCGATCGCGTTGGATGGGGGCGAAGATCCCAACTATACCATCACGCTGCAGGATGGCACGCTGGAGGTGACGCCCGCGACTATTTCGAACCTTACTTTGACGGACAACGTACTTACCTACGACGGCACTTCGCATACGCTTGAAATAAGGGGCAATTTCCCCGAAGGCACGGCGGTAACTTATACCATCAACGGCGAACCCGGCAACAGTGCCACGGATGCGGGCAGCTATGCGGTAACGGCCATGGTCAGCGGGGCGAACCATGCCACGCTGACGCTGACGGCCACGCTGACCATCCGAAAGGCCCAGCCTGTGATCACGGCGGCGGCCAGTCAGACGCACGTGTACGACGGCACGGCGAAAACGGTAACGGCCACGGTGGTGCCGGCGGAACTGGCCGACCAACTGCAGTACAGCCCGCAAAGCGGCTTCACGAACGTCGGCGGGCACCGCGTGCGGGTGTACCTGAACGAGCGCGCGAACTACCTGGCAGCCGAGGCGTGGGTGGACTTCGCGATCACCCCGGCGGGCCAGCAGGGGCTGGCGCTGGCCGACCTGACGGTGACCTACGACGGGAGCGCCCATGCCCTTGAAGTGACGGGCGCGGCAGCGGATGCCACGGTGGCCTACACCATCGATGGCAAGCCCGGCAACGGCGCGACGGACGCGGGCAGCTACGGGGTGGTGGCGGTGGTGCGCCGCCCGAACCATGCCGACGAGACCTTGGCCGGCACGCTGTACATCAACAAGGCCACGGCGGCGATTGCGGCCGAATCGGAGCAAGAGCATGTCTACGACGGGTCGGCCAAGGCGGTCCAGGCCGCATTGAACCATGCGGA
>JBBCJB010000034.1:0-83229 GCA_037190485.1 Parapedobacter sp.
GGCCCGAGCTGTCCCGCGCCTGCCTGGCCAGCCCGCAGGTGGACAGCCGGGTGGATGGCTCCATTTCCAGGTAGGCCCAGCAAATCACGTTGATGAATGCGTTCGCTTCCCGGGCATCGAAGCCATCGGCGAGTAATAGCAGGACGTTTTTCATGTTTTCGTAGCTAATTCAGTCGTATTCCCGTTTCAAAATCCGGTCGATGCGTTCGGGCTATGCGCCTCCGTTGCAAACACAAGAATCGGTTACTTCAGCTCCACGGCAAATTCCACTTCATCCGGTGGCAGGCATTTCGTGGCATCGCAGGCCATGAACTCCACCGTACCGCTCAACTTTGTGGGCTGTTTTTTTTTTAATTTGACCAATTGCACGAACGTTACGCTGTCAGTGTAATAATGCACATCCACGCCGAAGACGGCCTCGTGCTTTTTCTTCATCGTGCCTATTTCCTTCGTCTTGCCGCCGTATTGCACGTTGGTGTTTTTGTTAAAGGTGATGGTGGTGGGCAACGGACCGCCTCCCGGTGTCGTCTGGCTATAGATGTTCCACCCTTGCTCAATTTCCGCTGTTATCTTGACTTCGTAGATGTTTTCCTTGATGTGCTGTGCCGCATATGTCCATTTTACGGCGTTCAGGATCTGTGCCTGGGTGCTAAAAGCTGTTGAACCCAATAGAATGGTGTTTAACACCAATTTCGTTATTTGCTTCATCGTTACGTTATTATTTATCGTTTACCCCTTTCATTCAACCATGCCTCGAATTGGCTTAGCTGCTCTTGTGTCAGGCTGCTTCCTTTGCCTGCATGTTCTGGGCAGCAATCCCGGTCCGATACCTGCAATCCCAATTGCCTGCGCATCCGCTGGCTGTGGTGAACAAGTTCTTCTTCCGCAGAAACAGGTAACCAGCAGTTGCGTGGCTGGTTGATGGATATAGGCGCTAGCGTGATCGGATCGGGTTCAAATAAGCTAGTAAATGACGTGCCTGCTGGTTGCGTTGGAGGTGTTGGTGGTAGTGAGGCCAAATAACGTTTGGTGGTTTCAGGATCCAATAGATCTGTGAGCATGTCGCGTATTTCTGTCAGGTGTGCGCGCGCTTCGCCAACCTTATAAGCGGGCAATACTCTTTGAACATCAGTCAATAAACTAGCTATGTGTTGTCTGATTAATGTGTTAAAACCAAAAACGAAACTTTGGTTATATTGAACTCTTCCAAACTTTGGATGCAGCAATTCTTGCAGCTGCAATACATATAAGTTCTGCAATTTCTTACGGTGATAATCGATATCCTTTCCGCGTTTTAGCTCACTCCATATCCCCCCTTTCAAATCTGCTAAAAACTCCTTCGGGTGATAAGCGCCATCGCGATAATTATTTTCGTGGATAAGTAGCCAATAGATATTATCTGCCGACATGGTTCTATTTAAATATTCTTTTTGCAAGGGATAGATAAGATGGTAGTCAGCAAACTTTTCAAACTCCGGGAACAAATCCTCTATAATTAACCAAGAAGGCGTGGTAAACACTTCGTCCTGTAAAAACTGTACCGCTTCCTTTTGCCGATCCCTGCTAGGAAATTCAAATTGCGAACCCGGTTGGTCTACGGTTTTATAGTTGACCATAGTGCTTGTTATATTCATCCCCACATGATTCAAGTATCGCTTATACTGCTCTAATACCAATCGATAAGCATTCTGGTAGTGTTGACGTTCATCCCCTTCTTCGGTTACCCAGTCCTTCAGCTGGGGCAATATCCGTTTTAGGTTTTTAATGCCGTAGCGCCCTGCTTGCATGGAATTGTCCCCTAGATCTTCGCTTTGCACGGTTGGGCCGAGCAACTTTTCAAATGTATACAATAGTCGCTTATCTGCCGTCAAACGCTCATTTACCCATTTGTTCATAAATTGCTTTTCAGCACCCAAACTTTCAAATTCGGGAAACCAACGATAGCCCCATTCAATAGCCCACTCGTCATACACGCCTATTCGTGGGATGAGGTCTTTGACGTCTACACTATCCTCCGGCTGCGCCACGTAATTAAAGCGGGCATAATCCATGATGGACGGGGTATGGCCGTTTTTGGAGAGGTACTCCCTATCACGGAGTTTTTCTACAGGGATATTGGAACTAGCGAGGAAGTTATGGCTCAACCCAAGTGTATGTCCTACTTCATGGGCGCAGACATAGCGAATCAATTCTCCCATGAGCTCGTCATCAAAAATCTTCTTCCGAGCCCGCTCGTCGACGGCACCGGCCTGTACTATATACCAATCACGAAGTAAGCTCATGATGTTATGAAACCAACCAATATGGGTTTCCAGGATCTCCCCCGTACGCGGGTCGGCGACATGCGGGCCGTACGCATTGGGTACCTTGGACGGCTTATATACAATGACGCTATGACGCGCGTCTTCCAGACTCCAGGTACTGTCATTTACCGGCACTTCCTTAGCTGTAATCGCATTTTTGAAACCGGCCTTTTCAAAGGCTTGGTTCCAATCCTTGACGCCTTGCAACAGGTAAGGCACCCACTTCTTCGGGGTCACTGGGTCAATGTAATACAGAATTTGCTTCTGTGGCTCCACCAACTCGCCGCGTAAGTATTTTTGTACATCCTCAGGTTTGGGTTCAAGACGCCAACGACTAGCGTAATACGTTTGTTGCACATCCTGTGGATTGCGGTCAAAATCGGCAAATCCCACACCAAAATAACCAATCCGGCTGGCGTCTGCCAGCCTAGGAACCATCGGCTTTTCCGGCAGCAGCAATAACGACGTATTTAATTCATAGGTAGCGCTGCCATAATTCACTGCAAATGTTTTAACTGTACGGATTTCGGTATTGATGGGGAAAGACTTGACGGACACAATATAGGATTTATCCTGCTGAAATGCATTCAAACCAAATTTGGTTTTCCCTGCTGTGCCATCGAATGAGACGAAATCATTCTCTCCGTTGATCCATTCCGTCCAGTCCAGGATCAAACCAGTACTATCACGGTTAAATGCTTTTGCCTCAAAGGAAAAAAGTATTGGCTGTACATTCGAATTTTGGACAGCACGGAACAGACCATTATCGGTGCTATCGTTGGATCGCTCTTCAAATGTAATCTTACGAATAAAGATCTTGTGATCAGGGCCCTTTTCGAAACGGATAACTTTGCTATCCAACTGATCCCCTGCATAACCCTCAAAGCCATTGCTAGGCCGGCCGCCAGAAGCCGCCTTTGCTATGCGTTTTACCACCAAAATATCCTTATCCAAGATACTGTCAACAATTTCCACGTAATACTTACCTTTCACTTGGTGTATCGTCAGTAACCCGATATCCGTTTTGGCGCTGTCTGTAATGAGTTCCTTGTATGACTTTAGTATTACCTTATCCTTTTTAGTAGAATCTGCTGATGCGACAATACTTTCCGTATTTTGTGTTTCGAGCGGCTTCGGATGAATCACCGTATTCCACAACGAGCAGGAAGCCATGAAGGTAAGAATAACGGGAATAATAAATATGGTTCTTTTGAGTGACATTTCGCTGATTTAATGATATCTATTATTAAATTAATTGGGTAATTGATGATTCCGCAGCGTACGCAGCATCCATCTATCGCTCCTTAGACGCATTTTCTTTAATGACGATAAAATCGAGCTCCCGTTCCGATGGTCTCAACGAAAACCCGAGCTCCTTTAAACTCTCCGATAGTTCATTAAACTCCACCTTGCTGAAGTCCTTAGAAAAAGTCAACGGGATAATTTTGTCTGCCTCGCCGTTTGTCTCGTCAAATACGTACTGATCCTTAAAAGCCGTCGCAGCGCTACCTATAATATTTTTTAGTGAAAGTTGAACCTCGGATTCGTTAACGCTACGCTTAGTGGTTGGTTTCTTATCTTTGTGGTTTATCTTAATCCGCTGATTGTATACCAATTCAAAACATGGTACCTTAATTTTCTGGATGCTGCCAAACGCTCCGTATTTCATGCCGAAAAAATCGTTTAAATCGTCCAACATCTCCGCTCGGATCCGCTCTTGGCTCAATCCTACTGGTAGTATCTGTTCATAGCTATAGTAGGATTTCATATAGGTAGTATCAATATAAAATTTATTTTCCTTCAACGTTTCTTTGGAATCGTAAAGGCGATTGATTTCAATATAGCTTGGTGGAGGGAAAAAGGTGGAATAGCTTGTGGAGTCTGCTACTTCAAGTTTCAAAAAGTTCGGTGTAATATCAGAAATCCATGGATTGTAGATGACCTCTTGCCTACTAGATTTTACCTTTTCGAGCAATGCATACATATACAAATTAACTACAGAGAAATTGATAAGCGTGTTTCGTACAGTAGAAACCAATTTATCAACCACATTCAGTTCCGAATAACTACCTGGTCCAAAATCAGCGTTAGCTGAAAGAAACAAGGAACTCTTCTCTACATTCGATGCCTTTGCGTGGCTATTCATTATTAGCGGATTCTTTTTGAACTCGCTTGCATAAACCTGATCATGAAGAAAAAATGTCGGTTTGTATTCAAGAATATCCTCGATCTTCTGGGCATACGTAGACATCGCGTGAGCGTTAGCAATGAATGACCCATTCTTATCTATCCAACCGTGTTGGCCGACTCCACTTCCGATGGGGAATAGTTGAAGAAGAACCTGTGTGTCATCTATCACTGAAGGCAAATCAGGGATGTGCATTCTCAAATGGCTGTTTTTCTCAATTTTTTCCGCTACTTGTTCCTCACTTTCCCAGGAATTCACTAGCAGTATTTGAATTTTGTCACCAAATTGCTTTTGAAGTTTTTCCATCTTTGGGAAGCCCGCTATACAAGAACCACATCCGGTATACCAGAAATCCAGTATAACCAGCTTACCTTTATAGTCCGAAAGCCGTGTTTTGCCCGTCTTGTTGTTCATGATTTTCAACGGGATATCCGGAACTTTCTCACCGGGTTTTAACGGTTTGATATCCTGAACGGCCTCAGCAACTGGTTGAGCCAGTACCTGCACGGATAAAAAAACGGCCAATAAAAAAGCTGTTAAGCTGAATAGCTTGTTGTATGTATTCATCTATTTTCTATTACGGAATTAAGTTAAATATTTTATTTAGCGGGGATTCTGCGGGATACCGGAACGGGTAATCACATCATCCGGGATGAGCATGAGCCACCTCGGGTCACCTGGAGGTAACGTATACTCCACACCACCGATGACTCTTCTTAAGGTTATATTTGCACCTTCTTCATTGAAACGCCTTAAATCCGGCCAACGCAGACCACGGAATATTAATTCTTTCCGACGCTCCAGAAGGACAACTGTTAGAGCCTCGTTTGCACTTCCTGCATTTCGGTTTGTATAAGAATCCGTGAGGTATCGTGTCTTCAGAAATTGGTTCAAAGTCGCCATCGACATCGGGACATCGCCACCTCTTGCCTGCGCTTCGGCAAGAGTCAACCACATTTCAGCAGTCGTGAGTCCGTCGAAAAGTTGGGACTCCTCTGCTTCAAAGCTACCTTGAAAGTATGCGTATCCACCATCTTCATAAAAATATACCCGCTTCCGCAAATCGAGACTTTCATACTGGCTATAGAGTACGGTATCAATTTTTGCCCTTGGAGGAAAAAGCATGCCAGAAGATGCAAGACAATAATTATAGAAAATAGTCTCTTGATTAAAGCGAGGTACAGGCGGATATCCTAGAGGTACCAAATCATTGAAATCCATCAATTCGCTTGTTAGCTCAAGGCACATTTGCGAATAAAGTTGGGCGTTAGTATAGTCCCGCATAAATAGGTATGTTCTCGCTATCGCAGCATAAGCTGCCGCTTTGCTTGGCCTTGTTGGGAATGGTGTCTGCGGAGGTAAAAGTTCTGCTGCCTTCTTCAAATCATTCAAAATCTGATCGTATGTCTGTTGTACCGTCGCCCTTACAGAGTTTTCCGTGATATCGCTCTTCAATCGCAGTACGATACCCAAATCGGAACTTGCTGTAATTGAATAGGGCCGACAGTATAGTTGCGCTAAGTGAAGGAAACCGAATGCGCGATGAAACAACGCAGAACCTTGAATTTGGTCAGCTATTGCCCGATCCGCATCTTTGATTTGTATGTATTGCAATTGGTCCAATACTACGTTGCTCTGATAGATAGGACCTTGATAGGTTGACGCCCATCCATTGCCGTATCTGGCATCTTTGTCCCACACAAAACTCAACCGTTCGTCCAATGACCGTGGTGTATAGTTCTCTGCAAATACGAAAAAGTCATCCGCCACCAAATCAATAAGATCGGTACTTCTACCGTTTATGAAGCTAACGTGGTCCAATAACGACTGCAGATCTTCCAAAGAAGTTGGCGTAGCCAACGATTTAGAAGGTCGTTCGTCCAGGAAATTCTCGCAGGAAAACAATCCCAAAGACATAAAACCAGTACATAGTATGGTTATAACATGTGTTTTTAATTTTTCCATCATTGATTGTTTTGATTACGCTTTTCTTAACCATTAAAAATTCACACCTAATTCCACTGTCCAGGTACGTGGTGCCGGAAAGGCATCGGCTTGTGTACCCCCCGAATATTCCGGATCAAGATTGCTCTTATCCCTGCGCCATACAATCACATTCAGGTTATTCGCATAAAACCCTAGATTAATGCTATGGAAGGGCATTTTCCATAATTGTCCCTTACCCAAAGAATAGCGTAGTGACAAGTCCTGAATACGAATATGATCGCCCCGTAGCACATGCAGTTCAGAAAAAGCGTAAAAGACATCCCGACTGGGATCAGCTGGATACACCATAGAAGGTACCGTTGTGTTACGTTCGTCTCCGGCCTTTTGCCAACGCAGCGCATAGTCTGGATGGCCGCTCCAACCACTAAATAATGGACCGTAACTTATGGTCGGCTTACGATAGAAGTAGTTTAATTTTCCGGTGATGTTGGCGGAAAACGTTATTCCTCTCCACAATATGCTGTTATTGATAAAGCCATGATACAGCGGGATGGCCGAACCGTGAAAGACTTGGTTACCCACCGAATCATTGGCTAACGCAAGGTAATCGTTGCTGATCTGTCCTTGCAAATAACCGCGGGGGTCACCCGTTGCCGGATCCAATCCCGCCCAGCGATAGCTGGCCAAACCATAGGCTGGCTTTCCTTCAGACGAATGCATGTTATAGTCGAAAAAATCAGATGTTCTGAACACGCCCTGATATACCCTGGTCACTATGGTCCGCGCATGGCTGAACCCCAGACCCGTGTTCCAGATAACCGGGCCAGCGGTATTCATGCTATTTATCATCAAATCCAACCCATTTCCCTTTAGGCTGGCCGCATTGACCGTATATAAATTCACCCCTGATGTAGGGTCGAAGGGTAGGTTGGAGATGATATCGTTTGAGTGTTTGGTATATACTTCCACGTTACCCGATAGTCGATCGCCAAAGGCCTGGAAAACCAACCCGGTATTGAAAAGCCGTACTTCCTCCCAACGGAGGTTGGGGTTGGGTGCTTGACCAACATTGGCATATCGCATATTCGTATATTGATTAACAGAAGAGGCGTATTCAATCGTTGGCAAACCGGATAAGCTGTTGTTAATATTGCCTGTATAGCCGTAGGACGCGCTTAATTTCAGGACTGGCAACCAGCTTATATTGTAAAACGATTCCTTGTTGACGTCCCACCCCAAGCCGGCCGACCAAAGTGGTTTCCAACGGCTATTGGTATTGACACCGAACACATTGGCTCCATCCCTGCGGGCGCTGGCATAAGCGGTGTACTTTTCGCTGAATACGTAATTGGCGTTGGCCACGATTGACACCAGCCGATTCAACGTCCCGTCTCTTAACGCATCCCCATTAGGAATACGTCCGGTATTCCACGGATGCCCATACTGGGGATAAAATTGCAAGTAATTGAATGCGCTTGCATAGGTGAAGTTTTGCTCATTGTAACCGTAGAATCTGTTAGCACTGGCGTCCCCCGCCTTGCTTTCAGACAGGTCACCGGCTAACATCGCAGTAAACCGATGATTCGCTCCCCAGTTTTTGCTGACATTTAACTGCCCCCGGACGTTGTGGCTGTACAGGGAATTGTTGGCGATATCCAAAATGCCTCCCAGAGGGATGATACGCGTCACATTATTTCCGTTGATCTGGGTAAACAAATTGATGGTGTTTCGTGTAGTGTATGTTTCCTGACTCTGAAGATTGCGCGTCTCGCTGCTGCCTTGTAGGTATTGATACCGCACTTCGGCGTGAAGCCAGTCAGTAGCTTGATAGGAGACACCGAAATTGACGCGGACAAAAAGGCTGTTAGCATAGTCATCTCTTAAACGAATCTCATCGAGTGGGCGGTACAACCAGTCCAATAACTTACCATCACCAGCCGTTTCCGCGTAACTCAGTCTCCTATGCATCGGAATAGCCATCGGATTTCCATTTTCGTCCGCCAATCGTGCGTAAGGATAGATCTCCGGTAAACTGATGCCTTTACCATGTTGCCTATCTTTATTTAAATTGAGGCCTAAATCCAATGCTAAGCCTTTGACCGGACGGAACACGGTGTTGGAAAGCAGCGTAAACTGGTTACTGGCTTTCCCTCCCTGTACATCGGGTGCGGTTCGGTTATAACCCAACGACAATGCGTAGGTAAGAGCCTGGTTACCTCCGTGCATACTGAGGTGTTGTTGCTGTTGTAGCTGTTGCCTGTTGACGTAACGATCCAAGTCGTTGCGCAGGTCTTGCGTCCGGAAACCATTAATGGCGGCATCGGCTTCGCCTTGGCTCATCTGTCCATCGCGCAATCTGGACAGAATCTCAACTACCGGCGAAATAACCGGCCAGTTCATGTTGTCGTTTAAATTAGCATCGTAAAAGCCTCGACTGAACAAATCCACTTCCACATCGATTACATCCGATACAGGCATTTTTGGCACATAAAATAAATCCGGTTTTTCCGTCACTTGCATATTGGATTTGAAGCTAAGCTGTAGCGGTTGATTGGCCCGGCCTTTCTTGGTGGTGATGACAATCACACCGTTACCAGCACGGGTACCCCAGATGGAAGCCGCCGCCGCATCTTTCAAAACACTGATTTGTTCCACATCATTCGCATTGATGTCACTGAGCGTTCCCGGAAACGGAAAATTATCCACAATGATAAGTGGTTCACTCGATGCGGAGTTTAAACCTCTAATTGTACTTAAGCCACGTATTTGAGTGCCCGCACCTCTTTTATCCATCAGCAAACCCGGTACGGTACCATCCAACCGTTCCAGAATGCCCATGCCCGTGCGGCGGTGGAAGGCTGCGCTGTCCAGCACCGCTACCGAGCCGACAAAACGCTCTGCATTGAGTTGCTGGTATCCCGTCTGGAAGGTAACGGCTACTTCTTCCAGATCGCTGGTGGAAGGTTGTAGGATCACCGCCATGTTCACCGCGGCAGGCAATTCCTGCGTAATGAAACCCATGTAGGAAACGGTCACCTTGGTGCCCGGCGCGACATTGTACAATATGAATCGCCCACCGCTATCCGTCAGCGTAGCAGTGCCCGGCGCGTCCTTGGTACCTCCCACGCGCACCGTAGCGCCCTCCAAGGATCGGCCCGTCGTGTCGGTGACACGCCCGGTGATGGGGGTTTGGATGCGGTTCGACTCGGCTTCGGAGATGCCGTCCTTCGGATCTTTCCGACCCTTTTCCTTGATGACCACCACCTTGATGTCATCCTGGATCTCATACCCCAAGGGCTTATCCGCCAAAATCGCGGCGACCACTTCCTTCAACGGCGCTTCCTTGACACTGAGCGACACGCGCTGCTGGGCATCCAGCAGGTTGTTCTTCATCACGAAGTTATAGCCGGTCTGCTTGCTGATGGTGGCCAGCACTTCCGAGAGCGGCGTGTCCTTGGCATGGAGCGTGACGTGCTGGGCGCTGGTCTCGCCGGCGATGGCGGACAGCAGCACGGTGGTGATGAATACGATGGTACTGTAAATTCGCATAAGCCATATCCTTGATACGGCCGGGTTACCATCCCCCGCTGCGCAATCGGCGGCGCGAACACCGGGACGTGAATCCGGCAGTGCTGTTATCGTTAACATGCGGCTAGTCAGGCCGCTGTTTCTTTCCTTTTTAGCGTTCATATTGTTGCTTGGCGCAACCCTGCAAATCGGCATCCATGCTATCGCATAAAATGCTACCTTTGCAAGGTCAGGTACGTTGGTTAAATTGTCTCAAATCGTTTAATCAGCCCGTCATGGACGGGATGTGATCCCTGGCATCGAGGCTTCCGGGTGCGAACCGGGAGCCTTCTTTATGGGATAGCGGCGTAGCGGTCTATCTCATCACGGTTACCCTCCTTTCCGTTCCATTTGTCGTAACCGTGAACTTGGCATCGGATGCCGCTTCGAGCATCTTCAGCACATCGCTCAATGGACTCGTGCGGTGCACGATCCCGTAAATCTCCTGGCCCTTCAGGGAAACGTCCGCATACCGCACCTCTACGGCATACCAACGGGCCACTTGCTGCAGGATGCTTTCGAGGTTGCCCGAAAAGCGGAAAAAGCCTTCTTTCCAACCGATGACGGAAGGGATGTCGGCGGTGTTGGCGGTGATGTCGGCGTTTTGGATGGTGGCTTGTTGGCCGGGTTTTAACTCCAAAGACCTCCCCCTCCCATCACTCGACCCATCGCGCCCCCCTCCAGCTGGGGACAATCCAACGCGTACTTTACCGTCCACGAGCGTGGTTTTGGTTGCAGGGTCGTCTGCATAGGCGGAGATATTGAACGCCGTACCTAACACCTCAACCTCCTGTCCTTCACTACGTACCTTGAATGGACGTTTAGGGTCTTTCT
The DNA here is from genome assembly GCA_037190485.1 of Parapedobacter sp. Taxonomy (GTDB): domain Bacteria; phylum Bacteroidota; class Bacteroidia; order Sphingobacteriales; family Sphingobacteriaceae; genus Parapedobacter. The sequence goes on from JBBCJB010000034.1 coordinate 10,840, forward strand.
CGATTTCAAAATAACCTTCACCGTCGATTTCAACGATCCGATGGTTTGCCGAAAAGCGACTCGGGTATTTCAGCGTGGAGGCGGAATTGAGCCACACCTTGGAGCCATCGGGCAGGGTGACCTGGTATTGGCCGCCCTTTGGAGTTGTGAGCGATAGCATACTTACAGATGCTTCGTTTTTACTCAGCATGACAACAGAAGATATACCGTCATCGTAGGTTATATCTTCGGTTCCAACCACGATGCCTGTTTGGGCTTCGTCCAGGTTTATCGTCCGGCCGTCGGCCAGGGTGAGGACGGCCTTGTTCGTGCCGGGCGCGACGTCGGCGGCGGCGATGGGTTGCCAGGCATCGGCTGGCCGGAACAGGAACAGGTAAGCCACGGATAGGCAGGCCAGCAAGGCTGCGGCAGCGGCAACCGGCACCCACTGGCGGATGCGGCGGCCCGGCGCGACAAGAGCCGGTCGGTCGTCGGCGCGTGCGGCCGCCTGGATGCCCGCCAACACCTCCATGCGGAACGACTCGGCATCGAGGCCCTCGGGCAGGCTATCCTCCGTTTTGCCCAAGGCAGCATCGTACCAGGCGTGGAGCCTGGCCTCCTCGGCTGGTGTGCATTGCCCTTTTGCGTATCGGGCAACCAATGCTGCTAGTTCTTCCTGGGTCATTTTTTATCGATCCTGCTTTATGTGTAAGTTCGTTTGCTCGGGCAAAAGGATAGGTCGAAAAATGAAGTTTTTGTTAAATCGCTGTTAATGAGCCAGAAAAATTCAAGCCAACAGGCTTCGATAAAAACAACTACCTTTGTCTCCATGATGAAGAACTTACCTGTCGGACTAAGTGACTTCCCAGACTTTTCCAAATTGGGGAGCATCTATGTGGATAAGACTGCCTATATCCACCGCATGCTGACTTCAGGCGGAAAGACATTTTTCTTCAGCCGCCCGCGCCGCTTCGGCAAGAGCCTGTTCCTGAGTACCATCAAAGCACTCTTCGAAGGCAAACGCGCGTTGTTCAAGGGGCTCTATATCGAAGACAAATTCGATTGGGAACCACATCCAGTGGTGTTACTGGATATGGCGAAAAACGCAGCGGATATCACTTCGCTTAAGAACGCCTTGGCGGCTCACGTCAGGAACCAGGCCGATTTGTCTGACGTTGACCTGGATGCTTCGGACGATCCGTCGGTATTGCTGGAACAGCTCATCTTGCGGGCCTACCTGAAAACCGGCAAACAGGTCGTGGTCCTCATCGATGAATACGACAAACCGATCTTGGATCGGATGGAAGATCTGGAGGAGGCCAACAAGATGCGCGAAACACTCTACACGTTTTACGGGGTGCTAAAGGCATCAACGCCTTACCTAAGGCTCCTGGTGGTGACGGGCATCACCAAGATCAGCCAGACCACGATTTTCTCGGGCTTCAACAACCTGAACGACATCAGTTTCGATACGCAGTACGCAGCCATTTGCGGGTATACCCAGCAGGAGTTAGAGGATAGCTTTGAGGACTATATCCAGCAGCTTTCCATGATGAACGACGACAGCAGGGAACAGACGATGGCCAGGATCAAGTTTTGGTACAACGGGTATAGCTGGGACGCGGCCCATTTCGTTTACAATCCCTATTCGGTGTTGTTGTTACTGAATAAGGGCCGTTATCTGCCATTTTGGTACACCACGGGTACGCCCACTTTCCTGCTGAAACTCCTCAAGACCAAGGATACCTTGGAAAAAATACTGCAGGAGCCTGTCCGCATGTCAGAAACGTTCACCGAAGGGCAGCGGCTGGAAAGCTTGAATGCCTTTACGCTGCTTTTCCAGGCGGGCTACCTCACCATTGGCCGGTTTGACCGGGATGCAGGGAATTACTACCTGCAACTGCCCAATGAAGAGGTGCGGAGAGCCATTTCCGAGCTGGTGCTGATGGACCTGACGGAAGAGGACCTACCTTCGCTGAAAGATACAGGCACCAATATCCGGGAGGCCTTCGCCGAAGGCGACACCGCCAAGGCGGTGGGGAAACTGGAGACGCTACTGGCCAATATCACTTATGATACGCAACGCTGGAACCGCAACGAGGGCCATTACCATGCACTGTTCCAGCTAGTCATGATCTTGGGCGGGGTAGATCAGCAGGCCGAACACCATGGCAGCAAGGGCCGTGCAGACGCCGTACTCCGCTTTGACCGCCGAACTTACGTCGTGGAGATCAAGCATGCGCCGGATACCGATGGTTTACCTGCGGCGCTTGACACGGCCATGAACCAAATCCACGAAAAACAATATCACAGGCCATTCCTGAACCAAGGGAAAACCGTGCACCTGCTGGCGCTGGCGTTTACCCGAGGCCAGGTTTCCTACGCGGAAGAAATCCAATAGCCGCAATTTCCGTGTCTGCTGTTCGATAAAACAGCCTCATTCAGCCCCGAAGGCTTCGCGAAGGCGCTTCGTCGCTTCCTGCAGGTGGTACTTGACCGTCGGGATGCCGATGCCCAGTTTATCGGCGATCTGCTGGTGGCTCAGCGCCTCGTCCCTGCGCAACAGGTACACTTCACGCATGCGTTCGGGCATGCCGGCGATCACCCCGTCGATGCACTGCTGGAGTTCATGCGCCAACACGGTTTCGTCCGTGAGGTCGCGGGCGTTGCGTTCTTCGCTGTGCAGCTGGCCCAGGTAGTTGAGCCGCACCTGATCGCGCGCGAGTGCCCTGAGCACGCCGTTGCGCACCATGCCGTAGAGGTAGGCCGAGAGCGTAACCTGCACGTCCAGTTGCGGCACGTTGTTCCAGAAGGCCACGAATGCATCCTGCAACACATCGCGGCAGGCTTCCTTTTCCCGCAGCATGCGGAACGCGTGGCGCAGCAAAACGGGCCAGTAACGGCGGTAGATCTCGTCGAAGGCGCGGCCGTCGCCGCCCTTCAGCAGCCCCAGCAACATCGCATCGTCATATTTCGTGAAATCTTCCACGTGAAGCAGTTGATTGACGCAAATAACGGCAATCACTTCCAAAAAAACGAAAAATTACACGTTTTCGGTTTTTTTTTCATTTCGGTGGGTTACCTCTTGGACACCCGGGGTATTAAGGATGAAAATAAACAAATTTGTTTTTAACCAAAAAAGGAAATTAACATGAAAAACGCATTTAAATTCGGCTTTTTAGGATTGGCCATGACCGTAGCTTTCGCTGCTTGCAACACGACGACTTCAGAGAGCGAGCAAACCGCTGACTCGTTGACGAACGAAATCGAAACGCAAGTGGAAGCCACCACCGATTCCATCGATTCCATCGGCGATGCTGCCATCGATTCATTGGATTCATTGGCCAACTAATCCAAGCCGGATTGATCCGCTTTTGCAAAGGGGTGCCCGCGAGGCGCCCCTTTGCCGTTTTTGGCGCCTACCCGCCCTGCCCCACCCCGCGCCAAACAATCGCTTGCATTTAAAGGCCAAGTTGCCTAAGTTTGCATCCGCTTTACTTGAGCGTTCCAAAAGCAAATGACAGCATTGACGAATCCGATTGCGCTGGCCGACTTCCACGCGGTGCTCTTTGAAGGCCGGGAAGTCCGCTTGCCCAGCACGGTGTCGGACAACATCGCCCAAAGCCACGATTTCCTGAAGGCATTCGCCAAAGACAAGATCATCTATGGGGTGAACACCGGGTTCGGCCCGATGGCCCAATACCGGATCGACGAGGCCAACCAGGTGCAATTGCAATACAACCTGATCCGCAGCCACGCCACGGGAATGGGCGAAACGCTCGGCCCCATCTACGCCAAATCGGTGCTCCTGGCGCGCCTGCATACGCTGTCGCTGGGCTACTCCGGCGTGCACCCGAACGTGACCGCCTTGATGCAGGAGATGCTGAACCGCGACATCCTCCCGGTCATCTACAACCACGGCGGCGTGGGCGCGAGCGGCGACCTGGTCCAATTGGCGCACCTGGCGCTGAACATGATCGGCGAAGGGAACGTAATCTATCAAGGAACGCTGACCTCAGCGGCCGAAGCGCTGGCCCAAGAGGGACTCAAGCCCATGCAGGTGCACATCCGCGAAGGCCTGGCACTCATCAACGGCACGTCGGTCATGACGGGCATCGGCATCGTGAACGCCATCTACGCCAAGCGATTGCTCAAGTGGGCGATCGCATGCTCGGCATGGATGAATGAATTGGTCCAAGCCTACGACGACCACCTGTCGGAGACCCTGAACGGCACCAAGCTGCACCGGGGCCAACGGGAGGTGGCGGCCCTGATGCGCGAGGCCGTGGCCGACAGCAAGCTCATCCGCAAGCGCCACGAACACCTCTACGACCGCAAGGTGGAAGAACACATCTTCAAGGACAAATTGCAGGAGTACTATTCCATACGGTGCACGCCCCAGATCCTCGGCCCCATCTGGGACACCTTGGCGGGTTGCACCGACATCCTGGTCGAGGAAGTGAATTCGGCCAACGACAATCCGATCATCGACGTCGCCACGCGCAACGTCTACCACGGCGGCAACTTCCACGGCGACTACGTGGCCCTGGAGATGGACAAGCTCCGCATCGCGATCGCCAAGCTGACCATGCTCATGGAACGGCAATTGAACTACCTGCTCAACTCGTCGCTCAACGGCACATTGCCCTCGTTCGTGAACCTCGGCACGCTGGGGCTCAATTTCGGCATGCAGGGCGCGCAATTCACGGCCACGTCCACCACGGCCGAGAACCAGACCCTGGCCACCCCCATCTACACGCACAGCATCCCCAACAACAAGGACAACCAAGACATCGTGAGCATGGGCACCAATTCGGCATGGCTCACCAAAAAAGTGATCGACAACGCTTTCGAGGTGCTTGCGATCCAGCTGGTTTCGCTGGCCCAGGCGGTGGACGCACTCGGCTGCGAGGAACGGCTTTCTACCAAAAGCAAAAAAATCCATGCGGAAATCCGCGCGATTATCCCTACCTTTAAGGAGGATATGGTGCTATCGCCGTTTCTGGCGGCGATAGCCCAACAGGCAAAACAAACAACATAAATTAACATGCATCACATCAGGAGAACGATCATCGGCTTGCTATCGGTCATGATGGCCCACCTTTCGTTCGGGCAGGAATTGGCCTTGGTCAAAAAAGGCAAAAACATCGGCTACATCGACAAAAAGGGCAACATGGCCATCCAGCCCGCGTACGCCCGCGCCGGTTCCTTTTCGGACGGCCTGGCGGCGGTATGGGTCGATGGGCTGTGGGGCTACATCGACAAGCAGGGCACCGTGGTCATCGAACCGCAATTCACGGGCGCGAAACCCTTCAACAGCGGTTTGGCCATCGTGGAAAAGGACAAGCAATGGCGGTACATCGACAAATCGGGGCAGCCCGTGAAGATGCCGCATTCAGACAAACTGTATGACTTCGATGGCGGCGGACTGGCCATCATCAAGGTGAGCGACCTCATCGGCCTCATCGACGCGAAGGGCAACGAGGTACTGAAACCGACGTATCACGAAATCAAGCCGTTCGAGAACGGCTTCGCGAAAATGCGCAAGGACAACAAATGGGGCGTCATCGGGCGCGACGGCAAGGTGGTGGTCGAACCCGAATACGACGACCTTGACGTGGGCGGCGGCGCGGCCTTCACGGGCCGGAAAGGCACGGCCAACGGCATCGTGACCCGAAACGGCCAATTCATCCACGTGGAAGGCGTAACGAAGATCTGGCCCTTCCTGGCGGGCGAAGCGCTTACCTACGCCCGCAAGGGCGACAAGCTGGGCTTCGTGGACCAGCAGGGCAATTGGGCCATCGAGCCGCAATTCGACAAGGCCAGGGGCTTCCGCAACGGGCTGGCCCCGGTATGCATCGGCAAGCACTGGGGATACGTGGACGCGAAGGGCGAAATGGCGATCCAACCGAGCTATCCCGACGCCGAGATCTTCAGCAAGGACGGGCTGGCGCCCGTGAAGGTGGGCAAGGAATGGGGGTTCGTCGACGCGACGGGCAAATTGGCCATACCGGCCCAATACGCCATTTCCGTCGCGTTCGTGGGCTTCCTCACCGGCGGCGACGAAAAAGGCTTCATCGATGGGCTGGCCCGGGTGAAGCACAAGGGCAGATGGGGCTTCATCGATACCGACGGACGGGTACTGGGCAACGAGTGGTTTGAGAATGCGGAGCTTTTCGGAAACTGAACCGGGCCATCGCCCGGGATACGCCTTGGTGACCGGCGGGTCGCGCGGCATCGGCAAGGCCATCTGCCTGAAGCTGGCCCGGGAGCTGGGGTATGCCGTGCTCATCAATTACCGCAACAACGCCCAAGCGGCCGAAGCCACGCGGCAGGAAATCATCGCTGGCGGCGGCACGGCCGAGCTGCTCCGGTTTGATGTGGCCGACCAGGCCGATACGCATGCCAAGCTCGCCGATTGGAAGGCGAAACACCCCGACGACGCGATCGAGGTGATCGTGAACAACGCGGGCGTGACGCACGATGGCCTATTCATGTGGATGGAGAACGCCGATTGGGACCAGGTGCTCGACACCAGCCTGGCGGGGTTCTACAACGTGACCAGGTTCCTGATCCAGGACCTGCTGCGCCACCGTTATGGCCGCATCATCAACATCGCTTCGGTATCGGGCGTGAAGGGCACGGCCGGCCAGGTCAACTACTCGGCGGCCAAAGCCGGGTTGATCGGGGCCACGAAGGCGTTGGCCCAGGAGGTGGCCAAACGCAACGTCACGGTCAATGCCGTGGCACCGGGCTTCATCGACACCGACATGACCGATGCGCTGGATGAAAAGGAACTGAAAAAAATGATACCGGCCAACCGTTTCGGCAAGGCCGAGGAAGTGGCCGACCTCGTGTGTTTCCTGGCATCCAAAAAGGCAGCGTACATCACCGGCGAGGTCATCAACATCAATGGAGGCATTTATTCCTGATGGAACGTAGGGTAGTCATCACCGGCATGGGCATCTATTCGTCGCTGGGCAAGAACCTGCACGAAGTGAAAGACGCGCTCTACAACGGCCGCTCGGGCATCGTCTTCTCGCAGGAACGCAAGGACTTTGGCTACCGCTCGGCCCTGACCGGGGCCGTAGACCGGCCCGACCTCACCAAACTGCTTTCCCGCAGGCAACGCATCAGCATGGGCGAGGAAAGCGAATACGCCTACGTGGCCACCCGCGAGGCGTTGGCCAATGCAGGCATCGACGAACGCTTCTTCGACGAGCGCATCGTCGGCCTGGTCTACGGCAACGACAGCGTGTCGCAGGCCGTGATGGAATCGATCGACATCGTGCGACAGAAGAAAGACACCACGCTGGTGGGTTCTGGCGGGATCTTCAAATCGATGAACTCGTCGGTAACGATGAACCTATCTACCATCTACCGCATCCGGGGCATCAACATGACCATCAGCGCGGCGTGCGCCAGCGGCTCGCACGCCATCGGCTTGGCCTACCTGTTCATCAAGCAGGGGCTCCAGGATTGCGTGATCTGCGGCGGGGCCCAGGAGACCAACAAATACGCCATGGCCAGCTTCGATGGGCTGGGCGTTTTCTCGGACCGCGAAGCGGAACCCACCAAGGCATCGCGCCCCTTCGATCGCGAGCGCAACGGCCTGGTGCCCGGCGGCGGTGCGGCCACGATCGTATTGGAAACCTATGAATCGGCCGTGCGGCGGGGTGCCCCGATCCTGGCCGAGGTGCTGGGCTACGGCTTTTCGTCAAACGGCGACCACATCTCCACGCCCAACGTGGAAGGCCCCGTACGGGCAATGGAAATGGCGCTGCAGCAAGCCGGCCTTACCCCGGCCGATATCGAGTACATCAATGCGCACGCCACATCGACGCCCATGGGCGATGCCAACGAGGCCCGCGCATTGACGCAGCTCTTCGGCGCCGGCCCGTACGTGAGTTCAACCAAGTCCATGACCGGCCACGAGTGCTGGATGGCCGGCACCAGCGAGGTGGTCTATTCCATGCTGATGGCGCAGCATGGCTTCATCGCGCCGAACATCAACCTGGACGAAGTGGACGAAACGGCGCAGGGCCTCAGTTTGGTAAAAAATACCATAAACCAAAATTTTAATGTATTTTTGTCCAATTCTTTTGGATTCGGCGGGACAAACTCCGCGTTAATTGTAAAAAAACTGTAACAGCGCAGCAACAGCCATGAGCAGGGACGAGATCATTGATATTACCAACCGGTTTTTAATCGAGGAATTTGAAGTGGAACCCGAGGTTATCCAACCCGCTGCTGGTTTGAAAGAGTCACTTGACCTGGACAGCCTGGACTACGTCGACCTGGTGGTGATCATCGAATCGAATTTCGGCATCAAACTGGACAACAAGGATTTCACCGACGTCCATACATTCAACGACCTCTATGATTTGATCGGCAGCAAGCTGCATGCCATCGCCTAAAGACATCCGATGGCTGAATGGGAAGGAAGATCGAGGGGAACCGTTTTCGGCTACAAGGTCTTTATTTTCCTGATCAAGCATGTGGGCATCAACGTGGCCTACCTGCTGCTCACCTTCGTCGCCTTGTACTACGTGATATGCGCCCCCAAACAAACGAAAGCCATCTACCGGTATTTCCGCGTGCATCGTCGCGAAAGCGTATTCCGCAGCCTGATCGCCACCTACCGCAACTACTTCGTGTTCGGGCAGACGATCATCGACAAGATCGCCATCACCGCGGGGCTGGCCGGGAAATACACCTATGAATTCGACGGCATCGACAACATCCGGCAATTGGCCAAGGACAACAGCGCGGGGATACTCATCAGCGCGCACGTGGGCAATTTCGAGGTTTCCCAATATTTCATGGGCGAGTTCGACAAGCAGATCCACCTGGTGACCACCGACGAGGAACAGCGCGCGATCAAATCGTACCTGGCCAACATCATGGCCAAACCGAAAACGGGGTTCATCGTGGTCAAGGATGACCTGTCGCATGTTTTCGAGATCAACCAGGTCATCGACCAAAAGGGGATGATCTGTTTCACGGGCGACCGCTTCGTAAGCGGGGCCAAGACGCTCACCGCCGATTTCCTGGGCGAAGCGGCCCGATTCCCGGCAGGCCCTTTCCTGATCAGCTCCAGGCTAAGCACGCCCGTGCTTTTCGTGTACGTGATGCGCGAGCGCCGCAAGCATTATCACCTCTATGCGCGCAAGGCCACGTTCGATCACCGCGATGCCCAATCGTTGCTGCAGGCCTACACGCGAAGCATCGAACAGATCTTGGCGAAATATCCGCTGCAATGGTTCAATTATTACGATTTCTGGAAGGCATGAAACGCGTTTTAGTCATATACTATACCCAGACGGGGCAGCAGAAGGAAATCCTGGACAGGATCCTCGCGCCCTTGGAGGCCGATCCGCAGGTGGAACTGACCTACCATCGCATACGGCCCGTGGCCGACTACCCCTTCCCGTGGGACAGCCAACGTTTCTTCGACGTGTTCCCGGAGTCTTTCCTCCAACTACCCTGCGCATTGCATCCGATCGACGATGCGATAGGCCAGCACGCGTATGACCTGATCGTTTTGGGCTACCAGGTATGGTACCTCTCCCCTTCGGTGCCGTTCAATTCGTTCCTGCAAAGCGAGCAGGCCAAAACGCTCCTGAACGGCAAGCCCGTGGTGACCGTCATCAATTGCCGCAACATGTGGGTGATGGCGCAGGAAAAAGTGAAGCGATCGTTGCACGGACTGGGCGCCGACCACGTGGGCAACATCGTATTGGTAGACCGGCACCTCAACCACGTGAGCGTGATCACCGTGGTGCATTGGATGATGAAAGGCCGCAAGGATTCCTATTTGGGGCTGTTTCCGAAACCGGGCGTTTCAGACCGCGACATCAGTGAATCGAAAAGGTTCGGGATACCGCTGCTGGCCCACCTGAAAAGCGGCGACTACCGCGCGCTCCAGCAAACGCTGGTGGGGTTGGGTGCCGTGGCCGTAAAGCCGCTATTGGTCTTTACCGACAAACGGGCCAACACGCTGTTCGCCAAATGGGCGCGGCTGATCCGCAGCAAAGGGCTGCCGGGGAGCGCCGAGCGCAGGCCTTGGCTCAAAGCGTTCAACTATTACCTGCTTTTTGCCATATGGATTCTCGCCCCGATTGTTAGTTTATTATTTTTAATACTACATTTGCCCTTCCTTTCCGCGATAAGGAAGGAAAAGAAATATTTTCAGTCTGTCAATTTCAAGAATCCCGGGTAATGCCAACGGTCTACATCAACGAGATAGCGAAATTCCTGCCCAACGCACCCGTCGGCAACGACCGGATGGAGCAGGTTTTGGGCGTCGTGAATGGTTCTCCGTCGCGTGCACGCGCAATCGTACTGCGCAACAATCGGATTACGGCGCGGCATTACGCCATCGGCGCCGATGGACAGCCGACGCATACCAATGCCGAACTGACCGTGGCGGCGATCGAGCGGCTGATGCAGGCGTCGGGCACGCACAGCGACGAAATCGACATCCTTTCCTGCGGAACCTCCACGCCCGACCAGCTGCTGCCCTCGCATGCGAGCATGGTGCACGGCCTTTGGCAAAGCCGGGCCATGGAACTCAATTCGGCGTCAGGCATCTGTACCTCCGGGATGAATGCCCTCAAGTACGCTTTCCTGGCCATCGCCGCGGGAAATGCCAAACGTGCGGTAAGTACGGGGTCTGAGCGGGTATCGTCGTGGTTGCGCGCAGACAAGTACAATAACGAGGCCGAACGGCTGGTGGCCCTGGATCAAAACCCGATCATCGCCTTCGAAAAGGATTTCCTCCGGTGGATGCTATCGGACGGTGCGGGCGCGATGCTGCTTTCGGATCGGCCCAACGCAAACCGCCATTCCTTGGCCATCGATTGGGTCGACGGCATCTCCTACGCCCACGAACTGGAACCCTGCATGTATGCCGGTGCCGTCAAAATCGACGGGAAGCTGGTTCCATGGAGCGATGCCTCGCCCGAAGCGTGGCTGGAGAAGTCCACGTTTGCCATCAAACAGGACATCAAATTGCTCGAAGCGCACGTGATCCCCAAAGGCGTGGAAAGCATTCAGGCCATCTTGGCGAAACACAAGGTGTCGCCGCACGAGATAGACCACTTCTTACCGCACATCTCTTCGTTTTTCTTCAAGGATCGCTTGGTCGAGGCGTTTGCCCAAGCGGGTATCGACATCCCGGAAAGCCGGTGGTTCATCAACCTGGACCGGATCGGCAACGTGGGCTCGGCCTCGAGCTACATCCAGCTGGAAGAGCTGTTCAACACCGGCAGGCTCAACAGCGGAGAAAAAATACTGTTATCGGTTCCGGAAAGCGGAAGATTTTCTTATGTTTACGCTTTGTTGGAAGTAATCTGATGACATGAGCCTTGTTTCGTCGCCGGCAGCCATACGCAAACTGATTCCGCAGCAACCGCCGTTCGTGCTGGTCGACGAGATCGTGGCTTTTGGCACGGATCACCTGGTGGCCGGATTCAAGGTGCCGGACCGGCATGTGTTGGTGAATGACCTGGGTTTGCTGACGGAAAGCGGGGTCATCGAACATTTTGCGCAAGCCATCGCGCTGCACCAGGGATACGACAACTTCTTGCGCGACATGCCGCCGCCCGTTGGGTACATCGGCTCCATCAAGGAATTCGAGATCCACCGGCTGCCACCGGTAGGTGGACAGCTCTACACGCACATCGCCATCCTGCAGCAACTGTTTGGCGTGACCGCGGTACGCGGCGAGGTAAAGCTCCACGGAGAAACCATCGCCATAGGTGAAATGAGGACCGTCATTGCCAAGCCCGTTGAATAAGCCGAAGTCATTTCCCCCCATCGAACAGCTCATCCCCCATCGGCCACCGATGGTCATGGTGGATCGCGTGGTCGATGTCGACGGGCTGAAGACCATGACGGCATTCGTGATCGAACCCGGCAACATGTTCGTCCAAAACGGCGTGCTGTCCGAAATGGGCATGCTCGAAAACCTGGCCCAAACCAGCTTCATCTTCCTCAACTACTTTTTCATCAAACCCGACGAGTCGCTCTGGGACAAAGAGAAAGACAACCTCGGTGTCATCAGCACGATCCTCGGGCTGGACGTGTACGCACTCCCGGATGTCGGGACCGAATTGCGCACGTGCACGCATACGGAACTTGTTTTTACGTCGGCCAACCTGAAAATCTGCAACATCGAAGGACGGATCGAAGTGGAAGGCAGGACGTTGCTCCAAGCAACCATGAAAATGCTATTGCAAACCAACGAAGGGTGAGGTGAACATGAATAAGCACGATGTACCACAAGACAACGGGAGCCTGGCCAAAAAGAATGTCCATGAGCTCTGCTATGCACTCGATGAACAGGGCCGGTACGTAACCGTGGCGAGCAGCGGCTGGGAGGCCAAGACCCTGGCCCTCAACGAATCGCTCGAACTGATCGAGGAACGGATAGCGGCCACCAAACAGGCCGTGGCGGCGGGGCAGCTAAGTCCCATCGCCTATTACATGGAGCTTCACCGCATGGACCTGCCCCTGCTGGCCAGTTACGTGGGCATCCACCGCTGGTTCGTGAAGCGGCATTTCCAGCCCAAACGCTTCCGTTCGTTGAAAACGCGCACGCTCCGGAAGTACGCGACCGCCTTCGGCATCACGATCGAACAATTGAAATCCCCGATAAGCTAGGCACATGAACATCGCTTTTGAACACCGGCAATCGGCCCATTGCGAAAACGGGGTGATCTCCAACCTATTGAACCATCAGGGCGTAACGCTCTCCGAACCCATGGTCTTTGGCATCGGCAGCGGCCTGTTCTTCGTGTACCTGCCCTTCCTCAAGGTCAACTTCGCGCCGGGGTTCAGTTTCAGGCCGATGCCCGGCCACATTTTCAGGAAACTGGCCAAACGGCTTGGCATCAAGGTGAAGCACCAGCGGTTTTCATCGCCCGAAAAGGCGGCGGCGGTACTGGACGCGAAACTCAGGGAGGGCGTTCCGGTCGGGCTGCAGGTCGGTGTATACCACCTCACCTATTTCCCCGACGAATACCGCTTCCACTTCAACGCGCACAACCTGGTGGTGTATGGCAAGGAAACGAACGAGTACCTGATCAGCGACCCGGTGATGGATTACACCACGCGGCTCAGCGAACAGGAACTCGAGCGCGTGCGCTTCGCCAAAGGGGCGCTGCCCCCAAAAGGCCACCTCTACTACTTGGAGCGGCTGCCCGAACGGTTCGACCTGGAAAAGGCCATCAAGAAGGGCATCCGGCAGACCTGCAACGACATGCTCGCGCCCGTGCCCATCGTGGGCGTGCGGGCCATGCGTTGGGTGGCGAGCAAGATCCGCAAGTGGCCCACGACCATCGGCGTGAAGAAAACGAACCATTACCTCGGGCAACTGGTGCGGATGCAGGAAGAAATCGGCACGGGCGGCGGTGGATTCCGGTTCATCTACGCCGCGTTCCTCCAGGAGGCGGGCACGCTGCTGGGCAATCAAGCGCTCGTGGCGCGTTCGGCCGAGCTCACGGCCATCGGCGATGCCTGGCGCGATTTCGCGCTCGACATCTCCAGGATCTACAAGAACCGCGACGCCACAGACGATCGCTACGAAAAACTGGCGGACAGCCTGGCAAGCCTCGCCGATCGCGAGCAGCGCTTTTTTTCGCAGCTGAAAAAAGACATCGGCCGATAATCCGGATTTTTCCTTATCTTGGCATCAACTACGGAATGCCATGAAGCCCAAGACACGCGCTTCGGATGTGAAAAGAGACTGGAACCTGTTCTTTACGGGTGGGGCCGATGGCCTGTATGGTTGCTTTTCGGATTTTTACGACGATTTCTACCGATTGGGCATCCATTGGCATGGCAATCCGGACCTGGCCAAGGAATGCATCCACAACCTGTTCCTCGAATTGTGGGAGGTCTGGGATAAACGGCCCAACATCGAAAACAAGCGGCAATATGTCCTGACCATCTACAAACGCATCTGTCAGAAAACCGCCTTGGACTATGCCCCGACAAGGCCGGTGATGCCGCCGGATGCCTACGACCTGCAGGAACCCGCCTACGAAACGGTATTGGTCGCCGCCCAAGCGAACGAACAGCTTGCCCAACGGCTTCGGCAAGCGTTGGGCCGGTTGACGAAACGCCAGAAGGAACTCATCAGGCTACGCTATTACGAAGAGCGCACCATCGCTGAAATCGCCGATAGGCTGTCGCTGACCGAACGGACGGTATACAACACGCTGCACAGCGCCATCAAACTGTTGCGCGAAATACTGCTCCTGGCGTGCTACCTGGTCTCCGTTTTCCAATAAACCGTGCGTCCGCCCCGCCCTTCCGCGTTGAATACCCGGAACGCGACCGTCGCGTTGGCTGCAATGGGCTGCTCATACACGGTGCTTTGCCCATCGGGCTCACTGCCGTCCGTCGTGTAGCGGATGACGAATCCCGGGAGCTGCACGTTGGCGTGCAACTTTCCGTCTTGCTGCGCGACACCCGCCGTGGGGATGCGATAACCATAGCCGCCGCCGTAGTGATCGAGCCTAGGCAGCTCACGCTGGGCCACCGCGGTCAAAAAGGCCGACCAGTCGCGGGCATACGCCTTCGAGGCGGCAGCCTCGTCCGTTTCCGTGGCCCATTGTGGATCGGCCGCCCATGCCCGCTCGGCCAAGCCGAACAGCTTGGGCAGCAGCAGGTACTCCATCCGTTCGGGCGTGGTGATGATCTCGCTCCACAGCGGGGCCTGCAATCCCACGATATTGGACCTGCCGAACGCGCTGAGCCGTTCGCCGGAAACGTTGGTTTCCAGGCTCCGGTAATAATCGTACGGAACGAACCGGAACGGCTTTTCGATATCGACGTATCCGCCCCAGTATTGTCCGGGCTCGTGGAAGCTCTCGTTGTAGGCCAGGTCGAAATAGAAATTGGTCACGTTGGTCAAGACCACCTGGTAACCGGCATTGGCCAGGCGGTACGCCAGATCGGCGTTGCTGCCCAGGTTGTTCCAGACGTCCACGTGGAAGTTCGATCCGCCGAAACGGGGTTCGACCACCATCTGGCGCTTGCCGCCCACCACGGCTTTCTTCATGCCGATCTCTTCCCACCCCGAGAGGTAAAGCCCACGCGACTTGAGCATCCGGTCGATGCGGGTGAAGTAATAATGCCACAGGTCGTCGACGTGCGGGATCGAGGCATCCGCCGCCAGCAACCGGTGCACGGCTGGCGAACGTTCCCAAACCCCGTTGGGCACCTCGTCGCCACCGAAATGGATGGTCGCCAACGGGGCTTCGGCCTCGGCATGCATGGCGATGAGTTCGTCGACCACCTTCTCCAAAAACGCATAGGTGGATGGCAGGGCCACATTGATGACGTTGTCATCCCAGTGCTGTATAGACCGGTAAACCGATTGGTCTTCGCGATCGCGCAACAGGTATTGCCGGGCGGCGGCGGTGTCTCCGGCGGCCATGAAACGTGCGTAACGCGCATCCATCGACTTGATGGCCGCCCGGGCGTGGCCAGGGGTCTCGATTTCGGGGATGACACGCATATGGCGCACGGCGGCGTACTTGAGCAGCTCGATGTAATCCGCTCGGCTGTAAAACCCACTTCCGGTGGCATTGTCCACGCTTGGACCGGAGCCATACGAAGGCACCAGGTGCTGGCTGTCATCCAAGGTATGGCCCCGCTTGGCCCCTACTTCCGTCAGCTCAGGCAAACCGGGAATCTCCAGGCGCCACGCTTCGTCTTCATTGAGGTGGAAATGCAGGACATTGACCTTATACAGCGCCAACACATCCAGTATTTTCATCACCTGTTCCTTGGTCTGGAAATTCCTGGAAACATCCAGCATGACCGCACGGTGCCCGAAACGCGGTTTGTCGGTGATGTTCACGCCCGGGAGCTGGATGGCCGGCCGCTTGGCCTTCCACGACGAGGGCGGCAACAGGTTCTTCAAGGACTGGATGCCGTAGAACGCGCCCGCGGGGGTACTGGCTTCGATGGTGACGCCCGATGCGGCGACAGTGAGCGTATACCCCTCGGCCGGATCACCGGTCCGCTTGCGAAGCACGATCGAGCCAGGCGTTTCCGGATCGCCGATGGTTACCGCTCGATCCAACACCTTGGCCAATTCGTCGCGCAGGTACTGCGCTTCGCGGCCGAACGCCGAGTCTGCAACAAGGATTGCACCCGATTCCAGCAAGAACGAATCGGCCGTATAACGATAGGATGCGGGGGTGGGCAGCACGGGCGGCAGCTCGGCCAAGGGCAAGGCGACGATGGGCCCGTTCTGTCGGTAAACGCGCGCCGCGATCGCCAGCTCCAAACTGTCGGCATGCGGAAGGGTCCCGCCATCGAACGGCAACGATAGCCCTTCGGGATGTGCCGACGATACGAGGTAGAATCCCTTGGGCATATCCGTGTGGTTCTTGATGAGGCGCGAAAGCACCTGCACGCGGACCGAATCGCCGGGCGCGAGCGGTGTCCATCCCGCTTTGGGATACAACGTGAAAAAGTCGCCGTTCACCAGTTCGATCGCCACGGCAGCCGTATCCGAGTCGGCGACCTGCAGGCCACCCGCGTTGAAATGGATGGACCACCCCGTGGCCCCCAATGTATCGCTGGAGGGGTTGACCAACGTCAGCGCGGCCAGCGTCTGGCCCGTGGCCAAGTAGGGCGAGCTGACGATTTCCCACCGCAACGACAGCGGCGACCGATCGCCGGCATGGCGCGGCGAAGAGCAGGCGATCAGGCCCACCAGGGCAAACAACGGATAAAATAAGGAGCGGTGCATCATGATTTGCAAGTTATAGTTTCAAACGAACCCGGTATTTTTCAAGGATACCCGTGATCGACACGATCAATAACGCGTAACCGAGGGACTTCAATATGCCGATCCCCCCGGTGCGAAACCATTCGGGCAATTGCCAGCCGACGACGGCCAACACGGCGTAGTGGATATAGGGCAATAGGTAGCAGGTAAGCGTGCTGGAACCGGCGGGCTTGATGAATCGGTACCAGCCGACCCACTGCCTGACATCCACGATGTACACCAACGAGGCAAAGCCCGCGGTGCCGATCCCGGCGCACACCAACGTAAACGAGGGGGTGGCCCAGATCTTCGAAATGTTCCATTCGAGGCGGGCCACCAGGCCCAAGGCAACCAAAACAAGCGCTGCGAGCGCGGCACGCCACAGGAACGCGCCCAAGTCGGCGCGATACCGTTGATACCCCAGCGAGACCAGTACCCCTGAGGTGGCCAATGCCGGCAACGAGCCATCGCCCACGATCCAGACATGCGCCTTGACGCCCGACAGTGCCGCGAACAAACCGGATTGCGCCCCCATATTGAACAGCACGAACCCCGCGAACAGGGCCAGCTGCCCCCAGAAGCGCCCCTTGGTGACCAAAAATGCAAGGGCGACCAACAAATAGCTCCAACCGATGAGCCCGAGTATGCCCCACCATTGCGGGCGCATGGCAAACCAGGCCTCGGGATGTCCCTCGGATCGGAATAGCCAGGCCAACGCCACCAGGCCAACGATGCCGAGGAGTTTGAGCGCCTTGGCGCCGGCCGATTTCGGGTCGGGGTAATCCAGCCAAACCAGGAAGAAACCGATCGTGACCAACACTTGCCAGATCCATTTGGGCAGCAGCGTACCGGCATAATCGCCGAAATTGACATGGAAGAACCCCATGATCACCAACGCGAGCGAGCGTACGGCGATGTGCATGGCGATCTGCCAGCGCGAATCGCCCTTGTTGAGCCGATGCTGGATGGCAAAGGGGATGGACAGCCCCACGATGAACAGGAAAACCGGGAACACGACATCGGCGAGCCCCAGCCCATCGGCCGCGGCAGGCAAGTGGCCGATCCAATCGGGGATTGCGATGAGCGTCCAGGTATCGTTCACGAAGATCATCAACACCATCACCAATGCCCGGTAGGCATCGATCGATAGCGATCGGTATGTCGGTGTAGCGGTCATCTATCCAAAGCCGGACAACAAAGTTATTGTAAAATCCGGAAAATCGTACCCATCAATGATTTTTCGCCCAAGGCATCGTAGTCGCCCGCCCACAGGTATGCGCCTTTGAAACCATTGTCCTTGATGTATTCGGTTTTCTGCGCAACCAACGGGATGCCGTTGTAGTATACCCCGTAGGCCATGTCGATGTACGCTTGCTGGTCGGCACCGGCATCCCGTGCCAGGATATCACGGTAGGTGATGTAGCTGTACGAACCCCAACTGAGGTTATTCCCGTCGGCATCGATGGCATCATACTTCAATCCGAAGGCCGGGATACCCAACACGATCTTGTCCTTGGGATAACCTTTCGCCACCCAGATCGCCGCACCGTCCACCAGGAATTGGTAGGGCGAAGCCTGCCCGCGAGGTGCGCCGGGCCCTACCGTGGCGCCGTTCTCGAAACCGCGCACGTTGAGCCAGTCGGCAGCCAGCAAGCTGGGGTACTCCCAATGTTGCCAGCCCGTGCCGACCGTGACGGTAATCGTCGCATCATCCGCCAGCGCCGCGCGAAGCTCGGCTAGGAACGGGCCGATGGCCGCGAGGTTGGCCGAGTAAGTGCCTGAATTGATATCCGTCATCATGATGTCCACGCCATCCATCCGGCGTGCCGCGACGTAATCGGCCACATGTTGCACCACCGATGCCCGCGTGGCCGGGTTGGCGATGGCCCCGCCGAAGTCGTTGCTCTCGTACAACGCCCAACCATCCATGCCGGTAAGGCGTCCGGCAATGCCCAGCAGTACCGGGATGCCGTTGATGTGCGCACGGGCAACCAGCTCGTCAGCCGCCTGATCGGTCTGCCCGGCCGTGACGTCAAGCCCCCCGTCGGGCAGCACACGTGCGCATTGGAACGCCACGTGCGTGACGGTATTCCAGTCGACATGGGCCGCCGTACCACCGGCCGAAAGGTAGGCCATGGCCACCGACGCATAGGGCTTAAGCGTATACGCCAGCGGATTGACCAGGATCCTGGACGTCCGACTGGCGGTCTTGCCCGCGTTGGTCACCTCGAGCGTGACGGTATACTCGCCGCCGCCATCGGGCGTGAATGCAAACGCCGTGTCTTGCGATACTTCCTGGCCATCCACTTTCCAACTGATGTCCACGCTACCGGCGGGCGAATACAATAACCCGCTGAAACTGGCCGTTTCGCCCTCGGAGATGATCATCGACGGGCTGGTGAACACGCCGGTGCGATCGAATATGCGGGGGTGGAAATCGGTGTCTCCAACGCCGTCGTCGCTTTGTTCACATCCGGCCAGGAAGACAAGGCAACAGACCGGAATCCAATAAAAATTTCGTTTCTTCATCGTTCTTTAATCCTTTTGTGGTTGATTGATGGTTTCATTGATTGCACGCAACAAGGAGTGTGCATCCCCGGCATCCTGGAGCAACTGCCAGATCATGACGCCCCCGGCACCATTATCCAACGCATACTGCGTCTTCCGCCCGATCGTGGCCAGGCCGTTGTAGTAAACCTTGCCGCCGCCGGTTACCGTAACCTCATCGTCTTGCACCCAATCGGGCCACCGCGCGGCGATGTCGCGGAACGACAGGCTTTGGGGCGCCCCCTCGCCGAAACCATAGCCGTAGAACGGCAAGCCGACAAAAAGGCGTGCAGCCGGGATACCCCGGGTCCGGTGAAAATACCCGAAGTCATCAACGGCCATCGAATACGGCGAATGGGGGCCCGGGCGATCCGGATTCCATGGCCCCGTGGCATCGTAAGACATGACGTTGATGAAATCATAATGCGCCAGCGTGGCGTCGGTGATCAGGTTAGCGTTCCAGGAAGCCAGGGCCGCCGTGACCAGCTTATCCAAGGGTTTCACCGCCTTGGCCACGGCCGCCACGAACGGGGCATAGTGCTCGTTGATCAAGGCATTCTCCAAATCGATGTCCACGCCGTCAAACCCGAACCGGTCAAGGACCTCGACGATGCCCGACACCAGCTTGTCGCGGTCTTGCGCGGTAGCCAGCAACGTTTCCAGGTGCGGCGGCGGATTGCCGCCACCGATCGAGAAGAAAACGCGCACCCCATGATCATGGGCTTTCTCCACCAGTGCGGTCATGGCGGGATCGACCTCGAAAGCGCCCGACGCAGCCGGATTGATGAACGCGACGTTCAGGTCGGTGATCGATTGCCACGGGATCCTTGCCGACACCGATTGCCAATCGGACGTGAATACGTAACCCAACACGCGCAAACCGTGGCCCGCCGGGTTTTCTTCCTTCTCCCCCCCTTTTCCACAGGCCGTCCCGACCACCAGCGCGAGCACGAGCCACAGCGAATACCCTATTCCGCGTCCCACCAGACCCTCCCGTTCCAAGAATTGTTGCCGCCCAGCCGTTCTACCGCCGCCTGGTAATTGACACCGTTCTGTTCCTGCTCGGACAGCGGGTACTCGAACCGCCTTGGCGTGGTGTTCGAGTTTGACTCCCCGTTCACGGACGAAGGCAACACCGGATAGCCGGAGCGCCGCCAATTGGCATAGGCTTCCGGCCCGTTCAGGAACAGCGCGATCCACAACTGGGTATTGATGACTTCCAATTCCCTGCCGGGAAGCAGCGGTACGCTCTGGATGAAATCCGTGATCTGCGTCTCGGTGAATGCCGGGCCTTCCGGGAACAGGCTCAATTGCTGCAGCGCGGCGCGCACGCCGTTGCGGTAGTGGGCCTGCGCATCCCCGCCGAACCCGGCGCCGAAACGCAGCGTGGCCTCGGCCAACAGGAATTCGACCTCCGCATACGTCTGGTGGAAAAATGGCGCATCGTTGCGGATCAGGAAGTTGGCCAATTGCGCTTTCTGCTCGTTGTTGGTTACGGTATGCGTACCTACGCCCGGTACCTCGATGGTAAAGGAATTCTTCCAATCATCCCATACATAGTCGGTGGGGTTCACGCCCGTGATACCGACCACGGCCCGGACCTGTTCGGTGATGTCCACCCGCGCAAACGGCCGATACGGCAAGTCGATGTAATAACGCGCGATGTGCGCCAAGCGGGGATCGTTGGTGTTCCGCAATTGCGCGATGAAGGTGTTGCTGAGCCGTGGCAATACCTCGTGCTGGTTGATGCCCACCGAAAGGCCGTTGCCCCGGATATCGGCATAGTCGTTCTGGACGTTTTCGTGGCGCATCAGGCACATGTCGGCATTGCTGGTGAATACACCGCCCTGGTACGCGTCCAACGCTTCGGCCTGCGCTTTCGCGGGGTCGCGCTTCACCAACCGCATGGCCAGCCGCAAGCGCAGCGAATTGGCGAATTTCCGCCAGGCTTCGGCATTGCCCCCATAGAAGAAATCACCGGAAACGGGGTCTTTCGAACCGTCCAACTGCGCGGCTGCGGCCTTAAGCTCGGAAAAGAAGTCGTTGTAGATATCTTCCTGCCGGTCATAAGCCGGACGCGTGACACCGGTGTACGCCGCCTTGGCGGCCTCGCTGTAGGGGATGTCGCCGTAAATGTCGGTCAATCGGGCGAAGGCGTAGACCTTCATGATGCGGCATACCGCGTTCATGTTGCTCACCTCCGGCCGGCCGTTGGTCCGCTCCACCGCGTCCACGATGTTCAGGATGTCGTTGTGGAACGTGTATTCCCAGAAGGAAGAGAGGTATGGCAGGCTCTTGATGTACATCTGGCCGTACCGGTTGGCCCATATCCCGCCGATGTGCTGCACCATGGGCATGGTCATCACCACGGCCAGCTTTTCATTGATTTCCAAGTCGCCCGAAAAGCGTGCCTGTACCAGCGATAGCTGGATGTTCGGATCGAGGTCGTTCGAGCGCGTCGGGTCGATATTGGTATCGCCAAATTCGGTGCACGCCGTGGCCAACAGCACGAGCAATGCCATGCCGATGGTGCGGTAACGCTGTCTTTTCATTGTCTTGATCGTTGTCATAATGCCCTCCGTCGCTTAAAACCTGAAATTAAGATTGAATCCCCAGCTTCGCCGTGAAGGCAAGGAGCCGTATTCCAGCCCCTGTCCGTTGCTGTTGTTGTAATTCGAATCCGGGTCGATGTTCGGAACGGATTTCTGGATGATGAATGGATTGCGGCTCACCACGGCCACCGAGAGGTCCTTGATGTGCCATTTCGCGATCCAGGATGCCGGCAATCGGTAACCCAGCGTGATTTCGCGCATCTTGAAATAGCCTGCATCGTAGATGTATGGGATGGAAATGCCGTTGCCGTCGGTATAGATGTTCGACCAATACAGCGAAGGATCCACCGCCCGGGTATTCTGTTCGTAGATGGGGTTGCCACCGCCATCGGTGCCCGTTTGTACCACCCCTTTGGGGACGTATCCGCGTACCATCCCCATTTGTTGCCATTCTTCCTCGGTTCGCCCCGCCGCCAAGCGCGCCTCTTCGGATTGGATCCACTCCTCCCGACCGGCCAAAGTTGACGTCAGGCTGCCCCGGGTCGCGGCAAACAGGTTGGACATCGAAAACAGGTCGGCCCCGAGCTTCATGTCCACGATGGCCGTGAGCGAGAAATTGCGGTAAGCCATGTTGCTGTACAACCCGCCCGTCCACCGGAAGGTGCCTTGGCCCAACAGTTGCCGTTCGTCGCTGATCACGGGCGTCAGGTTATTGGGGTTCAGGATGATGTTGCCTGCGGGATCGTACTGATAACCGTACCCCAATATCGAGCCATAGGGTGCATCGGGCATGGCCACCACGGCCACCCCCATCCAACGGGCGTCCGAAAGCGTCAGGAACGGCACCCCCTCGGCCAAGGACTGCACTTCGTTGAAGTTCCGCGCCGCGTTTACGTTCAATTCCCATTGGAAGTGTTCATTCGCGATGGGCCGGGTGTTCAGCATGATTTCCACGCCTTTGTTCGCGATGACGCCCGCGTTGATCATCTGGGAGGTGAAGCCCGACGAAATGGGTATGGGTACCCGGTTGATCTGATCGCGCGATTGCTGTGTGTAGTAGGTCAGGTCCAGGCCGATGCGATCCGCAAGGAACTTCAATTCGAGCCCCGTTTCGAACGAGCGGGTACGCGTGGGCTTGAGGCCGGGATTGGGCATCAGCGTGCTCGATATCCCACCGACGGATTTGCCGGCAACGGTGAGCGGATTCAATGCATAATACAGGTCCAATTGGTAGGGATCGGTGTCGTTGCCCACTTCGGCGGCCGATGCGCGCAACTTGCCGTAGCTCAATATCCGCTTATCGATCTTGAACGCATCCGTGAAGATGAAACTGCCCGCGACTGACGGGTAGATGTAGCTGTTGCTGTTCACGGGCAGCGTCGAGGATGCATCATGCCTCACCGTGGCATCCACATAGAGAAACCCCTTGTAACCCGCGCTCAACAACATGTAGGCCGAATTGTTGTGCTTGCGATAGTCGTTTGCGATGACCGACTTGTCGGCGAAGCTGTTGGGGCTCACCACATCGGTCATGGTCATGTTCAAAAACTCCATCGTCGTACCGGCATTGCGGATGCGGGAGATGCTCGCACCCAACCGTGCCGCGAGGTACCACGCGGGCGATACCTGCTTTTGCATGCTCAACAGCACGTCCGACTCGGTGGTCGAGTAGCGCTGGTTGTTGGTATTCAGCCTGCCGGCCAACGACCCGGGCGTGGTGCGCGGGGTGAATTTCTCGAAGTCGAGGAACGTGAGATCCGTGGCCAGCCGCCCCTGCAGGTTCATCCAATCGGTGATGTTGTAGTTGAGTTGCAGGGCACCCATCAACCGATCCTTGGCGGTCTGGTTGCTCATCTCGTTGATGATCCAGTAGGGATTCAACCGATATTGGCCCCCGCCCCAGTCCACATACGTTCCCTGGGCGTCCTTGTAATAATCCTTGAAGAAGGCCTGGTCCACGTTGTTGGCCAGCCCGACGAAATTGTTGCCGATGTTACCGGGGTCGTCGGCCAGGGCGGGCCGGTTGGTGACGTCCTCGTTGAGGTAGTATACCCGCGCCTCCATGGTGAGCCTTTCGCCGAATTTCGAATTGCCGTTGAACGTGAACGAATTGCGGCGCAGTCCGCTGCCAGGCACGATATCCTGGTTGCGCATGTCCGAAACCGCCAAACGGAATGAAGACCGTTCGGTAGCGTTCGTCAGCGACACGCCATTGGTGTAGGTCGCGCCCGTACGGAAAAACCCGCTGATGTTATCCTTGGCCAAGGCATACGGTCGAAGCTGACCGTCAAAATACGGGATGGTCAGGTTGGGATCCAACCGTGGGCCGAAATTGGAGAACAACGACGTGCGTGCCTGGTTGGCGTCAAGCACCAGGTCCTGGTTGCGCCCCTGGCCATACAGCGTTTGGTACCCATCGAATGTGGTCAATTGATTCTCGAAGGTCATGGTGCTGTTCAGCTCAATGCCCAGTTCTTTGTTCGCACTGCCCTTCTTGGTGGTGATCAGGATAACCCCGTTGGCCGCCCGGCTGCCGTAAAGTGCCGCGGCCGACGGCCCCTTCAACACACTGACCTTATCGATGTCATCCGGGTTGAGTGCCGATATGGCATCGCCGAGATCGTAACCCGCGGCAAACTTCCCGCCGTCCACTTGCCCGTAGTTGGAGTTATCCATCGGGATACCATCCACGACATAGAGCGGCTGGTTGTTGCCGGTGATGGTGGTCGCACCGCGGATGATCACCCTTGACGAACCCGAAGGGCCGCCAGCCGTGGAATTGATGACCAAACCGGCGACCCGGCCGGCCAGCGAATTGATGACATTCGGTTCGCGCACCTTCTTGAGGTCGGTGCCGTCCACTTCAGACACCGAGTAGCCCAATGACCGTTCCTCACGCGTGATGCCCAGCGCAGTGACCACGGTCTCTTCCAATTCGACCAGGACATCGGCCAGGGTCACCTGGACGGTTTGGCCGACATCCGTAACGGTGACCGTAGCGGTCGCATACCCCATCATCCGGAATTGCAAGGCGTCCCCCACCCGTGCAGGTATCGAGAAAACACCGTTGGCCGCGGTCATCCGCGCCACGTTCGTACGTGCATTCGTCACGGTCACGCCGTCAAGCGGCTGGCCCGCCTGGTTACGCACCTGCCCGCCTACGTCTTGTTGCGACGCCGCTTGGTCGTGGTCGCCGAATTGCAGCATCACCAGCTCGCCGCGAAGCTGATAGCGGAATGCCAGCGCCTGTGCGAGCCGATCCAGCAATTCCTCCAACTTGGCGTCGCGAATTTCCAGGCTGACGCGCCGCTGGGCGTCCAAGGCCAGCGGATTGTAGGAAAACCGGACGCTGGCGCGTTGTTCGATCTGCTGGAACACTTGGTTTACGGAAGCCTGTTTCCAACTGAACGAAAACAGCGATTCGGCCGATTGCGCGTAGCCCGTCAGGAAAAGCGCCATCAATACCGCGAAAAGCAGTTTGGCGGGTAGCCGATTGCGGCAGCAATGTAAGGTTCTCTTCATCATTTGAATTGGTTTGGTAACTATGAATTATTGGGATTTTGATTCTGTTCAGGGCACCATATCGATCCGATTTTCCGACAGTTCAAACCGCACGCGATTGGAAAACGCAATCGCATCCAATACTTCGGCCAGCGGCCGATCGGTAAACTGCCCGGTGAAGGCGATCGATTTCGCCAACCGCTCATCGGCAACCACCGAAACGCCATAGACATCGGCCAGTTTGACGCTGATCTCCGCGAAATCGGCTCCTTGGAACACCAACGTACGCTCGAGCCATGCATGCAGCGTGGTTTCATCGAATCCAACGCGCTGGATGGGTCCTTCGCCTGCCAAGACGGCCATTTGACCGGGGGAAAGCACGGTCTCATCCGTCGGCTTACCGGACACGACCGCGTGGACCTTGACTTTGCCCGTGGCCAGCATGACATAGGGTCGGTGAAGGCTTTCGTGATCGTTCACCCGAAAAGAAGTACCCAATGCCGTAGTGACCATGCCTGCCGTACGCACCACGAAGGGCCTTTTCACCTGCTTGGCGACCTCGAAAAAGGCATCGCCCTCCAGCCAGATTACGCGATGGTTCTCATTGAAGCCACTGGCTACGCGCAATTGGCTGTTGCCATTCAGCACAACCACGCTGCCGTCGGGCAGCGCAATGCGCCTGCGTTCGCCGAGCCCGGTCACCGCGATGGTATCCGGTTGCCCCTGTTCCAACGCGTAGGCGATGGCCCTATCCACCACGCGCTCGCGGTTGACGAGCAAGTATGCACAACCGAACAACAGGACGGCCGCCGCTGTGGCCAGCCACCGCTTGGCGCTGCGCGATAAGCGGTGCACGCGCTGCTGGTAACCTTCCTTGGCGGGAGCGCCCAATGCGGCCTTCAGTCGGCGAAGTTCTGCCTGCTTGGTCGCGTCGTCTGCCTTGACGCCCAGCAGCAACACCAATCGTTTGGCTTCGTCGGCAAGCTGGGCCAGCTGCGGACGCTCGCTGAGTATCCCCTCCCAGTATGCGATATCCTCGTCATTACGCCGTAAGCTGTAATTCACAAACCGCTCGTCGGTGAGCAAATCCTCGATTTCGTAGTTCTCGTAATCCATCTTCAAGAAGCGTTATGCATGTTTTTTGAAGAGTAGTGTAGAGCGACGAACTTTTTTACCAAAAAAAAATGAAAAAAAATTACCTTAGGAACCGTCACGAAATGAAATGAGCAAATTAAGCGCAGCAATTTTGTTCGTTATCAAGGCGCATATCGCAGCCCATAGTGGAGCTATGGGCAAGATAAGCAACGCAGATAACGGGCAAAAGGACAAGCTTAAATGTTCAGGTTATTTCGTGTCGGTTCCTTATCTTCGCGCCATGGAGCAAATCATCCGTGTGCACGGATTATCCAAACGATATGCCGGCAGTGACCGATACGCACTGAACGGTTTATCGCTTGCGGTTCGCAAAGGCGAAATCTTCGGCTTGCTGGGGCCCAACGGGGCTGGCAAGACGACCTTGATTTCCACCTTATGCGGCATGATCCAACCAACGGCCGGCGAGCTGACGTTCGATGGGCTGGATTACCGGAAACATCGCCAACGGATAAAACGGCATATCGGCGTGGTACCGCAGGAATATGCGCTCTATCCTACACTGAGCGCCGAAGAGAACCTCAATTATTTCGGAAGTTTGTACGGGATTCCACGCAAGGAATTGAAGCGACGGGTCGCCGACGGCATCCGCCGCGTGGGCCTGGATGATTTCGCCAAAAGGCCGATCAAGACGTTTTCGGGGGGCATGCAACGGCGCATCAACCTGCTGGCCGGCATATTGCACAACCCCACGGTGCTGTTCCTCGATGAACCCACCGTGGGCGTCGACGTGCAATCCAAAGAGGTCATCATGACGCTGCTCCATGAACTCCACCAGCAAGGCACCACCATCATTTACAGTTCGCACCACCTGAATGAAGCCCAGCACTTTTGTACGCGAATCGCCATCATCGACGAAGGGCGCATCGTCACGGAAGGCGAACCCGGGCAACTCATCGCCTCGGTGGCCGGAGCCACGACACTCGAAAACGTATTCATTCACCTTACCGGAAGCCACCTGAGGGATTATGCGTAAATTAGGCGTATCGGCATACAAAGAGGCGCTCCTCCTCTTGCGCGATTGGGGAGGGTTAGCGATCTTGTTTTTCATGCCCTCGGTTTTGATCATCACCATCACGCTCATCCAGGAAAGTACGTTCAAGGCTGTCGGCGAATCCCTGCTGCCCGTCGTGTTGGTCGACGAAGACGGTGGCGAAATCGGCGAATTGGTAGCCCAAAACCTGGCCCAGGCCGACAACGTGCAATTGGTTACCGAAGAACGGGGGCGTCCCATCACGGATGCGCAGGCGCGCGGGTTGGTGAGCGACGGCAAGTACCAGATCGCGCTGGTAATCCCTGCCGGGCTCAGCGCGGAGCTGAACGATAAAGTGAACCACAACGTGGAACGGATATTGGGCGAATTCGCGCTGACCGATGCCGATAGCGCCGCCCAGCGCCTTCCAAGGAACCGATCCTGGGAAGCGAAGGAAATCACCATCTATTTCGACCCCGCCGCGGGACAGGCATTCCGCAGCGGCGTCAAAAACAACATCGAACGGATGCTTTCAAAGGTGGAAGTACAGAAAATATACGCGGTTTTCATCGACCAGATGGCTTTGGAAGAAGACCCGGGCCTGCTGGGGGACGACATCATCAACTTTCGGGAAACCATCGCCCAGAAGGGCGAAGACGGCATCATCCCGAATGCGGTGCAGCATAACGTGCCGGCATGGATCCTGTTCGGCATCTTCTTCATCGTGGTTCCGCTTGGCATCAACCTTGTCAAAGAGAAAAACCTGGGCACCTACATCCGGTTGCGCACCAGCCCGGTTCCCTACGCGGTGATCCTGGGCGGCAAGATCATCACCTATACCGTCATTTGCCTGATCCAGTTCATGCTGATGCTGCTGATTGCCAAATACGTTTTCCCGCTGATCGGACTGATCGAGTTCGACCCCGGATCGCAGCTTCCACTCATGGTGTTGATCGCATTCGTGGCCGGCCTTGCGGCCATCGGATTGGGCATCCTGATCGGCACCATCGCCGAAACACAGGAACAATCGGCTCCGTTCGGCGCCATATTCGTGATCATCCTGGCCGCGCTCGGCGGCGTGTGGGTGCCTACGTTCATCATGCCCGCGGTGATGCAGCAGGTGTCGGCATTTTCGCCCATGAACTGGGGGATATCGGCATTCTACGATGTCATCCTCCGTAACGGAACCGCAGCCGACATCGCCCAACCGCTTGGCTACCTGTTGGCGTTTTTCATAGCCACCCTGTCGGCCGCCATCATCTATGACAAAAGAAAACGGACAAACTGATGCAGCCCCCCCTCCAACATACCGCCCGCTTCCGTGTGCGTTTCAATGAAACAGACCCCTTGGGCATCGTCTGGCATGGGCACTACATCACCTACTTTGAGGATGGCCGTGAGGCGTTCGGCGAGGCGTTCGGCATCTCCTACCGCGACATCCAGGCCCAGGGCTTCCTCGCCCCGGTGGTGAAATGCACCTGTGCGTACAAGCTGCCCTTGCGGCATGGTGATTGGGCAACGGTGTGTACCGAATTCGTGGACAACCCTGCCGCGAAAATGATTTTCCGGTACACGATCGTCAACGACAGGCAACGGGTGGTGGCCACGGGCGAAACCATCCAGGTATTCACCGACCCGACGGGCGAACTGGTGTTGACCCACCCTCCCTTCTTCGCGGACTGGAAGGAAAAACACGGCATGCGATGAGACCCGGGGTATACGTGGTGGGCGACCATATCCTGTCTCCATTGGGCAAGGGCAGTGCATACCATTTCGAACAACTGGCCAACGGGAAACGGGCCATGGCACCGACCCTTGACCCCGCCCTTTCCGATCGGCCGGTCGTCATCGCGCGAATCGATGACGGACAATGGGCCGATGAACTGGCCGATGCCCGACGCTATACCCGTCTGGAGCGACTGTTTATCCGGACATTGCAGGAATTGATCGGCCGATACGACATCCCGTTGCACAGCCGCACCTTGGTGGTGTTGGCCACCACCAAAGGAAATGTCGGCCTCTTGCATCGTCCCGAGGCCGGTTTCCCGCATGAACGGGCAAACCTCTCGGTGATGGCCGGTGCCATACAGCGCTACCTCGGCTTCGAGGCCCCGTTCCTGACCGTGTCAAATGCCTGCATATCGGGCTCGTTGGCCATTTCGGTCGCACAGCGATTGCTGCAACACAGCGAACGCTACGACCAGGCCGTCGTGGTAGGTGGCGATGAACTCTCCAAGTTCATCGTTTCTGGCTTTGAGGCCTTCCAAGCGCTTGCAAACGAACCCTGCCGCCCGTTTGACCGCGACCGCAAGGGGTTGAACCTCGGTGAAGCCATCGCCGCGGCCTACCTATCCAAGGTGCCGTCGGATGGGGCGGTGCGCATAGCGGGTGTGGGTTCATACAACGACGCCAATCACATTTCCGGGCCCTCGCGTACCGGAGAAGGGCTATACCGCAGCATCCGCCACGCCCTTTCGGCGGCGGGCGATCCATCGCTTGATTTCATTTCGGCGCATGGCACGGCAACGGCCTACAACGACGAAATGGAAGCGGTCGCGTTCAACCGGTGCGGGCTCGGCAACATACCGACCCACAGCCTGAAAGGCTATTTTGGCCATACGCTCGGCGCCAGCGGGTTGCTGGAAACCATCCTGGGCATCCATTCGCTCCGCAACGGCAGGCTGATTCCTTCCGTCGGGTTCCACGAACAGGGCACGACGGAGGCCTTGAATATCATCACCGACGGCGTATCGCTGCCGTTGCGGACATTCCTGAAGACCGCATCGGGATTCGGTGGCTGCAACATCGCTTCGGTGTTCCAAATCGGATGATCCCATGAAAACGCAGCGACTTTACATCCAATCCCATTGCACCATACGCAACCGTTCAATCGGCGTGAACGGACGGACATACTGGCAGGGCGACCCTGATGCATCGCTTTCCGATTTCCTGAAAGCTGCCTATCGCGGGTTGGCCATCGACTACCCGAAGTTCCATAAGATGGACGGCCTTTGCAAGGCGGTGTTCATCGCCGCCGAATTATTGGCGCGCGAATCCGGGCCCTATGCCACAGACACCACGCTGGTGTTTTCGAACTACTCATCGAGCCACCTGGCCGACGAACGGCATGCCCGCGACATCCACGCGGGCGACGAAGCCGTGGCCAGCCCGGCCACCTTCGTTTACACCCTGCCCAACATCGTCCTGGGCGAACTCAGCATCCGGCACCGATTGCATAGCGAAAATGTTTTCTTTATTTTTGACAGCTTCCTGCCGGAGTTTCTCGTTCCGTATACCGAGACGCTATTCGAAGGCAGTCGCGTAGCGGGAGCGCTGGGCGGTTGGACAGAGGTGACGGAAGGACGATGCGATGTGTTGTTGTACCGCATTGGCACATCCGGGCGCATACCGCATACCATAGCAGGACTGAAGAAACTATATAACGAAGATAATGAGTGAATTGACAGAAGAGCTGAAAGCGAAAATCATCACGCAATTGAACTTGGAGGACATTTCGGTGGCCGATTTGAATGACGACACACCGTTGTTCGGTGATGGGCTGGGACTCGATTCCATCGATGCGCTTGAGCTCATCGTGATGCTCGACAAAAGCTATGGCATCAAACTCGCCGACCCAAAAGAGGGCAGGAAAGTATTCGAGACCATCCAAACGATGGCCGATTTCATCGAGGCGAACCGCAAATGACGGAAATGATCCCGATAGCCATTACCGGGATGGGGGCCATCTCGGCCATCGGGAATGACACGGCCGAACAGCTGCGGTCGCTCCGGGCCGCCAAGCACGGCGTGGCCCCGATCTCGCGGTTGGACAGTCCTCACCGCGAAAAGCTGATGGCCGGCGAAATCGTCCTCGATAACCCGGCGTTATACGATCTGCTGGCGATTCCCCGGGATCAAGCCTATACCCGCAGCACCCTGTTGGCGCTTGTGGCCGTGAAGGAAGCCTTGGAAATGGCAACCGTCGATCCTCGAGCCGCCCCCGGCGTGCGCACGGGCCTGGTTTCCGCGACGACGGTCGGTGGCATGGATGCCACCGAACGCTATTACGACGACTACTTGGTTTCCGAAACGCACCGGCATTACATCGCGACCCATCCGGGAGGTTATTCGGCCGAGCAGATCGCCCGCTATTTCGGCATCCGCGATTTCGTGACCACCATCAGTACGGCCTGTTCGTCCGCGGCCAATGCCATCATGCTGGGCGCACGCATGATCCGGGCAGGCCTGTTGGATCGCGCCATCGTGGGCGGCACGGATTGCCTTTCACGCTTCACGGTCAACGGATTCAATTCACTGATGATCTACAGCGATGGCCATTGCCGGCCTTTCGATGAAAACCGCAACGGGCTGAACCTGGGGGAAGCAGCCGCTTACCTCGTGCTGGAATCGGCCGATACAGCGGCGCGGCGGTCTAAACCAGCGCTGGCATACCTGACCGGTTACGCGAACGCCAACGATGCATTCCACCAAACCGCATCATCCGAGGACGGCGAGGGGGCATTGCTGGCGATGGAGCTCGCCTTGGCGGTCGCGGGATTGCACCCCTCGGCCATCGACTACATCAATGCCCATGGCACGGCGACCCCCAATAACGATTTGGCCGAGGGCCAAGCGTTGCTCCGCCTGTATGGCTCCGCGGCGGCGATTCCCGCATTCGGCTCCACGAAAGCCTTTACGGGCCACACGCTCGCCGCTGCCGGTGCCATCGAGGCGGTATTCTCCATCCTGGCCTTGCAGCAGCAACTGGTTTTCCCGAACCTGAATTTCTCGCAACCCATCGCATCGCTGGGCATCGCCCCGCAAACGGCGCTGGAGGCTAGATCCATAAACCATGTGTTGTCCAATTCCTTTGGTTTCGGCGGCAATTGCAGCACGTTATTATTCTCCAATGCCCATGAATAAGCCCATCTATATCCACGGCTGCGGCAGCATTTCCATCCAACCCACGTTTGCCGCCGATTTTGCGTTCGACACCGTGCGCACCTATACCCAGAACCCGATCGCTGCACTCGACCCCGATTACAGATCGCTGATTCCTGCCCTGCAATTGAGGCGGATGAACAAGAGCATGCGCATGGCCATCTTCGCGTCTCGCATGGCGGTGCAACACGCCGGTGGGATGCCCATCGACGCGGTGATTGCCGGGTCGGGATTGGGATGCCTCAAAGACTCCGAGCGTTTTGTCGAAATGCTACTGGCTGAAGAAGGCGAAACGATGAACCCTACGCCTTTTATCCAATCCACGCACAACATGGCCGCGGCGAGCATCGCGCTGTCACTGGGCTGCAAGGGATACAACATGACCTACGTCAATAACGCCAATTCGTTCGAATCGGCTTTGCTGGATACGATGCTGTACCTGGGCGAACACCCTGAACAAGCCGTGCTCTTGGGCGGCGTGGACGAGCTAGGCGAACGCTCCGTGAAATTCTGGGAGCTGGCAGGTTACCTGAAAGGCGATTCATCCGAAATACCCGTCCCGCTGGGCGATGCGGCGACACCCGGTGAGATCGCCGCCGAAGGGGCCGCCTTTTTCGTGGCTTCGCAGCAGCCTGGTCCAACGGCGATGGGCCGGGTGACGGCGGTCGAAACCGCGCTGGAAACCGATGACCCTGTTGCGTTCATCGATCGTTTCCTGCACCGGAACGGCTTGGATGCCTCCCTCATCGATGCCGTATTCCTTGGATACAGCGGCGATGCGCGCTATGACGGCAGCTACCGCCACGTTGCCAGCGCACGCTTCTCGCACACGCCCCAACTGGCGTTCAAGCATGTGTTGGGAGAGTTCGATACCGTGAACGCTTTAGCCATGGCATGCGCCCTGCAGCTCCTGCAAGGCAAGCAAATCCCCGACGCACTGCGGGTGAACGCCGAAAAGACCGATCGATTGGAGCGGATACTCATCTATAACCAACGACGCGGCAGCAACCACGGCCTCATCCTGCTGGAGCAATGACCACCTTCGCGCTCATCTTGCTGATCTTGCTGGCGACAGGCATCGGTGCGCTAGCGGCCTCGGCCTTCAACATCCAATGGAACGTGTTCGTGAAAGCCCATCACCAGGGGGGGGCCGGAACACCATCCATCGCACTGACCTTTGATGATGGCCCCCACCCGATCCATACGCCACAGGTGTTGGCCGTATTGGAAAAACATCAAGTCAAAGCCACGTTCTTCTGCATCGGCAAACGGGCAGCCGCGTATCCGGACTTGCTGCGCGCCATCCACGAACATGGGCACACCGTGGGCAATCATTCCTTTACGCATGCGCCTTCGATCGGTTTCCTGGGCAAAGCCGCTTGGTTGAACGAAATCGAGCAGGCCGATCGGACCATCGCGGCCGTCATCGGCCGTAGGCCGCGCTTTTTCCGGCCGCCCTACGGCGTGACCACGCCACATCTCGCCGCAGCCATCAAAGCGAGCGGGCACGCGACGATCGGTTGGCGGGTACGCCCCTATGACACGCTCGAACGGCCGCCCCAACGCCTGGCCGGTTCCATACTCCGGAAAACCAAGCCCGGCCACATCATCCTGCTGCACGATACGCACGATCGCATCCTGCCGCTTTTGGAACAGTTGTTGCCTGTACTGAAGGAGCGGGGATTCCGCATGGTGACCGTAGCAGCATTGATCGAACGACATGCGTATAGCGAAGAATAGTATTTTGGTGATTGCATTGCTGGCCTGCTACCTGACCGGCGCGGGACAACGGAACGCCTTGACCGCCACCGAAGCCGAAACGTTCCGTACACGGGTGTTGGCGACCATCAGGACCCTGAAATCGCTGGAGAGCGATTTCGTACAGACCAAGCAATTGGGTTACCTCGAGAAACCCGTACAGGCATCGGGTAAGCTCTATTTCAAGGCCCCCGATCGGATACGGTGGGAGTATCTGGCGCCCAAGGCTTCCGTGGAGCTCTACGATCTTGCCTCCGCAAAAAAGTCCAGGAGCACCGCTGGGCTGCTAGCCACCGCGCTCAATGGCGATGTCTTTGACGAAACCCGCTTCGAGGCGACGTATCAGCAAGCGCGCGAAGGTTATGCCGTGGTCTTGACGCCCAAGGAAAAGGCGCTTGGCAAGTATGTCAAGCACATCGAGCTGACATTCGACGGGGATACGTATTTGATCCGTCGCATCACGATCACCGAGCCCAGCGCCGATTTCACCCAGCTTGACTTCGAGCGGCAGCGAAAAGACCAAGCCATACCGGACGATAAGTTTATCAAGTGATGAACATCCATTTTAAGGTGGGATTTCTTAATTTTGTTTCCTTATGTCTCTTTTGCAAGATTTCTACTCGATAACCGAATTCACGATCGAAGAACAGCGCGTATCCGCATCGATCGCGATCAACAAGTTCCATCCGGTCTTCAAGGGACACTTCCCCGGTCAGCCGGTAACCCCGGGTGTATGCATGATGCAAATCATCAAGGAATTGACCGAGAAATGGGCCAAAAGCACGCTATTATTGAAAAAAGCGAAGAACGTGAAGTTCATGGCCATCATCAATCCGGAAGTCAACCCAAACATTCAGGTCGAGTTGGATGTTGAGGAAGCAAGTGGGATGCTCACGGTCAAGAGCACCACGTCATTCGAAGACACCCTGGCACTCAAATTCAGCGGTGTTTTCCAAAAGGTCGAGTAGCAATATGAAAAAAATAATTGTCCTGATTGCCGTATGCCTTACTACCGTGTTTACCTTTGCCCAAGATCGTGATGCCATCCGGTTGCTGTACAAGGACGCCACGAAGTCGCGTGAGCAGGCCGAAGCCTTTTACACCCCGCTTAAAGCCGTATCGAAATCAGACAAGCCCGTACTGGTGGCATACAAAGGCGCGGGACTGATGTTATTGGCCCGATACGAAAAGCTTTCCGAGCGCGGGCCGAAAGTGAAGGAAGCCGCGACATGGATCGAACAAGCCGTGGAGCAGGCGCCTGAAAATCCGGAAATCCGGCTCATCCGCCTCAGTGTACAGGAGCACCTCCCCAAATTCCTGAAGTACCGCCAACACATCGAAACAGACCGGCAGTTCGTGCAACAGGCGCTGCCCTCGCTGACGGATACGGGACTGAAAGCCATGATAGACGGCTATTTCGAGGAATTTTCAAAAAAATAAGCATCATCAACCTAAATGACGACAAATGCGGCATTAGCGTACATCAACGCGTGTGTAATCGTCCCGACCTATAACAATGCCAAAACGTTGCAACGGGTACTTGACGGCGTATTGCAACATACCACCGACATTTTCGTGATCAACGATGGGTCCACGGATCGCACATCGGCCATACTCGCCACTTATCCCGGGCTGACGATCATCGACCTGCCCCGGAACAGGGGAAAGGGAAATGCCTTGCGCATGGGATTCAAGGCCGCGGATGTACGCGGTTTCGATTACGCCATCACCATCGATTCGGATGGCCAGCATTTTCCGGACGACATTCCCTTCTTCATCCAGGAAATCGTAGACCATGGATCCGCGTTGTTGATCGGCGACCGCAACATGGAGCAGGAAGGCATACCCGGCAAAAGCAGTTTCGGCAATCGGTTCTCCAATTTCTGGTTCCGTTTCGAGACCGGCATCACGCTTTCCGACACGCAATCCGGATTCCGCCTGTATCCATTGAAGGCCATCCGGGGCATCCGGTTCCATACCACCAAATTCGAGTTTGAAGTGGAGGTGATCGTGAAGGCCGCGTGGCGCGGCGTACCGATCCGGAATGTGCCCATCCGGGTCAAGTACGACCCGTCGGAACGCGTATCGCATTTCCGGCCGTTCCGTGATTTCACGCGCATCAGCATCCTCAACACCTGGTTGGTGCTGGTTACCTTGCTGTACATCAAGCCACGCGACTATTTCCGCACCTTCCAGCAAAAGGGATTCAGGCGATTCTTTCTGGAAGACCTGTTGCATAGCGACGACCCGGCCTGGAAAAAAGCCGCTTCCGTCGCGTTGGGCGTGCTGGTTGGGCTTTCGCCGTTCTGGGGATTCCAGACGGTCCTGGTGCTGTTCCTTGCGCTTGTCTTGCGGTTGAACAAACTCATCGCGTTCGCTTTTTCCAACATCAGCCTCCCGCCCCTGATACCGGCGATCGTATACGCCAGTTTCCATATCGGCTCATCCCTTGTCGGTAGCGGAGAAGAAATGGCATTCCGGTGGGGCGACTTCGAATTCTACCGCACATTTGTCAAGCAACACCTTGCTGAATACGTAGTTGGCAGCTTGGTGTTGGCGGTTGCCAGTGCCCTCCTATTCGGGTCGGTTGCCTACTGCGTACTGAACCTCCGCGAAAAGCGAAAGGCATAGCGCCGGCGGAACGGAGAAATCTGCTACCTTTGTTGCGGAAAACAGATTTGCGAATTGGCTTCCTTCTTTTACTCGATATTCCGTTACCTAAGAACCCGTAGGGCTGCGTTCTTTATAGCGATTCCGCTTATCTTCGCCCTATTGGCTTATTGGGCCACCCGGATCCGATTTGAAGAGGATATCACCAAGCTGATCCCGACCAGCGACGACGCGGCGCAAGTGGATGCCGTGCTGCGGTCGGCGAAGTTTGCTGACAAAACCATCGTCAACATCGCAGCCCAATCGGCGGGTGATGTCGCGGCCTTGCAGGAATACGCCGATACGCTGGCAGCGATGCTGGAACGGGAAGCTTCGCCCTATATCCAGCGGCTGCAAGTGCGCCTGGATGACGACCAGCTCGTCGACCTGATGGACGTTGTGTACCGCAACCTTCCGCTTTTCCTGGACAGCGCCGACTACGTGCGCATCGATTCGCTATTGCGGCCCGATGCGCTGGCCGTGCGGGTACAGGATGCCTACCAAGCCGCCATTGCTCCACAAAACCTGATTTCCGGCCCATTCGTGCGGCAAGACCCGCTGGGCTTGACCGCGTTGGGCCTCCATAAGTTCGAACGCCTGCAATCCGATGGGCAATTCGTGTTGCAAGACGGCTACGTCTTGGCCAAGGATCGACGGAACCTTCTGGCATTCATCACCACGGCCGCCGCCGCGGGTGAGACCGCCAGGAACGCCGAGTTCATCGCCATCCTGGACCGTACCATCAACCGGCTGAATGCACGATACGAAGGGCAGGTATCCGCGACGTATTTCGGGGCCACGGCCATGGCGGTGGCAAACGCCCAACAAATCAAGCGCGACATCCAGGTCACCTTATCCATCGCACTGATTGCGTTGATCGCGCTGTTCATCTACTTTTACCGGCGCATCGCCATCCCGATCATCGTCCTTGTTCCCGCCGCTTTCGGAAGCTTGTTGGGCATGACCGTATTGTATGCGATCAAGGGCACCATTTCGGCCATTTCCATCGGTATCGGCTCGGTCTTGTTGGGCCTGACGTTAGACTATTCCCTGCATATACTCAGCCACTACCGGGGTACCGGCGACGTAAAGCGGTTATTCGAAAGCACGACCAAACCGTTGTTGGTCTGCGCCATCTTCACCGCCGTGGATTTCCTGTGCCTATTGTTCCTGCGCTCGGACGTGCTCCACGACCTAGGCATCTTCGCTGCCGTGAGCGTATTGGGCGCTGCGGGTTTCGCCTTGGTCTTCATCCCGCAGGTGTACACGCCTGGCAACGACGCGTCCATGCGCCGGAACACGTTCATCGATACGCTCGCGCGCCAGGATCTCTCCCGCAATAAGTGGGTATTGGCCGTAAGCGTCTCGTTGGTCGTCGTCAGCCTTTTCACCTTCCAGCACGTCGGCTTCAACGATGACCTGGATGCGCTGAATTATCGACCCAGCCACCTGCAACAGGCAGAACGACAACTGGATACCCTAACCAACCACAACGCGAAATCCATCTATTTCATTGCCTACGGCGATACGTATGATGCGGCGCTGGCCCGAAACGCCGCGCTGCACGACCGGTTGGCAATACAGAAAGCGCGTGCGACCATCCATCATTTCCAATCGATCGGGTCGGTCGCGTTTTCCGCGGCCCAACAGGAAAAAAAGATCCAGCAATGGCATGCGTTCTGGTCCGGGCAACGAAAATCGGAGCTGATGGAGCGACTGCGCGTGGAGGGCCGGCGCGTCGGATTCAGGGAAAATGCATTCGATCCATTTTCCGCTTCGCTGTCACAGGCGTTCACGCTACTGGATACGGCCGACGAACATACCCTTCGTACCTTGTTCCTGGACGAATTCATCGGTGGCAGCGACAAGCTCGCCACCATCACCACCGTGGTCCGGACCGATCCGGATCGCGCCCCATCCGTGATCCAGTCATTGGACAGTGCCGACAACGGGATATTGGCCATCGACCGAAAGCACCTACAGGAAACCTTGCTCAGCAACCTGGAGAACGATTTCAATAAGCTGTTCTTCATCGCATCCGTTGCCGTTTTCATCGTCATTTTCCTCTTCTTCGGTAGCCTGGAGCTTACGCTGATCACGAATATCCCTATTTTTCTCGGGTGGCTGGTCACGCTGGGCCTCATGGGTGCATTCGGCATCCAATTCAATGCGTTCAACATCATCATCACCACCTTGATTTTCGGGCTCGGTGTCGATTATTCGATTTTCGTGACCAAGGGATTGCTGGAGCGCTACACCTACGGACGAGACGACATGCCGGCCTTCCGGGCCGGCGTGCTGATGTCGGCACTCGCCACCTTGATCTGTTTCGGTATCCTGATTTTCGCCAAACACCCCGCTATCCGCTCCATCTCGATCATTCCGCTCATTGGCCTACTCGTGGTCGTCTTGATGTCGTTCTCGATCCAACCTTGGCTGTTCCGCACCTTCATCAGCGGCCCACAGGAAAAGGGGAATACCCCTTGGCGCCTCGTCAACCTGGCCCTTACGGGCTTCACGTTCGGGTATTTCTTTATCGGCGGCATGTTGGTAAGCCTGCTCGGGCAACTGCTGATACCCATCTTGCCCATCGGCAAGAAAAAGAAATTCAGGGTTTTCCACCGCGTGTTACAATTGTTCTTCCACAACCTGATGTACCGCACGCCGGGCATCCGCATGGCGATCATCGGGCGCGAGCCTGGGCTATACCACCCACCCGTGATCCTCATCGCCAACCACACATCGATCCTGGATACCCCGACCATGGGCCTGTTGCATCCCCGGCAACTGTTCATGATGAACGATCGGCAACTGCGATCGCCTTTCTTTGGACGGGCCATGCGCATGGTCGGCGCCCATCCGGCAAGTGAAAACCAACCCGAAAACCTGGAAAAACTAAAGAAAAAAATCGAACAAGGCTATTCCATCATCATATTTCCTGAAGGTACACGTTCCATGACTACCGAAATCCAGCGATTCCATAAAGGCGCATGCTACCTAGCCGATGCCCTGAAGCTCGACATCGTGCCGGTACTGGTGCATGGCAACGTGCATGCACTGCCCAAATACGACAATATGCTGAAACCCGGCCCCATCACGATGAAGTACCTGCCCCGGATCCGTCACGATGACGCCACGTTCGGCACGGGCTATGCCGAGCGCACGAAAAGGATCGCGCGGTATTTCCGTACGGAGTTCAGGAAACTGCGCGACGAACGGGAACCCGCCGATTACTTCTACCAGAAAATACGATTCAATTACGTATACAAACCCGCGCGCATCCAGCGGGAAGTGAAGGCCGTCTTCAAGGAAAACAACGCACGTTACCACCGGTTGCTACGCCTCCTGCCGTTACAAGGCCGCTTCTTTCATCTGGGGTGCGGATACGGCGTACTGGATTTCCTCCTGGCGTACGACAGCGCCGCACGGCAGGTCACGGGCTGGGACGCCGTGGAAGGGCACGTGCTCGCCGCGCAGCACACCTATACGACCAACCGCTATTCCGTACGCTTTGTTACGGAAATCCCTCCGCTGCCCGATTGCAACGTACTGATCATTTCCGCCAGTGCTCCCATGGATTGGCAGGGCTGGCCAAGTCGCGCCGAATGGGTCATCTTCGACCGCGTAGGCCCCGAAAAATTCGCTACTTTCGCACAAGCCGATTACCGCTTGGCTTTCCAATATGACGGATTGATTGGCTACCAAAGGCATGGATGAACCCTTCGACATCATCGTCATCGGCAGCGGATTAGGCGGGCTCGTCTGTGCGACGACATTGGCCAAGGAGGGCCTTCGCGTACTGGTATTGGAGAAAAACAATCAGTATGGGGGCAACTTGCAGACCTTCGTACGCGATCGATGCATATTTGACACGGGCGTACATTATATCGGTGGATTGTTACCGGGCCAAAATCTCTACCAATACTTCCATTACCTGGGCATTGCCGATAAACTCAAGCTCAAACGCTTGGATATCGACGGCTTTGACCGCGTGACCTTTGATGGCGACCCAAACGAATATCCATATGCCCAAAGCGGCGAAAATTTCGTGGAGCAACTTTGTCGGTATTTCCCGGACGAGCGCATTGGCATCACCCGCTTCTACGCCAAAATGAGGGAGATTTGCCAGAGTTTCCCCCTCTATCGGCTGAACGGTCGCGACACCTACCACTGGAACGAAGGCATGCTGGGCCTTCGGGTGAGCGAAGTCATCGACAGCAGCACATCAAATCCGAAACTACGGGCCGTATTGGCCGGCACGAACCTGCTTTATGCAGGCATCGAGGATAAGACACCGTTCTATGTGCATGCGCTAGCTGTAAATTCCTACATCGAAAGTGCCTGGCGATGCATCAATGGTGGCAGTCAAATCGCCAAGCTCCTCATCAGGGAGTTGCAGCGACATGGCGGAAAAGCGCTGAAATACGCTGAGGTGGCCCAATTCCATATCGAAGACGGGCTTTTGCGCGCGGTCTCGACCACCAAGGGCCATACGTACACCGCGACCAACTTCATCGCGAACATCGATCCAAAGAAGACCCTTGACTTGATCGGTAGGTACCCCATACGCAAATCGTATGTCAACCATATCCGGCAAATGGAGGATACCATTTCGTCGTTCAGCCTGTACATCGTGTTGAAACCGAATCGGCTGCCTTATCAGAACACGAATTATTACCATTACAAGGATGAACGTCGCGTTTGGGTAGACCCGGACTACCGACCCGATGATTGGCCTGCAGGCTACATGGTCTCGATGAATGCCAAAAGCCGCGATGACGGGTGGGCCGACGGCATGACGGTATTCACCTACATGCGCTACGATGAAGTGGCCCAATGGGCGGATACGCGCAATACGGTGGCAAACAGCGGTTCGCGGGGCGAGGCCTACGAACGCTTCAAGCGGGAAAAGACCGAAATCATGCTTCGCGAACTCGAAAAAAAGTTCCCAGGTCTACGCAACCACATCCACGCTACGTATGCATCCACCCCGCTCACGTATCGCGACTACATCGGCAGCGAAACCGGAAGCATGTATGGATTTGCCAAGGACGCAAACCAGCCGTTACGCAATCACTTGCCTCCACGTACCAAGATCAAGAACTTATTGCTTACCGGGCAAAGCGTCAATATGCATGGCATCCTGGGGGTCACGATCAGTGCCATGCTCACCTGCGCCGAGCTGTTGGGCAAAACGTATTTACTGGAAAAAATCAACGAAGCAAATGGCCAAGTTTAATCTCGAACCGCTGGAGCGCATAAGACCTATCGGAAAGGATACGTTTTTACGCCGGTATTATCGGCCACAGCGCCCCGTACTGATCGAAAACCTGACGGATGGCTGGAATGACAAGTGGACGTT
This sequence comes from Parapedobacter sp., assembly GCA_037190485.1. Taxonomy (GTDB): domain Bacteria; phylum Bacteroidota; class Bacteroidia; order Sphingobacteriales; family Sphingobacteriaceae; genus Parapedobacter. Next base: position 53,046 of record JBBCJB010000034.1, read on the forward strand.
TGACCATATCCAATCGCTGGCCGGAGACCAAACCGTACCGCTCTATGACAATAAACCAGCAACAGGCCAGGCCAGCGTATACGCGCCGGTCACGACCATGCGCTTCGGCGACTACATCGAACTGCTGAAGACCGAACCCACCGACCTCCGCATATTCTTCTATACGCTCAAGGACCATTGTCCTGAATTGCTCGAAGACTTCGATTATCCCGACATCGGATTGAAATTCTTCAAACGGCTTCCTGCACTATTTTTCGGCGGGGGCTTGGCCAGGGTCTTCGCCCATTATGACATCGACCTCCCAGACAACCTGCACATCCATTTCGAAGGCAACAAGCGCGTCGTGCTGTTCGGACCGGACCAAAGCAAGTACCTCTACCACGTGCCCTTCTCCATCCACAACATCGACAAGATCGACATGGACGACCCCGATTTCGAGCGATACCCTGCCCTGGCGCGTGCCCGGGGCTACGAGGTTTACATGAAACACGGCGATGCCTTGTATATTCCCAGCGGCTGGTGGCATTACATCACCTACCTGGATGGGGGCTTTTCGATGACACTGCGCGCATTGCCCCGCAGCCCGAAACGTATCGCGAATATGCTCTATAACGTCTTTGTGATGCGAATCATCGATAACACCATGCGTAGGATCCGCGGTCAGCGATGGCTAGATTACAAGGAGCGCTGGGCTTACAGCCGCACTTCAAAATATCTTAGGAACCGCCACGAAATAAAATGAGCAAATTAAGCGCTGCAATTTTGTTCGTTATCAAGGCGCATATTGCGGCTCATCGTGGAGCTATGGGCAAGATATGCAACGAAGAGAACGGGCAAAAGGGCAAGCTTAAACGTTCAGTTTATTTCGTGCCGGTTCCTTAGGATAACCCCTTTGTCAACCAGGGTGGTATAATAGGTGACCGATGTCACCGTTTCTATGGTATCGTCGTTGTATCTTTGTATTGTCAACGATCAGAACGTAAAAGAACAGTAACGCGATAACAATCATGCATATCGAACAGATTTACACCGGATGTTTGGCGCAAGGTGCCTACTACATCGAAAGCAACGGCGAAGCCGCCATTATCGACCCGCTCCGCGAAGTCGCCCCCTACATCAAACGAGCGGAAAAGGACGGAGCCACCATCAAATACGTATTGGAAACCCATTTCCATGCCGATTTCGTTTCCGGGCACATCGATTTGGCCGAAAAAACGGGCTCCACCATCGTATTCGGCCCAACGGCCAACCCAGCGTTTACGGCGCACGTAGCCACGGATGGCGAACAGCTTAAGGTCGGCGAAGTCACGATAACGGTCATCCATACCCCCGGTCATACGATGGAGAGTACCTGCTTCCTGCTTAGTGACGAAAAAGGGAAAGACGTCGGGCTTTTTACTGGTGACACGCTTTTCATCGGCGATGTCGGCCGACCGGACCTTGCGCAAAAAGTCAAGGCCGAACTCACCGAGGAGGTGCTGGCGGGCTACCTATACGAATCGCTGCGTAACAAAATCATGCCGTTGGCCGATGAGATCATCGTTTATCCAGCGCATGGTGCGGGTTCGGCGTGCGGCAAGAACATGAGCAAGGAAACCACCGATACGCTCGGGAACCAAAAGAAAACCAACTACGCCCTCCAACCGATGGAGAAGGAAACGTTCGTGAAGCAGGTATTGACCGGGCTGATGCCCCCGCCCGCCTACTTCCCGAAGAACGTGTTGATGAACATCCAGGGGTACGACCGCATCGAGGAGGTGTTGGATCGCGGGCTGCGCGCACTGACACCGGCCGCATTCGAGGCAGCCGCTAACGAAACCGATGCCGTCCTGTTGGATACGCGCAATGCACAGGCGTTTGCGAAAAGGTTTATCCCGAATTCCATCAATATCGGCATCGATGGTAACTTCGCGCCTTGGATCGGCACGCTCATTCCGGACATCCAACAGTCCATCCTGATCATCGCCGATGAAGGCCGGGAGGAAGAAGTCGTTACCCGGTTGGCCCGCGTCGGCTATGATCACGCGATCGGTTTCCTGGAAGGGGGCATCGATGCCTGGAAAACCGATGGAAGGGAAATCGACACCATAACATCCATCGGCGTGGATGAATTGGCGAAACGCCAAGTCACCGATCCCGGCGGCCAGCTACTGGACGTACGCAAAAAAAGCGAGTACGATTCGGAGCATGTCATCGGTGCACAGCACCTGCCGCTCGATTATTTCAACGAACACCTCACTGAAATCGACAAAGACAAGACCTATTACGTATATTGTGCTGGCGGCTACCGTTCGATGATCTTTACGTCCATCCTACGGGCCCGGGGTTATGAAAACCTCATTGACGTACAGGGTGGCTTCAAGGCCGTCAAGGAATCCGCAAAGTTTGCGATGAGCGATTACGTGTGCCCCAGTACGTTGTTCTAAATGGAAAACGAGTTTTCAACTTTCAATTAAAAAAGATGATCGACTGGATAAAGCAACCGTGGCCATGGTATATCGCTGGCCCATTGGTGGGACTGATCGTGCCTACCCTCTTGATTCTCGGGAACAAGCATTTCGGCATTTCGGCAAATTTCCGGCATGCCTGTGCCATGTGCTTCCCATCACGCATTCCGTTCTTCAATTACGATTACAAAAAAGAATACTGGAACCTTGTTTTCGTTTTGGGCGCATTCGGCGGCGGGGTCATCGCGAGCCTGTGGCTGGCCGATCCGGCACCGATTGCGGTCAATCCGGCCCTGGTCGACGAATTGGCCGGGTATGGGATTACCGACTACAGCAACATGGTACCCTCGCAGCTGTACAACTGGGATTACCTGTTCTCCGCGAAAGGGTTGATCATGATGGTCGGCGGCGGATTCCTGGTAGGGTTCGGCTCCCGTTATGCCGGAGGCTGCACCAGCGGCCACGCCATCATGGGCCTCAGTACGCTGCAATGGCCCTCGCTGGTGGCGACCTGCTGCTTCATGGCAGGCGGATTCCTGATGGCAAACGTATTACTTCCCTTCATTTTAGGATAACCCATGAATCATTCAACAAGTACGGATACGGATTTTGAAGTACGCTCGCAAGACACGATCTGTGTCAACGAATCGCGGCTTCAGCACAAGTGGTATCACCTTATCAAGTACCTGATCGTCGGGATACTCTTCGGAATCGTCTTTGTCAAAGCCGAAATCATCAGTTGGTTCCGCATCCAAGAGATGTTCCGGTTGCAATCGTTCCACATGTACGGCATCATCGGTTCGGCCGTTGTCGTAGGCATCGTCTCCGTCTGGTTGATCAAGCGATTCCGCATCAAGACCATCTATGGTGAACCAATCACCTTCACCCCAAAAACCTTCAACAAAGGCCAGGTCTATGGCGGCCTGCTGTTCGGGCTTGGTTGGGGGCTTACCGGGGCGTGTCCGGGGCCGTTGTTCGTGCAAATCGGCACGGGTGCCACCGTGGTATCGGTGGTGCTGTTGAGTGCCATTGCGGGCACGTGGGTTTACGGAAAGTTACGGGACGGCCTGCCGCATTAACAAAACAAAAGCCATGTTTTTCAGACACATTTATGACCAATCACTCGCGCAGGGCAGCTACTTGATCGGCTGCCAAAAAACCGGTGAGGCCATCGTCATCGATGCCAAGCGCGATGTAGATACCTACCTCGACATCGCCAAGCAAAACGGCTTGCGCATCGCCCACGTCACGGAAACGCACATCCATGCGGATTTCCTATCGGGTAGCCGGGAGTTGGTCGAACTTACGGGCGCGACCCTATACCTGTCGGACGAAGGCGGACCGGATTGGCAATACGAATACGACCACGAAGGCCTCCGGGAAGGAAGCGTCATCACCGTAGGCAACCTCACGCTGGAAGTCATCCACACGCCCGGACATACCCCGGAAAGCATCAGTTTCCTGTTGCGCGACCACCCCGCCACCGATGATCCCATCATGCTGTTTACGGGCGATTTCGTGTTTGTAGGTGATGTAGGTAGGCCAGATTTGTTGGAAAAGGCCGCGGGCTTGGCAAATACACAGGATGCCGGTGCCTGCCAATTGTTTCAATCGCTCAAGAAATTCAGCGCAATTCCTCCGTATGTACAAGTATGGCCGGGACATGGGGCAGGATCCGCATGCGGAAAAGCGCTCGGAGCCGTACCCAACACCACCGTTGGCTACGAATTGATCCAGAATTGGGCATTCCAATTCGGCAGTGACGAACAAGGCTTTGTCAGCTCCCTGTTGGAAGGACAACCCGAACCCCCGAAATATTTCGCGATGATGAAGCAGCTCAACAAGGTCAATCGTCCGCTATTGACCGCCGTACCGGAGCACCCGGAACTGACCGCTGCCGAATCCCGAGCCGCTTATCGGCGCGGTGCCCACATCGTCGATACCCGTCCAAGAGCTGAAAACGCCAACGGTGCCGTCCCCGGTAGCCTGAGCATCGAAAACGGCAATTCGTTTTCGACCTGGGCTGGATGGCTGGTCGGCTACGATAAACAGATCGTACTGGTGGCCGAGGGATCGCAGGTCGAAGACCTGACCCGGAAGCTCATGCGCATCGGCATGGACGATGTCATCGGCTACGTCACCGATGTGGCCACGCTTGGCCTAGCCCTTGAACGCCGCGAGATTATCGACCTGGATACATTCAAGACGCTGGTGGGCCGTAACGATGTCCAAATCGTCGATGTGCGCAACGCGGCGGAATATGAAGCGGGACACATCCCAGGGGCCATTAACCTGTTCGTGGGCACATTGGCTGACAACCTGGATAAACTGGATCGCAACAAACAGCTGGTCGTCCATTGCCAAAGCGGTGCCCGCGCGGCCATCGCCCAATCGGTGTTAGCTGCCCATGGTTTCAAAGACGTCCTGAACTTTTCGGGCGGCATGGCCGAGTGGGTCAACGCAAACAATCCGCAGGCAAAACGGTTGAATACGAAGAAATAGAATAGAACAATGAGCAAGTTCAAAGAATTGATCGATGGCGACAAGCCGGTATTGGTAGATTTCTATGCCACATGGTGCGGCCCATGCAAAACGCAAGCCCCCATCCTGGAAGAAGTGAAACAACGCATCGGTGACACCGCCGCCATCATCAAGGTGGATGTAGACAAGAACCCGCAGGTCGCCGCGCAATACCAGATCCGCGGCGTGCCCACGCTGATCATTTTCAAGGGCGGCGCCGTCAAATGGCGGCAGTCAGGGGTTTTCCCTGCCAATGAATTGGAACGGCTGTTGAAAGAAAATCAATAGCGCGCTATCCGTCATTACCTAAACCACCGGTAGGTGATTCCGACAAGGAACACGCGTCCGGGCTGCCCGGGCATCAATTGATGCTTGAAATCAAGCAGGTTGTCGGCGGTGACCCGGATACTTAATCGCTGCCGCATCAGTTTTTTCTCCACGAGGGCGTTCAGCAACAGGTGATCGGGCACGAAGGTATCGTAGCGGTCAATAAACTGGTTGCCATTGTAATCGGCAAACGGATACTTCCCCCGGTAATTGAGCCTCACCGACGCACTGGCATCCCAAGGCCTGTAGGTATAAAATGCCCGCGCATTGAGCATGTGCCGGGATCGGTTCTCGATGCCCCAATAATCGGCCGCTGTAGGCACGTACGAGTTTCCGGTAGCCGGATCGTGTATGTTCTGGTTGTAGGGCCAATGGCCTGCATTGATGCTGTCTATCACACTCAGGTCGCGCGAAATCAGGTATTGGTAACCGATGCTCATGTCCATGCCCTCAAAAGGAGTAAACCCGAAACTGGCTTCGACACCTTTATTGATTGCCCTAGGCAAGTTTTGATAGGTATAAACCTGCCCTATCCCCGTACCCGTAGCCACCAGCACGGCGTTGATTTGGTTCGTCAACTGATGGTAAAAGACACTTCCCTCCACCTTGGCCCACGGGGCTGGCTGCCATACCGCTCCGGCATTCCAAGAGGTACTTCGTTCGGCTTTCAGGTTCTGGTCCAGCTGCGCAACCAAGTAATGTCGCACCTCACTGAGCTGTCCATTGGCCTGCATTTGCCGCAATGTTTCGCCCAACAGGTCATTGCCGACTACCAGGTAGTTGGCGGTAGGATTGTAAAACACCAGGTAACGCATCCGGAAATCGGGCGCCTTGAATCCGGTGCCCACACCTCCTTTTATAAACAATCCGTCGGTTACCCGGTATTGGAAACCCATACTCGGATTCAACCGGCCTCCGTAGTAACCGGTATGATCATACCGAATGCCGCCCAACGCCGATATCCGTTGGGTTAGCTGCCAATCGCCCTGTACATATCCGAATACGGTATGCATGCGCTGCACATTGGTGATGGACCGATCGTCGAGTACCTCGACACTGCCACCCGCCCCTCCTGTCAGCGCCAGCTTCCACGTGGGTACGTTTAGCGCAAACTGCTGCTCCAGCCGGTGTACGGTCTGGCCAAAGCGCTCGCCGCTCACCGCAGCCTGTTGCTGCTGCCACAACACCTGCATGGCCGATGTATAGTGCGTCAGGTAATAGCGGCTCATGCTCCGTAGACCTGTCCTAAACGTATGGTCTAACGTAGCCGACACATTCAGGTCGTGTTCGTCCTGGCTATCGCCAGACGCCCAACCTTCCCCCCAATCCTTGGGCATGTACGATTGGCGTAAGCCATACCGTACCGACGCCCCGATGGTACTGTTCTTGGTCAGCCGATAGCGCAGACGCGTTTGCACGCCCAGGTTATCGTACGGCGGGCTGGTCACCCCTGACGAAAGGTATGGGTTGGTGTTGAATCCGTCGGTGCGGTAGTAGTTGGCGCTCACGGCGGCCGACCCACGTTGATGATGGAACGGCGCCTCGCCCTCCACGGTGGCATCCACGATACGCAGGCTGCCGTAGGCAAGGGATGCGGAAGCCTGCGGTTGCAGGGCACCGTACCGTGTAATGATGTTGATGGCGCCGCCCATGGCCTCGCTGCCGAACAGGCATGACGACGCGCCTTTGACGATCTCGATGCGTTCGATGTTGGTGACACTGATACGCGATAGGTCGAAGTTACCGCTGTTGCGTCCCACCATGGGCTGGCCATCGATAAGCACCATCACGTATTCACTGCCAAACCCCTGCAGCTGTACCCCGACCGACCGGCTACCGCCGCCAATGTTATTCACGATGGCGATACCGGTCTGCTCCTTCAGTACCTCGTCAAGCCGCCTGCTCCCCATCAGCTCGATCTGGCGGCGGGTGATCACCTGCATGGGCATGGCCCCTCGTTCCAGTTTGATCAAGTTGTCGGGAGCCGGTGCAAGGGAACGGTCGCCGGTTATTGTTACCTCCCCGATAGCGTGATTGCTTAACGCCAATACGATTTGCAATGCAATCGGTCTTTGCTCCACCACCACGGAATCCACGTATGTACGGTAACCCGTGTGGGTTATCTGCACCAAATATACCCCCGGATAAAGCCCCTCGAAACGAAAATATCCTGCAGAATCAACCCGGGTGATGTGGCGGTCGGGTTCCAGCAATACGGTGGCACCGACAATCCGATTACCGCCAACGCCGGAAACACGGCCCTCGAGCGTACCGTTATTTTGAGCCCAAGCTACAGCGAAGCATAGTAATGCCCATAAAAAAAAACCAATCCGCAACGTGCTACCGCTTACCATCCACGATTAATCCCGATACAACTGGTAGGAGGCTCCCACGAAAAATACCCTGCCTGGTTGGAAAGGCACTTTCGGATCCACGAAATCCAGCATGTTCTCTGTCGTTGCGCGCACAGCGAGACGTTGCGCGGGAAACTTTTTCTCCAATCCGGCATTGAGCAGGTAATGATCCCGGACAAAGGTATCGAACCGGTCTAGGTAACCGTTCGAATTGCGGTCGCTGAACGGGTATTTGCCCCGATAATTCAATCGGAAATTGAATGTCAATTGTAACGGCTGATAGGTATAGAACACCCGGGCATTGAACATGTGGTTCGAGCGGTTCTCGATGCCCCAATAGTCGCTTGCCGACGGATCGTAATTCACCGAACCACCGACCGGATCGAACAGCGGTGCGAAATACCTACCTCCTTCCCGTATTTCCCCGGCGATGCTTCGATCCTTGGCCACCAGGTATTGATAGCCGCCACTGATGTGCAGATCGCGTATGGCATTATAGGTAAAAGAGAAATCCACGCCCTGGTAATAAGCCTCCGGATTATTGCGGAAGGAGTAAATCAATCCGCCATCGATATCGACCCCGATCAGTACCCGGTTGATCTGGTTGGTGATGTCGTGGTAGAACGCACTCGTTTCTACCCGCAGCTTCCGGTTGTCCGACTCCCAGATCATGCTGACATTATATGATTTGCTCATCTCCGCGTTCAGCGCAAGTCCTTTGATCTCGTCGTATACCGGTTCCAATTCATACTGGCTCACCCGGCCACTTTCACGCAGGGAATTGATCACGTCGCGCATGGTGTACGAACCCAGCAGCATGCTGTTTATTCCCGGGTCGTATGATACCTGGTAAAGTTTCTTCATGTCCGGCGCCTTGAACGCCGTGCCGTAGGCCACTTTAGCCGTTAGGTTCGGCAAGATGCGATATTGCAAGGCGGCGCTGGGATCCAGCCGCCAACCGTAATCCACGATGTGATCGTAACGAAGTCCGAAGGTCAGTTCCAATTTAGGCATGATATCCCAGTTGGCCTGTGAATACGCGAAATAGGCCTCAATCCGGTTGGTGTTCGTCAGTATATTTTCATCGATGTTCTCGAGCGTACCCCCAACGCCTGTAATCACATCGAGCCGCTCCGGAAGGCTGTAAGCGACCTGCTGCTCGAATCGATGCAGTGTCTGCCCAAAATTGGTCTGGCTCAGGCTGTCGCCCTGTGACAACATCACCATCATGTTCTGGTCGAAGCGGGTCAAGTAGTAGCGGGTCATGCTTCGCCAACGATCGTTGAACCGGTGGTCGAAATTAGCCATCAGGTTCAGGTCCTGCTCGTCCAATACATCTTCCGTCCGGTAATTCGTACCGGCAAAGGCCTTATCCATAAAACTGCGCCGCAACCCGTACCGGGCACTGGCCGATACCGTATTCCGGTCATCGAACCGATAGCGGAAACGTCCGTGCCCTGCATAATTATCGTAAGGAGGCAATGTACTTCCCGCGATGAGCCCTTGGGCTGTATTGAAACCGCCGGTGTGGTAAAAATTGCCGCCCAACGCCAACGAACCTTTTCCCTGCAGGACCGGGGTTTCCCCATCCACCGAAACGTCTACGGTTTCATTGCTGCCATAGCTCGCCGTTACCACAGCCTGCGGATCGGTCACCACCTGCCGGGTGATCACGTTGATCGTGCCGCCGAGCGCATCGCCACCATAGATATTGGAGGCGGCCCCCTTCGTGATTTCCACCCGCTCGATGTTGCTTACGCTGATGCGTGAGAGGTCGAAATTCCCATTGTTCCGCCCTACGATCGGTTGCCCGTCGATGAGCACCATGACGTACTCACTTCCGAAACCCTGTAACTGCACGCCTACGGCACGGGCGCCGGCGCCGACATCGTTCACGATGGCCACCCCCGTTTGCTCCTTCATCACCTCGTCAAGCCTGCGGCTCCCCATCAGTTCGATGGTTCGCCGGTCTACCACCGTGACCGGCATGATCGTATTTTCCAGCTTCACCAGTGTCTCCCGGTTGGCATTGATGCGCCTGCCGGTTACCTCCACCTGATCGAGCGCCTGTTGGTCCACGATCAATCGGAAATTCTGTTCGGTTAAATCCCCCGTCAATGCGACGCGCTCGTCAAGCTTTTGGTAGCCCACCGCATACACGCGCACGGCAACGCTACCCCGGCCCAACCCGGTCAACGTGAACCGCCCCGCGTTATCCGTAACCGCTACCGGCCCGTTGGGCATCACGCGTACCTCGGCCCCCGCCAACACACTGTCCGCTTCGTCCGTTACGACCCCACGTAATCCGGCCGTTTGTGCCTGTACCCCCATCAAGCAACCGAACAACGCAACCAGCACAAGATAATTCTTCATGTTCCAATCATTCACCATTAAAAATCAATCCCTCGTCCTCACGTTGCGGCTACCGTCCGGCTGTATGTAATAACGGAACGTAAGGTATGGCGAAGGCCAGTTGCGATCGGTCAACACCTCCGGCGCGCCTTTATACATGCTGATGAGTTGCAATTTGCCATATAAATAGCTGCCATCCGATTGTTCCAGGCGCAGGTAGTACGCCTTATAAGGAAAAGGCTTTGCGATATACGTACTGCCAATCTCATACCAAGGGTTAATCCCCGGGCCGAATTCAGATGAGTATCCCATCTGCAGTTCATCAGGAGGCCTATTGTCAAAAAAATCGTCATCAGGAACCTCATCCATGAACTCGTACCCGTAATCGTAAGGAATCAACGACGATTTGGTGACAGGGCTTCCCGTACCCGGCCCGACCTTTGCCCGCCCGTTATTGAGCCAGACCGTACTGTTCATTTCGCCGGTAAACGCCAAGTCCCAGCCAGCCGTTTTCAGGTAGCGTAACGAATCGGCATTGTCGCGGATAAACTGCTGCCACCGGTCGCTGAAGCGGAACAGGAACATGCTGTATAGGCCCGCTGCCTTTCCGCTCTTGCTGTATTCCACCTGGATGAAATCGGTATTGGCGTTGTAGTTGGCATCGTTCACCATCAGCTCCCACGCCTTACCATTGTACGTATACACCCGGTTGTTGTCGTTGTCGCGGTATGCCCAGCCAACTTGTGGATTGATTGGCGGTGCCTTCACATAGCCCCGCCAATTGACAAAGATGCTGTCATTCGCAGCAGTACCCAAATGCCCGTTTATCTCCATTTGATACCACGCATTGCTGCGCCTGATGTAGTGATATCCATCCGCTGTATTCCGATAGGCACTGTTCTCGGCCGCCCCGATGGGATGAGCGCCAGCCGCGGCCAACCACACGACGCTTTCCTCGGCATTCGCGTCCACACCCACTGCCGAGTTGATAACCTCGTTGCCATAGGGCACGAAACGGATCGAATCCGTCCAACGCGAATTGTAATACCGCTGACGCAGGTATAAGTCGCCGGATTCATAATTGTCGTCCCAACCGTCCGTGGCCAGCGTATCGCCCGGCAGGTCATAGACTACGGTACTCCGTCCATCCTCAAAATCAGGGGTAACGTCTTCCAGCTTATAGCAGGAAACTACCAGCAAGCCCACAAAGGCGCCGAAGAGAAGTTTATGCCAAATTGCGCCCACCATGCTCCGTTACTCTGCAGACAACGGTGTGTTGCCTGTAATGAAACCCCGCAATGAATAGGCAGACGATTGTTCGGAGCCTTCCGGGACCGACTTGAATGTCAGGCGGTATTGGAAAAGCGACTTGCCTACATGCGAGGAAACGTCTGGGACTTTAAAGGTAACCGAACCATCAGTCACCGTTAGGTTTTCATGCGGCACCGTGATGATATCATAATTCATGGTATATAACAACACCTCGTTGATACCGTTTTTGTAATAGTTGGCTATTTTACCGTCGTAATTATCCATGATGGTAAAATTAACCGTGAGCATATCGCCTGATCGTACCGGTTGGCCATCCTCGACCAAGCTACTCGTATACGTTGTATTCGTAATGGTCGGCATCAGGAAACGTACGTCGATTTCCCTGGCCAACCGGCTCCCGGTCTGCACGAACAGTTTATGCATTCCCGTGTCCTGTTCAGCCGAAAAAGGAGGCAGCGATGCGACAATCTGAAAATTCGTGACACGCCTGGTCATAATTTCCAAGGGAACTTCAAACCCATCGGATTGCCGCTGAAGGTATGCCGATATCTCGGACGTATCCGTGTTGGCCAGGAAGTATTCTCCAGCAATGGTAATCTGGCTGGTAGACAACCACGAAATGGGATTGGTGGCAGACTTGATGACCGGGAAAGGCACTGTTAGGGCAATTTTCAACCGATACGTTTTGGTTGTGCCATCCTCTGCGGTAACGGTATACCTGGTCTGCTCATTGAACGGAACAGCCACGCCAGACGCCGGACTGATCGTCGCCTGATCGGCCACCATGATATCCGGGGTAATGGTCGTTGGCAGTTCCACATCCGGATTCCAATAAACGACGATACTATCTCCCCTCACCAATGCATTGATTGAATCGCCATAGCTACCCATCAGGCTAAACAACTTGATATCGTGGTAAGGCCGCTTCAGGTAATTGTATTCCGTCTTTGTGCAGCCAGCAAAAGCCAATGCGATGAAGCCCAGGCAAACCGTGATTCTAACTATCTTGTGCATTTCTATCTGATTCAGTATGGATAATTATTTTTTCTTCACTTCAAATCCCAGATAAGGTATCATAACCCGGAGGTTGCCTGTTCCCCAATCTTTGTAATCAAAGTCGAAATAGATACCGAAACCGGTATAATTGATTGAGTAGCCATCGTAAATGCCCGAACTCGTGCTTGCCATCGCATAATAGAGACCGGCAGGTATGTGTTCAGGGAACCGGAAGGTAACCGACGTCCGGTTTTGTTCGATAATTTCCAAATCTATCGGTGTATCGAATAACGCTTCGGGAAAATCTGCCGGGCGTTCAGTGATGTGTTCTTTTTTGATAATGATATAGGCCTTTTTTATTCCCGGATTCGTGTTACTGTACACTTCCCCGTTTGAGTTGGGTCCACCAACGGTCATGGTTATTTCTTCTCCTTGTTTCACGATTTTCGGGAGCTGACCGAAATACGGCATCCGGTGCTCGAAGCTAATCTGCGCCGTCGTCGCCGTGCGGCCTTGGTGTTCCACCTTGACCACATAATTTCCGGGATCCACTTCGGGCGACACGTCGAATAGGAGCGTGTAAAAACCGGAACCGCTCAACATGTCGTATACCGCTAGCGCATTGGGAACGGCCTGTCCCGTTTCGGCATGAATCAAGCTCAATTTCGCATTCCGGCTGGTTGACTGGAAATTGCCCAGTAGCCTTATCCTCGAATTGATCACGCCGGCCTTGGTCAGGTCGTCGTCAACCACCCAAATACCGCTTTCATTCTGTTTTTGGCCAAAACCAATCACCAAAGGCTCATTATGCGGCATCACCTTGATGGCCAAGGTGTACTCTCGAATCAACTCCTCGGCATCTTTTACCCGGTATGTATAGCCCACCGTATCGAAGGGAACGGGCTCCAGATCTTCACGGATATCGAGCTCATTGCCATTCCGATCGATGAGCTTTGCGCCCTCCTCCAGCGTAATCACGGGTACCAAATAATCGATACTGATGTAATACGGGATATATACCGTAATCCGGTTGTTGATGTCATCCACCACGCCATGCAGGGGTTCCACCGCGTTCACCACCTCGTAAGATATAATCCGGTTGACGGCTTCCTTTTCGTAAAGTACATCTTCCGTTTTTGTACAGGAATTGAGCATCCCCATCAGCATGATGGGTAAAATCAAGCAACCGAGGGTCTTCCTTTGGGCGTTTCTACGTCTATTGTTAAGCATTTGTATTTGTTATTCTAATTTAAGAAATCGTGTTCGTTGTCTTTATTCTACACTGATTTGTTTCGTACTCAGGTTTACCCTCATCGGCTTACGCCGTGGCGTGAAGCCAAACCGCTTTTCATCCGCCTTCACCACCATGTAACGCAGGCTGATGGCGTATCCCCTGCCGCGGTTCATATCCAAGGGATCGAGCGCATTCCTGTAAAAACTCAACAGTTCCACCTTGGCATAGTTGCCCTTTGCCGTCCGAACCAGTAACGTCCTAGTTTTCGTGGAATCGCCGTTCATCGTCACCGGAAAAGCCTTCACGAAATCCTCCGACAAAGCATACATCATGTGCGCATATTTGGCCGCTTCATCCTGCACTTCCTTCGGGTAACTTTGATCCAAGTATCCGATGACTTTGTCTGGACGGAACATATTGCCAAAGAAGGTATAGGCCACGTGTCCCATGGGTTCGCCGAATTCGCCGATCGCATCCAGTCCGGACCTTCCCGGTGTCCGGAATTCCGCATCTTCCGGTATGGCCGTGATGCTACTGTAGGGCTTATCGGTCAGTATCATGCCACCAACGGCGGACGATCCGTATCCAAATCCACTGGCACGTCCGTTGTTGCCCATGATGGAGCTCCGGGAATTGCCGTGAAATGCCAAATCCCAACGGTCGGTGGTACGGTATGCGATGTGTGCCGACGAAAATTTCTCCAAGCTGAAATACAGCGGATCGGAGTTATCCAGTGGCACGTGCCCGTCGGGCAAATTATCACCCAGGTTGAGGATCGTGATCTCCCGGCTGAACACCGAATCGCTCGGCGGTACGTCGGGTTCCCAGTCGTATCCATTCAGGTCATAAACTTCACCGCAGGAGGCGAGCATGACCAACCCAAAAAATACAGTGAATCCATGCGCACTACGCTTTTTCTCATTCATCGATTATCCTATTTCGCTTTTACAAGTGCTTCCTTCGCCAAAAATCCCCGCATGAAGTAGGCACTACTGGTGGCCGAAGCGGGAGGCACCGTCTTATAGATAAACCGATATTGTACAATGGCCTGCCCGATGTATTTATCGATATCTGGCAGTTGGAATGTCACCGTGTTTGCGGTCACCGAAATATTATCCGCTATGGCTATGGTTTCGTAAGAGGGCGAAAAGTAAAGCAAGATGTAGTCAATATTGTCCGGATGGTAATAGCTGGCAACCTTTCCGCCGTAACTATCACTAAACGCATAGTTCACCGTCAGGTTATCGCCTGAATGCACATCATGGCCATCCTGTACCAGGCTGGAAACCGGGTTGGCATGACTGATTGGCGGCGTGAGCAGTTGGATATCGGTCGTTTGGGTAATCCGGTCGTTGTATTTAATATACAACCGGTGCAGCCCCGTATCCTGTTCTGCCGAAAAAGCGGGAAGGTTGGCCACCATGGAATAATTCGACACACTGCTTTCCACCAACGTAAGCGGAATCTCGAAACCGTCGGCTATACGTTGAAGGTAGACATCCGGAGCCTGTTCCGTCGCGTTGACCAAGAAGTGTTCGCCAAAAATATTGATTTGCGAGTGCAGCAACCAGGTCAATGGCGTAGTCGCACTTGAAATGGATGGAATCGGTATGTTCAGGGCAATCTTCAGCCGATAGGTCTTGGTCTCGCCATTCGCCGCCGTCACCGTGTAGGTCGTATTCTCCGACAACGGTACCGCTTGGCCCGATGCCGGGCTGATGGTGGCCTCTTCGTCCACCACGATTGCCGGTTCGATCGTACTGGGCAGTTCCACATCGGGATTCCAGTTGATCGTGATGCGATCTCCGGCAATCAAACATTTGACCGAATCGCCGTTGCCGCCCAGGACGACGAATTGCAGGATGTCGTTGTTGGGACTTTTTTCATATTCATAGACCGTTTTGGTGCAAGACTGCAACCCAATCCCAACGAAGAGGGAAAAGAAAATCGGAAAGTAACTTTTATATAGTAAAGACATGTTGTATCGATGTTACGGTTAGACTGAAAATCAGTTGGATTTCGGTTTTACTTCAAACGACGAAGGCGCTATGGAAAGCTGGTTGTTCTTCCCCCATTCCGGCGATTCGAACTCGAAATATACTCCAAGCGAGGATTGTCCCAGCGTATATCCGTTTTGACCCGTACCTGTGTTGATCCAGTTGCTATAATAGCCAATCGGGATTTCGGGGAATACAAACTTAATGGAGTTCCGGTCTTGTTCCACGATTGTTACTTCAATGGGTTCATCGTACAAATCCGTCGGGAACGAAGTTAACCCCTGCGTGCTTCGAAAAGTAGTTCCACCATCATTGGAGTAACCACGCAAACTGCTGAATTGAAAATACATCCTTGTAATACCCGTATTGACCCCGCTTTGCGCACGTACATCCAACGATATCGTATCGCCTACCGTATTCGTTTTATTTAACCATTCGAACAATGGCTTTTTATAAATCAAATGAACAGTAGGCAGCGTATCCTTTCTACCCTGATGTTCCACTTCGATATGATAAAATCCGCTATCCACCTCAGCAGATACTTTTGCAGTCATGTAATGCGTTTCGCGATTCCTGCTCACGCTAATCAACTGCAAACCATCGGGCACAACCTCGTTGGTCTTGTTGTTGATGAGCGTAAGTTTTCCTTTCCCGCTACTGGATTCAAAATTCCCATAAATAGTGAACTGGCTGTTCACCAGTACCTCAGCGGTCGATACGGTATCGGCAATCACGTTGTTATCCGCATCGCGGATTGTTCGATAACCCGTTGCCAGCGGTTGGTAAAAAGGCACGATGTGTATGTCAACGGTATATTTCCTTGTTGCACCCGTTGCATCTTTGACGGTATAGGTATACCCTTCGTCCTCCACGTTCACCGGTTCGAGGTCTTCTAACAGGTTTATGGTCGCGCCGTCTTCGTCAATCAGGGTCGCGCCATCTTCGAGCGTGATCCTCGGCACCAGGAAATCCACGCTGATGTAATATGGAATATAGACCGTGATGGTGTTATCGACATCATCGATCACACCAAACAGGTCTTCCGCCGAATTGGTGACCCTGTATTCCAGCATCCGATTGGCCGCTTCTTTTTCATAGGGAACAACCTCGGTTTTTTCGCACGAATAAATAAATATCGACAAAAACAGCACGCACATTCGCGTTATGGTTGGCATTTGTTGTGATTTCCGCATAGCGATTATACTTAATTATTACTTATTTCAGATTCTTGCTCCCATCTTGCTGCACGAAGTACCGGAACGTCAGGTAAGGCGCTGGCCAGTACAGGTCGGTCACCGCGGGTGGATTGCCTTTATAGGCACTGACCAATTGCAGTTTGGCATACTTGCCATCGGGCAGCCGCAGCACATACGTGCGGTTGGGCAGCGCCTTCATGATGTGCGTGGTGGTATTGTAACCGTACCAACCCGGTGAGTCTCCCGAATCGGCCCAGCCAATGGAAGTGATCGGGCTGGCATCAAACTCCGCGTCGGCCGGTGCGGTGGTAACCGACTCATAAGGCTGCTGCACCAACACGATGGCGGTATTGGCCACCGGACCCTGATAGCCTGGATTACGGGATTCAACCTTGTTATTTATAAATACCTCGGCGTTGTAGTTTCCGGCAAACGCAATATCCCAATCGTCCGTCTTGAGCCATTGGACCGAATCGGCTTTCGTCCGTATCCAAATCTGCCGTTTGGCCGAAAGGTCAAAGAGAAAGGTATAAAAAGGCCGTTGTTCCTTGCCATCCACTCCGCCCGCTATCGACGCCTGCGTATCGCCTGCCAGATCATACACGACCGTGCTTTTGCCGTCTTCCAGCGAAGGCGTGGCCGGATCATCCTTCCCGCATGAAACCAGCACGAAAACGAGCGCGAGCATTTTATTTAAAACCGTTCTAAATAAACCCATGCCGCAAAGGTGGGTATTAGCATGGGATTCGGTTATATTCAAAACGTATTATTTTATATGCAATCCGTATTATTGAACGGTTGAACCGAATTGTTTCAACGTAGGCAACGGACAGGTTCCCGCCAAGGATTGGAAAGGCCAATACTGGAATCCCGAAATTCAATATTGAAAATCCGGGATCACCGACCCGACATTGACCTATTCGGGCGCAATCGAAAGTGCCGTGCCATAAGCCTACAATATCGCGTTCAGTAGATAGCGGGGGAAACCGTTCAGGGCGCATATGGCATGCCACCGATGCCGTCTAGGGCAACTTCCCGTCAATGGCAGTGGCCAAAGACATTAGTTGCCAAGGTATAGGTTTGTCCGCGTGTCCCGGCCGGTTGCGGAATAAGGAGTCCGACGTTTGTCAGCAACCGCACGGTTCCGCGCACGGTAGACCAACTGACGGGATTCTTTTCGCGCAGCGCTAACCAGAACGCCTCGACGTCGTAAATGCGCCGCTCACGGCACAATGCTTCCAGGATGATACGGCGCTGCTGGCTGACCAGGTATCCCCGATCCGTCAACAACGCCGTCATATTGTTCATTGCCTGCTCCAAAACCGGAGGCTTTATAACGTAGAAACCTCACTGACCGTAGCGACAAACACATCGCCGAACCGCCTGAACGTTTCGTCGGCCATGGCGATAGCCGCCTGCCGCCGCTCGGGTGAGGAAGCCACCGCATTCAATGCAGCCGTAAACGCCTCCCATAGCCTGCCGGTGTCCTCGCCATAGCCAGCGAAAAACGAGAAACCGGTTTCCATGCCGTACTTACGCAGCAGCTGGACAATGTACGGGCCGCCCATGATAGAGCCTTCAAGCACATAGAGTGCACCCATCGCTTCGGCGGCATCGCCGATTGCCGGTGCGAGGGCGGCCGGAAGCCCGGTAGTGTCGCCGCCCAGGTCTTCGATGTCGCGCTTCAGGTATGCCGAATTACGCCGCTGCGGATAGTCGGGCAGCACGTCGGCCGTGATGAACGGCGCGATGGCCAGCTCCACCGCACGGAAATACGCGTAGAAATGTTTCAGGAAGTCGGCATAATCTGCCGCACTGCGGATATTCTTCAACCGAAGCACGACGGTCTTCTCGAGTTGTTGGTGTGCCACCTTGGTGGCTTCTTTGATTTCGTTACTAAGCATGCTACAAAAATGGCGTACAATTATCCAACGCGTTATATGCCATCCGTATTACTTTATATGCGAAACGTATTTTTTTATATGCAATCCGTATTTTCTTATCCAATCGGCCCGCTTTCCGGATCGGGCACTTGTATTTGGTGATTGGAAAACGTTCTTTTGCAGCCAATGAAATTTCATGCCACGCTGCTTGGTTTACTTACCCTTTGCTGTGCGCTGCAACGCGTCAGCGCACAACCCAAACGCATCGTGTCGTTGAGCGGTGCGCTTACCGAAACCGTCGATGCGCTGGGGCTGGGCGGCCGATTGGTGGCCGTTGATGTAACCAGTGAATACCCAGCCTACACCAAGAAATTGCCCCGCGTGAGCCAGGATCGTACCATCCCGTTGGAAGGCCTGTTGTCTTTCCGTCCCGATATCGTCCTGGCTCCTGCAGGCGACCTGGCACCAGACGTGGAGCGAAGGCTCAAGCAACTCGGCATCAAGCTGGTCACGTTCCGGCAGGAATATAGCGCCTTGGGCGCGCAGCACTTCGTCCGCGAAGTGGCCTCGGCCCTAGGAGTGGTCGAGCAGGGCATTAACCTGGCCGATAAGCTGAAAATCGACGTGGAGAAGGCCTTGGCCGCGCGGAACACCCCAAAACAACTGGCGAAGGTATTGTTCATCTATGCCCAGGGTGTAGGGCTGATGAGTGTGGCCGGCAAGGGCAGTCACATCGACGCCATCATCGGGCTCGCCGGCGGCCGCAACGCCATCCAGGAGTTTTCAGATTTCAAGCCTTACAGTACCGAAGCGCTGGTCAAGGCCAACCCCGATGCCATCCTGCTTTTCGATTTCGGTGCCAGCAGCTTGGGTGGCACGGCCGGTGTGCTGCGCATGCCGGGGGTTGCGCTCACCCAAGCCGGCAAAAATAAACGTATCATCGAACTCGATGGCCCGCTGCTGATCAATTTCGCCACACGGTTGCCGCAGGCCATCACGGCACTTCACCAAGCGCTATACCCTTGACCCACCTATTCTCGAGCATCAGCATGGCAACCAAGTTAAAAATACCGACCATCTACATCGCCACTACCCTCCTGCTCTTCCTGGCCGCGGTGCTGTCGCTCGGCTGGGGCGCCATGGCCATCCCGATCGGCGAGGTGGTGGTTACGCTGTTGAAAGCGGTTGGCTTTTTCCGCGATACGACCGTCGATGAACTTTCGGCCGGCGTTGTCATGCTCGTGCGGCTGCCGCGCGTGGTGATGGGCATGCTGGTCGGCGCTTCGCTCGGGGTTTCCGGCGCGGCCATCCAAGCCATCTTCCGCAATCCGCTTGCCGAGCCCGCCATTATCGGCGTTTCGGCAGGCGCTTCCTTTTTCGCGGCGCTCATCATCGCGGTCGAGTCCACGCTATTCATGGCCATCGGTCACTTGCTTGGCCATTACTTGCTGGCACTCGGGGCGTTTGCCGGAGCCGGGCTGGCCACGTGGTTGGTATACCGCGTTTCGCTGGTGGATGGCAAGCCGCATATCGGCACCATGCTGCTGGCGGGCATCGCCATCAATGCGCTGGCCGGTGCCCTCACCGGACTGATCTCCTACCTGGCCGACGAACAGCAACTCCGTACCATCACGTTCTGGATGCTGGGCAGCCTAGGCAGCGCCAGTTGGGAAACCGTGGCTACGTTGCTGCCCTTCGCCGCCATCACCGTGGCTGGACTCCCGTTGCTTTCCAAACCGCTCAATGCGTTCGCGCTCGGCGAACAGGAAGCGCACCTGCTCGGCTTCAAGCCTGCGCTCGTCAAGCGCGTGGTCATCGTGCTGGCTACGCTGGCTGTGGGCGCTGCCGTGGCGATGACCGGTATCATCGGCTTCATCGGCCTGCTCGTACCCCATAGCATCCGCATGCTGGGCGGTGCCGATAATCGCTACGTACTGCCTGCGTCGGCCTTGCTCGGTGCGCTCACGCTTACCGTGGCCGACTTGCTTGCCCGGGTAGTGGTATTACCGGCCGAACTGCCCATCGGCGTGGTCACCGCCCTACTGGGCACGCCGTTGTTCCTGCACATCCTGATACGGGACAAGAAAAAATTCGTCGCATGATCCGTGTCGAAAACCTCACCTGTAGCCTCCATGGCAAAACCCTGTTGCGTGGTGTCAGCTTCAGTATCGCGTCGGGCGAACTGGTGGCCCTGCTCGGCGCCAATGGCGCAGGCAAATCCACGCTGATCAAACACCTCAGCGGCGAAAAGAAACCCACTTCGGGAAGCATCCGCCTGGCCGAAAAGCCGCTTGAACACTACAGCTTGGCGACGCTCGCACGATGCCGCGCCACCATGGGCCAGCAACACCAGGTCGCGGCGGATTTTACCGTAGCCGAAGTCGTAATGATGGGCCGATACCCCCATTTCGCCGGCAAGCCGAAGGCCGCGGACCACCTGGTCGTGGAAGAAACGCTGGCCGTCTGCGGAATCACGCTTTTCGCCGACCGTCCCGTACAATCGCTCTCGGGTGGCGAACAACAGCGTGTACACCTGGCCCGGGTACTGGCCCAGGTGTGGGACCAACCCCGTGGCGTGCTGCTGATGGACGAACCCGTTTCGGCCATGGACATGCAGTACCAGCACCAAACGCTGGCCATTTTGCGCGCGCTTGCCGATTGCGGCTATACCGTGGTAACCGTGCTCCACGACATCAACCTGGCAGCCCATTACGCCCACCGGCTTATCCTGATGAAAAACGGCCGGAAACTGCATGACGGTACGCCTGCCGAGGTACTCAATGAACGTAATATCTATTCGGTCTTTTCGATGGACGCACACGTGCTGATGAATCCGAGGAGCCTAAAGACCAACGTCCTGCCCCTCGGCAAGCGGCTGGATGCCCACGAATTCAACAGTTTCGCGGCTATTTCGACAGATCACTTGGCGGTAATCCGAAGTACTTCTTAAACGCGATACTGAAATTGTTCTGGTGGGAGAACCCCACTTCGTGCGACACCTCGGAAATGGGCAACCGTTCTTCCACGAGCAACTGGCGGGCATGCTCCATCCGCAACCGGGTGATGTAATCGTAGACCGTAGTCCCAAAATATTCCTTGAATCCACGGCGCAGCTTGAACTCGTTGAGTGCCACCAGACGCGATAGCTCGCGCTGGGTGGGTGGCCTGCGGAAGCTTTCCTTCAGGATTTCACGCGCCTGTTCCAACCGCACCACATCATCCCCCTTAACCGAATCCAGCTCGGGCCGATCCTGGCCACTTCCCAACTGTTCCAACTGGTACATCAGCAACTCGAGGATGCGCGCCTCCGTGTGGATGCGTTTCAGCTCGCCGTGTTGGCGGCAATTGACCAGGTCATCGATGACCCGTCGCATTTCCAGGGTTACGTGGAAATCTTCGGCAGCGTACGAGGTGTACTGGCCTCGCGCGATTTCCTTCACAAAATCCTCATGGACCAACGAATGCCGATCGATCAGGTTGAAATAGTAATCCTTGCTCAGCACCACGAGGAAGTAGGTGTAATCGATGCCTTTCTTGATTTCGTGGTCGCTGGTTGTGGTGGGGATGTACCGGATGTTGTGGCGGCTCCTGCCATAGAGTGTATTCGGCTTCGCCTTCGGCTCGCCCAGTGCCTTCTTGTAAAAAATGAACTGGCTGGTAATGGTTTCGCCCATTACTTCCGTATGGATGTTGCGCGGCTCATCGAACAGCATTTCCGAGTGCATCACAAACAGCCCGCCCGTAGACAACTGGCGACTAGCCAGCGAAACCGGCCTGCGGCGAATTGCCACTTCCTTTTCGACCAACCGGTAGTTGGGTGTATAAGTGTCGGGCACATCCTCGATAAACAACCAATCGGCCATGCCTTCTATGCGGGACTTGATTACCATGGCAATGCAATATGCGTACAAACATACAAATTATTTATATAGATTCTAAATAATATTCCGCACGAAGACTACTCAACGATCGCCGATCAAGGAATAAATCTCCTGCATATAATAGGCCTCATCCATCGCATCGACCAATACGCGGATTTCATCCACCTGAAAGGAGAAATTGATTCCTTCGAAAGGCGTCTGCAGCATCACGCGTTCACTCCCATCGGGGAATGGATACAAGCGATGGTTTGCTTCGAGATCTTTGGTCATGCGCCTGAACGAGAAAAACTCATCGAGGGTAAAATTCAGGATCAGGTTTTTGTAACTTAGGTATATCAAGCCTTGCTCCTCCCGCTGGCCCACGAATCCGTGCTCATAGGAGGTCAATAATTTCAGTTTATAATGATCCATATCTTTTTTTATCGTGCCTGTATTACCCGCACGAAGATTCGTGCGGGTAACCAGGACTTGAAGAGCAAGGGATATTTATTCCTTTTAATAGGAAAGTTTATTCCGCTAAGCGCGATAAAGGTACGAATTATTTAGAACCATTATAAATAGCTGATGATTACCTTAGGTTTATGACAATAGGATTACAATACGTTGCCATAGGCATTCCTTTAGGGCACCTCTAAAACTCCGTTTCGACGACACCGGCAATCGCGGCCAATAGGCCATCGCGCTCCTTATCAAGCGTGAGTTCCCAGAACATGATGCCGCCCAGCCGCTTATCCAATGCATACCTCGTCTTGGCGGTGACGGATCGGATGTCGTCGCCGGTCGCATAACGCTGTTCGACCGTATTGTACCAATATGGGGCTTGCGCGTCCTCATCATAAAAGTATTGCCATCCTTTCCCAACCGACAACTCCTCGTCGTAGCGTTTGAATGGATAACCTTGGGTATGCTCACCGGGTTGATAAAGGCCGTTGTTCTCGGTCGGCACATGCTGCCATACGCGTGTATAAAAAGCCGCGCCGATAACGAACTTCTCGGACGGTATACCCAAGCCTAACAGGTATTTTACCGCCCTATCGGTCGATTCTTCATCGGCACGGACACTGTAAATGGGCGTATGATGCCCGGTAACGGTAGCATAGCCATTCACCAAATCGTAGCTCATGATGTTCACCCGATTGACCAAAGGCATCACCTTTTCCCACTCGGCCGATTCGTCGAGGAATTGCTGGAACCCGCCAGCCGCGAACGACAGTTCGTGCCTTTCGCCCAACACATCGCGTAACGCGGCAACGAGTGCCGTGAAATTTTGCAGGTCTTCCGGCTTGTACGGGTGGCCGGGATGTCCCTCGATGGCTGGGTACTCCCAGTCTAGATCAAGGCCATCCGTACCGAAATAATCATTCACCTCCTTGAATGACTGGGCAAACCGTTGGCGGCCTTCGTCAGTGGAGAAGATAGCTGAACACGGCTCGCAACCGCCCCAACCGCCTAATGAAAGCATGATTTTCAGTTTTGGGTGGACTTTCTTCAACGAGACCAAATGCTGGATGGTGGCCGTGTCCCGGGCATTCCGGATGTGGAACAGTCCATCCTTGGCATGACCGAAACTGAAAATGATGTGGCTGAGTTTGGCGACATCGTACCGGTCAATGGTCTGGCTGTCGCCGGTGTAATAGGCAATCACCGAAAAATCGGCCGCCGGTGGCGTAGGTTTCTGGCAGGCTATAGCTGCCGAAAACAGTACCGCAAAAGCAAAGGGTTTGTTCATGGGTTAAATATAACTAAAATATCCCTAAAGCAACCCACTGCCTTCCGCCTTCCCAAAGCGGTAACTGACCCCGATTTCGTGGGTCGTATTGCTGATCCTGCGGTTCAACGGCTGGTTGCCGGGGTTGAACTGGTAGCTGTAGCCGATGCCCAAGCCCGAGAAGTTGAGCTGCGCCATGCCTGCGATCTCGCCGTAACTGCGTACGTTTGCCCCCAGGCCAAATACCCCCTTCACCAGCAGCAACGCCGAACACTCCGCCTGCGGGCGCAGGTTCTCCGAATACGTCACTAAAATAGACGGCCGGACGTGGAAGTCCGATCCCAACCGGAATAACGCGCCGGCCGTCAGGTGGTAAATGTTCCGGAAATCATAGCGGCTGTCGCCCGTCACGCCCAGGTTCCCCAGCATCAGCCGCGGAAGCGACAGCCCCACGTAGTAACGCTCGGGGCGATAGAGCATCACCCCGAAGCCCACCAGGGCATCCGTCTCACGCACATCTTCGCGGAAGGCAGGATCCGCTGGATCCAGTTGCGAGAAACGCCCGTCCAGGTAGGCGATGCCCGCGTTCAGCGACAATCCCACATATTCGTGCCGCGATATCCGCACGCTCTTGGCGAAGAACGCGCTGGCCTCGCTGAGTTTTTCAACCGCCAGGCTTTCATGCCGGATATTGACGCCGGCCGTGGCGCCGAAATCGCTGAAACCAATGTGGCCGCTACCCCAGAAAACCGTGGGTGCGCCTTCCATGCCTACCCATTGCCTCCGGCCTATCGCGCTCACTTCGCCGCCCTGGTTCAGCAGGCTCGCCGCCGGGTTGATCACCGTGCGCAGCTGCCCGTGCTGCGTATGGGTCAGCGGATGCTGCGATTGCGATTGGGCTGGCGACACCGTCGCCATTACCCCAAGCGCCATCCAAAAACCTAGTTTCCGTACCATATCTTTCTATTGTTCACTTACAAAATCACTCACCGATTCACAATTTCACTGATTCACAACCTCACTTACTCACTAATTCACTAATACCGCATCACGAAATACCCCTGCTGCGAGCGCCACCTGCCGTTCTCCTTGATCTCCACGATGTAGAAGTACGTGCCGGCCGGCAATTGAAGCTGTCCGGTGGATATGCCACGGAATGCTTTGTAACCGTTGTCGTAACCCGAAACCTCATACAGCACCGTTCCGTTCCTGTTGATGACCGTCACCCGGTTCTCCGGGAAGTCGCGGATGCCCTCGATCATCAGGAATTCGTTGATGCCGTCGCCGTTGGGCGATACCGCTTTGTGCACCTTCACCGGGAAGCCGCTGCCGTCCGTGATCCGGATCGTGAAGCTAACCGGCTCGGCTGCATGGTGGTTCCCGTCGCCAGCCTGTGTGGCCGTGATCGTTACCGTGCCCAAGCGGAGTACGTTGAGCACATCGCCGCTCAGCACCGCCACCTGCCGGTCATCCAGCTCCAGGGTGACCGGCAATCCGCTGCTGCTGGTCACCGTCAGCGGCACGCTGCCCACTTCCCTGTCTAGCTCCGTGATGGCCGGGACCGTGATGGTCTGGCTAGCCTTCTCGACGGTGAGTGTGCCGTTTTCATACGTAAAAGCGTAGTTCGGTGAACCCCCGCCACTCACCTGGATTGGATACTGACCGACATCGCTTGTCTGCGTTGCCACGGTGGTAGCCCCCGGCACCTGAATCAACGCGTGCTCCGTGTCTCCGTTCACGAACCCTGTATAGCGTAATTCAAATGCCGGGTTGGCCACCCCGTAGGGTCGGCTGACAGCCTGGGCCGCAACGGTAAGACCGGCGGGCCGGATGACCAACGTCCGCGCCACGTCCTCGGCAGCCCCATGATTCCCGCCTCCGGGTTGCGAGGCGACCACCCTGACGGTTCCCGCTCCATGAATCCGAACTTGGTTTCCATTTATGATGGTTGCGATGGTTGTTGGATTGCCCGCAGCGTCCGTAATCCGGTATGAAACTGGCAAGCCACTGTCGGACGATGCGTCCAACGTGAATGCTGCGTCGCCGTATTGCTTGGTCGGTAGTTGCCTGAAGGTGATTTCCTGCTCTAGGGCTTCCACGACCAAGACACCTACCGATACCGAGCGCTCTTCGAGCGTACCACGCACCAGGCCGTTCGCCTGCAATGTGTGCCGTCCGAGTTCGAGGTCGGTCGGAATCGCCAAGGTACCGTCAAACGTGCCATCTGTTTGCACAGGTATATGACCTAGGTGCCGGGGGTCGGAGAAAACATAGAGGTTAATGACCGTACCCGGTTCGAAACCGTAGCCTTTGACCTGCACAGCCGCCCGTTGGCCGCGAATGATGCGGATGATGGCCTCGATATCCGTAATCGGAATCGGCTGTCCGTTGATGCCGATCGATGTCAAATCCATCGCAAAGCCATCGCCACTCAGGCGCAGGTAAGTGTTATCGATGACTTCCAATGTCACCGGCCGGGGCTGTCCATCGACCATCACGTACGTCTCGCCCGGCTCCAAATCCGGCAATTCGCCCGTTTGATCGGGCAACGGCACGGTCAGGATGACGGGCTCCGTCGGTGCACTGAAATTCCCTTGACCTGCCGCATTGACTGCGGCCACCCGGAACCGGTAGATCATGTTGTTCCGCAATCCGTCTACGACGGCTGTGGTACCTGTCGACACGCCGTCTGCGTAGGTCATCCAAGTTACACCATTATCTATCGTGTACTGGACGATGTAATCGCTTATCGGTGCACCGTCGGTGTTTTGCGGTGCAGTCCACGAGAGCGTCACTTCACCTTCGCCTGTCGCTACTTGTACATTACGTGGCGCACCCAATATTTCGCCGGCATTCAGGTCGGCCAACGCATCGCGCAAGGCCTGTTCAGCGGCGTCAATCTCGGATTGCGTAGCATCCGCGTCGTTGTATACCGACTCGGCTGCAGCAAGGGCTGTTTCGACAGCTGACCAGCTTGCATCGGAGTAATCGGCAGCGTCCAAGCCTTTCGCTTCGTCAATGGCGGCCTGCAAACCGATCTTGTCGACCGTCAAGCCGGCTAGCGCATTGCGCAACGCTTGCTCGGCCGTATCAACCTGTGCCTGCGTAGCATCCGTGTCATTGTATACCGACTCGGCCGCCGCCAGCGCTGCTTCAACAGCTGTCCAGCTTGACTCCGAATAATCGGCAGCGTCCAAGCCTTTCGCTTCGTCAATGGCGGCCTGCAAACCGGTCTTGTCAACCATCAAGCCGGCTAGCGCATTGCGTAACGCCTCCTCGGCTGCGTTAACCCGGGCTTGCGTAGCATTCGTATCGTTGTATACCGATTCGGCTGCGGCAAGGGCAGTTTCAATAGCTGTCCAGCTTGCATCGGAGTAATCGGCAGCGTCCAAGCCTTTAGCTTCGTCGATCGCGGCCTGCAAACCGGTCTTATCAACCGTCAGGTTAGCCAGCGCATTACGCAAGGCCTGTTCGGCCGTATCAACCTGTGCCTGCTTAGCATCCGCGTCGTTGTATACCGATTCGGCTGCCGCCAGCGCTGCTTCAACCGCTGCCCAGCTTGACTCCGAATAATCCACTTCATCCAAGCCGCTGACTTCGTCGATCGCCGACTGCAAACCGGTCTTGTCGACCGTCAGGTCAGCCAGCGCATCACGCAAGGCCTGTTCGGCCGCATCAACCTGTGCCTGCGTGGCCTCCGCATCGTTGTATACCATTTCGGCTGCCGCCAGCGCTGCTTCAACAGCTGCCCAGCTTGCCTCCGAATAATCCGCTTCATTTAGGCCGTTAGCCTCGGTGATCGCAGACTGCAAACCGGTCTTATCAACCGTCAGGTTAGCCAGCGCATCACGCAGCGCCTGCTCGACCGCATCAACCTGTGCCTGCGTAGCATCCGCATCGTTGTACACCGATTCGGCCACCGCCAGCGCTGCTTCAACAGCTGCCCAGCTTACCTCTGAATAATCCGCCTCGGTCAGCCCATTTGCCTCGGTGATCGCAGACTGCAAACCGGTCTTATCAACCGTCAGGGCATTTATTGCCTCACGCAGTCCCTGCTCGGCGGTGTTAACTTGTGCCTGCGTGGCATCAGTATCGTTGAATACCGCTTCGGCTGCCACCAGCGCTGCTTCAACAGCTGCCCAGCTTACCTCCGAATAATCGGCCTCGGTCAGCCCATTTGCTTCCGCAATGGCCGACTGCAAACCGGTCTTATCAACCGTCAGGTTAGCCAGCGCATTACGCAAGGCCTGTTCGGCAGCATCAATCTCGGATTGCGTAGCGTCCGCATCGTTGTATACCGATTCGGCTGCTGCCAGCGCTGCTTCAACAGCTGCCCAGCTTGACTCCGAATAATCCGCCTCGGCCAGCCCATTTGCTTCCGCAATGGCCGACTGCAGGCCGGTCTTGTCGACCGTCAAGCCCGCCATCGCATCACGCAGCGCCTGCTCGGCCGCATCAACCTGTGCCTGCGTAGCATCCGCATCGTTGTATACCGATTCGGCTGCGGCAAGGGCCGTTTCAATAGCTGCCCAGCTTGACTCCGAATAATCCGCTTCATCCAAGCCGTTGGCTTCGTCTATTGCGGACGCCAAGCCGGTCTTGTCTACCGTCAAGCCCGCAAGCGCATTGCGCAACGCCTGTTCAGCCGCATCAACCTGTGCCTGTGTGGCCTTCGAATCCGCCAGAACCGCCTCGGCTGTCGCCAGTGCCGTTTCAAGTGTCGACCAGCTCGCTGGCGAGTAATCCGACGCCGTCAGCCCGTTCGCCTCGCCGACCGCGTCCTGTAAGCCCGACTTGTTGAGCGTTATATCAAAAATAAACTCATTGGATTCAATAAAAGGAGATGAGGTACGCACGACAATCCTTACTTCACCACCATTTTCACCCGTCACGGTAATTTGAGCTATCCCTGCAACCGAAGTAATGGTTGCCAAACCGGTGACAGATCCTGTCCCAGCTTGTGAAAATATAAGTTGCAATGCACTTTCAATACCTGTTGAAAGTGTATTTCCATAAGCATCTTTTAATGTCACCGTCAATTGCCGCCTATCACCCGATGCCAAATCCGTTGCATCACCGCTAAATTCCAACGCTGCAAATGGCCCTACGGATACAGTAGAGGTATACGAACTTCCACTGATGGGCGTGCCTTCCAATGTAATCGCTATATCATCCGTACCAGCCACGGTCGGCGTATAGGTAATGGTATATGTACCGTCACCATTGTCAACCGCAGTGACCGTCGCCGAATTTGAGCCGCTGATAGCGGCTGATATAACCAATCCACCAACCGTCAGGCTATTACCGTGCGCATCCCTTGCCTGCACAATAATCGTGGTTGTCGCACCAGCCGTACCGTTCGGAACAACAGCCGTTGTAGTGATAGTCGAAGCCGCCCCGACACCAATCGCCACCTCGGCGTCGTCCTTGATGGCCGTGCCGTCCAGCGTGCCCGCGATGGTGGCGGTGCCCGTGGCGGTCGAGGTCAATATCGCGGTGTACGTGCCGTTGTTATTGTCCGTGACCGCACCCAGTGCACCGACCGTGGTATTCAGCGCGACCGTACCGGCCGAGGCCGCCAGGTCATTGCCCGCCGCGTCCTTCAATTGGACTGTGATGGTAGAATTGCCGTCCGTGGTGATGTTCGTTGGTGAAGCCGTGATCGTGGTCGTGGCGACAGAGGCATTCCCGGCACTCAACGTAATCGTATTTGAGGTAACATCCGTCAGCGGATCTGAGCTCCATGTTATTGTATAATCCCCAACCACACCGCTGATGCCTAGGTCTGTGAACGTGGCGACACCGTTCGCATCGGTATCCGAAGTAACCGTGCCCACCAGCGTACCACCGGTACTTACCGTGGCCGTCACCGCAATCCCCGACTGGGAAACCGCGTTGCCGCTCGCATCAAGCAGCTGGATGACCGGCTGCTGCCCGAAGGCGATTCCGCTCTGCGCCGTGGCGCCCGGCTGCGTCGTGATCGAAAGCTGCGTGGCCGCACCGGCACCCGTCAGCGT
>JBBCJB010000035.1:0-17285 GCA_037190485.1 Parapedobacter sp.
AGAAAAATCATTTCTCAAACAATTTCAAATCCTTGTTCCCATGGCAGAAAATCACGTTTTACCTGGTTATTTTCTTCGGTTTTGTCTATGCTTTTGTCTGCTGCTTGGTTGCGGTCTACTAACCATCACCCCACCAAAAACCACACAGGATACACGGTTTGGCGGTGAAGGCCTTGACGGATACCGCAGCAACCGGCAGCCAGACGTTTCCGAAAGCAAACCCCGGAAGCGCAGCGGCTTGGGTTTGCCGGAAACGGTCGGCAACGGGTTGCCAGGGAGCCGGCACAGCCGGAACGGTCAAGCCATGTACACCCACCACCTCCAAGCCGTGTACACCGCCGAAATCGGCGTATACGAAACCACTGACAACAACGACCACCCGCGCATCGATGAATACCTAGAATATGTCGGCTTCCAGCCGGGCTATGCCTGGTGTGCCGCATTCGTGTCGTGGTGCTTTGATCGGGCGGGATATCCCGAGCCGCGCAATGCCTGGAGCCCGGCGTTGTTCCCGATGGCCCGGCGGGTGAACGACCCGCGCCAAGGCGATGTCTTCGGCATCTATTACAACAATTTGCGGCGTATCGGCCATTGCGGCTTCGTCGACGGCTGGGGCGATGCGAACTGCATCACCGTAGAGGGCAACACCGGGCCGGACGGGGCGGTGGCTGGAATCGGTGACCCGAGCAATCCCGTCCGGGCAGGGCCCGCCCGACAAGGCGTACACCGGAAGCGGCGGCCGGTACGCACGATTCATGCTGTCGCGAGGTGGATTTCCCCGTAGAGACGCAATGCATTGCGTCTCTACATAACAGATTCAAAACAAAATAACACAACAAAAAAAAATGAGAAGACCAAAGTTAAAGACGAATTACGACTACATGACCGACGGGCAACTGGCCACGTTGGCGACACGTACGCTGGACGCGTTGGCGACCAACGCCAACTTCCCGGACCTGGATCCGGCATTCGCGGATTACCAGACGGCTGCGCAGGATTACCTGACCAAGCACGGCATCACCTCCAAAGGGGGGAGCATCCAGCAGAACCGGGAGAAGGACGAGTCGCGAGACGCGCTCATCGTGATGATGCGGCGCGTCACGAGTTACATCAATAACTTCACCGACCTGAGTTCCATGCAGCTCAGCTCGGGTTTCCATCCCGTGGAACAGCCCAGTGAGTTGCTGGGCCCGCTAACGGTGGATTGGATTCGCTTCCGCGACGGGCGGCTGCCGGGCGAGATGGTGCTCGACTGGGCCGCTGTCAAAGGCGCCGCGGAATACGAATATAATGTCACCGACCAATTCGACGCCGACGGGCAACCGATTTGGGGCGAGATACGCCGTTCGCGTCGAAGCAAGGGCGTTATCGTGACAGGGCTGGAAAACAGGCGCGAATACCACGCCCGGGTGCGGGCACGCAACATCAAGGGTGAGAGTGCCTGGAGCGCGGTGGCCATCGGGTTCACCCGTTGGTAGGTCTGGCTGACCAACGGTTCGGTGCATCGACCAACCGCGAAAAGGGGGATGGCGTCCGTTCGGCGCCTCCCCCTTTTTTTTTTGGAACTGAATTCCCCTCCAACGCGTCGCCTCCCTCAGCCGTAACGGTCGAATCGCATTGGCCTGCTTGGCCATCCTCCGCGCGCTCGGTGAACCAGGCCATTCCCACCGTTGACCGGATCCAGAAAACACCTGACCGGATCCAGGGGACGGCTGGCCGGGCCCGGCCGCGTTTGACCCGGTAAGCCTGCCGCGCCGGCCGGAATCCCGGCGCGTCACGCATGGGGGTGGGTACGTTTCACCCGGGCCCATCCGCGGCTCGGCGTATTCGTTCCGAGCGGTGCCCCCGATCCGTGTACGTTGCGGGTGGCCTCCGGCACTTCCTACCCGGACCAGTCGGCATTTCGGTGGGTTCGTGCCAAATGTTGCCCCCGA
Organism: Parapedobacter sp.; assembly: GCA_037190485.1. GTDB lineage: Bacteria > Bacteroidota > Bacteroidia > Sphingobacteriales > Sphingobacteriaceae > Parapedobacter. Next base: position 1,935 of record JBBCJB010000035.1, read on the forward strand.
TCCCGGTGCGTCGCGGATGGGGTTGGGGACGTTCCACCCGGATCCATCGGCATTGGGGTTGGCCTGCTTCCGCGTTGGCTCCGGTCGCGGTGCATTACGGATGGGTTCGGGTGCGCTCCCTCCGGATCCATCCGGGTTTGTGTTCGCCTGCTTCTGGCGTTGCCCCCGGCCCGGGTATATCGCGGATGGATCCGGGTACGTTTCACCCGGCTCCATCCGGGTTCGGGTTGGCCTGCTTCCGGCGTTCCCCCCGGTCCGGGTATGCCGTGGAAGACCTGGGGTACGTCTCACTTGGGGCCAGCTGCGTTCCGCCCGGCCTGCTTGCTGCGCGGTATCCGACCCGGGTGTGTTCCGCCGGGATCCTGTGCCATGAATCCAGGGACCGGTCCGGTGAATCCTGGATCCATCCGCTCGCAACTTTTCCAACCCAACCGACCATTTTACGCCGCCACCTTGGTGGCATGAATAGTCCGTTTTGGTTGATTTTATCCGGATATGCCAAATTATAGGCAGTGCCTGTTAAGATTAAAGGCGTTGCCTATGGAGATTAAAGGTGTTGCCTGTGACAGAAATTTGGTTTGACGCCCGGTTGCTGTGTAAATTAAGGGCAGTAAAAACGCTTAAAAATACGTATCGCCATATGCATGCAAAATCGCTAAAAACCATCTTCGCAGGATTCGCCTTATCGGTCTTTTTTTTGATGCCGCTAAGCGGTTTCGGTCAAACAACGGGGATATCCCATTTCACGAAGACCTTCCAGGTAAGCAATTCTATCATGCCGGAACTCACGGACGCGAGCAATCAATCGTTGCAGGTTTCGCGCATCTACCGCGTGCGGCTAGCCACCCAGGGCACCGGGACGGCAACTGGAGCCGAATTCCTGGTCTGGCATGAAGCCAACGGGGGATGGCGCACACGGAGTGTCTCGATTATGAGTAATGTATCCAATCATCCATTGCTCACCGTGGATAATGGCATGGTCAAATTGATGACTAACCACAACAGTACATATAATGTGCTGGCGGCTGTCGAAGTGCTTTTCGCGAATGTGCCGAGCGTGAGACCGGGAGTTTTCGGAGCGTCTTTCCAGTGGCAACGGCAGGGCAGCGTCCTGAGTTATTCGGACGGCAACGTCGGTATCGGTACGGATAGCCCCCAAGCCAAGCTAGCCGTTAACGGCAACATCCTTGCAAGGGAGGTTAAAGTGAAAACCGACATCAGCGTGCCGGACTACGTGTTCGAGCCGGAATACGAATTGCCGAAACTGGTCGACATCCAAGCGTACGTGAAGGAACACAAGCACCTGCCGGAAATCCCTTCGGCGGCGGATATCGCGCGGGATGGGCTGGATTTGGCCGAGATGAATTTGCTGCTGTTGAAGAAGGTGGAGGAAATCACCTTGCACCTGATCCGGCTGGAACAGGAGAACGGGCGGCTTAAAACCCGGGTTGACCAATTGGAATCAATAAACAAGGAAAATGAATAGAAGATAACAGCCGAACGTGGCCGCCAGCAATGCTAGGCGGGCCTTCGTTTTCATCCGCGCGGATGAAATTGCTTATAAGGGAAATAACCGATACCGTTGGAAGTTTTCATGGTTTTCACTAGATTTGGTTCGGGTAGTCACGTAAACGAATCCTGAACAGAAAACCATGAATAACCACATGAATGGACTATGGGAATTTTTCATCAAAAAAATGCGGCGTCCGCTGTTGCATCTCCTCTTCTGGACGCTGATTACCACGTTGTCCTACCTTACTTACCGGCGCGTTGGGGGGGATTACGTGTGGATTTTCGTGGTGAAGGAGATGGTGGTGGCGATAACGTTGTTTTACATTGTTTCGTGGTTGATTGCCAAAGGGGTGCAGGTCAGGAACTTCTATTTGGTCGCTGCCTTTTATTTTGTTGGCTATTTATGGTGGGTATCTGCAACGTATTGGGTGTGCGATATCGTTGAACGGGAGTTCGAACGGGAAGATCGTCGCTTTGATACGTATTTGGCATTGGTGCTCAATGGCGGCTATTTCAAGCTGTTCACATTCGCGAAAACCGTGGAGTTGGTTCTGGACTATTTGTTTGTCGTTACGATATCCGTCGGGCCCAAATTGATAAAATCCTATGTGGAACAGTCCAATGAAAACGTGCGCCTAGAACGCGACAACCTGATCATCGAATTGAATTTCCTGAAATCGCAGGTCTCCCAGCATTTCCTGTTCAATTGCTTGAATAGCATCTACCGGATGGTTACCACACGCGATCCCCGTGCCGCCGAAACGGTTCTACAGCTATCGGGCTTGATGCGCTATATGCTGTATGACGCCAAGGATGAACAGCTTTTGCTGCAAAAAGAAACGGGCTTTATCGGTGATTACGTCGCCTTGGAACGCATCCGTTACGACGAGAGCGTACGGATTGACCTAGCGATCCAGCCGATCGACGAACCCTTCGCCATCTTTCCCTTGTTGTTGATCCCGTTCGTGGAAAATGCCTTCAAGCACGGGCCGGCGCGCAGCAGGAAAAACGCGTGGGTCCGGATCGAATTGACCATTGACGATGGGGTGCTCCATTTCCATGTGGGCAACGGCGTGAACCGGACCGTGAGCAAAGAGGGTGTCGGCGGCGTGGGCAACGAGAATGTTAAGAAAAGGCTGATGCTGCATTACCCCAACAGGCATACCTTGCGCATCGAGGAATCGGAAACGGAATACCACGTCTATTTAACCATTCAATTATAATAAGGAGGAAGTTTTCATGTACAACTGTGTAGTGGTCGATGATGAATCGATGGGACGCGATACGCTGGTCGAATACATCGGCAAGGTACCGTTCCTGAACCTGGTGGGCGTTTTCGAAAGCCCGATTGGGGTAGCGGGGCTCACCGATCGCATCGATATCGTCTTCTCTGACATCGCCATGCCCGAGATGGATGGCATCACGTTCCTGAAAAGCCTGCAGGACCCGCCGGCTTTTATCTTCGCTTCCGGCCATCCGGACCATGCGGCCGAAGGGTTTGAACTCGACGTCGTGGATTATTTGGTCAAGCCTTTCGGTTTTCCGCGTTTCGAGAAAGCGGCGAACAAGGCGAAAGCGCTCCTTGACCTGAAACGCGAATCCAAGAAAAGCGACAAATATTTGGTGGTCAAAGATCGCAACCGATATGTCATCGTGGAATACGTTGAGGTTCTTTACATCAAGACAGAAAAAGACTACCTCCAGATCAAGACCCTGGAGGGGGAATACACCCTTTGGCGGACGCTGAAGTCTGTCCTGGAACAGCTTCCGGTAAGTTCGTTCGCGCAAATACACAAGTCTTATGTGGTCAACCTGAAATACGTTCACGGGATTACCGCAAAACAGCTGACGTTGAAAGGGAAACAGGGCGAATTGCCCGTGGGGGAGGATTACCAGAAAGGGTTGCGCCGCCATTTCGGAATAGCATGATCCGATAGGTCTTGGCCAGGAAATGGTAGACCACCAGTTCCATTTCGCGTTGGTCGGTGTGGAAATGCCTGTTGATGAACATATGTGCCAACGAAGCGGCTATCGGGCGCGTGATCCAGGCACCCTCGGCGATGTTTTTTAGGCCGCTGAATCGGTCGGCGAGCGGCATACCGATCCCGGCGTGGCGGTTTGCGGGGTTGAATACCTGTTCGACGAAGGGGCGGTGTTCCCTGAATTTCAGGTCCAGCTTTTGCTGGACGGACTTGCCGGCCCGGAATTCTGCGATGAACTGTTCCCGCCAACCGTCAATCCACGCCAATTTCACGTGCAAGGGCAAGCCCATCGCTTCAAGCAAGTCGTCAACGGCTACCATGGCCCAGGCCCACCGGTCTCGGTCGTGTCCGGGCATCGACAGCCGCGGAAGCATGGCTAGGGTCGCTTCGCTGTCCAATTGGAACATCGCTTCGCATCGGGCGATGGTGTCGTGGCCATACCGTTCCAGTTCGCGGTCATAGGTGTCGTATTGGATGCGATGGATGAGCCCATCGTCCATCGGTGGTCCGAAATGGCGGTTGACCGAATCGGTAAATGTTTGCCAAGTCAGACCATCATCTTGGACGCTGAGCCGTACGCGCAAACGGATGTGGTAGTCCGGGTCGGCGTAACGCACGAAAAACCAACCTCGCAATGCGCCTAGCCGTTTCAGGTGGGCAATGAAGCCGGTCACGGGCCCGGTGAGCAGGCGCTCCGAATCGCCACGCCCCACGTACAGCTTCATGTAGGCCCATTCGCTGCCGGGCGGGAAAGACCTACGGGCGGGCGATGGCACGGCCGGGGCAACATCCGGCGCGATCATGTGTCCCCCGGTTTTGAACGGCAGGATGATTTCGTTGGCAAAAGCGATGCCCCCAGGCCCGGTCACGGGACTATGGCCAGACGTGGCCAAATCTTCGAGCAGGATTGCTGGCGAACGCTTCAGGTGTTGCATGAGTATTTCCGCGGCTGCGAAATGACCCAGATCGAGCAACAATTCGTTGTCCGCTTCGGCCAGGACAACCCTTGCCGGCAACCCATGGCGTCGGCGCAATTCGGCCACGGCCTCCGTCGGGGAGCCCAGGGTTGCGAATGCGGGGTCTGTGGGATAAGGAATACGCCATCGCGCGCGGCTCAGGACGATGTGTTTGTAGGAAACCCGCGGCAAGTGGCTTCTGTCGGCGAACCCGCCCCAATCCCAGCCGACCGAAATGGAATGGCTTTGATGCTGGAGGTCGCACAGGAACCGGTATACCGATGTGCCATGACGGTAATTGTGTGCGCAGCTCAGCCTCGGGATGACGATTTTGCCAAGGCGCCGCGACCGCAAGGCGATATGGCCATCCATGACCGACACCCAGAGGTCGGCTACCGGGATGGTGTTTTCATCGGGGGTGGCCGCATGGCCGATCAGGGCCAGTTCGTGCCGGCGAAGCGAGGGTCGAAGCATCACGTTGCCGATGCGGTCGTCGGGCAGGAAGACGATTTCCGCGAACACGACATCGGGGGATGCGGCTTCTTCCAACGCGGCACACGCGCGCAACCTGGTTTCCAGTCCGGTATCAAGGTGGCAGAACCTGGCCAGCAGGGGAAGCGCTGAATTACCGCCGGCCGCCTGCAGGTTGAATAGGAAATGGCCTTGGTCAAGCGCTTCGGCATCCGGTGCGATCAATTGCCCCATCACGTATCCGGTACTGGGCAGCTCGTGGCTACCGCTTTCCGGATGCCCGCCGAGCGCTTGCACATCTCGCGGCGACAGCTCGATGGCCATCGGCCATCCGTGGGAGGCCGGCCGTTTGCCTTGGAGCATCCGATGCAGCCGCTCATCGCGGTCGGTCGTTGCCTGTGCGGGTTGGTGCAGCCCCAAGTCGTTAAGTAGGTCGTTTGTTGCCATGTGCGCAGCGCGGGTATCACCATAGCCGATGCCGCGGTCGGGGTCAAGGGCTTCCAGTAGGCGTACCTCACGACCTTCGTACCGTGCGGTGAAGCGCCTGCGGAAATCGGCGAGGTCCGTCGGAAGGACATGTTGGTTCAGGGGCAGGAGTTCCCGAATTTCCGTCGTGATCACCTGGGCGGCTTGGCGCGATAGCTGATTGCGCGCCATGCCAACCACCAGGTCGGCCTGGATGCGCGTGCCGCTGAAATCGGCCTTGGGTATCCCGTTCAACGTATTGGGCGATAGATCGCGCAATGCCATGGGGCGGTGGTTTGTCAACACCGGTTCGGTTTCGGATACCAGTAACTGGGCATCGGCCAACCCCATCAAGTATGCAACACGCTGCCCATCGTCGAGGCCAAGGCTTTTCAGCAAACCCATCAACTCGTCGTAGCCGCGCGTGGCGTGATCCGTGTAGGCGATTACCCGATCGACCAACGGGTTGCGCGGAGCCCGCATCCATTGGTAATGGCGTTTGCCCTGTTGGATGCGATATCCCATGTAACGGTAGTGGTTACCGTAGCGGAGGAGGCTGGCGTTTGCCCGATAGCGCGTTGCATCCACGGCGTACCGATTTTGCTCCGCGCGGGATAGGTAGGCGGAAAATGCCATGTCGAGCCGAAAGGTGGCCTTGGTTATGCCGGAGAACCGCATGGCCGATGGTTCATCCGAGACATTCCCCGACGCTACCCCCGCGAACAGGCCGAAAGGTGTCGATCGGGTAGCCATCCGGATCGCGTACTTGTACAGTGTGAACAGTAGCTTCTGAGGAGCGTCGGAATCGCCGCCTTCCAGGAACGAGGCCAATTCCCGATGTAAGGATTCGCTGGCGATGAAGACGGCATCGCGTAGCTCCGGTGCTTGGAACAACGTGTGGAGGTAGGCCACCAATTCCGGTAGGGAGCGGGTACCATGGAGTTCCTCGGCCACGTGTTGCGGCAACGTCGGCATGCGCAACAGGAAAAAGTCAAGGGGCTCGATGATCATCGTCAACCGGTTGGTGGGGTGTTCGTGATGTGGTCAATGCACTTTGCAAAGCTTTCAAACGAAACAGGCTTCAGCAATTCGAATGCAACGGCCTTCGGCGCGATTCCTGCAAAGGAAACGGTGGGGATGGCCGAAACCACCACCACCGTGACGTGTTTGCCGAATAAACCGAAATGGAAATCCGATGGTTCGCCTGCAGGGAGGACCAAGTCCAGGAACACGACGTCCGGTTTTTCGATGGCCATCGCCTGCGGGATGTCATTCAGTTCCTGGATCACACCGACCAGCAGGAGGTTCGGGAACCGACCGATGTAGTCGGCCATCATGTCGATGGCCAACACATCGTCTTCAACGACCAGGCACCTCAAGATTTCCATCGTGCGACTACCTGATGAGTCCAGTTGTCACGCTAGTAGTCACCGTGGTGGCTGCGCCGGGATCCCGTCCATTGTCTGCCTCGATCCTTTCCCGATGTTCCATGCTGCAGATGATTTCCGTGTCCAGTTCAAGGAACTGCTCGAGTTGTGTTGCTGTGAATTTTTCCATGATCTTTTTTTTAAAATGATTTATGGTGGCGAAGATGGAAAACAGGTTACGGCTCGGCAAATAAACCCGACGAACGGGCGATTGACCACGACGAAACCGGGTTTTCAACCGGCGTCAAAGGGGGCATCAACCGAAAGAATCACCCATCTGGAACATCGGCAGGTACATGGCGATAAGGATCAGGCCCACGAAAAGGCCGAGGAATACGATGATGAGCGGCTCCAAGAGCGAGGCAATGGTGGCCGATTGGTGTTCGACATCCTCGTTGTATTGCTCAGCCACCTTATCAAAGAAATCCGCAAGCTGATTCACCTCTTCGCCTACCTTGACCAGCGAAACCAGCTTGGCATCATACAGTGGAAACCGGGCCAGGCTACTGTGTAGCGAGTGTCCGTGCAACACGCGGTCTTCCACCTGTTTCAAGGACGTTTCGACGGGATGGAAATCCACCATCTGCCGACAGAGTTGCAGCGCCCGGATAAGCGGGATCTTGGCACCCGTGAGGAGTGCCATCGAATTGCTGAACCTGGCCAGGTACACCTTGCGGACGATGGGCCCGAAAACAGGGAGGTGGAGCATGACCCAGGCCATGGCTTTTCGGAGCCACGCCTTGTTGCGTTGGCTGTACAGCCAACCCACGCCAGCCGCAAGCCCTAAGAAGAAAGGGAGGGCCATCGCCCGCGAGGCGGAAGAAATGGACACGATGAATTGCGTCACCGCCGGAAGGTCGTTGCCCGAGCGCTGGAAGATGTCGCCGAACATGGGCACGATGAAATTCATCATGAAGAAGACCGCGCCGAACGAGGTGAGCATCACGATGGCCGGGTACGTGAGCGCGCCGGTGATTTGCCGTTTCTGCTTCAGTCGCTTGCGGAAGAACACCGCCAGGTCCCGTAATACGGTTGCGATCTTGCCGGTTTCCTCGCCGATCTGCACGCTGTGGTATTCATAGGGGGTGAATGCGCGATGCTTTCGCATCGCAACCGACAACGAACTGCCTTGGATGACCGATTGCTGCACGTCGGCGAGCATGGCCGCGGTCTTCTTGTTTTGCTGCTGGCTAGCCAGCAGGTCAAAGGCCTCCTTGAAGTCGATGCCTGCCCCCAGCAGGATGCCGAGCTCGTGGTAGAACCCTTCTTTCTGTTTGTCGCCGAATGGCGAAAAAAGCGAATAGTCCCGTGTGAGCCAGTGCGGCGCCGCGGCCTTGGACTTCTTCGGGCTTGTTGCGGCGCGTTTGATCCGTTTGATGTCGATGCCTTTGTTCATGGGGTTTCCGTATCGGCCAGGCGCATACGCGCTGGCGGCTTGGCAAAGTTGCCGAAACCGCCAGACTGTTTGCGGGAATGGTAGTCGATTATAGCCCTAGGCTATCATTATTATAGCTGAAACGGACAAGCGGCAAAGCGGATAGTGGGTAATATTGCGGGTGTACTGAATCATTGATTAACTGAAAGAAAATACGAGTATGGAACGACAATTTAAGAAAGCGATCTGTGGCAACCTGTTGAAGCTGCGGGTCGACCGTGGCTATTCCCAACGACATGTCGGCAAGGTATTGATGATGTCGCAGCCGGCCTACAAGAAGATCGAAGACGGCAATACGCAGATCAATGCGGTCAAGCTGCGGTTGCTCGCTGACTTTTACCAACTGCCCGTGGAACTATTCTATCGGCAAGGCATGGTGCTGGATACCGGCATGTACGTGCCGAAGACCTTGTATGACCAGGTGGTTGAACAATTGCGCCACGCGCTGGCCATGCAGGAAATCCAGGCCAAACGCATTGCAGAGCTGGAAGCGAAGGTAGTGCGCAAGGACGCGAAAATCGAGGAATTGAAGGGTGATCGGTCTGCGCGATAACCAAACCCGATCACATCCATAACCAAGCCCATGATTATCCATAACCGAAACGTAGCGGGGGGTGAGGGTTTGGGGGGTAGTTTTGTAAAGTAAAATTCGATAGTCATGAAAGCTGAAAACAAAAGCAGATTTTTTTCCATCATGGTCATTACGGTGGCTTTTATGGTGTTGGGCACGGCAAGTGTACAGGCGCAGGAACAGGATTCGGTCGCGGTTAAACGCGTGTCACTGATCGCAGACGATCTGGGCATAAGCCGTGAACAGGCAGAAGCGGTAGTGGCCGTTATCGACGCGGAAGCGGTGAAGGCATCGGAAGCAAGGCGGGAAGCCGCCCAAGCCTTGGCCGCAAAGCTTTCCGTGTTTGCGGCCGCGCGGGGCAGGGCCTTGAAGGAGCTGCTTACGGAAGAGCAATTGATTAAGGTCAACACATCGTTAAGCCGGGATTTCAATCGTCCGCCAACAATCTTCGCACCGACACGGATTCAATAGATTCGTAGGCATTGGGGGTAATCCTAAAGTTATGTCGATATGATCATCTTAATAAGACACTTATTTGGCAGGCGTGCACACATGGCCACGCTGTACTTCGTGATGTTTTCCTTTTGGACCGTCAGCGGACAGATTCCTGGCTTACCACAGACCCTCCCTAGCCCCAACGCAGCTTCGCTGGGATTGTTCGGGGAATATTCGGTTTCGCATTTTACGGGTTTGCCCCAGATCAGTTTGCCGTTACACAACGTTTTATCGGGGGAGGTAAATGTGCCGATTTCGTTGGATTACCACGCTTCCGGTTTCCGGCCCGATATGCATCCGGGTTGGGTGGGTATGGGGTGGAATCTGACCGTTGGGGGGGCTATTTCCAGGGTTATACATGACAGACCCGATGAGACGAATATAAGCACGTACGGCCTCGCTTATCACGGCTTTTATTTTAATTACGGAATCCTAAATACCAGCAGTTGGACCAGCACCACTTACATGCAGAGTATCGCGCAGGGCAGTGAAATGGCGAAAGATACCGAGCCTGATGAATTTTCCTTCCACGTCAACGGTATTTCCGGTACATTTTATATTGCGCACGACGGCTCTTGGAAAGTCAGGTGTGACAGGCCGATTCGCGTAACTTTTGATGGGACGTTCTTGTCGGTGCCATTTACAGCCCCAATGGGGACGCCGCCGGAATTCTATGGGTATTTCAAGTCGTTCTCAGGATTTACAATTACTGACGAAAATGGGGTTCAGTATATATTCGGAGGAACAACCGACGCCATTGAATACAGCATCGATTTCTTTGAACAAAACACCGATCATTGGGGGGCTAATACATGGAACCTTACGAGGATCGTTTATCCGCTAGGCGATGAAGTGGCGTTTACCTATGAACGTGACGATTTTATAAATCAGATGACCATATCGGTAAACAATAACCTTGGCACGGGTTCCGTGGGTGGGGGCGGTATAATTCCACTTGACCCTGGTTGCGGTAGTCGACATTACGCAGGTATTTATGCTTCATACCGCGGCAAGTTGATTTCGCCGGTGTATCTGTCTGCCATTACGTCCAAGCATGAGGTGATACGCTTTGTCCGCTCTACCAGTACAGAATTGCGTTATGCTACGTATATATATGACTGGAAGCGCAGCTTTTGGACCTCTTATGGATACTACGATAGTTTCTTGCCGTTTTTGGAGGACTATAGCTATCACGATAGCTATCCCGCAAACCTTAACAAGCTACAATGGAAAAAACTCGACCAGATCCGTGTCGAAGTTGATGGGGAGGTCAAAAAGGCCTATAACCTAGCCTATAGCTCCAGCAGCACGCAGCGGCTCACCCTGCAATCGGTGCGCGAGCAGGGAGCGGATAGTGGTCTGCTGAAGCCCTACTCGTTCACTTACAATACCTCGGTTTCACTGCCAGAATATTTGGCAAACATGAGCGATCATTGGGGCTTTTACAATGGTACGTATGCCGATATTAGCAACACGAGTACATATCACCTCACGTACTACAACTATAGAAATCCGAACGCGACATATCTGCAAGCTGGAACACTCAGCCGGATCACGTATCCCACAGGGGGGGTAACGGATTTTGTCTTCGAGCCGCATGATTATCGGCGTTCCGTTCCCTCACTGCGGTGGAATGAACCGCTACCTATTTTCTCGAATTTACTTGCGGGAGGTTTACGTATCCGTAAAATCAGCAGCTACGATCCCGAATTCCCAGCAAGTAAGGTTGAAAGGGAGTATTTTTACGTCAATGGTTATACCAGCACAGCGAATGTGGCCACTTTGCAATCCAGCGGCATACTTGGGGGAGAGAGCAGGTATTATTTTGATGATTACAGGGCCAAATCGTTCAACGGAACCAATACGTATTCCCGGAAGTTGTTTTCATCCCAATCCGTGCTTCCTGCCTGTGAAAACAGTAAAGGCAGTCACATCGGTTATAGCAGGGTGGTTGAAAAGCGAAGCGACGGGTCCTACACCATTTTCCACTATTCCAATTTTGACAATGCACTGTTTAGGGATAAAGCCCCAATCGAAGATCTTCAGCAGTCAAGAACGGAATATTCACCATATCGTTCACGAGCATCCTATCGGGGTAAACTCTTGGACGAGTACGTTTATTCTTCTTCAGATAAGTTACTAAAGTGGAGGTATGTGTCTTATAGTTCCATAGGCACCCCAGGCAGCGAGGTTCGTTCGTTGAAAGCGTTGTATTTCAACGTATGTGAAGAAACAGCCGTGAGTGTACGGGAGGCTACCGCCTATAGTTATAATGTCGATGCTTTCCTGCCGGTTACCGAAACCGTGTATGATTACGAGGAGAACGGTACCAATCCGGTGACGGTCAGCAAGACCTATACCTACGATGAGAACTACAAGCTCCTCAAACAGGAGCAGTCAACCGACAGCTGGAACCAGACGGTGCGTACGAAGTACCGCTACGTGTTCGATGTGCTGACGAACGAGAGTGGTGCTAGCAATGCACAGCTATATCCTTATTCCTACCTCATCTACAGCCATAACATCGCCACGCCCATCGAGGTGGTCAACACGGTGGTGGAAGGTGGAACCGAGAAGATATCCGCAGCTTCCGTGCTCACTCATACAGGCACGCGCCAGTACTACTATCCCTCATTCCTATGGCGAACCGTCCCGCAGGCGTCTTTCGCATTGGGCAAGCTTTCGCCCGTAGCGCTTTCAGGCTATGTGCCGTTTTCGGTGACCCGTTCGGGCAGCGCCGAGGTGGTGACGCAGGATCCGGCGCTGGTGAAACAGGCGGACTACGAGTTCCAGCCGATGCGGACATACAACAAGACCAAGCCGGTGGGCTACACCGACGCGGCGGGCAAGGTGACCTCGACGATTTTCGGACAGTTCATGAAACACCCGATCGCACAGGTGAGCGGTGGGCGCTACCTGGAATCGGCGTATTCTAGCTTTGAGACCACGGCCAACGACAGCGACTGGCGGGGCGGTGGCGGCCAGGTGCTGACGCGCTACAGCGACCAGGACGCGCCCGTGGGCATGTATTGCACCAACAATACGGGCACGTCGGGCTACATCACCACCTACGACAAACAGTTGGTGGCGGCCAACACGTACGTGCTCACGTTTTGGGAAAAGGGCGGTACCTTGACGGTACGCAACAGCGGAGCCGTGACCGTGAGCAACACGGTGCTGCAGAGCAAGGGGAGCTGGCAGCAGCGGGAGATCCGGCTGCGCAACGTCACCGGCAACCTGGAGGTCATACCTGCGGGGTATGTGGATGACATGCGGTTATATCCGTTAGGTGCGCAGATGGAAAGCCGTACCTACAACCAGCTGGGTTCGGTGACCACATCGACCGATGGCAAAGGCTACACTACGTATTACGAGTATGACCAATTCAATCGGCTGCTCCGGATCAAGGACCGCCAAGGTCGGATCCTGCAGGAGTATACCTATAACATTAAATAGAAAGAGCCATGGGAAAGCTAAGGATAAGCGGTGTTTTTGCGATTCTGGCCGCATTTTCGGTTTTGGGGTCGGCTATCGGGCAGACGGCCACGAAAAACTACATCCGCTCGGCCGTGCCGATGCAGCCGTACACCACGCCGACGGCGCTTGCCGCAGCGCTTGCCGACCATACGAAGGTGCGCGTTGACATCGATTACTACGACGGGTTGGGGCGGGCCTTGCAGGGCGTGTCGTCGAAGGCCACGCCCGGGGCGGCCGATTTGGTCACGCCGGTGGCGTACGACGCCATGGGGCGCCCGGACAAGGGATACTTGCCGTATCCCGCCGGCACGGGCAACGCCTTCCGGGCCAGTGCCGTGCCCGACCAGCAGACCTTCTACAGCGGCACTGCGCCAGCCGGGCAACCCACGACCACCAAGGCCCATTCGGCGACGGTCTACGAAGCCTCCCCGCTGGACCGGGTAAAGGAACAGGGGTTCCCCGGGGAAGTGTGGCAGCCCGCGGGGAGCCGGGGCAGCTCCGCAGGCCGCACGGTGGCAACGGAGTACGTATCCAACAACGTCGTGGACTTTTCGACGCTGGCGACCACGCGCATGGCTACAAGGTACACGGTTACGCTTTCGGGCACGGGCGTTCCGACGTTGGTGAATAATTCGTTCTATCCCGCCGGGCAACTCAAGGTGACGGTAAGCAAGGACGAGAATTGGGCAGGCGGGAGCGGGACGTTCGCCAGCCGCTTGCACACCGTCGAGGACTATACGGACAAGCATGGTCGGGTGGTGTTGCGACGGACGTTCAACCTGGACGGGACCACCGAGGAGATGCTGAGCACGTATTACGTTTATGACAACTTGGGCAACCTGTGTTTCGTGCTTACGCCCGAAGCGAACCCGGATCTACTCAGCGGAATCCCGACAGCCACGGCGCTTAACAGCCATTGCTATCAGTACCGGTACGATAGATGGGGCAGGCTGTCTTATCGGCGACTGCCCGCAAGCGGCACATGGGAGACCTACAACTATACCCGGTCAGGGTGGCTTGTATTCCATCAGGACAGCCGCCAGCAACAAGAGACCTATGCCGGTTTTACGCCGGGACACTACCATACGTTCAATAAATACGATGGGCAGGGCCGTGTGGTGCTGAGGGGTGTGGAGCGCAACCGTACGATGACGCGCGATGAGATCGAGGTACAGCTAAACGCATGGGGCAATCAATGGGAAATGCGCTCATCGGCTACGGGGAACTTCCACGGGTATACAAACTATTGCATCCCATCGGCTACCGAATACATGGAGGTGCTGGAAGCAAACTACTACGATGACTACGCGGGGATACCGGGTCTGCCCCATAACCAATCGGCAAGTTACAGCAAGTTGACGCGGGGATTGCTGGTGGCCAGCAAGGCAAGGGTTATCGGTACTGCCTCCACATACCTGTGGACGGTCAACTATTACGATGACGAGGGACGTTTGGTGCGCCAATGGAAACAGCATTACCTTGGTGGGAGTTCCACGGCGAACAAATTCGACGACATCACCAACGAGTATGACTTCAACGGGCAACTGACGAAAAGCACGCGCAAGCACCATACGACCAATACGAGCGTGGCGGAGGTAACCGTGCTGACCGAGTACACCTACGATCACCGCGGAAGGTTGCTTGACACCTGGAAGACGGTGAACCCTGCGCCTTCGAGCCCAGCTGGCACGCGTACCCTCATTGCCCGGAATGGGTACAACGACGTCGGTCAGCCGCGTACCAAGCGCCTGCACAGTACGAACGGCACGGCCTTCGGCCAAGTGGTCACGTACAGCTACAACCAGCGCGGCTGGCTCACGGAGACGGCAACCGACCAGAACCTGTTCAGGCAGGTTTTGGGATACAATGCGGGTTCCTCACCGCAATACAACGGGAACATCACGAGCCAGGCCTTCACGCGGCATAACATCTCTGCGGTCTCGGTTACCGAAACGTACAGCTACACCTATGACCGGATGAACCGTCTGTTGCAGGGCGCACTGGCGGGCGACAAGGGCCGGGAAAAGCTTACGTATTACAAGAACGGTAACATCAGGACGTTGGTGCGCACGGATAAAAGCAGCACGGTGGTCGACAACCTATCGTACACCTATAACACGCTCGGGCAATTGTCGACGGTGGCAGACGTGGCACCGTCGACGGATGGGAGCTTCCAGCTCCCCGGCACGACCACCTACACGTATGATGCCAACGGCAACGTAAAGACCCGATCGAACCCGGGCAGCACGGGCAACAACATCTCGGGGATCACGTACAATTACCTGAACCTTCCGCAGAGCGTGACGGCCACGGCCGGCAACGTGACGTATACCTACGACGGCACTGGTCGGAAGCTGCGGAGCGTGAACGGCATCCTCCCGCAGACGCGAGACTACATCGACGGTATCGAATACACCAGCAACGGTACGGTCATGGAGTTAATCCATACGGAGGAGGGCCGCATCACGCGCAGCGGCACTGCGTACACCTACCATTACTTCCTGAAGGACCATTTGGGGAACAACCGCGTCGGTTTCCAGCAAGGCACGAACGTGACCAC
>JBBCJB010000036.1:0-96800 GCA_037190485.1 Parapedobacter sp.
TCGTCGGCGGATAGAACAGCGAGTATCGTGTGCATGGGATCATTGTTGTATTCAAACTCATGTTAGCATCAATACATTTCGCTATCGCGCTTTCGTATACACCGCTTTCACGGTCTCCGTCCGGTCCGGTAGTACACACACCCGATCCAGCGTCAGGGTCTTCCCGTCCTTGGATACCGAATAGGTTTCCGTTCGGGTGTACTGCCATTTTCCGGCCTGGTCGTCCATGTCGTATACTGCGCCAACGACGAGTTTTCCGGCTTTGGCGTCCCACTTCAGCGATGTGGTCTTGATGATTTTGGCACCCGGCCGCGAGAGGTCTCGCCGTACGGAATCCCCGCTCAGGGGCAATACTTCAATGGACAGGCCGCTGGTGACAAAATCCCGTTCGAACCGTACGGAATCTTTGGCTAGGGTGATGGCGATCGATTTTGCCGCGCCCTGATCGGGCGTCAGGCTACCGAAATCGCTTTGGGGGATATCGATAATCCACTTGCCGGCCAGTTCCGTCTGGCCGAACGCCGTCATCACGCTAAACATCAACAAGGCAATCGCTGCACTTTTCACTTTCAGATACATACACATAGCAATTTTTAATCAGTTACAAATCATACATCCTTCGCTGCACCTGCCTCCGGCATCCAGCGCATACCCCGTCTCCACGCCCTTCAATTGTGGCGGGATGCCCTGCGTCATCCATGCCGGGGCAGGGGCGGCTTTCAGGTAATGGTCGAAGAACTGGAACAGCCGGATGGTAAAATCCCGTTGGTTCTCGGTATTGATCAATTGATGATGTTCATCCTCATACTCCATCAACCATACCGCCTTCCCGGCGCGCTTCATGGCGGTGTAGAGTTCGATGGCCTGCTCGAACGGAACAAACGAATCGCTCCGGTTGTGTACCATGAATAACGGTGTGGTCGCTGCATTTACGGAAAGTACCGCCGACTCCCGGATATAGGCATCCGGGTCGGTCCAGGGCGTCACGCCGACACCCTGGGCGGCACCCTGGCTTTGCGTTTCAAAATGGCGTGCGCGGTGGCCATTCAACCCCACATAGTTATAGCTGCTGATGGAATTGGATGTGCCCGCCATCTCACACGCCGCAGCGAACAGGTTGCGGGTGTGGGTCACAAGGTAGTTCGTCTGGAAACCGCCGTAGCTGTGGCCCTGCAGCGCCATCCGGCTGGCATCCACCCACGGGAACCGACGCAGATACTCTGCGGCCCCCACGATGCTGTTATACGTACCTTCCCCCCGACGGCCGGGCCTCGACTTCACATCCGGCACAAACACGAGGTAACCATTGCTCACAAAGAGCGGGATGTTGATGTTGTGGGCCACCAGGTCGGGTTGCAAAAATTGGTGCAACTCGTCGCTGCGCGTTTCGTAGTAGTTGAAGATGACCGGATAGGCTCTTGTGGAGTCGAAATCCTCGGGCTTGTACAGGATGCCCTGCTGCATCCCGCCGTCAAGCGTCGGGAAGTTGACCAGCTCAGCCGTGAGCCAATTGACTTGTTTCTGTGGCTGATAATCGGTCAATCGTTGGTATTTTTTGAAATCGCGGGTCAGCATCAGGTTCGGTGCGCTTTGCGCCGTCATGTGCGTCAGCAGGTAAACACCATTTTCTTTTGCTTGTTGAGGAGCTCCGCTACGTGGAATGGAAATATACCCGAACGCCCCCACACGCGCAATGTGGTAGTGGCAATCGTCCATGTGCCGTTCCGGCGCATCGTCCTTCAGGTCTCCCATCCGGAAAATCCCGTTCTGCTTGTTGGCCCGGCTGAATCCGCTCAACAGCAGCCTGTCGTCCAGTACGACTGGCTCCGATGGCTCCGTTTTGATGATGCCGAGGCAGATGCCGTGCTTCGAGCCGAAACCACCCGTCACGTTTACCGGTGGTCGATTGCCCTGCGGATCCACTTTCCAGACGTCGTACGGGTCGTAGACCAGCAGGTACCTGCCGTCGGCCGTCCAACCGGCGATTCCATGGTTCCGCAGCCGATTGGTCGCCTGGCTTTCCGCATCGATGATGGAAGTCGGGATACCGGCGGAGATATTCGTCAATGTGCCCGATACGACACTGTAACTGTAGTAAGCCAGGTCCTCCTTACTGAACCAGGCGACATGCTTCCCGTTGGGCGAAAGGGTCAATTCGGTAAATTCAGCAGTTGTCTGCTCGCTCACCGCTGTCCGTATATGCGTCCGAAGATCATACAACCATAGAGAAGGCCAATGAAGCGGATTGTAATAGGCGTCCACGTAGGGTTCGGATTGGATCAGCAGGATGTCACCTGCGCCCGTTATGGAAATGGGCGCATCGTCCGCCTGCTCAATGATCGTTACACCCGACTTGCCGGTGGACAAAACCGATAAAAAGCGTTGTTTAGGACGGTACGCGTAGCTATTGGCCTTATCGGTCGGGAAGTAATTGTCGGTATAGCTCCAGAGGTTAAACCGGGGGATGTTTGGTTGTGCCGTCGGCGTAGCCGTTTTCTCGCGCAGGTAAGCAAATAGCCGTTCGCCTGTCGCGTTGAATGCCAAAGCCCCATCCGCAAACGCCATCAGCGCCGGAACCCCAGCCTCACCCTCGGAAGCCCAACGAATCGGCTTAAGCACACCTTGTTCCACCCGGTAAACGGCGCGCCGCGTGCTGTCCGAGACGTAAAAGGCCACTTTCGTGCCTGAATCGTCGAAGCACGGCTGGCTGATCACCCCCGGTACGACGACACTGTCCTGAGCCCCGGTACGGACATCCAGCCAATAGCCGACATTGCCGCGATGGCTGAATACCGCAGCCGCTGTCGGGCTGACCACGTAGTCCCTTTTGGGGAATGACCGTGCCGCATCCCGGCACAATGGTTGGAGGAAAATCTCGTCCGCGGATTCATGGAGCACGTAGTCGGCATCGGGCAGGTTCAGCAGCCGGAAACTGAAGCTACGCCCCAATAACCGTAACCGTTTCGTCTGCAGGTTGTAAGCCATGACGCTGTCCTTACGCTGGATGAAAACCACTTCTTTGCCCACGCCCGCGAATACAGCCCCGCGCGTTCGTTCGAAATGAACAACTGGGCGGCCCAATGTATCGACGACATACAAAGTGAAGCCTACATAGTAGCTTACGTACTTACCTTCTTTACTGAGTTGCTGGTCGTGAAGTTGCATGTACCGTAGATCAAGCGGGTTGATCGCTGGTTTTTGGGCGAACGCCTGTGTAAAGTATATCATGCAATATGCAACCAAAATACCCATGTATAATTTAAATCTATTTAAAAGCATCATATAGTTCGATCCAGTAATGTTAAGATCCTCATCCCTTATTATTGACTAAAGTTCTATAGAGAAAATCCAATAAAATAACAATAACTCATACGTCCTTAACTATATTTTCCGTTCCATACACCGGTATCAACCGGAAACACAGATATTATGTACTTGAATTCGATGTCGATTTATTAAAGTGTAAAATTCGCGTCTTTGATTTTATTTAAAGACACTCAACAAATTAGTGTAACTGATTGTATAAAAGAATTGAAGTTGATGATTTTAAATCACTGAAATTCAATAGCTAATTAATCAACGGGCCATGTTGGAATTCTCCGATACATTTTATCTAAATTTTCTGTAAAGGCCGGGTTTTCTTTGTGTCCATGCCGAGCTGTCAACTGTTTTTGCAAGCCAATAGCCTTTTTCTGCCAGTTAATTGCGCTATCTATCTCACCAATTTTGTACAAAAGGTTGGCATAGGTGTCAAACTCATTGGGATTCTGAAGGGTATCAACCAAAGCCTTTTGCCATGAAATCGCTTTGCGAAGTTCTGACTTTCGATTACTTCTTTTAAAAATCTCCCAACAATAATTGTTTAAGAAAAACCATTCGATATCGGGCTTATATGCTTCTACAAACTCAACGACACTTGTAGAATAAGCAGACCAATTTTTTTCTGATTGATACCATGGGATCTTAGAATAGCGCACAACCCAATTTGCATGTTCCCTTGAAAACCTCATTTCTATTCTTCGCTTGAGTTTTCTCCATTTGGGCGAATAAGAGGTTGACAATTTTCTCTGCTCATACAAGGGAAGAACTTCTTCAGTTATAATGATCTTTCGAATAATTGACGCCGCGTCATAAACTGCCATATCGCCCAATAAACTATCGACCTTATCCGGTCGCGCGAACAAGTAGCCGAAAGCCCTTGAATTGCTATGGTTTATTAAGTCCAAATTGAACGTCAACATTGAAGGATCGAAAAAAGAGGACGAATCAAGATTATCAAGATAAGTATCCGTAAGCGCTAAGACGAGTGAGTCCTCTCCGATTAATTTTGCCGCCCGGATAACGGAAGATAGGTGGCTTGTTCCATGTTTATATCGCCTAACCACCGTATATGCCTGGCTGTCTGGATTGAGCGCTTGGTTGGCTAACTGTAGGAACCGACTGGTGGATAGCTGCCCCTCGCCGCGGTGCACGACTTCACCCTCCGGCGAAAAGAACAGGTATGTCGGGACGGATTTGACGCGAAAATCTTTGGTAAGTAGGCTAGCATCGGCATACCTTGCCTTTACGGTCGCGTCGTCCCGCGCAGAAGTGTCCAGCTGCATTTTGACGCTGATGAACTGTGCATTCATCTGCGCACCTACGGCCGAATCGAGGAACACCGTCCGGTCCATGTTTTTACAGGGGATACACCAAGTGGCATACACATCCACGAAGATCGACTTATTCTCCTTTTTAGCGACTTTCTTAATCTCTTCCCAACCTAGCTTTTGATCAAAGTCAATTTCACCATCGGAGGGTTGGCTAATTACCGAAATTGAATATAGACTCCACGCTAATGTAGTCAAAATGTACCTTAATTTAAACATCTCTTTAAGCTTTTATGATTCAGTAACCAACATTATTTGGAGCCAAATTTGGATTTAGAATTATATTATTTTCGGGTATCGGAAAAAGTCTTTTATATGTCATCCATTCTGCGCCTTTACTCGATGAAACTTGACTCATAACGCTTTCAGACAAATCTAATCTACATATATCAAACCAACGATGACCCCATTCCGTGAATAGCTCTCTTTGCCGTTCCAGGGTTATAGCACTCAATAAATCTTGTTGATTAACTAGAGTGGTATCAGGTAAGCCAGATCTTCGTCGGATAACATTTAGATCTTCCAAACCTCCGACGATATTATTCCTTTTTGTACGTGCTTCTGATCGTATTAAATACTGCTCTGCAAGCCGTAGTATCATTAAATATTCTGTAAGCGGTTGGCCAAGCGTTCCAACTTTATATTTGTAAGGATATTTATAAGTAATTCCATTAACATTAACTGATCCCATCCAGTAATTACTTCTGTTATCCATTCCGCCAAAAACAGGTAACAAAAATTGGCTCATATATGCCGGTTTGGTTGTTGAATTTGGACCGGCGGCTGGCAAAACAAAAGCTAATCCATCTTTTGTATTTTCTCCGATAGAAACTGGTTGTAGTTGCCAAATAGCCTCACTACTGTTAGATAAAAACACTGAGTTTATATCCGTTAGACTGTAAATCCCGTTTTGTCCGATGACCTTATCCGCTTCGATCTCTGCATCTTCATAAGCATCAAGATACAGATATACCCTTGATAATAATGCACAAGCAGCCCCTTTATTCGGTCTAATTCGTTCACCTGATACTGATGTAAGATCGTTATGGAGGTATTCATCTGTTAGGAGGTTTTTTGCTTCATTCAAATCACTGATGATTTGTTCATATATTGTTAAGACAGGGCTTTTTTTAATGGAAAGGTTAATTTTATAATCTGTACCTAAAAGAATTGGGGCCTCCCCAAACAGATTGGTTATGTAGAAATAGCAAAATGCACGTACGAACTTAGCCTCGCCTTGCAACCGGCTTTTTACTAAAGGCGAAAGGCTATTAGAATCATTAAGTCCTTCAAGCGCGGCATTGCATCGATAGATAATTTGATAAAAATTGTTCCAATAGGGTGCATTTCGTGGAGTCAATGAATTGCTATACAGTAATGGTAACAAGAAGCTTCCGATAGCTACATTATCCCGTAAGTTAAGTTCATCAGCATACAACCCTAAACCAAAAGAGAGTCCGCCACGACCCGAAAAGGGGGTTCCTGTATCACTTATCTCGTAAAAAATTCCAGTTAGTACAGCCGCGGCGGTTGAGTTAGATTTAAATACCTCAGACGCAATTTCTTCGTTGATAGGCGGGTCGATAGCTAACATTTCCGCACAGGATAAAAATGCGCATGCGGAAACTACTACACACAGTTTCCGAAAATATTTTTTGATAAGTGTTAACAACATGAGAAAAAATTTAATGGTTTGTAGATACACATTTGATTAAGCTACAACGTTAGTTTAACGCCAAAAGTGAATACTCTTAAGGGCGGCAATGTATTTATAGACTGACTCTCAGGATCTAATCCGCTGTATTCTGATATTGTCAAAAGATTTTGGCCATTAAAGAAAATCTGGCAATCATCCAGAGCGTCCCAACCAATCAGTTTTCTGGGGATTTTATAAGACAGGGAAACATTTCTTAATCTTAAATAAGAAATATCACTGTATGAATAATCACTAAACAATCTGATATTGTCGAAGCTCTCAAGGTTTTGAGTTGCCTGACTAACACGTTGAATCGAAGCAATATCGCCAGGCTGTCTCCACCTGTCAAGTAAGGATACCGGCTGATTTCCTGAAAGCAAGTTCCCGGGAAGGCCATGAAAAATGTAATTGAACCCATACTGTTTTACGAATTGGACCAAAAAATCAAATGACCACTGTCTGTGTGTGAAGGAATTCTGAATACCTCCAAAATAAAGAGGAAAATTTACACTTCGGCGCCTTATTTTGTCATCTATTTGATCAGGGTTCGTTCCGGTAGTTCCATCTGCCAAATTAAATATGAATACACCACTTTGAGGGTCTACTCCTTCAACGCTAAAATATGGTGTATAGCCGAGTGGATTACCAATGCGTTCTAAAGCATTTGACGGATTTCTTGGATCAATAGGATAATCTAAAAGTCTGTTTTTAAAAGCCGTAAAGTTTAGGGACGATTCCCAATTCAGCGTTTTTGATTCAAAAGGTTTGACAGTCAGCAACAGTTCGCCTCCTGAATTTTCTATAAATGCATCCCTATTTACAGTTATTGATCCCGGCCCCAAGTAAGCTGGTAGTGGTTGGGAAGCTAACTGGTTTGATGATCGGTTATTGAAATAACTAAAGTTTAAAAGTAAACGCTCATTAAAATAACTAGTTTCTAAGCCAATTTCAAACTTTTTGGTGCTTTCCCACCCAAAATAGGGATCATAAAGGCCGGCCGTGAGGAGACCACGACTTCCTTGATAAGTTAAATTTGTGTAGTTATATCGTTCTAAATAGCCATAATCCGGGATTTGATCACTTCCCGTTGTGCCAAAGCTTGCCCTCAATTTCCCATAGCTTAGAAATTCAGCATTCTCCTTGAAGAAATTTTCAGTGCTAAAAATCCAAGCCGCAGCAATTGATCCAAAGTTGGCAAATTGGCTTTCTGGACCAAACCTACTACTGCCATCGCGGCGCATATTAATATTCAACAAATATTTATCCTTCAACCGCATCGACGCTCTACCGAAAACAGCAATGTATCTATATTGGCTGGAGGTGTTCATAGGTATAAAAGTCGTGGCAGAATTCATATTTCTCATCGAATTGTCACTTAAAAAACCATAAGCCTGTATGTCCTGCAAATCCGAAGTGATCAACTGACCGGATGCGCCGCCAAGTACTTCCAATTGAAAAAATTGATTGGTTTTTTTGAATACGATCTGCGGTTCAACAATAAGCGATGTATTGGAAGTTGAGCGAAAAGTGGAAAATCTCATAGCTATGGGCCAGTATGCCGGGTCTATTGACGCCATTGGATTAGCAGAATAAGATTTCCCTGTCAAATAGTTGTATCCAAAACTTGTCTTAAACTCAAATTCTCGCGAAATCTGTACGCTTCCTAAACCTGATAATATCAGATTATTTATTCTTGATTCGAAAATGTTTCGTGTTGATGCCATCGGATTATTGCTCGGCCATGTCCCTGGCTGGCCTGGAGATGCGGCTTCCCAATTCAACTCGCCATCGCTTGTCAGCAATTCAGGCGCATTTGGCGCCAAATTGATAAATTGTGTCAAATCCGTTGTGGGAAGCTTGTTGACGCCATTTAGCAATGTGAGTGAAACATTCATTTTGGCTACCTGGTTTCTTGTAGAACTTGAGAGGCTTGTATGAGTAGAAATCTTTGTGTCACTGAAATCCGCAGGAAATACTGTGGTTTCCCTATGATAGTTTCCAGAAATTATGTATTGGAGTTGCTGGCTACCCCCTCGCACTGAAAGTTGACCATCCAAGTAGTTGGCATTCGAACCAATTAGCTCGCGCTGCCAATCCGTAAATCTAGTAGTATCCCATAAAACCAAATCAGGAGCGTTTATTACTGTGGGTGCCACACCATCGTTTTGGAAGGCTTCTCGTCTCATTGCTAAGTAATCAGACGTGTTCAAAAATTGAATTTTCCGTGCCACAGAACTAATTCCGTTTTGAACACTTACTTGAAATTTAGTATCGCCATGACTACCCTTCTTGGTTGTTATAAGAATGACGCCATTAGCTCCCCTAGAACCATATATCGCCGTTGCGTCTGCATCCTTTAGCACGTCAATACTTTCAATATCAGATGGATTTAAGTATGAAAAAGCCGATGGACTGACATCCGACGATGAATTTATTACATTCGCGAAAAACAGTCGGTTTACAGTTGAGGATACAGGCAACCCATCAATGACGTATAGTGGCTCGGTTCCCCCATTCAGACTGTTCTGTCCTCTAATCTGTACCTTAACTCCCCCTGCCGAAAATCCGGACTGCTGATTTATCATAACTCCTGGGATTCTGCCTTGCAGGGAAAGTATTGGATTATTGATCGGTTGCTTTTCAATGGTTGCCGCACCGATCCGGGCGATGTTGCCGGTGGCATACCGTTGGCTCACCTGATAGTACCCCCCGCTGACCTCCACCTCCTGTAGAGCCGAAGTTGCCTGTTGTAACACCACTATGCCAATAAAAGCCTGCGCTTGTACGACCCGCGGCGCGTACCCGACATACGAAATTTCTAACATCGCATCATCCGGTACATTCGTCAGCACGAAGTCCCCGTTTCGATCCGTAGTTGTCAGCAACTCCGTCCGCTGTCCATAAACAGTCAACACGCGGATGGTAGCACCGGATAGCGGATTTCCCAGCGAATCGACGATTTTTCCCCGACATTCGGGAAAAGCTAAAATCAGCAGCGACCCATTCTCGGAGACGCGAGGCATCGCGTCGCTACGGTCGCCAGTCCCCATTACCTCCGCCAAAATGATATTGTCCTCCACGATCCGGTAGGATAGGAGCTGGTCGTCGAATACCCGGTCGAGGAACTGCGTCAACGGCATGGCCTGCGCATCCACGGTGATGGGGTGCGCCCGCTTGATTAACGCCCGGTTGCCAGCCACGCGATAGCCGGTCTGCTGCTGGATGGCCTGGAACACGTGCTCCAGCGATAACCCCTCGCCGCGCAGCGTGACGGTCTGGGAAAACGTGCTGGCGCTCAGCGTGAGGCTGCCAGCGGTGAGTAGGAATATGACCAATCGCATAATCCGCCAATAGTAAATTCTTTTCATTAAGTTTGTATCGATTTGGATAGTGAATACTGTGTTATTTCTCGCAAAGAATGATCGGTGTGTGTGCTATCCAGACCGTTAAAGAAGGGGAGTGTTGTCAGCGCTTCCCTTTTTTTTGGTCTCCGATAGGACGCAGGGTAAGGCATGCGAACCCTCGCGCCGGCATGTCTGTTGTCGTTATCCCCTCATCGGCGGCTCCTTTCCATGATGGTCAGTTTACGTCCGTCAAGCGTATAGCGGATGCCACTGCTCTCCAGCAGGGTCAGCACGGCCGAGAGGTTCCTGCCCCGGTTGATGCTGCCGAACAGCTCCACCGCGGGCACGGCCCCTTCGTATTCGATTTCGATATCGTACCACCGCGAAACCTCGCGCATGGCCTGGGCGAAGGTCTTGCCCTCGAAGCTGATGGCGCCGGATTTCCAGGCGGTGTAGGGTTCGGGGTCGACGGTATTGATCGTGGTAGCCGCTCCACGGGTGGTGGCTTGTTGGCCGGGGGAGAGTATTGTGCTTGATTTATTGGGCGCATGATTATGCGCCCCCCGACGAGTCGGGACAGGCTCTACATCCACCGCACCATCCACACGCACCTTGCCTTCCACGAGGGTGGTTTTGGTCTCGGCTTCGTCCGGGTAGGCGGAGATGTTGAATGCGGTGCCCAGGACCTCGATTTCCTGCCCAGCGCTGCGTACCTTGAACGGCCGCTTGGCATCCTGCTGGATTTCGAAATATCCTTCGCCTTCGATTACGACGGTTCGTTCCGCATCGCTGAACCGGTTCGGGTAACGCAACGTGGAGGCGGAATTGAGCCAGACCTGGCTGCCGTCTGGCAGCGTAATCGAATAAGTACCGCCTTTTGGGGTGGTAAGCGATAGCATACTTACGGGTGCGTCATTCCCATTCAGCATGACAACGGAAGATACGCCGTCATCGTAGGTGATGTCCTCGTCGCTGACGGTAATCCCGGTCTGTTCCTCACTCAAGTCTATTACACGGCCGTCGGCCAGGGTCAAGGTGGCGCGGTTGGTTCCCGGCGCGATGTCTGCCATTTCGGTGCTGACACCTGCCTGCCCGGTAGGCAGGGCCGATTGCCGGTGGCTGACGGCCCACCAAGCGGCCGTGGCCGCAAGGAGGATGGCGGCTGCCGCGTAGGGGAGGAGGCGCGTGAGCCTGCGGGGCTTGCGGGTGATGAGGATTTCCAGCCGCTCGGCGTTGCGGGCGATGACAGCATGGTCCTCATCGGTCAGCGCGGACTCATCGGGCCACTCCTCAAGCCGCGCCTCGATGAGCCGCACCAGCCCGATATCGCCCGAATCGGTACGGAAGTAACTGAGCAGCAGCTCGGCTTCCTCCCGCGAGCATCGCCGGGCCAGGAATCGTTCGTACAGTGCTTCGTATTCGCTCATCGTTTCGCTGCGCTTTGTGCGCGTTTACGAATACATTCGATCGACCTGCCGATTCTCTCGGCTCTGAAAATGAAAAAAATTGATGGTGTTTTGTAAGTGGTTGGTAGTTAGGTAGAAAAAATTTAGCTAACCTTGCGATTATTGGGCTATTCACCTGCCTAACAGTTCGCGGTGGTTGCCCCTCCTTCTCATTGATGGTTGTCTCCGCATCTGGGGTTATTCTCAAGTGGATGCACGTGAGTACCTTCGCCATATCGAGAATAAAGTCGTAAACATTTTTTGCAATTACGAAGAGAAGACAGTATCTTTGTAACCAGTAGTTTAGGAGTTATGGCAATTGCAATTAAATCGATACCTGTTCTTAAAGCAGAGGCAGCGAAGGCCTTTGAAAGGGACGTACACGCCAATAACGACAAAAGGGCTACGGTTGATTTTTCCAAGCAACTGAGCCAAGCTGCCAAGATATTAGCAAAGGCTAAAATCTGATAGACCATTTGTTTTGTTGTTAGACGAGTGTACCCTAAAGCCTTATAGTGAGGAGTTGCTTCACCGATGCAGTCCATTCGATTGCGGGGATGCCGATTTGAATGACTTTTTCGCCACTGACTCTCTTCGCTATTCAAGGAATTTGATGGGCAAATCCTATTGCTTTACGTTGGACGCGGGTAATAAGACAGGTTGCAGATTTATTGTGGTCGACGCCTATAATAACAGCAATGCGCTTAAGTATTACGAACGAGAAGGGTTTAGTTTCCTTTTCAGTACAGAGAGTCAGGAAAAAGAATACTTGGCTTATGAACAGGAGAAGCCGTTGAATACCAGATTGATGTATTTTGACCTGATTGTGCTGACGGCCTGATTCAGTAAAAATTACAAGAAATCTGATTTTGCTTGCAGCAAATCATTGTAATCGTCCGTCGGTAAATCATTGTAATCGTCACGGATTTGCCTTCTTCATCAGAACAACCGCCCAAGCACTGGAAGGGCAGGGGAATGGATTGGGAGTATTGCGACACTTTTTGGTTTATTCTTGTCGCGATACTGGCTTTATTGTCGCAATACTATTTTTTTTGTCGCAATACTCACGCAACGGACAGGAATCAAATGAATTCGATCAGCGGCTTTTGGAAATCGTCCCAGCGAATTCAATGTATGGAAAGCTGCTTGGACAAGCGGCTCCACGGGATGTGATTCAGCGCCTGATCAGTACCTTCCTGCCTATCAACGCCTGTTTAGTTGCCTCTTCAATTTGGCTTTAAGTGGGTGTGAAAATACAGTTAGAGCCAAATTGATCCAATCAGATTCACGAAAACACCGCATGCACCTGCGAGAGGAAGCCGATGAGCAGCAGCGTGCGCTGCCGCTGGGTGAGCTCGGCGCGCAGGAACGCCATGGCCTTGGCCATGTGGTCCTTGACGGTGCTGAGGGCGATGCCGAGTTCGTCGGCCGCCTCCTGGTAGCTCTTGCCCTCGAGCTTCACGAGCGTGAAGACCTGCTGGCGCTGTTCGGGCAGCTTGGCGATGGCGGCGCGCAGGGCCTCGTGGGTGCCTTCGTCAAAGGCGTCGGTGTCCAGCGGGTCGTAATCCTCGGTGGCCACGGCGAGCAGCTGTTCCTGCAGTTGCCGGTCGCGGATGGCCTTGCGGTAGAAATCGACGGCCACGCTCTTGGCCGTGCGCATCACGATGGCCTGGAAGGGCGTGTCGGCCGCCAGCCGGTGCCGCTGCTCCCAGATGCGCATGAAAACGTCCTGGTGAAGTTCCTCGGTCCACTCCGCCCGGTGCACGAGGCGCTTGATGCGGGCGAAGACGGAAGGGGCGTAATGCCCATAAAGTTGCCGGAATGCCGCATGATCGCCTTGCCGCAGGCGTAACAGCAGCTCCTTTTCGTCGATGGCGTGCAAGGGCATCATTTGGCGTAGTTCGTAAGCCAAAGGTAACCGGTTGATTCCATAAAACAAAAAATTGTTGAAATCGGCCACCCGCCGTACCTTTGCGGTCATGCGAAACAAGGGGATGAAACGGTTTTTGATGGGGTGCCTGCTCGGCATCCTGGGGGTGGCGGGCGCGCACGCGCAGCCCACCGGTGCGCTGCGCGAACGGATCGAGGCGATCGTGGCCGCGAAGGACGCCGTGGTGGGCGTGGCCATCACGGTGGGCGAGGGGCGGGATACGCTCACCGTCAACGGCGGCAGGCGCTTCCCGATGCAGAGCGTGTTCAAGTTCCCGATCGCGCTGGCCATCCTGGCCGAGGTGGACCAGGGCCGGCTCTCGCTCGACCGACCCGTCACGCTCGCCAAGGACGACCTGCTGCCCGGCCTCTACAGCCCGATACGCGAGGCGCATCCGGAAGGGGCCACGCTCACGGTGGCCGAACTGCTGCGCTACACCGTCTCGCTGAGCGACAACGCGGGGTGCGATGCCTTGCTGCGGCTGCTCAGCAAGCCCCGCCACGTGCAGCGTTTCCTGCGCAGGCACGGCTTCCGCGACATCGCCATCGCGATCAACGAGGAAACTATGCAGGCCGATTGGGACAGCCAGTTCCGCAACTGGACGACGCCGCGCGAGGCCAACCGCATCCTGCGGGCCTTCCACGAGAACCGCGGCGGCTTGCTGCGGCCAGCAAGCCACGGCGTGGTGTGGGCCCTCATGGAGGCCACCGAGACGGGCAGGAACCGGCTGAAGGGCCGGTTGCCCGCGGGCACGGTGGTGGCCCACAAGACGGGATGGTCCGGCCGCAACGAGGCCACGGGCATCACCGCCGCCGTGAACGACATCGGCGTGGTGACACTGCCCGATGGCACGCCGCTCTACATCAGCGTATTCGTGACCGAATCGACCGAAGGCTTCGACACCAACGAACGGATCATCGCCGACATCGCGCGGGCGGCGTGGGATCATTACACCGGCGGTGGACATTAACATTTTTTTTACAATCGCTGCGCAACAATACGTGATGACCCGGCGTTATAGTATCGATTAGTTGAATTTGTCTTTTCATAATTTAGGTTTATAATTGGTTAGTTAGAAGCCCCGATTCGCTCAGTTTCGGGGCTTTTTTTATCCTTTCGTATGCCCCTTTTCCCGGATCGTGCCGATTGCCGCAAGATTTTCACCCACGTTGACCGTTAAATTTGTTATTTTGGCCTCCCGACGAGCGATTCGCAGCCAAACGACATGAACAACGGATTGTACGATACCCTTTCGGATACGGAGCTGGCCATGCTGTTGAAGCAAGGCAGCCAAGAGGCGTTCCGGGAGCTGTACAACCGGTATTGGGAACCCTTGCTCAACGCGGCCTACAAACGACTGGATTCGCTCGAGACGGCCGAAGACCTCGTGCAGGACCTTTTCGTGAACCTGTACCTGAAACGCGACGCCATCGTGATCGGCACCACGATGGAGGGATACCTCAAGACGGCGCTCAAGAACAAGGTGCTGAACGCCTACCGCTCGCAGCAATTGCAGCAGCGCTACGCCAATCACGTGCTGGCGCAACCCGGCGAGTCGCCCGACACGCCGCAGCAGGTGCTCCAGGTGAAGGAATTGGGCCTGAAATTGGCCGAAGCCACGGCGCGCCTGCCCGAAAAGCCCCGGCAGGTGTTTTTGCTGAGCCGCATCGAGCGCCTCAGCAACAAGGAGATTGCCGAGAAGCTGGGCATTTCGGTCAGTACGGTCGAAAAGCACGTCGCCAAGGCACTTCGGTTATTGCGGGCCGATTTGAAGGGCTACCACCTCGGCGTCATCCTGCTGTCCTGCCACGTGCTGGGAGCCTGAATTTTTCTGAAAAAAGCATAGCGGTTTTTTGGCGGTTGCGTGTCTGTTAGGTAAAGACAGGTATGCAAGATCATCGGCAACACATCATCCGGCTCATCGAAAAGGCCGAGCAGGGCAAGGCCACCCCGGCCGAGCAGGCCGAGTTGGATGCCTTTTACGACAGCTTCGAGCACAAGCCGGGCTATACCGACGCGTTGGGCGAAAGCGACCGGACGGGATACCGCGAACGCTTGTTCGCGCGCATCGGCCAGCGCCTCAGGCCAAGCCAGGCCCGGCGGATCCATTGGGCATATTGGGCGGCTGCGGCGGCCGTGTTGCTCGTTGCCTCCGTGGTGGGCTACTTCGCGGTCGACAGGCAGGAGTCGCCGGTCGATAACCTGGCGGCGACCCAGATCCTGCCCGGTGGCAACCGCGCCACGCTGGCCTTGGCCGATGGACGGACGATCGCGTTGAGTGAGGCACAGGCTGGCATTGTCGTTGCCGATGGGATTACCTACCTTGACGGGAGTGCAGTGCTGGGTCACAACCCCCTAACCTCGACACCTCAACTGCTAACGCTCACCACGCCAAAAGGCGGCACCTATGCGGTCACGCTGCCCGATGGCAGCCGCGTTTGGCTGAACTCGGCGTCCACGCTGAAATACCCAAGCCGTTTTGAAAACGATGAGCGGGTCGTCGAAATCGCGGGCGAGGGATTCTTTGAAATCGAAAGGGATTCGAAGCGTCCGTTCAAGGTGCGCAGCGAGCGGCAGGAGATCGAGGTGCTCGGTACCATATTCAACGTGGCCGCCTACGCGGATGAAGAAGAAACCCGGACCACCCTCGTGGAAGGCCGGGTGAGGGTGGGTTCCAACCACGTGCTGAGGCCGGGAGAACAAGCCATCACGCGCGGCGGCACGACCACCATCGCCCAGGTCGATACCGAAAGCGCCACGGCGTGGAAAGACGGCTACTTCGTGTTCGATAACGAACCGCTGCACAGCATACTCCGCAAGGTGGGGCGCTGGTACGATGTCGAAATCCAGTACCAAGACGACGTGCAAGACCTTTCGTTCCTGGGGATCATCCCCCGGTCTGAACGCATACAGGCGGTATTGACGCGCCTGGAGAAAACGGGCGACGTGAAATTCAGCATCAAGGGAAGGAGGGTCGACGTGATGAGATAGCCTTTACCCCCGGGTTGGGCTTGCCTGGAAATCCAGGGGTGTTGGCGCACCCCCGGATGTAGTCGGGGCAGGTCTTTCCAATACTTCCAAGAATTGCGGTTCCATCGTATGTTATTACACCACCCAAACATGTCAAATGTATGCATAATTATTTATATGCTGCGGTAGGGGGATCCCTGTCGCGCCCGATAAAGTTACTACTAGTGATGAAATTGATCATGATCCTGCTTACGGCAGCCTTCTTGCAGGTAGGCCTCGCGGCCAACGCGCAACGCGTGACGCTGCACCGGCAAAACGCCCCATTGGAGGCGCTGCTGAAGGAATTGCACGCGCAGACCGGCTATTACTTCCTGGCCAACAGCCAGCTCTACGGCCTGGCGAAACCCGTTACCGTCGACCTGGACGACCAACCCATCGAGACGGCGCTCGACCGGATCTTCAGCGGCCAGCCGTTGCAGTACGAAATCGACGACCGCACGGTGTACATCCGCCGCAAACCGGAGTCGCGGCAGCAGCAACTCGTCATCAAGGGCACCGTGCAGGATTCGCTGGGCAAGCCGCTGCCGAACGCAACGGTCAAGGTGCTGGAGAACGGCAAGACGGTGTTCACGACGCTGGAAGGCAATTTCACGCTGGCCGACGTGCCGGCCGGTGCGCTGATCTCGATCTCGTACATCGGCTACCAAAGCCGCGTGCTGCCCGCCACGGCAGATTTCACCACCGTGACCCTGACGGCCACCAATGCCCACCTGGCCGAGGTGGCCATCCAGACCGGTTACCAGACCATATCGCCCGAGCGCGTGACGGGTTCGTACAGCCGCGTGGAGCAGGTGTACGTCAACGACCGGATGCAAACCAACCTGATGGACAGGCTGGAAGGGTCGGTGCCGGGCCTGTTCATGACCACCGATGGCGTGAACATCCGCGGCCTCTCGACGGTGTATGGCAACCAGGCCCCGCTGTACGTGGTGGATGGCTTTCCCTACGAAGGGAACATCGGCTACCTGAACCCGGCCGACATCGTCAACGTGACGGTGCTGAAAGACGCCGCCGCGGCATCCATCTACGGCACGCGGGCCGCCAACGGGGTGATCGCGATCACCACGCGCAAGGGAAGCGTGGGCAAGCTCTCCGCCAACTACAACAGCAACGTCTTCGTATCGCCCCTGCCAGACCTGGATTACCTGAACCTGATGGACGGGAGGGAGATGGTAGACATCCAACAGGAGCTCTTCGACCTTGGGCACCGCAGCTACAACGACGGCGTGCGCCGCGCGGCCCAGCCCAAGGCCATCGAGGCGCTCTACCAGCATGAACAGGGCCAGATCGACGCGGCCGAACTGGACCGGCGCCTCGACTACCTGCGCGCGCAGCACAACCGATCGCAGATCGTGGAACGCATGATGCAGCCCGACGTGAAGCAGCAGCATAGCTTTTCGGTGAACGGGGGCAGCGAGATCAACCAGTTCAGCGCCAGCATCAACTACATCGGCAACCGCGGTTACAACCAAGGCGGGAAAAACCAGCAAGTGAACGTGAACCTGACCGATCAGGTACGGATCACCGACTGGTTGCAGGCCGACGCAGGCGTGCACGCCACCTTGATCGGCAACGCAGCGGCACCGCAGAGCGGCTTCGGCTACCTGCTGCGCTACATGCCTTACGAGATGCTGATCGACGAAAACGGAGACCGCGTGGCCTGGAACTACATGAAGTCGGCCTACGAACGCAACCGGTTGACCGACTTGGGGCTGCTCGACGAGACGTTCAACCCGCTCAGCGAGATGGAGAACATCACGTCTTCCTACCGCTCCAACTACATCCGCCTGCAAGGCGGCCTGCGGGCCAAGGTACTACCGGGCCTGAGCGCCGACCTGCGCTACCAGACCGAGCGCGGCGGCAGCCTGAACAGTACGTACTACGCGCAGGGCGCCTACAGCGTACGGAGCATGATCAACAATGCGGCCCAGGTGCGCGACGGCGAGCTGATCCTGAACGTGCCGCTGGGCGGCCAGCTCTACGAGACGCGCGGCGACTCCCGCTCGTACACGTTGCGCGGGCAATTGAACTACGACAATACCTTCGGCCAGCGGCACCAGCTCACCGCCTTGGCCGGCGCGGAGCGGCGCGCGGTGGTGTCTTCATACACCAGCGTGCACCGCATGGGGTACAGCGACAACAACCTCAACTTCATGCCGGTGAACGCCGTGACCCTGGCCGACATCCGCGGCACGGAATCCCTGCAAAGCTTCTTCCAGTACAATTACAACGCCAACAACGGGCTGGGCTATGCCGAAGACCGCTACGTGTCGTTCTACATGAACGCGGGCTATACGCTCGATCGCCGGTACAACCTCACCGGGAGCGTGCGCGTGGACAATTCCAACCTGTTCGGTACCGATCCGCGTTACCGCTACCTGCCCCTCTGGTCGGTGGGCGCGAGCTGGCGCCTGGCCGAAGAGCGTTTCGTATCGGATATCGCCTGGATCGACAACCTGACGGTGCGCGCCACCTTCGGCCTGAACGGCAACGTGGCCAAGAACGTAGGCCCGTTCCTGCAGGCGCAGACCTTCTACAATCCGCAGGCCACGGCGTGGGCCACCCGGATCCTGAACCCGCCGAACCGTTCGCTGCGCTGGGAACGGACGGCCGTGACCAACATCGGCATCGACTACGCCTTCGTGAACGGCCGCATCAGCGGATCGCTCGACTACTACCACCGGAAGAGCACCGACTTGCTGGGCGAAATGGAAACCGACCCCACCAATGCGTTCGTGACGGCGCTGATCAACTACGGCAGCCTCTGGAACCGTGGCGTCGAATTGGCCCTCAATACCGAAAACATCCGCTCGAACAACCTGCGTTGGACAACGCGGCTCAACTTCAGCTTCAACCGGAACCGCATGACGCTGATCAACACGGCCAACGAGACGGTCTATGCCTATACCGATGGCAACGGGCTGAACAAGGCCGGGTACCCGATGAACAGCCTGTTCAACTTCCGTTGGGCGGGACTGGACCCGACCAACGGCACGATGATGGTCTACGACAAGGATGGCAACGTGGTGAGGAACTACGACGAAACCGGCAGCTACGTGCCCAACATGATGGACGTGGACGGTTTGGTGTACAGCGGCCCGCTGCAACCGGCGTATACCGTGGGCTTCACCAATGCCTTCAACTACAAGCAGTTCGGATTGAGCGTTTTCCTGATCGCCAATGGCGGCAACGTGATCCGCGATGCGGTGCCGACGTTGCTCACCGACAACAACGTCCAGCAGAACACGGATCGCCGGGTGATGGATTTCTGGCGCCGGCCCGGCGACGAGAACAAGCCCGGGGTGATGCCGGCGCCCGACCTGCGCAGCTCGGGCAATTCGGTTTTTGCCAGCATGTGGTATGCCAACGACTTCAACACGCTGAAGGCCGACTACATCCGCATACGCGACATCTCGGCGTACTACGACCTGGCATCCTTGATCGCCAAGGGCGGCCGGATCCCATCGGCACGCCTGATGCTGCAGGTGCAGAATCCGGTGGCGTGGTTCAGCAACGACCGCGGGTTGGATCCCGAGGCGTACAGCCGATCCAGCATCAGCGCGAACCGGTTGCTGCCGGTTACGCCAACCTACATACTCGGTTTTAACATGACCTTTTAAGTGAACGAACGATGAAAGCACCTCTGATATCGATCCTGGCGTCGCTGCTCTTACTTGCCGGATGCGACGACTTCCTGGACATCCAGCCGAAAGACAAGTTTATCCCCACCACGCTCGAAGACTACGAAAACCTGCTGAACAGCATGGAGGTCGTCTCGTACGGCGACTATTTCACCGACTTGCTGACCGACGATGCCTTCCTGCCCGAGGGCGAGCCGGGCAACCTGTTCTCCAAACAGGGACTTGCCGGTCGGCGCATCTATACCTTCAACAAGGATGTGCACGGCGAGGGGGAGAACGACGTGTTGTGGAGCGAGACCTTCAAACGCGTGTTCTACTTCAATACGGTCATCAACAACATCATGGACGCCACGGGCGGTACCGAGGCGCAGAAGCGCAGCGTACTGGCCGAAGCGCTGGTGGGCCGGGCAGCCGAGTTCCTGCTCCTGGTAAATGCTTACGCCGCGCATTACGATGCGGCGACCGCGGCCACCGAGCCGGGTATCCCGCTGGTGATGCGGGCCGACATCTCCGAAAAGACCGGACGCAACACCGTCAAGGAAACCTACGACCAGATTATCCGTGATGTGGAGGAAGCGCTGCCCTTGCTGCCCGACCAGCCGAAGATAACCCGGTTCAGGGCGTCGAAGGCAGCAGGCCACGCGCTGCTGACGCGCACCTACCTCTACATGGCAGACTACGCCAAGGCCAAGCAGCATGCCGACCAGACCCTGCAGGTTTACGACGTATTGGCCGACATGAACGAATTCACCGTGACCATACCCGGTCCGTTCGAGTATGTGCCCGGCGCGCCGTTGGGATGGACCGACATACCCGATGGGCAGCACCACCCGGAGTCGATCTTGGCGCGCAACTTCCTGCGGCCATTCGGCTTGGGCATGGATGTCTGTGCATCGCCCGAGCTGGCGGCCCTGTTTGACAACAACGACCGCCGCTGGGTGCTCTACTACGCCAACGGCTGGCCCCCGGCGCCACCCTTCAATTACTTCATGCGCTACGGCGTGAAGATCTTCCTGCGCGGCGATTACTACAACAACTGCCTCAGTACGCCTGAGGTATACCTGACCCGGGCAGAATGCCTCGCGCGCACCGGCGACCTGCAGGGGGCGCTCGATGACCTGAACAAGCTGCGCAAGAACCGCATCAGCCCCACGGTCTACAGCGATCATACCTTGGCGGCCCTGGGCAACAGCGCCGAGCAGGTACTGGATGCGGTGCTGGCCGAACGGCGGCGAGAGCTGGCATTCCACGGTACGCGCACGGCCGACCTGAAACGGCTGAACAAGGAAACCCGCTACCGGAAGGCGATCACGCACGTGGCCGAAGGGCGGGCATATGTCCTCGAGCCGGAAAGCCCCAATTACCTTCGCCAGATCTGGCCGGCGGCCTACCGCTTCAACCCCGATTGGCAACTGAATCCGTAATGCAACGCAACGAAAAGATGAGATCATCCCTGATGGCGGCACTCGTGCTGTCCTATACATTATTGACCGGCGCACAGGCGGTGGCGCAGCCACTCGTCAAGCAGGATACCGCATTGCGCACCGGCCGGTTGGCCAACGGGCTTACCTATTACATCAGGCACAATGCCCATCCGGAGGGATATGCCGACTTCCACATCTTCCACGCCGTGGGGGCCGTGCACGAGGCCGCCAACCAGAACGGGTTGGCCCACTTCCTGGAGCACATGGCCTTCAAGGGGCTGGCGAGCCTGCCGGGTAATCAGTTGCTCGATTACATGGAGCGCAACGGGGTCAAGTTCGGCCCCAACCTGAACGCGTCTACGTCTTATGACTATACCCGCTACATGCTGCAGCAGGTACCGGTAGCCCGACAAGGGATGGTAGACACCTGCCTGATGGTGCTGGCCGACTGGTCGGGTTCCATCCTGGCCGAGCAGGAGGCGATCGACCTGGAGCGGGGCGTGATCCGGGAAGAGTTCCGCACGCGCAGCAACCTCAATACGCGGATCAACATGGCCCTGCAGCCTTCCTATTACAAGGGGTCGAAGTATGCCGAGCGAACCATCATCGGCGACATGGACATCATCGGTTCGTTCGCCCGCCAGGAGCTGCTCGACTTCTACCACACGTGGTACCGGCCGGATATGCAGGCCGTCGCCATCGTGGGCGATATCGACCCCGAGGCGATGGAGCGGCTCGTCATCGAGCGGTTTTCCGCCATCCCGGCGGCCGAGGCGCCCGTGTCCGACGACGATTTCCCCTTGCCGGACAACGATGAACCGATCTACGCGACCTACAGCGACCCGGAGGCTTCGGCGACCTACATCACCATCCTGTACAAGCACGACCGGCCCGCGGCCGGGACACGGGTACACGAACCGGTGTACGTGCGCCAATACCTGGACCGGGCGATCGTGCAATTGATGAACCAACGCTGGGAAGAGCTGTCGCGCAAGGGCGACCCGGTGGCGACCAACCTCAGCTTCAGCTACGGCGATTTCATCGCCGGCAAGGAGGTGTTCGGCGTATCGGCAAGCGTGAAACCGGGCGCCAGCAACGTGGGTGCCGGGTTGGCGCTCATGCTGGATGAGGCCGAACGTTTCCGGCGGAACGGATTCGGCATGGCCGAACTGGCCCGGGTGAAGGCCGACATGGCCAAGACGCTCGAGCGGCGGCGTTTGGAGGCCGACAAACAGACGAACGGTACCTTCGTGAACGCGTATTTCAACCACTTCCTCGACAACCAGCCGCTACCCGATAGCGAAACCCAGTATCGCCTGTTGCGGCATGCGCTGGATACCGTGGGCCTGGCCTACGTCAACTCGCGGGTACGCGGGTTTTTCGGCGATGATAACCAGATCGTCACGCTCGTGACGTCACCGTCCGACACGGCGGGCGTACCGACTGCGGGCGAAGTGGCCAGCCTGCTCCGTACGCTGGGCGAACGCGTGGTGAAACCCTACGAGTCGGTCGCTGCGGCCAGCCTCGAACCGGCTGTCGAACCCGTGGGGGGCAAGGTGGTGAAAACCGAGCCATCCCGTTTCGGCGCCACGCGCTGGACACTGGCAAACGGTGCCGAAGTCTACGTATTGCCCACCACCCACAAGCAGGATGAAGTGCTCCTGACCACCGTGCGGGCAGGCGGGAAGTCGACGATATCCGATGACGACCTGCCTTCTTCGCACATGGTGGTGCCCCAATTGATGAACGCCGGCGTGGGCCGGCTGGATGCCACGCAGCTCAAGCACGCGCTGGCCGGCAAGATCGTGTACGTGACCCCGTACCTGGCCGAATTCAGCCAAGGGTTCGGCTGTTCGGCCTCACCGGACGACCTGGAGACGATGCTCAAGCTGGTCTACATGTATTATACCGAGCCCCGGTTCGACCGGTCGGTGTTGCACCAAGACCTCCGCCGATTCAGCGAAAGCATGGAAGCACGCAACAAGAACCCGATGTCGGCCTTGCAGGATACCGTGCTGAAAGCGCGCGCCAACTACCATCCGCGCAGCCTCTTTTACTTGCAGGATACCTCGAAGGTCGATTTCGACCGCATCCAACGGCTGTATGCCGAGCACTTCGCCAATCCCGGCGATTTCACATGGATCGTGACCGGCACCGTCGATACCGCCGTGTTGAGGCCGCTGGTGGAGCGGTACATCGGTGGCCTTCCGGCCAACGGGATCCCCGGGCAGTGGACAGACCTGGGCCAGCGTTCGCCCCGTAGCCCCGTCGCCATCGATTTCAAGCAGGCCATGGAAACGGCCAAATCGGTCACCTTTATCGAGTACACGCAGGAGACGCCGTTCGCCCTGGAGAAGCTCTTTGCCGTGCGGCTATTGAAGGATATCCTTGACATCCGGTTCAAGGAGCTGCTGCGCGACGATCGCTCGGGGGTGTACACGACCGAAGGCGAAGGTTCGTTCAGCGAACAGCCCGTCGACAAGCTGCAGCTGATCGTTTCGTTCGAGACCGATCCGGACCGGGTCGACGAGCTCACCCAGGTGGTCCTTGGCGAGCTGCGCCGCCTGGCAACGGCGGGCATCGATGCGGACGACCTGCGGAAAAGCAAGGAGTACATGCGCAAAGCGATGGAACGATCGCTCGAGAACAATTATTATTGGCAAGCCATGCTCAACGGCTACGTGGCCAGCGGCCGCGACAAGCACACCGACCACGAACAGGTGATCGACGGCATCGGACCCGGGGACATCCAGCGGCTGCTCCGCGGGCTGCTCGACAACAACGCCATGGTGCACGTGACCATGCGCCCCGAAGCCGCCGAGGCGGCCGAAACGGCGGGCACGTATTTCGAGACCGGGCTTGACTGGCAGCAGGTACGCGACAAGGCGCGCGAGACGGGCAAATACCTACTGGTGGACTGCTACACCACGTGGTGCGGTCCCTGCAAGTACATGGCCGAGCACATTTTCCCGACCGCCGAGGCGGGCGCGTTCTTCAATCGCAACTTCATCAACGTGAAGGTGCAGCTGGATCGCACCGACAAGGACGATGACGCGGTGAGGGCCTGGTATGCCGATGCCGATACCATCGCCAAGCGGTATGGGGTCAAGTCATATCCCACGTTCCTGATCTTCGCGCCCACGGGCGAACTCGTGCACCGCATCGTCGGTGGCGGCGACGTGCCGGGATTCATCGCGCAGGCCGCGCGCGGGCTCGACCCGCAGCAGCAATATTATCCCCTGCTCACGCGGTACGAAGCGGGCGACCGGACCCCGGAGCTGCTGCGCAACCTGGCCTACGCGGCATCCGACGGGTTCCTGAAAGCGGATGCCAAATCCTATGCGGACGCGTTCATCGATTCGGATACGGACCTGTTCACCGCCGAAAACCTGGTATTCCTGACCAAGTACACCACCGATACGCAAGGCAAGGGCTTCCGCCTGGTCCTGCAGCATCCCGATCGCGTGGATGCGCTGCTGGGGCCCGGCCGGGCGAACGAATTCCTGGCGCAACTGGTCATGGGCACCGAAGTCCTGGTGCATTTCCAGCACGGCCCCGACGCGAACCTGGATTCGCTGGTGCGCGAAGCCAACCGCAAGTTCCCCACCGTAGACCTCGACAGACCCGCTTCGGCGCTCCAGCTGTCCATCTGGCAGGCCCGGAAGGATGCCGACCGCCTGATACCGGGCATACTGGCCTACATGGGCAAGTACGCTGCGGTGACCGACGCCCCGAAACGGAACGGTTTCGCAAACGCGGTGCTGGAGTTCGCTACCGAGCGCGAAGCACTGGAAAGCGCATTGCGCTGGAGCCTAGACGTGCAGGAAACGGATGCGGGGAACGCTGAATACGAACTGACCAGCCAACGGCTGAAAGACCGGATTGCGGCGCTCGCGCACTGACCGCCCGATACCTTCTGCAAACAGGCCCCGGAACGGTACGGTTCGGGGCCTGTTCGGTTCTTTGGGGTGCGTATTGGGTCAACCCAGCGCCTTCCGGTAAGCGGCCAACGCCCGCTCGCGCGCGAACGCATGGTCCACGATGGGTGGTGTTAGCTCGCGCTCGAAATCCGGGTGCCACGTCTTGACGTAGGCCAGATCCTTGTCGAATTTCAGGGTCTGCGCCGTGGGGTTGAAGATGCGGAAATACGGAGCGGCGTCGCATCCGCAGCCGGCGGCCCATTGCCAATTGCCGTTGTTGGCCGCCAGGTCGTAGTCATCGAGCTTCGAAGCGAAATAGGCTTCGCCCCAACGCCAATCGATCAGCAGGTGCTTGCACAGGAAACTCGCAACGATCATCCGCACGCGGTTGTGCATGAAGCCGGTTCGGTTGAGTTGGCGCATGCCGGCGTCGACGATCGGATAGCCGGTGTTGCCGGCGCACCACCGCCCGAACTCCTGCGGGTCGTTGCGCCAGCGGATGTGCTCGTACTTCGCCTTGAAACAGCGATGTGCCACGTGCGGGAAATGATGGAGGATCTGCATGAAGAATTCCCGCCAGATCAGCTCGGAAAGCCACGTGTCGTTGTGCCGCAAGGCGAAGCTGACGCACCGGCGGATGGAAATGGTCCCGAAGCGGAGGGCGATGCCCAGGCGGGAGGTATTGTCCATCGCCGGGTAGTCCCGGTATCGGTCATATTGCCCGATCGCATGGGCATCCAATCTTGGCTTTTCGAACACGATGTCGGTTTTGCGGAACCCGAGCGCTTCCAGACCCGGGATACCCGATTCGGTTACCTGTGCGAACCGGCCGACGGCCGGTGGCGGCTCGGCATGGTGCCCGGGCGTCAACGCCGCCCGCCACTTGTTGGCGTAAGGGGTGTAGACCGTGTACGGCCCGCCGTCTTCCTTGACGATTTCCGAGCGGTCGAAGATGACCTGGTCCTTGAAATCGTGGAAGCCGATGCCCTTGGTTGCCAGGTAATCCCGCACGGCGGTATCCCGCAGGGTGGCCTGGGGTTCGTAGTCGCGATTGCAGTAGAAGGCCTCTACGCGGTAGGTTTCGGCAATGTGCTCGGCCACGGCCAGCGGCTGGCCATGGTAGGTTTTCAAGGCGGAGCCGTGTTCCTTCAGTTCGGCGTCGATGGCGGCGATCGCTTGGTGGATGTAGTCCACGCGGCGGTCTTCGGCATCTTCGAGCCGGTCCAGGATGCCGGTATCGAAAATGAATATCGGCAATACGGGCAGCCCCGCGGCCAAAGCTGCCCGCAACCCGGTGTTGTCCACCAGGCGCAGGTCGCGCCTGAACCAAAAAACGTTTATGCTGTCCTTTTCCTGCCCTCGGTATTCCATGTTCAATGCGGTAAATATAGGCATTATAGCGTTTGTCAGCGCTTCGCTTTAGTTCCCTTTCTTGGATTTCGCTTTTTCCTTCTTTCGCCGGATCAGTTTCTCGCGCTCGTCAAGCGTATCCATTTCCGTTGCGCAGCGCGCGAAGCGGGCGGCTTGCCGTATGCAGTCTTCCGCTTTGTTCCACTTGCCGAGCAATTCGTAGCAGCTCGCTTTTTTCTGGAACATCGTCCCGTGGTCGATGCCTTTCAGCGTGAGCGCGAAATCGATGAGCTTGCCGGCGGCTTCCGTCTCGCCGAGTGCCAGCAGGCAATCGGCGAAATGGGGGTATACGCCAATGGCATGGAGGTCGGCCGCGAGCGCGGCTTCGAAATACGCCTTCGCGGTACCGGGATCCTGTAGCACTTCGTGGTGCAGCCTGGCCATGAGGCACAGGCTGCGCACGTCGTCCGCGTCATAAGAAAGCGCGTAGTTCAAGGCGGTGACCGCCTCTTCCAGGTTATAGGGATAGTTATCCAGTGCCTGGAAATAATACCTGTTCTGTAATGTTTTGTTGTCCATGACCGTATGTATTTCCGTTACTCAACCATCCATCCGTACGATGCGCGGCTGGAACGTGCCGACGATATCGACCAGTTCCCGCTGCGCCGCCATGACCTCGCCGATGGGCTTGTAGGCCATCGGTGCCTCTTCTAGGCTGCCGCCGATCAAGGTGACCCGATGTTGCGCGAGCACCTTCTTCATGTCCGAGGGCGACCACAGTCGATTGGTCTCGCTGCGCCCATGCTGTCGACCGGCCCCGTGCGAGGCGGAGTGCAACGAATCGGGGTGCCCGCGGCCGACCACGATGTAGCCCTTGTCTACCATCGATCCGGGGATGTAACCGACTACGCCGACCCCCGCGGGCGTGGCTCCCTTGCGGTGCACCACCAGCTCGCGGCCTCCATGCCGTTCTTTCCAAGCGAAGTTGTGGTGGTGCTCCACCTGGCCGCGCACGCGCCCGCCTACGGCGCGGACCAACCGCCTATGGATGTCTGCATGGCACGCGGCGGCGTAATCGCCGGCCAGCTGCATGGCGATCCAGTACTCGGTGCCTAGGTGCGTACCCAGGTCGAGCCAAGCCAGTTGCTGGGCTTCCTTCGGGAGCGGGCATTGGGCGATGGCCGCTTTGGTGTAATACTGGGCAATGGCTGCACCGAGTCCGCGCGAACCGCTGTGCGACAGCAGCCCGATGTAGCGGCCGGGAGCCAGGTCCAATCCGGGTACCGTCGCCGCGAGGGCAACCTCGCCGAATTCGACGAAGTGGTTGCCGCCACCCGACGACCCGAATTGCTTGACGGCTTTGCCTTTAAGTTTCCGCAATAGCGGGATGCTACGGAAGGCTTCCGATTCGAACACCGCATCGTCGGCAGGGGAGGCGTGTACCTCCCGCATCCCGAAGCGGGTATGGTCTACCAATGCCTTGGCGTAGCGGTCTTTGGCACCGTCCAGGTAAGACACGGGTGTATCCAGTATCGATAGCGACAACCGGCAGCCGATGTCCAGCCCCACGCCGTAAGGTATCACGGCATTGGCCGTAGCCAATACACCGCCTATCGGCAATCCGTAACCCGGATGGGCATCGGGCATCAACGCGCCCTGCGTCGCCACGGGCAGCTTCAGCGCGCTGTAAAGCTGGTGTAGCGCTTCCTCACGGATGTGCTCCGCCCCGAAAACCGCGAAAGGTGCCCGCTGCGCGTTGAGCGACTGCCGTCTCACCGCCTTTGGATTGACCAGCAGCTCGGCGATTCCGCCCAGCGCGAGGTCGCCCAGGTAAGCTTCCGGGGTTTTGCGGATATCCGCCAACACGGAAAGCACGAAGTTTTTGTCCCGCTTGGGGAACTGCCGTTGCACCATGGCAATGGCTTTGGTGACGCCGCTGCTGGGATAGCCCAGTTTCAGCAGGTCTTTTCCTTTTAATTTCAAATGGCCCATGGCCTAATGGAATAAAACTGAACCTTGCGGGGTTCGCGCCGCCACGTAGCAAAGCGTGGAGCGACGAAAGCCCCGATTAATGAAGATGATTTCTTGGGATGGCGCACCGGCGACCGCCGTTGCGTAAGGCAACGTATGCTACCGGACGGCACGGAGCGCTTCCTTCACCAGGGAAGGAACCCGATTGGCAGTATGGAATGCGACGAACATGGCTCCGTGTGTTAAAATGTAAATACGTTAAATGATGCGATAAGCGCCGACAAAGGTAGTGATAATTCTTTGTGGTAGCAAACACTTATTTCTCCACGATGACGTCGACGGTAATCCTGTTTTCCTGCAGATTGAAATTGGCAGCGGTATTTTTGGTATAGGGTTTTACGCGGATGATACCGCGCTTGCCCTTCACCGTCGTGAAAAGCGTGTATGTGCCCACCAGGTTATCCTGCCTGTCTGCAATGAATACTTGGTCCGTAACGTTACCGTCATGCGCATTGAAGACGGCGTCAAGCGCCTGCTTCGTCTTCGCGCTGGCTATGGCATCGAACGCGATGGTTGGTTGGCCAACCTTCAGCTTGGTGTCGTTGAGCACCGAATAGGAAGCATATCCTTGTTTGCCGCCACCGCCGGTTTGGTCACCGTACGAAAAGTAGGAGGATCCGCCGCAAAAGCATCCTGCATAGCTGAGGCTCAGGAAGCAACGGGCGTAGACTTCTTGCGAAGTCATGTATCCGTAGGCGATATCGATGTCATTTTGGTGTTCGCGCCCTTCCACGACCGTGTAGAGCCGGCCGTTGGCCAGGTCGATTCCGCATTTTGCACCTTGCACCGCCGCGTTGGTGATGTCCGTCAATTGATAGACGTGGAGTTCCTCGCGGCCTGGGCCGGTGCCGTCTTTTTTGCAACCGGAAAAGAGGTAACCCACGCCGATTACCAACAGTACGTATGTGTATTTTTTCATGGCAATGTGCTGTTTTAAACCCGAAGGTAGCGAACTGCATGAAACCAATGGCCTAAAATGAGTGAACACCG
This sequence comes from Parapedobacter sp., assembly GCA_037190485.1. GTDB lineage: Bacteria > Bacteroidota > Bacteroidia > Sphingobacteriales > Sphingobacteriaceae > Parapedobacter. The sequence goes on from JBBCJB010000036.1 coordinate 29,451, forward strand.
TGTTTGAGTGCGTGCATGGGGCAATCCATTGAGCGAGATCAGGGTTTTGCAACGCTGGGAACGCAGGCTGCCCCGGTGTTGCGGTCGGGGCAGCCTGCGTGTATGGCGAACCTGCGACGGTCTGGCTTACTTTGCGGCGAGCGCGGCTTTCGCCAGTGCCCGCTGGGCTTTGGCGAATTCCAGTTCCTCTTTTTTCAGGGCCGCCTCTAGGAACCGCTGTACCTTGGCGATTTCCTTGGCTTCGTAGCCATCGCGTTTGGCGCGCAACTTGGCATATCGGGCTTCGATGTCGGTGATGGCCTGTTTGCTCTGCTCCACGCGGATGCCGTTGTCGATGTCTTGTTGGAACACGCCGATGAAGAACGTACGGTCGCGCTCCAACTCGGCATGGTTGCCCAGGCTGGCCTTGATGCGGGCCACGGCCAGGTCATACTGGTTGTGCAGCATGCTGACGTTGCGCTCGTGGAAGGCCACGGCCTCTTTGAGCGTTGGGGCGCTTTTCCGTTCGTTCACGGGGTCGATTACGGTAGCTGCAACGCTATTTCCAAGGGCGGCTACACTGATCAGGGTACTTAATACGAACATTTTCATGATAATAAGATTATGGTGGCAAAACTCAAAAAACGGTGCCGCATGGCCGCTAGGTTTTAGACCAACGCCGTAAGCGACTCGACCAATGGCCCGACCTGCTTGGATCCCGTTAGACGAATCGGCCGATTCTATAGATGAATCGGCGTTGTTTTGGCGCAGCCATTCGTTGATTCCACTACGTTTCGACGCGATCGGCGGTGCAATTTTGCATCATCATGATAATTAAAGAGAACAGCATGGAACGAAACAGGGATGCAAGCAAGGTTTGGTTGGTAACCGGGGCTTCAAAGGGATTGGGGCTTAGTTTGGTGAAACAGTTGTTGGTCGAGGGCTATCGGGTAGCGGCGACATCGCGTGATGTCGAAGGCCTGAAGACGGCCGTGGGCCTGGAGGTCGATGGTTTCCTGCCGTTGCAGGTCGATCTGGTAGACGAGGGTAGCGTGGCGCGTGCCGTCTCGCGTGCGATCGAGGTGTTGGGGCGGGTCGACGTGATCGTGAACAATGCCGGATATGGGCAGTTGGGTACATTGGAGGAATTGAGCGATGGCGAAGCGCGCCGGAATTTCGACGCGAACGTATTCGGCGCGTTGAACGTGATCCGGAACGTGATGCCCCATTTCCGTGGCGCGCGGTCCGGACGCATCCTCAATATCTCTTCGGTGGGCGGCTTTGTCGGTGCGTTTCCAGGATGGGGCATCTATTGCGCTTCGAAGTTTGCCATGGCCGGGTTTACCGAGGCGCTTGCCGCGGAGGCCAGCGAATTCGATGTGCACGCCACGGTGGTTTATCCGGGTTATTTCCGCACGGATTTCCTCGAAAGCGGTTCGCTGCGCCTGCCTGCGCAGCCCATCGCGGCGTATAGCCAGGCGCGGGCCCTGGAAACCGCGCATACCGACGATATCCGCGGCAACCAACCCGGCGATCCGCAGAAGGCCGCCATGGCGCTTATCCGCTTGGCGGGGCTGGAAAACCCGCCGCTGCATTTCTTTATGGGAAGCGACGCATACGGCATGGCGCACGGCCAGCTCGATAGCCTGCGCGACGAGTTGTTGGCGCAGGAGGCGTGGAGCAAGTCGACCGACTACGGGGTGCAAAGCGATGGTAAAAATTGATTACCTTGACCCTCGAAAACAGTATCGGCATGCCAACGGAAACAATGCATAGGATCGCCACGCTGACCGAGTTCCACCGGTTGGCCGGGATGGCCAAACCCCAACATCCGCTGGTCAGCGTGGTGGACTAGGGCCTCGTGGACTACCAAACCGATGAAGCACAGATTCACTGGGTGCAGGATTTTTATTCCATCGGGCTGAAAAGGGACATCCAAGGGAAATTCCAGTATGGCCAGCAACAGTACGATTTTGACGAGGGGCTGATGGCCTTCGTTTCGCCGGGACAGGTGGTGAGCATCGCGGTGGAACGGTCGTTGACGGTGAAGCCGTCGGGGTGGATGTTGCTCGTCCACCCCGATTTCCTCTGGAACACGCCGCTGGCCTGTGACATCAAGCAGTATGAATTTTTCGGATACCGCATCAATGAGGCGCTGTTCCTCTCGGAAAAGGAGGAAGATACCATTACCGACATCTTGCGTAACATCCATCGGGAGTACCGGGCCAACATCGATGCGTTTACCCAGCGGATCGTCGTGGCGCAGATCACGGTGCTGCTCAATTACTGCGAGCGGTTTTACCAGCGCCAGTTCATCACGCGCAAGAAAAGTGGACATGAGGTGCTGGCGCGCCTGGAACTCGTGCTGGCGGGCTGCTTCAATGGCGATACGCTGATCGACAAGGGGGTGCCCACGGCGCAATCCATCGCCAGTGAATTGAACATTTCGCCCAATTACCTGGGTAGCCTGCTCAAGTCGCTGACCGGGCTTACCACCCAGCAGCACATCCACGCCAGGCTGATCGAAGAGGCAAAGGAGAAACTATCGACAACCCGCCAGTCGGTCAGCGAAATCGCCTATGCGCTTGGTTTCGAGCACCCGCAATCGTTCAGCAAATTGTTCAAGGCCAAGACGAATCGTTCGCCACTTGAATTCCGCCAGTCGTTTTTGGCTGATCGGTGACACCCTACAGTACCGTTCCGGGATAAAAAAATATCAGTCCTACAATCGTAAGGTCATTATATTTAAACGGTTTATTGACATTTGATTCACATTATAGCGCGACTATTGTGTGAAAAAAATACATTAGATGGTTAAAAAAATATTAAAATGACTTCTGCATATCTTTCTACCTTAGCAGCACCAAAGACCAATTGTAGGCGTATGAGAATTAAGTTACTTCAGACAGGTCGACCGCAAAGGGTGGTTTACTTGATTTTAACGATCGCAGCCTTGGGCTGCATCGCTGGTTGCGTCAAGCCGATGGACATCATCGCAGACGTGGTACCACCCGAAGAGGTGGGTTTGCTGCAAATCGACAAACAGGACGTCGACGTGTCGTTGCGCTGGCGGGATCCCGGCGATGCCGACCTGCGGGCCATCCGGTTGTCGTTGTACAATGCCGAGAACCAGTCGCTCATCCGGGCCGCCGACGTGCTTCCCGACACGATGGCGTACACGTTCGAACGGCTGTCGCCGGGCAACTATTTCGTCAGGGTGCAGACACGGGACAAGGAAAACAACCTGTCCAAGGGCATCGACAGTACGTTCGTGTTCCTGAGCCAAGCGCCGGTCAACGTGAAGCGCATCGCGACGCAGCTGGCCTGGAATACGCTCCACGTCGATTGGGACGAGCTGACCGACGAAGACTACACCACCACCGTGGAAGGCCAGAGCGTCACGATCGCCGTCGATAGCATCATCGTCGAGATGGACATCGACTCCCTGGGGATCGACACGCTTTTCAGGCGCTACGTCCTGACGCCCGCCGATACCGGTGTCGCCATCCCGCATCTGCCGGATGGCCGTCACATCGTCAGGGTCATGACCCACGGCGAATCGGGGTACTATTCGGCGGTCTACCAGCAAACGCTCGCCCGCATCAATTTCGGCGAGAAGTTCGTGCGCGTGGTGGGCGATGGCCATGATTTCTACATCGCTCGCCACGAGGTGACCACCGATGAATACCGGCGGTTCATCGTCGATGACTTGGGCCTGCGCGAGGCGATGGCACCTTACCGGGTAGACAATGGCAAGGTGGACAATGAGGCCTGGTTCAAATGGTGGTACGGTGCCGATCCGCAGCAACCCGGCGTGATGAACCTGCTCGGGTTCAACACGTGGGAGTTCAGCCTGGATGCCAACGGCTGGTCGTCCAACCGCTACAGCCCCGACGGCGTGTTCGGCCGGATCACCTGGGAAGGCGCCATGACGTATTCGCTACTCAAGTACAACGGACGGTGCCCCACGCGGGAGGAGTGGCTGTATGCGGCAAAAGGCGGGGCACGCAGCGCTGGCTACGACTACGCCGGGAGCAACGACCCCGACGCGGTGGGTTGGTGGGGGTGGCCCGGTGGCGACGTGTTCCTGCGGCCGCCGGGGCAGAAGGCCCCCAACGAGCTGGGCATCCATGACATGAGCGGCAACGCCGCCGAATTCCTGTATCCGCTCACCACCGGGGGCAACTCACTGGGCACGGTCAGCATCATCGGCGGCTCGATGGGTCCCATCCATTTCTGGGGCAACGAACCCGAGGATTTCGCGCCGGGCAACGACATCAAGCCCAAGTTGGGCGACCCGGCGATCGTGAAGCATACCGGCGTGGGCCCGAAGACCGCATTCTGGCGGATCGGCATCCGCGTATTGATTCCGCACACCGAGATCGTGAAGCGCCCGGTGAACCGGTACCTGTATGAACGTTAAACCGATATAAACAAGCAAGAGATCATGAAGATAGTACGATTGATAGCGGCTGTATGTTTCCTGTTGTCCGGCATGGCCGCACATGCGCAACGCACGATCAGGGGAAATGTGTCGTCAAGCGAAGGCGAGCCACTCCAAGGGGTTTCGGTTGCCGTCAAAGGCGCTTCCGGCGCAACCGTGACCAACCAGGCCGGTGCCTTTTCCATCCAGGCGCCTGCTGGCGCGACACTGGTGTTCACCTCCATCGGCTTTGCCACGCAGGAGGTGGCCTTGGGCAACCGGGAAAGCGTGGACGTGGTCATGGCGCTGGCCCAGCGGTCGTTGGAAGACGTCGTGGTGATCGGCTACGGCTCGGTCAGGAAGAAAGACCTGACCGGCGCAGTGGCCGTGATCAAGAGCGAAGACCTGAACTTCAATAGCCCGCTTACGCTCGAGCAGGGTTTGCAGGGCAAGATCGCCGGGGTCAACGTGGTGAGCAACGACGGTGCGCCCGGTGGGGGCATGTCCATCCAGATACGGGGTTCCAATACGTTCAGCGGCAGCGGCGAACCGCTGTATGTGGTGGATGGGGTGCCGATCAACGCATCCAACTCGGCGTCGACGCCTTTAGAAGGCACCGTGGCCGATCCCAACAGCTACCAGAAGCAGCAGACCAACGCGCTGGCGTTCCTGAGCCCGAAAGACATCGAATCGATAGAGATATTGAAAGATGCCTCGGCAGCGGCCATTTATGGCTCACGCGGCGCGAACGGGGTGGTCATCATCACCACCAAGAAAGGCAAGGCCGGGCAACGGCCGCAGATCGAGGCCTCGGCCGAGGCTTCCTACAGCAGCATCCGCCGTTTCACCGACGTGATGTCGGGCCGGGAGTACACGCAGTACATCAATGACGTCACCTATTGGACCAATTACTGGAACCTGTACGATCCGGCCACGGGTACCAGCTCGTACGTGCCGGTCGATCGCGACTATCCCTATCCTGGCATCTTCGATTTCGACGAAGGCACCTACAAGAAAGGGCCTTTGGACTTCAACGACGAACGCAACATCTGGCAGCGGGCCATCATCCAGACCGCGCGCAACCAGCTGTATACCGTCAATATGTCGGGCGGCACCGAATCCACCACCTACTCGGTGCGGTTCAACCACGCCAACCAGGACGGAATCATCCAGCATTCGGGATTCCAGCGTAACGGATTGAACGTCAATCTCAACCAGAAGACCACCGATTGGCTCACACTGGGTTTGAACGGCAACTTCTCGTTGATGGGCTACAACTTGGTCAACACGGCCAACACCAATGATTTCGGCACCATGGGCCTGATCAAGACCGCGATCTATGCCCGGCCCGTAGACGCCGAGGTGCCTGGCAGCTTCCTGGACGAAGGCGGGTTCTACGCCACCTCCAGCCCGCTGGCCTACCTCACCTCGCCCGACTACAACAACCAGACCTCGGTATTCGGCAACCTGTATGCCGACGTGACCTTCCTGCCCACGCTGAAACTCCGTTCGAATGTCGGCTACCAGCTGGGGCAATTCCAGCGGCACAAGTATTACGGCAGCAACCTGTTCGAGGGCCGGAGCCCACAGGAAGGCAACGGGTACGCCACGGCCGGCTTTAACCGCAATTTCAGCATGAGCTTCGAGAACACGCTGACCTTCGATAAGCTGTACGGCAAGCACCACATCAACGCCATGGGTACGGTCAGCATGAACCAGTTCGGCTGGAACAACTATTCGATGGGGGTGAGGGGCTTCGGCCTGGATGCCACCCAGGGGTACGACATGTCGGCCGCCGTTGGCATACCCAGCATTTCGTCCACGCGGGGCGAGAGCAGCCTGATGTCGTTCCTGGGGCGCTTTGCCTACCATTACGATAGCCGCTATTACCTCACGGGATCGGTGCGCTACGACGGGGCCAGCAACTTCGCGGCCAACAACAAGTGGGCGCCGTTCTATTCGTTCGCGGCCGCTTACAACGTCGCCGAAGAGCCTTTCCTGCGCGATGTCAAGGGGCTTGACCTCCTGAAGTTCCGTTATAGCCTCGGGTTCACGGGCAACCAGGGCATCGGTGCCTACGCGTCGCTGTCGCAATACGTGGCTGCCAATTACCCCTTCGAGGGAGTGGTGCAAAACGGCTACATCCTCAGCAGCACCTCGCCGGGCAACGCGAACCTCCGCTGGGAGACCACCCGCCAGCACAACCTGGGCCTCGATCTGGCCCTGTTCGATTCGCGGCTCAACTTCACGGCCGACGCCTACCACAAATACACGTATGACCTCCTGCAATTCAAGTCGGTGGCTATGAGCACGGGCGTGATCCAGCAACCCATGAACGTGGGTGCCGTGATGAACCGCGGCTTGGAGCTCTCCGTGTCTGGCACGGTGATCGCCAAGCCCGATTTCAAATGGGACCTTTCGGCCAATTGGTCTGCCAATAGGAACAAGGTGCTGCGGTTCGGCGACAATGCCGATGCGCAGAGCGTATACGGCCCCTATCGGTTGGAAGGCCTGCTGTTGAAGGAAGGCCACCCCATCGGCCGGCTCTACGGCTATGTCGAAGACGGATACTGGGACAGCATCGACGAATTCAAGGCCAGTTCCATCTACCGCCGCATCCAGGAGACCACCCCCAACGAAGTACCGACCGACCGGGTCATCGCGCAGAACTACCTCGGCGAGATCAAGTACCAGGACCTGAACGGCGACGGGCTCATCAATGAATACGACCGCACGGTGATCGGCGACGTCAATCCCAATTTCATCTACGGCTTCACCAACCGGTTCGACTACAAGAAATTCTCGTTGAACGTGTTCTTCCAAGGCATGGTGGGCAACGATTTGCTCAACGCCATCCTGCTCAACTTCAACAGCACCTCCACCTGGGCCAACCGCCCGCCGGGGTTGCTCGAGCAGGCGTGGACGCCCGAGCGGGCACAGGACGATCCCGACCAGATCCGCTATCCCAGGCTGGGCGAGAACCTGGCGCGTAACGTCCGGTTCTCCAGGCGCTATGTGGAGGACGGCACCTACCTGCGCTTGAAGAACGTCAGCCTGTCGTACAGCATCGATGATTTCTTCCGGCTCAAGGCCGTCAAGCGGGTCATCCTCACGGCATCGGTGAACAACCCATTGACCTTCACCAAGTACACCGGCTTCGATCCCGAGGTGAATTCGGCGGGCATGGGCAACGCCGCCTGGCGCGGCATCGACGTGGGGGCCTATCCGTCCTCGCGCACGGCGATTTTCAACGTACAGGTTTTATTCTAAGGCATAGATTAAGCAATTAGCCATGAAGAAGGTATTATTATTTTTATGTTTGGTCGTTTCCTTGCAGTCGTGCAAAGATTTCCTCCATGAAACGCCCTATGATTTCGTATCGCCCGAGAACCTGCAATCCTCGACGGCAGGCGTCAAGCAGATGGTCACGGGCATGTACAGCGTCTTTTTCAATGCGCAGATGTTCCGCAATGAAGCCTGGATCTACCTCACGGCGTGCGACGACGAGTGGACCAACGGCCTGGAATGGGTCATGGGCACCTATGGGGTGGGCAACTTCAAGGGCGGCTGGATATACAACAATTCGGGCAACGACCCCTATTACGTTTTCTACCGCATGATCCGGGCCGCCAACGCGGTGCTCGAGGTGCTGCCCAATGTCACGTTCAGCCCGGAAGAGGCCCAGCTGAAGGCACAGTTCGAGGGCGAGGCACTCACCATGCGTGCGTTGGCCTATTTCTACCTCGTGCAGATGTACGGGCCGCTGCCCCTGCGGGTGCGCACCGATGCACCCGATAACATGCCCCGGTCGGCCGTGACGGATGTCTACGACCAGATTCTGCGCGATCTGCGCGAGGCCGAATCGAAGCTTTTCCTCAATTCCGCGCGTCCCTCGGCGATCAAGCGCGGTCATTTCACCAAAGGCGCGGCGCAGCTGCTCATGGCCAAGGTGTACAGCACCATGGCCTCGGGCGCCATGCCTAGCGGCGAGGTCACCGCACCCATCCACCTGAGCCGCAATGCGGCCGGCGAGCTGGTGCGCGTGGAGCAGACATTCGCCAAGAACAAGGTGGCCGGATACGACTTCGATTGGCAGGTCGCGTATGACTCGGCGCGAACCGTGGCCAAGCGCCTCATCGACACGCGCGAGTACCAGATGCAGCGCTTCGGCCCCACCTGGAACCCCGCCAACTTCGGTGGCACCGAATTCGTCTTCGCCTTGGAGACCGATTCGTTGTACGCGCAGGCCACGACCTCGTTCAATCGGTTCTTTTCGCCCCCGGGCCTGAAAGGCACGGGCTGGATGCGGTATGCCAAGGACCTCTATTACCTGTATGACCTCAACGACGACCGCGGCCAGCACGGCATTGCCCGCGAGTTCAAGTCGAACAACCTGATGCCCAACGGTATCTGGCGGCGGCAGTTCTTCCCGGCCGAGGACAGCCTGTACTACTACGATCGCTATGGCCGCAACAACGTCATGGCCAACCTGAACGACAACAGCTGTTTCCTGATGAAATGGTACCTGGGCGACGCAGGCAACCCCACGGTACTGCTTTCGCAGAACGATGCGGGCACCGTGGTGACGACCCCCACGCAGAACCTGCCGCTGCTGCGGTATACCGAAGCTTTCCTGATCCTGGCCGAAGCCGAGAATGAACTCAGCGGGCCCACTGCCGTGGCCTACGACGCGCTCGACGAGATCAGGCGCTACCGGTTCAGGCAGGGTACGCCCGGCATGGCGCGCGACCTGGATCGGCAGGGCCTGCGGTCGTTCATCCTCGATGAGCGCACGCGTGAATTCATCGGCGAGGGCTACCGCCGTTTCGACCTGATCCGGTGGGGCATCTACCTGCAGGTCATGAATGCGGTCGACAGTCGGGCGCCATTCGCCAACTCGCAAGACCAGATCATCTCCAAGAAGCGGGAGTCGATGCACCTGCTGCATCCCGTGCCCACCATCGAGATCGATGGGAATACCGATTTCGGCCCGAACAACCCCGGCTGGTAGCGGCCGACACGGAAAACGAGAAACAGGGAACGCCCGCTATCCGGATGACGGATGGCGGGCGTTTCAATGCCTTTCGCGTGGACTACCGATCGAAAGCGATACCCGGTGAAACCACGTCATCCACGATGACGCCGCCGCGTGGGATGTCTACGGTGACCGTACAGGGATCGCAGCGCTGTCCGCCGCAAATGGGCGTGAAGGTGATCGTGTGGCGTCCGATCCGGTCGAACTGGTGGCTGAACGAGGCGCCCTCGCCCGACAGCCCCGTGCCGTCCGGACGCGTGATCGTCCACAGGTAGCTTACCGCGCAGTGTTCCGGTGCGCATGCATAGGCCGGCGCGTTGAAGACGTAGGTGCCATTGCGTTTCAGCCTGATCTTTTCGCCGCACGGCACTTGGTTGCCGGCTACGGGCTGTACATTCATCTTTTGCCGCGGATCGCGTGGGGCGGGCCCGTCGAATTCAAGGATATTGACGGTATGGTCCAGCCAGCTGCCGCATCCACAGGCCGTGGTTTGGCAGCATTCCACCATAAAGCGGCCACTGCGGGCCATGCATGGGCCATGGGTGTCCTTTACGATGATGATCCACGGCCGGGGCGGATTGCAGGGAAGGCCGTCGGGGAGTGCGAACGTATGGCTGCCGTCATCGGCGATGCCCGATGCGAGCACCTGGTAGGGCGTGCCGGTCTGGCCGTCGACCAGGATGATGTCCACCTGACCGGAGGGTACCCCACCGGTCCAGTTGACGGTGACCGTACTGTCCACGCATAAGGGCTTGCCGGGATTGATCGGCTCGATGCAGATTTCGCAGGGCGGCTCTTCCATGTCGGGCGAGAAACAGATCCGACGCTCGCAGACGTTGCAGTCTACGTCTTTGGCCCGGACAATGAGGCAGAAGGAGAAATCCACTTCGCAGCATTCGATATCCAGCACGTTGGGCTGCGAGACTTCGAGCTGCACGGTGTTGTTCACCACGCCCGGTGCCCCCGGCGACCAGACCAGCGCCGAAGTGCCGTTGCTGCCGGCCTGCAAGGTGAGGCCACCCAATTGCGCCGTGCCGGTAGACAATGAACCGAACTGGCCCAAGTCGGCGGGTCGGCAGTCGGCGGCCGAATAGTCGACCTGGTAGTCGGCCATCAGGATTTCCACTTCCTGCAACGGTACATTGCCGCCCTGGATCTGTACCTCATACTGTCCGTTGCGGTACACGAGCGAAGCCTCGAAATCGGGTATTTCGCAACAGCCCGTACTGCTTACGCAGGCTGCCGGCTCCGCTTCGCTGCCCTCATTGGCGTCGAGCACGGTACCGTTGGTGATCATGGTGCCCGTGGCCGACACCGACACGTTGCAGCAGGTACCGATGCCCCGCTTGGTGACGGGCACGGTGACGATGAACCGGCCGCCGGGCTGTATGGCCGCGATGGGATCGAAAAGCAACTGGAGGTTGCCCGATGCCGTGACCGCCACGGGGTTGCCCAGGTCATCGACCGCCGAGATTGCGCCGCGCAGGATGGCGCAATCGGGCATTTGGTCGGTAACCGTCACGCTGTTGAGCGGTACGCTGCCCGTATTGATGACCTCGATGATGTAATTGAACGGCTGGCCACCCTCCACGGCCTGCAGGTCGGCCGATTTGTCGACGTCAAGGTAACCCCATTGGTTGATGGTGTACGCTGCGCTCGACGAGTGGTCCAGGCCCGCATGTGCCAGCTTGGCGGTATTTACCCGGTTGCCGTGCAATTGGGGCAGGATAAGCGCATCGAAATAGATGGCCAGGTAGTTGCCGCGATCCCATTGGCACGTGCCCGGCATGCCCGAAATGGTCCACGACGGGTTTTGCAGATCGGCGGTATTGGCCGTTACGCCGAAGGGCACGGGTTGTGGCCCCCCTTGGAGCAGGCTGTTGCATGAGGTGACCCTGCCATTGTCGGGATAGTATTCGTAGTGCAACGAACCCGGTACCAGTTGCAGGTTTTGGCCGTTCGCGTTCAGCGCATCACTCACCACGGCGGTCATGTCGGCCGAACCGAGGTTGCCCACCAACAGCCGGAATTGGACGGTATTGCCCACTTGGTAAATGGGTGGGGTCACCGCGTTCGGTGGGTTGATGATGCATTTCCGTATGGCGGGTACGGGCGCGGGTTGCTCCACGGTGAATGTCACGGTCGATTCCTCGGTTTCCACCGCGTCGTTGATATCCGGGCAATTGACGCCCGGGCAGGGCGACGGAACGTTTGTGCCGCTACCGGGTGTGTTGCCGCTTCCGCCGAACCCTTCGGCCTGGTAGCTGAGCAAGGCCGTGTTGGAAACCACGGTACCCAACGGGGTGTTGGCATCGATCGTGAACCGGAAGCGGAAGGAGGCCTGTCCGTTCACGGGCAGCGGGCCGTCGGTTTTCGTAAACGTGTATACGCCGTTGTTGTTTGTCCAGGTCCATCCGGTCGCGATGGTGTTCGGCGCGTCCACCGTGATGCCGGCGATGTTGATGTCGTCGGTGATGGTGATGTCGGTGAGCGGCACGTTGCCCATGTTGGTTACCGTGATGCCGTACTCGCCGATACAGCCCGGTGCAAACGGCCCGCCGTTGGCGCTGGCAACCGACTTCTGGAAATTCGTGGCGATGCTGGGCGTAGCCAACGGCGGCGAGGCAGCCGACACGCTGCCGGTCATGGTTTCGCAGCCATTGCCAAGCGTAAAGTGGTAATCGGCCAAGTTGGTGACGGTGCTGCCCACCTCGTCGCAGTTACGCACGTGGACGATGTAGGGGAAGTCGCCGTTGGACGTGGTCTGGAAGTTGGAGATGGTCGTGACGGCGCCGCTCACCACCGCGAGGGCCGGATCTTCGGTGAAGGTGCCCGATATCCGGTAGTCGCCCAGCCCCGGCGGGTTGGGGTTGCTGTGCGTGAGTACCAGCTTCCATACGGATACGCCGCAAGCGAGGTTGCCACGTACGAATTCCTTGCTCGCAGACCAGTAGTTGGCTGCACGGCCAATGACGGAAAGCGTGGTGGAACAAGAGAATTGCTCGCCGCCGACCGATACGGTGGCCGTAACCGTGAACGTGCCGACGGCACCGTTGCAGGTGATGTAAGGCGGGAACCGATAGAACACGTCGAAGGTCTGCCCGTCGTTGCCGATGATGGGGTTGACGTTGGCGAGCGTTAACGGATCGCCTGGGGTAGGGGCCATGGGCACGGCGCCGTATGCTTGGAATTGGACGTTGGACGAACGCGTGACGGTGATGTTGTTCACCGAGCCCGGCGGCAGGCTTCCCGGCAATACGATGGTGAGGGCAATGTTGTCGCCCGTAAGCACCTCACGTGGTGCGCTGACGCTAACGGTGCCATAGCCGCCCAGGTTGCACGACGCCGTAACCGGGCTGCTGTCGATCTGCAATTGGCCGAAGCCGGAGAACGTGTTGAGGAGCAAAACCAAGAGCATGCAGCTCTTCAGGGTGTATGTGATGGACTTGTTCATGACGTGATCAGTGGTTGTCAAACTGGAAGCAATGGGTGAACGGACAGGCTTTGCAACTGCCGTCTTCATACAGGACGTTTACCTTGAGGCATACCTCGTAATCGATGGCACAGCAATCGGCATCGAATCCGGGCAAGGTGCCGGGAAGACCGATGGCCAGTTGCAAGGGTATGGAGCCCGTCAATGGGGTGGCGCTGAGGTAACGCACGATCTTGGTGACCGGATGGGATGCCTGCAGGTCGTCCGTACCGGCGATGGTCGATGCGGGGACGAAAATCATGCCCGACGTCTCCACGTTGTTCACGCCCGTGGTGCATCCGCCCGGGTTGGCGGTATACTGATAAGAAATTACCTGCACTTCCACGCCGTATACGGGCTGGTTCACCGTGATGTGGCCGTCGAACAGGTATTGCGTACCTTGGCTGTTCTGTGCAGTGATGTCGAAATCACCGAACGATACGTCCAATGTTTCGCAATCGTCGCAAAGGCACTCAGGTAGGCTGTCGAGCACAAGGCTCACGCCGGGTTGGCACAATACGGGGCTGGGATCCAGGTCGTCGCCTTGTAGCGCAAGGCCAATGGCGGTGACCCCCGATGGCACGCTGACTTCAACGCAATAGTGGATGGTGGAAGACGAGGCACCCGGCTGGTTGACCAAACTGCTGTGTTGGCCCACCAATGTATAGTTGATCGGCGTGTACTGCTGGTCGTATACGAATAGGCCCGAACCCGGGTCATTGTAGGAAAGGTCGCCCGATGGAGACGCGTATAGGGCGTCAAAGCAGATGCGGTATTTCCGGTCGCTCCCTTCGTAGCCCAGGCATGCTACGGTATCGTTTTCGATGGAGAGGTCAATGGCGCAATTGGAAATGCTGAACGCGCGCGTATCGGAGACCAAGCCGGAGCTGACTTCGGTGACGCGCCAGCGGTAGTGGCCGTCCGCTAGGTCGGCCCCCGGGAATGCATCGATGCGAATGGAGGACGTGGCGGACTTGCCGATATGCGTACGCATCGGCTTGCGGTCGCTATCCAGTTGCATCAGTTCGACCACGTACGCCGGCGTTGGGATGGGAGCGCCTACGAGCTTCCATTGCAGCGTTTCGATTTCCTCGGCGCCCGTGTAGCGGGCGTTGTCGATCGGATGGGCCGTGACCAGTTTGCGGGCTTGTTGTTGGTCTTCCGGCTGTTCCCGGTTCACGTTTCCACGGACGGCGGTCGTGCTTCGGCCAGGCGCCGGCCCTTCCCGTTTCGGCTGCTTCGGTTTTCCCAACGCCATGGATAGGCCTACCTGCCCGCCCAGCGTCTTCCACATGATGGACGTCCGTTCCCGGAGCGGTCGCCCTTCGATCCAGGTGCCGAATGCATAGGCGCCGTTTTCATCGGGTTGGCCCGCAAACTGGAGCGTACGCCGGGTCACCTCGACACGTTGGAACGCGTAACTGGCTTCACCCCAAACGGAAAACCGTTTTCCCAATGGGGCAGACAGTCGCAATTTCGGCGCGTAGAACAGTCCGCCTGAAGCCACGCGGTCCTGTCCATAGATTTCCTTATCATACGTCTCCTTGCCGTATTCCACCCGCTGGACGACCGAAAATCCGTCGCGTTGGGCCTGGGCGAAACCGGCGTGCAGCTTCGGCGTGATCATCAGGTGGTTCCCGAGCCTCACGTCGATTTCCGGGCCGGCGCCGATGCGGAGCAGGCGTTGGGCGGTTTCCGGTACGCCGGCCCCGGTGGGCAGCGTGGTGCCTCCCGCAACGGCGAACGGCTGCACGGGCGCCCCCGGCGAGCCTTTCGCCGAACCGTAATCGCCCGCCAACCCGATGCCCAACGAAAATAATGGCCGTTTCCATACCGGCATCGATAGGCCAAGCGTCATCCCGGCCGTGTTCAATAGGTTCGATCCGTGGTGGTGCATACCCTGCGTGGCAAGGAAGCCGCCGCCGAGCGAAACCGTGGGACGGTACTGCGCAAAGGCTGCTCCCACCTGAAAAAGCGCCACGGTGATGGTGAGCGCCAGATAATGTGCGTGTTTCATCGTCATACGAATTGGATTTCCTGTTTTTTCCATGTTTGTACGGGTACATCAACCGCGACGGGCGATCGTTACCCCGGCCATGGAAAAAAAAGGAAAACCGATCAGATGTAGACGCGCGAACCGGAGAAGTTGGCCCGGAATGCTACGGGGGTACAGTTTTTCTGGCGTTTGAAAATGCGGTTGAAATTGGAGATGTTGTTGAATCCGCATCGGTAGGCGATCTCGGCCACGTTCAGGTTGGTATCGATCAACATGCGCGTGGCGCGACCCAGCCTGATTTCGTTGAGGCTTTCGATGACCGTCTTTCCGGTGCTTTTCTTGATGAACCGACTGAAAGAGGCTTCGTGCATATTCGCTTGGTCGGCCATGTCGGCCAGGGTGATCGGTTTGTCGTAATGGGTGTTCATGTATTCGAATACCCGTGCGATGCGCCGGCTATTGGACTGTTCGGAGAGTTCGTCGAATCCGTCACTGCTCAGCGTGCGCATACCCGCCGATTGTGATAGTTGGTGCAGGATGGCCATGAGTTCGAGTACCGAATCGAACCCGCTCTTGTCTCTCAGCGCGATGATGCGGTCTTTGACGGTCATGACGGTTTCGCGCGCGAACAGGATGCCCTTGCGCGACTTCTCGAACATGCTGCGGATAAAGCTGAGCTGGTTTTTCCGCAAGAAGCCGTCGTGGAACAAACTCGGGTGGAATTGGATGGTCACTTCGGTGATTTCCGGGCTCTTGCACTGGTCATCAAA
Organism: Parapedobacter sp.; assembly: GCA_037190485.1. Classification (GTDB taxonomy): domain Bacteria; phylum Bacteroidota; class Bacteroidia; order Sphingobacteriales; family Sphingobacteriaceae; genus Parapedobacter. The sequence goes on from JBBCJB010000036.1 coordinate 45,126, forward strand.
CCAGCCATGGTACAGGTTGGAGCCGACAAGGGCAAGCTCGAGGTCGTCGATGGTGCCGACGTGATCGCCCACGATGCGCTTGGCGCCCTTGGCGTGGAGGATGAGGTTGAGTTCGTATTCCTCGTGGTAATGCAGCGGAAAGTCGAAATTCGTTTTCGATCGCCAAAATAAGGTGAAACAGTCACCATCGGTTAGCGGCGTCACCTCACGTATGATTTCCTTGTTCATGGATCCTGATAATCGGTTTCAACTTGTCGTGCGTACCCCTGTCTCGGGGCGCCAACAAGTATACTGGAAATGTAATAATAATACAATAGGTTGGAGGTTGTTTTTACTTGTGCCTGCTGATTTTGCTGAAAGGGTATCATTAACGGCTAAAAAAGTATTATCCGGTGCCTTTTCGGAAGGTGTATGTTTGCGCTAGCAATAACCAACTATGGACAGTTTGGAAACACGAAACAGTATTTTCTATGAGCGGCTCGATGCCGTCAAGCGACAACATGAGCGATTGATCGAACGCGTGAACGAACCGGAGCTGCCAGGCAACGGGATCTTTGAGCGGTACAAATACCCGGTCTTGACGGGTGAACATACGCCCGTGGATTGGCGTTACGATCTATCGCCCGATACGAATCCCTATTTCATGGAACGGTTCGGCATCAACGCCACGTTCAACGCGGGAGCCATCAAGTGGGAGGGAAGGTACCTACTGGCCGTGCGCGTGGAAGGCAACGACCGCAAATCGTTTTTCGCGATCGCGGAGAGCCCGAACGGGGTGGATGGCTTCCGGTTCTGGGATCGGCCGATTGCCTTGCCGGAAACCGATGGTCCGGAAGTGAATGTGTACGACATGCGATTGACGGCGCACGAGGATGGCTGGATTTACGGGGTGTTCTGTACCGAAAGGAAGGATCCGAACGCCGCGCCTGGCGATCTGTCGTCGGCCATCGCGGCGGCGGGTGTGGTCCGCACCAAGGACCTGCTGGCTTGGGAAAGGCTCAAGGATGTGGTGGCACGGAGCCAACAACGCAATGTGGTGCTCCATCCGGAATTCGTGGACGGGAAATATGCGCTTTATACGCGGCCACAAGACGGTTTCATCGATGCAGGCCGCGGCGGGGGGATCGGTTGGGCACTGGTGGATTCGATGGAGGCAGCCGTCATCGACGACGAAAAGACCATCAATTTCCGCGATTACCACACGATCAAGGAACTCAAGAACGGGGAGGGGCCAGCCCCATTGAAGACGGAAAAGGGTTGGCTGCACCTGGCCCATGGCGTCCGGGCCTGCGCGGCGGGCCTGCGCTATGTGCTGTACTGCTACCTCACCGACCTGGCGCATCCCGACCGGCTGATCGCCGAGCCCGCAGGCTACCTGATGGCACCTGTCGGCGACGAACGTGTCGGCGACGTTTCCAATGTGCTGTTCGCCAACGGCTGGATAGCCGACGACGATGGAAAGGTGTTCATTTATTATGCGTCGAGCGATTCGCGCATGCACGTGGCCGTGTCAAGCATCGATCGGTTGCTCGACTATTGCCTGCATACCGAGCCGGATGGATTGCGATCGGCTGCGTCCGTGCGGACGCTGATCGATTGGATAGCTAAAAACGGCAAATAATCGTTATCATTGCCGCTATTGCTTAACGATATGGACCAACGATGATGCGCCGGGTGAAATTTCGCGAAAAGGTTGCCTATGGCTTGGGCGACGCGGCTTCTTCCATGTTCTGGAAGTTGTTTGGCATGTACCTCCTGTTCTTCTATACGGATATATTCGGGCTCGACGCTGCCGTGGTGGGTACGATGTTCCTGATCACGCGCGTGTGGGATTCGCTCTTCGATCCGGTCGTGGGTGCGATGGCCGACCGAACCGAATCCCGCTGGGGGAAATTCCGTCCGTACCTGTTGTGGATGGCGTTGCCATTTGGGGTATTGGGGGTACTGACCTTCACGACGCCCGGATTTCCAGGCACGGGCAACCTGGTCTATGCCTACGTGACCTACTCCTTGATGATGATGGTCTATTCGCTGATCAACGTGCCCTATGCCTCCCTGCTGGGCGTCATGTCCGCCAATCCGAACGAGCGTACGGCACTGTCGTCCTACCGGATGGTGTTCGCTTTCCTGGGGGGCATCCTGGTGTTGGTGCTCATCGAGCCCTTGGTCGATTTTTTTGCCAATTTGGGTGGGGAGACGGACCTGCAGCGAGGTTGGTCGCTGGCCGCGGCCGTATTGGCTTGCCTGGCCATGGCTTTTTTCCTGGGCACGTTTCTCGGTACGCGCGAGCGGATAAAGCCGATCAAGGAAACAGCCAACTCGCTGCGCGAAGATTTGGGCGACCTGCTGCGCAATCGCCCGTGGTGGATCTTGCTGGGCGCGGGCGTAGCCGCATTGCTGTTCAATTCAATCCGGGACGGTGCTGCGGTATACTATTTCAAGTACTATGCCGTGGTGCCTGAAGGGTTCGACCTGGGCTTCGTCGGCCCGGTGTTTTCGCTTACCACGGCCTATCTGGTCATCGGACAGGCGGCCAACATCCTTGGCATCGTCCTGATCGCGCCCGTGTCTAGCCGGATCGGCAAAAAGCGGGCCTACCTGTGGGCCATGTTGCTGGCCACGGTTTTCAGCGTGCTCTTTTATTTCATCGGCCCGGAGCACATCTGGGCGATGCTGGCGATGCAGGTGCTCATCAGCGCTTGCGCGGGAAGCATATTCCCGCTGCTGTGGTCCATGTATGCCGACATCGCCGATTATGCCGAGTGGAAAAACCAGCGACGGGCCACCGGGCTGATTTTTTCATCGTCATCGATGTCCCAGAAATTCGGATGGTCCATCGGTGGGGCCATGACCGGTTGGTTGTTGGCTTATTTCGGGTTTGAAGCCAACGTGGTGCAGACGGCCGAAGCGCAGGGGGGCATCCGGTTGATGCTCAGTTTGCTGCCGGCCGCCGGAGCGCTGCTTTCGGTATTGTTCATCGTCCGCTATCCGCTAGACGAAGATAAGGTCAAGGCGGTATCGGCCGATCTGGAGTGGCGACGGAAGGCATGACGTTTGGCGAGCTACTGATCGGCAATATCCTGCCTTATTGGTCTGGCCGCATGGTGGATCGCCTGCATGGCGGCTTCCATGGCCGCATCGATGGCGATGACGTGCTGCACGGACAGGCCAACAAGGGGGCGGTGCTCAATGCCCGGATCCTGTGGACGTTTTCGGCCGCCTACCGTGCCTTGGGCACACCGGAATACCGCGGGCTGGCAGACCGTGCCTATGCGTACGTCAACGACCATTTCGTCGATAGCGCCCAAGGCGGTGTGTTCTGGGAGCTCGACTATCGCGGGCGCCCGGTAAACCGGAAGAAGCAGGTGTATGCCCAGGCGTTTGCCATCTATGCCTGGGCCGAATACCACCGCGCCACGGGAAACCCGGAGTCGCTGCAATCGGCAAAGGAGCTCTTCCTGCTATTGGAGGGGACGGCAGACCGCGGACAGGGCGGTTACCTCGAAGCGTTTTCGGCGAATTGGCAGCCCATCGCCGACATGCGCCTGAGCGCGAAGGATGCCAACGAGAAAAAGACCATGAATACGCATCTGCACGTGTTGGAAGCTTATACCAACCTGTATCGCGTCTGGCGGGATGAACGGTTGCGCCGAGCGCTGGAGGGGTTGCTGACGTTGTTTTCGGTACATTTCCTGGCGGATGGGGCCGGTCACCTGACGTTGTTTTTCGATGAACAGTGGCGGCCCAGGTCGACGGCGATATCCTATGGACACGATATCGAAGCGGCTTGGCTGCTCCTCGAAGCCGCCGAGGTGTTGGGCGATGGAACGTGGGTGGATCGCATGGGAGCGACGGCTTGCCGTATCGCCGAAGCGACATTGGCGGGAATACAGCCCGATGGAAGCCTGGCCTACGAGCGTGACGGCGGTCACCTGGACGACGAGCGGCATTGGTGGGTGCAGGCTGAGGCCGTGGTGGGGTTTACCTACGCCTTTCGGCAATCGGGCGATGGGCGGTTCCAGCAAGCCGCGCGGAAACTCTGGCACTACATCCTCGCCAACTTGGTCGATACCGCCAATGGCGAATGGCATTGGAGCCGCCGGGCCGATGGCAGCATCAACCGAACGGAAGACAAGGCCGGATTCTGGAAATGCCCGTATCACAATGCGCGCATGTGTCTGGAAATGGCCGGTACGTTCGGCGTGGATCGTTAAACGAAATCGGATATGAACAAAACAAGTGATAAGTACGTCGGGGTATCGAAACTGATCGGCCTGGCGCTTTTTTTCCATGCCGCCTGCACGGTTCCCGACCGAGCCATACATCGGCCCATAAACCAACGGGCAACAGCCGAAACGGTGGGACTGTACAACGCGCTATTCGATGCCGCCGAGCAGGGCACGCTGGTGGGGCATCAGGACGCCTTGTCATATGGGCATGCGTGGCACGGCGATGTGGACCGGAGTGACGTGAAGGACCTGACCGGGAAGCACCCGGCCGTCATCGGGTGGGATTTGGGCCACCTGGAGCTCGGAAATGCATTGAACCTCGATTCCGTGCGCTTCGCGGACATGAGGCGCGACATGATCGCTGCCTCCCGCAATGGGAGCGTCGTTACCTGCAGCTGGCACGTGAATAACATCGTTTCCGGGGGGTCAAGCTGGGACGCGGGAAGGCAGGATGTGGTGCAGCGGATGCTCAAGGGAGGAGACAAGCACGAAGCGTATCTGCTTTGGCTCGACCGTATCGGCGACTTTTTCCTGCGCTTGGAAAACGGCGACGGCAAACCCGTACCCGTCGTGTTCAGGCTATACCATGAACACACCGCCGATTGGTTTTGGTGGGGGAACAGGCAGTGTTCGCCACAGGAATACATCGCGCTTTGGAAGATGACCGTCGACTACTTGCATGGGCTTGGTGTCAATAACCTGTTGTATGCCTACTCCACATCCGAAGTGGCCAGCGAGGAAGCGTTCCTGGAACGTTACCCCGGCGATGATTATGTCGACGTCATCGGTTTCGATGCCTACGTGCATGAAGGCGACAAGCGACGTTACGTGGAGCAGATGGAAACCAATCTAGCCTTGATCACGCAATACGCCAGCCGCTCGGGTAAACTACCGATCATTGCCGAGACCGGTTATGAATCCATTCCCGATAGCTTGTTTTTCACGGAAACGATCTATCCGCTTTTGAAACGCCACGACGTGGCTTGGATCCATTTCTGGCGGAATACCTGGGAACCGACCCGGCCGGAACACCATTACCTGCCGTATCGGGGGCACGGGGCTGCGGAAGATTTTGTCGCGTTTACCGAAGAACCCGACATCCTGTTACAGGGCGATTTTGATTTCGTGACGGTTCCTTAGTGGCCTTTCGGATTAGCTGCCCATCGGTATCGAAGTGTTGCTCATTGTTTTTTCCTCCGTGATGAAGGATGACGCTTGAGCGGTGGCTTTTGTTTTGTTGCAACGACAATACCGTGTATTTATCTCCGATAAATCCGTATTTTTGAGTTCTAAAATACACGATTTTGCGAAGACTGCTGGATAACTTGATTGACGTTTCGCCTATGCCGATGGCGTTTTACGGCGGGCATGAATTGGTCATCGAATACGCGAACGATGCCATGATTGCGCTCTGGGGCAAGGGGCCTGGCGTGCGCGGCATGCGCCTGCGGGACGCCTTGCCTGAGTTGGAAGGCCAACCGCTTTTCGGGTTACTGGATCGCGTATTCACAACCGGCACTACGTACCAAGCCAAGGAAGATCGCGTGGACCTGGTCGTGGGCGGCGTATTGCAGACCTTCTACTTCTCCTTCTCGTATAAGGCGCTCCGCGATGAACAGGGACAGGTGGTTGGCATCATCGATACCGCCGCCGATGTCAGTGAGCTCGTGCGCGCCCGCGAACAGTTGGCCGGCGCGCAGGAACAACTTTCGTTTGCGCTCAATGCGGCCGATATCGGCACTTGGGATCTGCATCCCGCTAGCCGAATCGTCCATTGGGATGCCCGGTGCCGGGAGCTTTTCGGTTTTCAGGGCGATGACGAAGTGCTGTATGACGACGTGCTCGACTGCATTCACCCCGAAGACCTCGAACAGGTTTTGGCGGCCATCGATGCCGCACTGGATCCCGCCAACACAGGCGACTATGACATCCAGTACCGCACGATGGGGCGCAAGGATCGTGTCAAACGGTGGGTGCATTGCAAGGGCAAGGCCTATTTCGATTCGGACGGCGTGGCTGTCCGCTTTGCAGGTATCGCGCTCGATGTCAGCGAAGCCGTGGCGCGTCGGCGGCGCGAAGAGCAGTTGCTCAGCTTGGTGGAGCACAACCATGAACACATGTCAATCGTTGACTTGGATGGCCACGTGGTCTATATGAATGCGGCCGGTCGGAAGATGGTTGGCGTGGGGCCGGATGAAGACGTTACCTTGCTCAAGACGAGTGATTTTTACACGCCTGGGGAACTTAAACGGCTACAACGCCTGACCTCCGGCCGATTTTTGGGACTCGCTGGTTGGCAGGGTATCATCGAGGTGCGGCATCGGCAGACCAACGAGCCGATCCCTTGCCATGTAAACTACATCCCGATTACGGATCCGGTGACCGGCAAGGTCATCGGTCGGGGCGCTACCGCACGCGACTTGCGCAAGGAACTGCAGGCCCAACGCGACATCGGCGAAAAGAACCTCGAATTGGAAAAGCTGCTGGCCGAGCTTCGCTTCCTGTCGGATGCCGTGCCCGCCGTGGTGTGGACGAGTACGGCCGACGGGATCAACGATTACCTCAACGAGCGGTGGAACGAACGCAGCCATAGGACCGCGGAGGAAACCCTGCCCGATGGATGGATTGCCAGCATACACCCAGATGACCACGCCAGCGTGCAGCGGGATTGGGCATACGCGGTACGCACTGCCGAGCCGTTCCAGGTTGAATTCAGGTTGATGGATCAATACGGTGAGTACCGCTGGTGGTTGGCCCGGGCGCTGGCCTTGAAAGATGAAAGTGGTAGGGTCGTGAAGTGGTACGGCACCAATATGGACATCACCGAGCAGAAGCAAGTGATCAAGCAGAAGGACAGTTTCCTCGGCGTGGTGAGCCATGAGCTGAAAACCCCGCTCACCAGCATCAAGGCTTACGCCCAGGTCATGGAGAAGTTGTTCCTTCAGGCGGCCGATGAAAAGAACGCAAACCTCATGGCCAAGCTGAACCAGCAAGTCGACAGGCTCACGCGCCTCATCAATGACTTGCTGGAGGTGACCAAATTGAGTGCCGGACGGGTGGAGTTCACCGTCACTACGTTCGGTTTTGACGACTTGGTGCGCGAAATCGTCGATTTGATCCAGTTGACCGCCGCGAAGCATCGCATTGAGCTGCGACTCGGCTACGTGGGCCAGGTTGTTGCAGACCGGGAGCGGGTGGGGCAGGTCATGACCAATTTCCTCACCAATGCCATCAAGTATTCGCCTTCAGCTGATCGCGTCATCGTCTATACCGAGGCGGTTGAAGCAGGTGTGCGCTTCTGCGTAAAGGATTTCGGCATCGGAATCAACAAACGGCACCAGGAGCGGGTGTTCGAGCAATTCTATCGCGTTGGCGGCACCAAGGAATGCACCTTTCCGGGACTTGGGCTAGGGCTTTACATCTCCGCCGAATTCGTTAAGCGCATGGGCGGACGTGTCAGCGTAAATGCTGAAGAAGGACAAGGTTCGCTGTTCTGCTTCACGATTCCGGTTAAGTCGGCCGATCGAAATCCATAACATCATCCATTTCGGATTTTTTAATCGCAGCGGACTTCCGACATTTGCAGCATAAATTGGATAGTCATGATAACGCAAGCAAGTATCAATTACCGGCGCATCGCGGAAGCGATCGGTTACCTAACCGAGAATTTCAGGTCACAACCCCACATCGACGAGGTGGCGGAGCGGGTACACTTGAGCCCTTCGCACTTCAAGCGGCTATTCACGGAATGGGCGGGTACAAGCCCCAAGCGGTTTTTGCAGTACATCAGTGTGGAGCACGCCAAACGGATGCTGGAAACCGGAAAAGCTACTTTATTCGACACTACGTTCGAGACCGGGTTGTCCAGCACGAGCCGCCTGCACGACCTTTTCGTCAGGATAGAAGGGATGACACCGGCCGAATATAGGCATGGAGGCGCGAGCCTCCACATCAACTACAGTTTCGTCGAAAGCCCGTTCGGGTCGCTCATCGTCGCTTCCACTGCGAAAGGCGTATGCTACATGGGGTTCGACGATGACGAGGCGCGGGCGGTTGACAGCCTAGTCGCCAAGTTCCCGAATGCAGCCTTCCGACGCGAATTGGACCTGCTGCAACAAAGCGCACTATTCATTTTCCAGCACGATTGGAGCAAACTCAACGAAGTAAAGCTGCACCTGAAGGGAACGGCATTCCAGCTGAAGGTTTGGGAAAGCCTATTGAAGATTCCGCTGGGCAAACTTACTACATACGGTGGTGTCGCCGGGCAAATCGGCAGCCCATATGCTTCGAGGGCGGTCGGCACGGCCATCGGGAGCAACCCCGTCGCATTCCTCATCCCTTGCCATCGGGTCATCCAATCATCGGGCGCCATCGGCGGCTACCGATGGGGTGCGACCCGGAAAACCGCAATCATCGGCTGGGAAGGTGCGAAAACATACCCGGGAACCGACTGAACGAAAACATGGATTTGTTTAACACCCTCCCGGACAAGCATCGGAACCTGCTGCCGTATGACGGCTTGGCCAATTATCATGGCAGGCTCCTGTCCAGCGCGCAGGCCGACCATTACCTGCACCACTTGTTGGAAACCATCGCGTGGCGTAACGACGAAGCCGTTATTTTCGGCAAGAAAATCATCACCAAACGAAAGGTGGCGTGGTACGGCGATAGGCCCTTCACGTACACCTATTCAAACACCACGAAACGCGCGTTGCCCTGGACAACGGCACTGGAGGAGCTGAAGGCATCGGTCGAAGAGGAAACGGGCGAAACCTTCAATTCCTGCCTGCTCAACCTGTATCCTACCGGCGACGAGGGGATGTCCTGGCACAGCGACGGCGAAACCGACCTGAAAAAGGACGGCGCGATCGGTTCGTTGAGTTTCGGGGCCGAGCGGAAATTCGCCTTCAAGCACAAACAGAGCAAGGTGAAAGTCGAACTCCTGCTGGAGCACGGTAGCCTGTTGGTCATGAAGGGCGCCACGCAAAGCCATTGGCTCCATCGATTGCCGCCCACCAAACGCGTAACGACCCCACGCGTGAACCTCACGTTCCGGACGATCGTGGAAAATCGATGGAAAAACACTAACTTGCATGCGTAAATAACTTTTGTCATGGCAAAATTCGGTTATACGATCCTTTACGTCAAGGATGTCGCAAAAGCGATCCGGTTTTATGAGGAAGCCTTCGGTTTCCAACGGAAATTCATTACGCCGGAGAATGACTACGGCGAGTTGGACGTCGGCTCGACGACCCTGTCCTTCGCTTCACACGGCATGGGTGAGACCAACCTATCGTTCCGGTACCGGAAAGTGGACCCGCAGGACCAGCCTTTCGGGTTCGAGATTGGCATGGTCACCGACGACGTGCCGGGGGTATTGGCGAAAGCCGTGGGTGCGGGAGCCGTCATCGTGTCGGAAGCCAAGCAAAAACCTTGGGGGCAGACCGTGGCCTACATCCGCGATCCGGAAGGTTTCCTGGTCGAGGTGTGCACACCCATGGAGGGCGGGTAGGCGGGTAGCGCCCATCGTGCGGCGGGTCTTGCGTCCCGCCGGAACGGTCAAATGGAGCATCCGACCGTTCCGACGGCGCTTTGGACAGGTCTTAAGCGTCATCGAGAAGGTCCGAAGCTCCTTCGCGAAGGTCTTAAGGATCATCGAGAAGGTTGAATGGATCATCGAGAAGGTTGAATGGATCATCGAGAAGGTCCAGCGCTGCGTCGAGAAGGTCGAATGGATCATCGAGAAGGTTGAATGGATCATCGTGAAGGTCCGACGCTCCTTCGCGAAGGTCTTAAGGATCATCGAGAAGGTCGAATGGATCATCGCGAAGGTTGAATGGATCATCGAGAAGGTCGAGCGCCGCTTCGAGAAGGTCTTAAGCTTCATCGGACAGGTCGAATGGATCATCGGACCTGTCCGATGCGGCGCTGGATAGGTCGGAAGCACGTCATTTTGGCCTATTTCCCACCACTCCGCAACATCCGTATCACCTCTTCCTGCAAGGCGTTCCTTTCTTCGAGCAACGCGATCTTTTCCTCCAGCAGCTTGATGCGGGCGCGCTCGCTTTCGTGCAAGGCTTCGTGCTTGGCCTCGAGTTTGGCGAGGAGTTCCTTGGTGAGGTCGCCATCCGCATGGGTCACGGATTGCGCGTTGTCCTTGAATTCCTGGACGCCGATTACCTGGGCTTGGTCTTTGGCCTCTTCGACGTTGTTCGTGATGCTGTAGCCTGTCGGCCGGTAGGATTTCAATGTTTCCAGGTCGGTGCCGAGACCTGCAGCGATGCTGGCGTACTGTTCGTCGTCGATCTGCTCCTGTTCCTTCAGGATGAGCAGCTCCGCTTCGGGGATGCCCGATTGTTTGGACAGGATCGGCCACGGCATGCCGATGGATTGGCGGAAGTCGTTGAATTGGCGGCCACGGTGGTATTGTCTTGTTTTTTCCATGTTAGCTATACGTATTGGCAAAGTTAATGGTTTTGGGGATTAAAGCAACCGCCCCGGCGGCGGCCTGAATGGGCGGAAGCACTGCCCGGCACGCCACCGAAGCGGTCATGCGGGCTAAGTTCGGAAAATAGTTGCCGTGCAATCGTCTCATTTGAGATGAATTGCATGCGCTTTTGAAGCGTATTTCGCGCGAAGCTCTTCCAGTAGCGGCCATTCCAACCGGTTGAGGGTGGAAATATCCATGCCCAGGTAACTGGCCAGCGCGGGCCGGTTGGGCAGGTGCTGCAGGAGTTCCGCCGGATGGTCCAAACGGAACAGGTCGAGGCGCGTCTGCGCGTCGTCGTGCGCCAAGCTGTCCGCCCGCTTGCGCTTTTCCTCGATCTTCTCGCCTTGGAAGTCGCTCAGCAGGATGCGTGCTTCCTCGAATGCATTGGTCAGCGCCTTGAGCCTGGCCAGGTCGAGCGTGTACAGCACGCAGGGGGATAGGGCCAACACCGTCTCGTCGGCCTTGCTGTCGCCGAGCGGGGCCTTGCCGGGCATGAGCAGGCTTTCGGGCACGTAGAAGCGCTGCACGCTCGTTTTGCCATTCCGCACCGTGTAGGCCATGGCGTAGCCGGATTTGAAATAGGCATAGAACGTCACGGCCTTGTTCTTGAAGACGATGATTTCGCCCTTACTGACCTCGACGGTGTCGGTCACCTCGTCCAGCGCGCGCTGGAAGGCGGGACTGAGCGGGTGGGCGCGCAGCAGGAATAGCATCAGATCCGGGTATTTCAAGTTCGGTAGTATCATGATTTGTTCGTTTGGTTCATAAAAGGGGAGGGCATCGGGGTGCCGGTACCCTCCCGTTGCGGTCCGTTTAGCTTAGCATCGCGGGTGGGATGCCCAAATAATCGGCTACTTCGTTGCGCGTGATGAATTGGTGCTTCGCCTTGCCCAGGACGTAGCGGATGTCCAGGAACAACCGTTGTGCCCAGCGTACGCTGCGTTGCAGCGCCGCGGCCAATTCCTTCGGATAGATGAGGCTATCCGTTCCTTCTTTTCTGTTTTGCATTCCGTTAAAAAATTGATGTTAAAAGGGTGGGGACGATCCCCGGTTTTAACATGCTTTTCGTTATTGCTTCACGGCCCGTGTTCTGCGGGCTTAACGGGGGCATGTTTTTCTTTGGTGTCTTGTCGTCTTCTTTTTAATTGTACACATCCGGTATGTTCACCCCCGGATTGTCCCGTACCTGCTTGGTGAACACGTCCATCAGCTTCTTCAACTCCAATGCGGGCATGTGGCCATAGATCTTGATGACACGGCCGTCGTGTAAGGTCAACGACGCGAAGAGGGGTTGTTCTTTTTTGTTGTCGTTCATGGTGAATCGTTATTGGTTCTTTTTGCGTTGTGGTTTTGTGTTTTGCTTCCGGTCTTCCGGACTCGAAGAAAAAGCAGCCGTTGCTCTAGTTATCCCTAAAACAAGGGACTGCTCTATCAACCTACCTGTTCAATCCATCTCCATCACCTTGCTTTTTGGTTCACTATCAATAACAATCAATTTTCATATACCCAATCAATCACACCGAACTCTGTTAAATATTCTAAATCTTCCGGAAACACCCATCCGTCCGGTTCTGTGACAACCAGGAAATCAATCTCACGATCCTCAAGCGTAAACTTCATGCCATGTTTAAGGAGTACATCATTAAAAGCTACATGATCATTCAATATTTCAAACCCACCTACGTTACCCGTATAATCAGTTTCGTCAACAATTGGATAAGGAGAACTGTAATATTCCGAGTTAGATAGATGATTTACTAATTGTGGTAAAGGCCAATTATGCCATACTGTTTCACCATTATCATTGAATACAGGCCACTTCTCGCTACCATTATACTTCATGAGCGTAGTGTCGATTGCTGCAAGCACAAGACATTTCGTTTTCCTTTTTTCGAGGCGAGCCTCCAGGCCAAAATATTTTTCCAGATCAAGCTGGAACATACGTTGCAATCTTCGCTTCGTGGTCGGAGAGGTTGTTAATTGATAATAATAAAAGTACTCACGGTTAACTCGACCTGAGGATTCCTCTTCAAAAAATTTAGGATTAGTTACATTAAAAATTACCCTATTATCGTTTAGATAATCTACCTGTGAATAAGGGTCATCTTTAAATCCATTATCATTGAATGCCACTTTATACATTGTATTTATTGATACATTTCCGACTGTCAAAATACTATGAATAGAATCGGTTCTCTGCCAAATTGATATATTTCTCACCCCCTCTATCTTGCCCGTTAGAACAGACTGAGTCACAAAAGGTATAAATTTACCGGCTTCGCCATTTCCATTTATAAATAATGGACTCCGAACATCTTTCAATTTACTCTGATCATAATAATAGCTAAATGTCTTAGGGGGTAATTTCTGATTTACCTTGATGGGCTCTTTATTTAAAATTGATTGAATTAGTTCCGCTCTTAATTCGCTTCCATATGTAACTGAACGCAAATACCCATTTTGATCTATCCATACCACGTGAGGTACCCCTCGATAGGGCATTAAGTGGTATAATACCGTATCGCCACAGACACTTGGCAGAGTCATGTTCACGTTGTTGAGCTTTAATTGCCTATCCATCACGCCGCGTACAATAGATTCATCCTCATGGATATTTACCAACATAATTTGGATTTTATCAGCGAACGTTTCCTGTAACTTCAATAGCTTGGGCCAGCTTGCGATACAGCTTGCGCAACTCGTACTCCAATAATCTAGTATCAATAGCTTTCCAGCAAAGTTGGATAGTTGTGCCGTTTTTGTCTTGTAATTGATCAGGTTAACAAAGTTATAATCAGGCATCTTATCGCCGATCTCGATTGTTTGTTTAGGAGCAAGTGATGGTTGGGCTCGTATAGCTACTGGGAATAAGCCAATGAAGAATGCCAATATTATTCTTTTATATAATGAAGCCATAGCTTTCTGTGTTTTTATTAAGATATGCCTGTATCGAGATTTTTTATATCAACTGTGAGATTTCAATAACCGGAGTTTTGTGTTAGCAATGGGTTCCGGTCCATTTCATTTTGTGGAATTGGCCACAGCATATCTTCCGCCGTCCAGTCGGGCTTAATTAAGCTCAATACCTCCGCGGCCCGCCCCGTTCGTACCAAATCGAACCAACGATGCCCCCATTCGGAAAACAATTCGACTCTTCTTTCCTGTTCAATCGCTAACAACATAGCCTGCTGTGTTGATACTTCCACGCTGGGCAAACCAGCACGTAACCGAATTGTATTGATATCTGATTCAGCACTGTTTGCACCCATTATCTTACCCTGCTGCGCTCTGGCTTCCGCCCGTATCAGATGCTGTTCAGCCAACCTAAATACCATCGAGTATTCGCTGATCGGCGCATTCGCAGGGCGTAAGCGAATCTTATACTTATACGGGTAGATGTATACCGCCTCGTCTACCATGATGCTACCTGTCCATGATAACTGGCGATTGTCGTTTTCCTCAAAAGCTGTAACTAGTTCATTTGATAACGTTAACGTCGGATGCAGGCCGAGTGAGATAAGAAAATCATCAGGGATGAACAATTGTCCTTCATATGTGTCAAAAGTAGTATTGGTAGGGAACAATTGCCAAATAGTTTCCATGCTGTTTTTAAGGAATACGTTGTTTAGGTTGTTTTCTAACGTGTACAGACCGGTGTTATTAATGATAAGTGACGCTTCAATTTCAGCATTTGCCCAATTTTGTTGATATAGATATATTCTCGCCAACAAAGCAGATACAACAGCTTTGTTTGACCGAATCCTTTCCCCATTACTAGCTGAGTAATCATCTAACAACGACAGCTTAGCTTCATTAAGGTCCTGGACGATCTGTTCATATATCGCTGAAGCAGTTGTTCTACTGATCGCGGAATTTATGCGATAGTCGGTTGTGGTAGCCAGTGGTACATCCCCCCATAAATTCACCAAGTAGAAATAGCAAAACGCACGAATAAATTTCGCCTCACCTTCCAATTGTTTCTTTAAATTGGTCGAAATATTAGATGAGTTATTCAAGCCTTCAAGAATACTATTAGTATCATATATGATACTATATATAGCATTCCAATTGCTAAGCACCATACTATTAGCAGGGAGAATCGTATTATTTAAAATTTCCAACATCTCGGAATAGGGAGCATTATAAAAGATTTCGTCAGCATACTTGCCTGTCAAGGCTGTAATACTTGTTGAAAAGCCACTCGCAAAACTATATGCGGAGTTTGTCATCTTAGCATACACACCCCTGATAGCGGCCTCTGCGGTGGCGTTATTCTTAAATACTATTGGAGTGATCAATTCATGAGTAGGAGGGGCTATCTGTACAAATTTTTCGCAGGCAGCAGTTGTGAACAACAACAAAATGGCCAGCAGAACAAAATTACAACGCCTGAAAATTAATTTTTTCATTCTCTTTTTTCGTTAAAATGTAAACTGAATTCCGGCAGTTATCGTCCTTAGCGCTGGAACCGAGCCACTTGCACTCTCTGGATCTATGCCTCTGAAATTAGTAATGGTGAGCAAATTCTGTCCTTGCAGCAGAATTCGGCTATCCTGCAGTCTAGCCTTTTTATTCAAAAAAGCGGGCAAACCCCACGATAGTGATACGTTCTTGATTCGTATAAATGACGCATCTTCTAAAGCTGCGTCGCTTGTCAGCCAGTTATTGTGTGCAGCATTGATTACGCCCGAAGCAAGGGATCTATATCTTTGGATAATTACATCATCCCCTGGTACTTCCCAACGTCCAAGTACTTCCAAAGGTTGGTTTCCCAAAACTCCGGGTGTTAAAAATTCCGACCGGTACGAAGTACGGTTGGTTTTGGTAAATTGCAGGAAAATATCTAATTGCAGCCCCTTATAGCTGAACGCATTTTGTAGGCCACCGAAATAATCTAAGCCGTGACGAACGAATTTCCTGTCACCAACTGCCGTTATGCTACTATTCCCATCCAGATCTTCAAATTGATAAATGCCTGTTTCGGGGTTCACACCGAGGTAGCTGTATCGGAGCGATACATTCAATGGTTCGCCCACCCTGTAAGTGTTAGCGTGGGTAGATGTCTCCAAGTTTGGGTAAGCGATTAACTTATTACGAGGGATGGACAGGTTGAAGCTTGAGTTCCATGAAAAATGATTAGACCGGATATTGATGGTCTGCAAATCAAACTCCCACCCGGTATTCTGCACCGTAGCGGGCAGGTTAAATTGTACAGAAGTGAAGCCCGTGGTGCCGGGCAAGGGCAGACCCACCAACTGGTTGGAGGATCGATTGCGATACCAGCTAGTAGAAAGCGTCACCCGGTCCTGCACAAAGCCGAGTTCAAGAGCTCCCTCCATTTTCTCATTGCTCTCCCACCCGTATTCAGAGTTCGCCAGACGGGAAGGGGACAATCCTGTGCCCATATATTGACGGGTGGTGGATGAATAACTATCCAAGTAGCCATAGTTGCCGATCTGGTCACTGCCGGTGGTGCCGAAGCTACCCCTTAGCTTACCAAAGCTGAGCCACGGCAGGCTGTTTTTTATGCCTTCTTCGTTAGAAAACACCCATGCGGCGCCGACTGCCGCAAAATTACCGAATTGCCTGTCCGGGCCGAAGCGACTGGATCCATCACGACGGGCGGTAAAGTTAACGATGTACTTTTCGGCCAAGCTGTAATTGATCCGTCCGAAGATGGCCGTATAGCGGTACTGGGCATAGCTATTTGTGACAGTAGTACCGTTTAGGGGTGCGGCCGCCACGCTCCGTAGCAATTCGTCGTTATCCACGCCAGTGGTATTGGTTCTCGCTCGCTCATCCGTGTTTTCTTGGAAAGTGGTGCCTAGCAGGGCGGTAAGCAGGCCGCCACCGATGGCCTTTTGATATTGTGCCTGCGGCTCGACGATCCAGTTGCCGCCTGTGCTACTTGCAAAGCTGGCACTTCCTGTGAGGGCTATCGAAGTTAAGGGATTTTGGGCGCTTATTGGACTGATGCGTACTTCTCTCACTTGCATCGCGTTGTAGCCGAAGCTGGCTTTCAATAGCAGGCCGGGGATAACCTCGTAGCCCAACACCGCGTTCGTGATAAGATTTGTGGTACGGGCCTCGTAGTCTTTTTCCAAGTCAGCCAAAGGGTTTACCCATGTGCCGTTTTCCCAGTTGAGGTTGCCCGCCGCATCGTATAGTGCAGGGGCATTGGGCGGAAGGCGATACATGACCATAGCCATCTGGGCGTCCACCATGTTGTTGTTTTCGCTGCCGAAGCTGGCCGTGACGTTAAAGCTGAATTTCCGGTTTTCCGAAGTATGGTTGAGGTTGAACTGCCCGGATCCACGCTGGTAGTTCATATCGCCGGGGAACACGGTGGTCTGGCGGTTGTAGCCGCCTCCAAAGAGGAAACGGGTGTTGGCGTTGCCACCAGATACGGATAACTGCGCATTAGTATAATTGGCTGTGCTGCCGATGAGTTCCTCCTGCCAGTCAGTATAGCGTGTTTGGTCCCACGTACCGTTGACATCGTAATCCGTGGCCGTTGGGATACGATTATCATTGGCAAAGGCCTCGTTTCGCATTTCAAGGTATTGCTCGGTATCAAGCAATTGCACCTTGTTAGCCACCCGCCCCGTGCCAGACGACAGGTTCACGTCCACCTGTGTTTTGCCAGCCACTCCTTTTTTTGTAGTGATGAGGATCACTCCATTGGCTCCGCGGCTCCCGTAGATGGCGGTGGCATCAGCGTCCTTGAGCACTTCGACGCTGGCGATATCGGCCGGATTAATAATGCTCATGGGGCTGGGGAGGCGAAGAGCGGTGGTTGGGTTCGCCTGCAACAAGGTGTTGGCCGTATAAGGTACCCCATCTATTACATAGAGCGGGTCGTTTGCTTCTGCCCGCAAGCTGTTTCTCCCCCTGATTTGTACGCGGTAGCCACTGCCAGGCAAACCGGAATCTTCCGTGATATGCACCCCGGCCATACGCCCTTGTAGGGCAGCCATCGGGTTGGATACGGGCTGCGTTTGTATTTCCTCCGCCGTGACCCGGCTGATGTTGCCTGTAGCTTCCCGCTTGTTTACGGTCCAGTACCCGGCGTTGATTTCCACTTCATCCAATGCGGAAGGCGAAACCTTCAGGACGATGGCACCCATATTGGCCGCAACCCGCAACGCTTGAGCTACGTAGCCAATATAGCTGATTTCGAGCGTCGCATCCTCCGGCACATTCCTCAACACAAACTCCCCGTTCCGGTCCGTCTGCGTTTGCAGCGAAGTACGCTTCCCCTCCGCATCCAGCACCCGGACAGAAGCGCCGGATAGCGGATTCCCTAATGAGTCAACTACTTTTCCCCGACATTCAGGAAAGGCAAGGATGAGCAGCGACCCGTTCGACTCCGCTGCGCTCCGCTTAGGGTGACGGTTGGGGAAGTTCGTACGGTCCCCGACCTCCTTCACCACCACCAATTTCGCGCTTTCGCGGATTTCGTAGGTGAGGGATTGCCCGGCGAAGACCTGCTGCAACGCTTGTTCCAGCGAGGCATCGCGGAGTTCCAGGCTCACCGGATGGCTTTGCCGGAGCAGCTGTTTGTCCAGGATGAAATCGTATCCGCTTTGTTTGCGGATGTGACGGATGGCGTCATAGAGGGCGGTTTCGCGCAGCGACATCGAAATGGCCTGCGACCTGCCGATGCTGGCCACGCCCTGGAATAAGATGAATAGCAATAATGCAACGGTGGTACTGAGTCGCATGATCAACATGTTGTATCGCCCATGGAGGCAATGGTTAGTGATGCTCATTAATAAATGGCTTGGACACGCATTCCTAGCGCTTTTTTGCTAAGTTTGCCGTGTTGGGTTTTTTACTACGATTGACTACTCGTTTTTCCCGATCGTATCGGGATGGGTAGGCCCAACTTCCGGTCAGGGGCGGTTCCACGCACCCCTGGCTTTTTCCTTGGCCGTACCCGCTGTAAGTAACGTTATGGCATAACCACGACCCTCCTTTCCCCGTTATCGGATTCGACCTTGAAACGTACCTTTCCGGTGGCTTCCAATGCCTCGAGCACGTCGGCCAGCGTACGGTAACGCGAGATGTCGCCGATCAGCTCCGTGCTGTCGCCGATGCCCCGGTACTCGACCGATACGTCGTACCAGCGGGCCAGTTGCGCCATGATGCTGCGCAGGTTGCCGTCAAACTTGAAGTAGCCGTCCTTCCAGGCGGTGTATTGTTCCGTATCCACGGTATTGATCGTGGTAGCCGCGCCGCGGGTGGTGGCTTGTTGCCCGGGGGAGAGGACGTTAGTCGTAAGTCTTAAATCGTTAGTCGCAAGGCCGGTCTGCGTGCCGGGCGTCACCTTTACGCTGCCTTCCACGAGGGTGGTTTTCGTTTCGGGGTCGTCCGCGTAGGCGGAGATGTTGAAGGACGTTCCCAATACCTGTACCACCTGACCTGCGGTTTGGACGTTAAAAGACGCATACTCATGCGTCTCTACATTCCTTACCTTCGGTTGAATGTCGAAAAAAGCTTCGCCCTCCAAAATGACCGCTCGTGAATCGCCGCTGAAGCGACTCGGGTATTTCAGCGTGGATGCGGAATTGAGCCAGACTTTGGAGCCGTCGGGGAGGGTGATTTGGTAGGTGCCGCCTTTTGGAGTGGTAAGCGAGAGCATCACCGAACCGTCACCTAAATTGGGCAGCGATTCCTCGGCTTCGCTCGGAATGACGGCCGTGAGGGAGGTGCCGTCATCGTAGGTGATGTTTTCGTCGCTGACGACAATCCCGGTATGGGCTTCGTCGAGGTTTATTACGCGGCCATCGGCCAGGGTGAGGGTGGCACGGTTGCCGCCGGGTAATATTTCGGTCGCGGCGAGACTATCTGTCGACCGACGGCTATCGACTATAAGCAGCCAGCCGACGGCAAGGAGGAGGACGGCTGCCGCCGCATAGGGGAGAAGGCGAAGCCTACGGGCCTTGCGCGGTGCCACGGCCTGCCACATCGCGGCATTGACCGCTTCGGCGTCATAGGGCGGCAGGTCCTGTTCCTCGGCGAGGCGAAGGTAGGCCCGCTCCAGCAGCGCGAGTTCCTCGGGCGTGGCGGTGCCTTCCCGGTATTTCCTGTAGATCGTCGCTGCCTGTTGCCTATCCATTTCCTTTTTCCTCCGCGTTGTTGTTTCGCTTCTAGTGTATAAAGGTTGAGCGGGTGTTTTGTATTACGGGAAAATGGGCTGTTTTTTTGGGTAAAGGTTAAGGTGTTGTGAATCAGATGAAAAAAATGATGTGGAACGCCCTGCGCAGGATGCGGAGCGCCCGGCTGACCTGCACCTTGACGGTGTTTTCGCTGATCTGCAACCGCTCGGCGATTTCCTTGTAGCTCAGGTCTTCGTTTCGGCTGAGCTGGAACACGAGGCGCATCCCGGCGGGCATGCCGTCCAATTCGCGCTCGATGGCTTCGGTGAGTTCCTTTTCGCGGATGCGTTCATCGACGCTCCACGCGCCGCCTTCGCCCAACTCGGCGACCTTGGCCAGGTAGGCTTCCTTGACCTTGCTGCGGTCCAGCAGGTCGAATATCCGGTTGCGCAGCGACTTGTACAGGTAGGCCGACAGCTTGCCGCCCGAATCGAGGTCCGCATGCTTTTGCCAAACGGCCATGAACACGTCCTGCACGGCATCCTGCGCCTGGGCCTCGTCCTGCAGGATGCGCAGGGCATGGCGGAACAGGACTTCCCAATAACGCCCGTAGATTTCGGCAAAGGCCCCCTCGTCGCCGTGCCTCAGCGATTCCAGCAGTGCCTGGTCGGTATGATGTCGGTCATTGGCCATCGGGTTGGCGTTGTCTGTGCGAAGTTAGGGGTGATGTGGGGTAACATTGGAAATGTGGGAGGTGCCCCTAGCACCGGGTGCCCTAACGCGGCTTGTCCGCTAGCTGCGCGCGTACCTTTTCGACGAAATCTTCGGAAACGGAAGCGAAATTGGCGATTTCAGAGGTCGTGAAGCGATTGGACCGGATAAGGTTACCCACAACCTCCGCTTTCCCTTCTAACTTCCCTTCTAATTTCCCTTCTAATTTCCCTTCTGCGATTCCGGCTAATTTTCCTTCGAGATGTCCCTGTTCCCTGGCGATTGCTTTTACTGTTTCGACAATTCCCATGTTAAGTCCTCCTTCCGTAATTTGTTGTAGACTTTGTTCAAAGATACGGATTTCTTGATTATCTTGTATGTAAATAAAGTTGTGCAAAAAGTGTGCGAAGTTTTCGATCTGCTGAATGCTGTAGGCACCTGATTGCCGTAATGCTTGCAGGATGAGCACGCGCGTGCGGTTCAGTTGGTTGTCCGTGAGGTAATCGTACTGGGCGGCTTTCTTGGCCGCGAGCACGACGAGGGCAAACGGATTTCCCGATGCGAGCAGCTCTTCGTCCGTCCGTTCGAAGATATGGAAGCTACGGAAGCGGAAATCGACTTCGGTGTCCAAGAGCTTGCTCCGGTAGGCCGAGGGGTGGGGCTGGTATTCGTCGCCCGTATACACGGCGATGCTCATGGCTTCTCGCCCGAATTTATCGATGCACCGGTACCAATACTGGAATAACCGGAACGGAAATCCGGCTTGGTCGCCTGCCTCGATTTCCACGTTGCAGATGATCCAGCGTTCGGTGCCGTCCTTCAGGTATACCTTGGCCAGTAGGTCGGCTTCCCGGTCACCCTTGCGGCGTTCGCGCGCAGGGACGATCATGCGTAATTCCTTGTCCAGGAATTGGATGCCGCGCTCGAAATCGAATATCCGGTCCGCGTCTTCGTAAAGGAATCGAAGCAGCCAAGGGAACCATTCCTCAAAGGCGGCCTTCAGGAAGCGGTCATCCTGCCGATAGGGCGGTTTCAGCGGCCTTTTGATCTTCTGCCGCCGATTTTCTGCATCAGGTCCTTTCATCATTTTTTTTCACGTTATATGCTGGTTGGTGCAAATGTATTGTTTTTCTATAAAAAAAGGAAATTTTTGTCTTTTTTTGGTGAGGGCGGGGTTGGCTGCGTCGCGCAATCCCCATGCGCAGGGCCGCAGCCATCCCGGGTGGGGGAGGCTTCTTTGGGGTGGATGAGATTCAGTTAGAACACCTTGAAAGTCTTTTGAAGATAGTCGAAGAGGTTGTCAGGAATTCTGAAATTTAAATATTTATTCGAGAAATCATTATATATGTTTTTTATTTTCAACAAATAATATATATTTGTAGATATTATACAACATATTAAAATGAAATCCAAAAAGCAGACGTTGCTTCCCAAGTTTCAAAGGACGTTGGAGCAGGTTGGAGAAAATATCAAATTAGCCCGTAAGCGTCGGAACCTTACTACCGTTCAGGTGTCCGAACGGGCGGGTATTGACCGCACAACGCTATATCACATTGAGAAAGGAAACGCGAGCGTTTCAATGGGGGCTTATTTCAATGTACTAAGGGTATTGGGTTTACAGGACGATTTCCTGAAACTTGCAGCGGATGATGAATTTGGAAGGAAGCTGCAAGATTTAAAACTTATAGGTAAGCGTAACAATGGCTGATAAAACAGATATATGGGTGTACGCAAATTGGAAAGGGATGCAGGAACCCAAATGCATAGGCATCTTGTCCGCGCAGCAGGCCAAAAGCAGAAAAGCGTTTAGCTTTTCCTATGATGAAAGCTGGATTGCATCAGGAGAGCAATTATTGCTCGATCCCGACATTATGTGGTACAAAGGACAGCAATTTCCGAACAGTAAAGAAAATTTTGGGATATTTTTGGATTCAATGCCTGATGCATGGGGCAGGACACTGATGAAACGCCGCGCGGCCATTAATGCCAAGGAACGGGGTGTGCCAACTCCTGTCCTATATGATATTGATTTTCTATTAGGTGTCCACGACCTCAGCCGCATGGGTGCTTTACGGTTCAAAAAGGACCCAGACGGTGATTTTCTGGACAATGACTCCGTTTCGCCTACACCTCCTTGGGCAACGATAAGGGAATTGCAACACGGGGCTGCACTTATCGAATCGAATGAAGATACAGCTGAGGTAAGAAAATGGCTGGCGATGTTGATGGCTCCCGGTTCGTCTTTGGGCGGAGCAAGGCCCAAGGCGAATATCCTCGATGAAAAAGGCCAGCCTTGGATTGCCAAGTTTCCCTCAAACAACGATATTATCGACAAAGGGGCATGGGAATACCTGGCCTATCGTTTGGCCATCGATGCAGGCATTGACATGGCTGAATCGAAACTAGAGCGGGTGGCGGGCAACCGCCACACATTTTTCACCAAACGTTTCGACAGGGAAAGACAGGAGCGTATCCATTTCGCTTCGGCCATGACGATGACCGGTAAAAACGAGGAACTAATACGGGATGAGCCCCCCTCTTATCTGGAAATCGTTGAGTTTATCCAGTTTTCGGGAACTTGCGTAACGGAAGACCTGCATCAACTTTGGCGGAGGATTGTATTTAATATTCTCATCTCGAATACGGACGATCACCTGAGAAACCACGGTTTTCTATTGACAAACGAGGGCTGGAGCTTATCACCTGCATTTGACATCAATCCGTCAATTGACAAAGATGGGCTGGCCTTGAATATCGACATGGACAACAATGCATTGGATTTGGAACTGGCCAAAAGTACGGGTGTTTATTTTCGCCTGTCAGACAAAGAAATGGATGTGATTATGGACGAAGTGAAATTATCTGTTTCCAAATGGCAAAAAATCGCTTCGAAAATCGGTATTTCTCGAAATGAGCAGGCATTGATGCGTGATGCGTTTAAGATTTAGTTTTTGACAAGTAAAGGATACTTTATAATGGCGCATCAATACAATTTTAGTCAATTAGATCCCAGAGAGTTTGAGTTTCTATGCAGGGATTTATTACAACGAAAAATATCTAACGAAACAGGTACAACCGTTTTCTTTAATAGTTTTAGTGAAGGTGCCGATAGGGGCATTGATGCTATTTTTGAAGACAAGACTCACAAAATAGTATTGCAATGCAAACGCTATAGTGATTTCAACTCATTATATCATCAACTTAAAAATTTAGAATTACCTAAAGTCCAAGACATTAAGCCTACACAGTACATTGTTGCTACCTCTTATAATCTATCCAAAAAACAAATAGACAAGATATACGCATTATTCGAACCCTACATGCAGGGAAAGAATGATATAATAGGACAAGCAATGCTTAATAACATGTTGGCATGTTATCCAGATATTGAACTTAACTACCCTCGTCTATATCTAAGTAATGCAACGGTCTTAAACAGACTTCTACAAGCCAATGTTTATAATCAATCCTTGGATAAACTGAAAGGTTATAAAGATATTTCCAAGTATTACGTATCTGACAGTTCTTTTCAGCAGGCATTAGAAACCTTAGAGAAAAAGCGATTTGTTCTTATATCAGGTGAACCGGGAGTAGGTAAATCTACTCTTGCGGGGATGCTCAGTCTCTATTATGTGCAGCAAGAATATGAATTTATCTTCCTGAGAAGTACGGTGGTGGAAGGTGATGGTAGTGTGTGGGATGATCAGAGAAAACAAGTTTTTCTTTTTGACGATTTCCTTGGTAGCGTAACTTTTGAAGGTTTTGATAGAAATGAAGATCGGCGATTACTTGATTTTATCGGGAAGATTACTACATACTCTAACAAATTATTAATAATCACCACAAGGGAATACGTATTTAGGCAGGCTGAAGCGAAGTATCCAGAGCTAAAGAATCTCGAGTTTACTAAATGCATGATTCGACAACGGGCGTTTACATCCTCCTTTAAAATAAATATCCTATACAATTACCTCTATTATTCCTCGATTGAGTGGAAGCATATTGAACCGTTTCTCTTTAGGAAGGCCTATGAAGAAATTATCCACCATCGAAACTTCACTCCAAGACTTATCGCCGATTACATCGTCAAAGATTACAACAAAAATAACGATAGCTATTCTCTGTATGTGGGATTGAAAAAATATCTTGACAACCCTTATGCTTATTGGGAAAGAGTGTTTAGGAAGCTTAATAACAATGCACAGATGTTATTGCTCATTCTGGCGATGACAGAAGAACCGGTCATTGAAGAGTTTTTGTTTGAAACTTTTGTAGGGGTAGGTAAACATAGAAAGGTATTTGAAAAGGGATTCGAAAAGGATAGTTTTGAACAAGCATTAGCTGAATTAAGTGAATCTTTCATTTCTATACTCCATAATCCCGAAACGGACACTAATGAAGAGACGTTTACAATAATGGATTATTCTCTTATTTTTACTTCATTTCGCTCATCTCGGTTTATTGAATTCCAAAATCCATCCATAAAGGATTTCACAATAGATTATTTAAGAAAACGTGAAGATTTAATCACTTTTCTCTTAAAAGGTTGTGTTCTGTTTAATCAACTCTTTCATATTTTCACTACAAGAAAGGATGATGAGCACATAGAAGATGATGAGGCCACTTATCCTTACCATGTCGGTAAAATACAACTTTCGTCTTCATTATCCACAATCATTATCGGAAGAGCTATACATGAATTTGATCAGTTTCCCATAGCAAAAGTAAAACGAATAAACTGGGAGAGTGATGTCAGTACTTTTCACTTGAATAGTGGTGTTTTCGATAACCGGATGGAGAAATTACAATTACTTTGCTATTATTTCCCTCTTGACCAATATCGAGAGGTAAGAGATTTTGTGATAACACGATATCAACAACTGCTTGATGAAGATAGCGTATGTCAAGAAGAATCGGATATAGAAAAAACAGAAGAACTACGTATTCTTTCATTGGATGAGCGTTTAACACAGGCTGATGTGATAAAGGTTTTATACCCTTTCACAGAATTTGATCCAATGAAAGTTATTAAGAGTTATTACAAGAATATCCGGTTTTCAAAAGAATTTGTTGCTCTACATTATTTAGGAAAATTATTTCCAGATGCATATCGTCAAGTAGTTACAGCCAATATTAAGGAAATCAGACGCCAAATAAAAGAAATGATCTATGATGACATTGATCATTATTTATGGGAAGGCACACAGGATGCCGAAGAGGCGATAAGTGAACTTATATACGATGATTTAGACGAACTCATGGAAGTGTACAATTTTAAGCTGAGTAAAAAACTTATGCGAAATATTAACGACATGGCTGGTCGCAAATTGTTCGAGATGGAGGACGTCGAAAAGACCGAAGAGTTTTGGGAAGATGATCAGGATAATCCTATACCCCAAAAACAGGCGATAACAAGAGAAACTGACAAGCAAAAAACTGAAGGGTACAAAATTGCGTTAGAACGCCTTCGCCCTCATTGGGATTATGATTGGGAGCAAGATGAAGCTTTTGATTATATCCGATCAAAGATAAGTGATACTACTCATGCCGAATATTTGCTTGATTGGATTAAAGCATATAGTTGTTTTGAAGACTTTTTGGGTAATACGCAATCCGTGGATCTATTACTAAACTACTTGGAGATACACGAAGACATCCCTATAAACGAGTACACTTTGTACAATGACATTCTTGCTGCCAGTAAACTTCAGGACTCTTCTTTGAAGATTTTACAAAATATAGCTTTTGATTTATATGTAAATGAGCTTTTTGTATTTCGGAGAGATACATTTGAAAACATCAGTAAGAATGATTTGGACAGTTCCAATTGCCAAGGCAAGATAAATTCATACAATAACATTTTGATACAACAGGATATATGGTATCGATTTGTGAATATAAAGTTTCATATATTTCTTGCGGCACAATATATTGCAAACCTACCAGTAACAAGAAAAATAGAGTTTTACCAAAGTTTCCAAAAAATGCATAATGACATATATTATGAAAATGTGGAAATACTTTGGAGATTTTGTTTTGAGACTGACAAACGATCATTTTGTGATTATTTCATTATTCCAATAATTAAAAAAGAATTGGCTAAAATCTATCGGGAAGATATAGAAGAAATGACTCTTGCTTTTTTAAAGGAAGGTGATTATCAGTATGACTTCGGTTACTATCATGAAGAAGAGTCTTTTGAAATAGGTTCTTGTGGTGGAGGAGACGCCTTAATAGAGGACATATTCAATACATTTGACTGGGGAGTCAATTATCCATTTTGGGAAATAGGCAATTGCTTTAACATTACATATATAAAGAATCCATCATTAATTAAATACATACAAATGCACTGTACTGTTAAGGATGGAGAATATTCTATTTATATTTCCCGAGAATTATCAAAAAGGGAATTTCGTGAGTTATTGAAATTAACAGAAGTAACGAATATTGTTTCCATATATGTAAATGCTCTACAAAATCTTTTGATTCCGGATCAATCGCCATTATTTTAATTTCATTGAATAGAAAAAACGGCTATTGCCGGACTTCATTTTTGTTGGTGGAGAGAGACCCTGAGCCGTACGCGCCAGCTTTTGGATATTTCGGAGGGATAGGTTCTTCCCCACTTTTGGTGGTCACGATGGCGAGTGCACCACCCGCCTCCTCAACAAATCGAGCCCAGCCCTTCCGTACATCTGCCGCTTGATCGTTTTCAGCCTGTTCACATTTTCCTTCCACCGGCCCATTGCTCCACGGCAGGGTCAATGCATTTTCAATGGCAGCGTAATCAGCCAGTAACCCTTTGGCGAAAGAGGCCATCTCCGATATGCCGGATTCTCTCGATTTCACTATCCAGTTTCTCAATTCGATGTTTCCCGAACGCTTTGCGATCATATCACGGAACGATTGGGCAAGCGAGAAGGCTTTCCCCAATTCTTTCGAGGTAGCACAGAGGTCCCCGACGATCTTCCGCTGGGCATCGCCTAGATTGGTCTGCTCTGAGACGAACCATATTGCCGTCGTAGACGGTTTGAAGGCCGCCCCGGCCCGGGTCGGTAATTTCTTGGTGGCCCCGGCCTTTTTGCCTATCCGTATCCCATGGTATTTCAAGGCCTCGGACAATGTGCTGTAGGCACCATGATATCCCTGCTCCCTGAGTTCCTTCCACAAGGTGGTCAGTAGCATGTCCGGCTCCTGCTCCATACGTTCTTTTATATAGGGGAAGAATTTTTCAAGTGGATTGATGCCTCCCTGCGACTTGCGGGGCAAGGTCTCGATATCCAGGTAGCCCTTTACCGTTTGTCGGTGCATGCCCAGATGCCTGGCCATGGCCCTTATGGAATAGCCCTTGCCCTGCAACTCCTTCAGCTGCTTGAACCGTTGCTGGCGTATTCCCTCGGGCTGCGGTGATTCATCGCTTTTGAGCCCCTGTTGACCTGGCTGCAGGGGGATGGCGGCTTCTTCCCTTTCGCTGTCCAGGCGTATGCCTGACAGCACCGCATTGGCTTCGCTATACCGTTTGGTCAAGATCTTCTGGACGGCCTCGCTAAGGTTTTTCAGCAGATGCCACCTGTCGGCCACCTGGGCGGCCTGAGGTGCCCCGGCTGTCATGGCCTTCTGGTAATTGCTGAACCTATCCCTGGTCATTATCTCGATTCCGGGTCGTTGCCCAAGCCATTCCCTCAAAGTGCCTTCTTCACGATCCGGTAACAGGTCGATGACCTTGCCAGTCTGCAGGTCGACCAATATGGTGCCGTAGCTGTCCCTCTTCTTGAAAGCCCAGTCGTCGACCCCCACGGCGGTCACGCCCTCGGATACGGGCATATCCCCAGATTTGACAAGCCTGAGTACCGTCGTGTCGCTAGTGGGCATGGATACCGCCGCGCATATACGCTCGGCAGGTTTGCCACCGGCAAGTAATCCCAGCAGCCTGATTTTTTCCACTAAACGGTCGGTCTTCCTTTTGTAGGGCTTGAAATGATTGCTGAAGCGTTCGGTGAAGATCCGCAACGGGCATTCATCCTGTTGGCAACAGAATTTGCGCGACCGCAGGAAAATATGCGATGTCTTGCCGAATACCGGGAGATCGTCAAGTCTACGGATGTAGTAGCTATGCGCTTTCCTTGACGGGATACAGCAATTCGGACAGATGCCAGAACCGCTTGTGCTCTGCACATAGATGTTCAGTTCACACTGAAGGTTATCGACCGATATGACCTTGAAAGGATCCCCGTCCGAGAAAACGAGTTTCGATGCATTCATTCAGGTTATAACGGCTAGTGGCCATGTATTATGATGGTATCACCACCAAAAGTGGGGAAGAACCCATCCGACCGAAATCGCTGGCACAATTCGAACCGTAGTATCCAGTCAGGTAAGCGTGGACACGTCCAGCCATGTCATTACCCATATACAGGCCTTCCATGCCGACAAGGTTGACAGCCAGTGCTTTCCGGAAGTACTGGAAAACATCATTGAAAACCTCAAGGGGAACAACCTGGATGTAAAAGAGGTGCTGGCCGATGCCGGTTACAGCAGCGTACCCGTGCTCCAAGCCTTGGTTGACCACCGGATTGAGGGATATATCCCCAACCCATCCGGATATAAAACCGGCCGTGAAGGCTTCACCTATGACAGGGACAACGACAGGTACACCTGTTCCCAAGGAAAGCACCTTGTTTTCAAGTATGTCAGGATGAAAGGCGAGCATCCGCACAAGGTTTATAAAACAGGGGTGAGGGACTGCAAAAATTGCCCATCCAGAAATACCCGTGCAAATCCGGCAGGGGTAAAATCTCTTGAAGACTCAATGGGCAAGGATCTTTATGACCAGATGTACCGCCGGATGCAGACCGGCAGGGGAAGAAAAATGAAACGCTTGCGCAGCAGCACCGTTGAACCGGTGCTTGGAACCCTGGTTAATTACACGGCGATGAA
Source organism: Parapedobacter sp. (assembly GCA_037190485.1). Classification (GTDB taxonomy): domain Bacteria; phylum Bacteroidota; class Bacteroidia; order Sphingobacteriales; family Sphingobacteriaceae; genus Parapedobacter. The sequence goes on from JBBCJB010000036.1 coordinate 74,597, forward strand.
ACAGGTCAATACCAAAGGCATGGCCCTGGCGAATAAATGCCTGATCATGGCCGCGGTGGCATACAACCTGAAAAAACTGGTCAAAAGGTGTGTGGCAAAGCCCAGAAAAAGAGTTTCAACAACCAACCGGCAAGCACTTAGCCCGCCAAACAGGCAATGGTCTCCCGGAACATATACTTCAACAGAACATTCCGACACCAAACCCCAACAAGTATGGAAAATGGCCGGATAATCGTCTGACTATCCGGCCATCTATACAATGTTGTGCAACAGCCACTGTCGTCGGGCTTCATTTTGGGTTGCGGTGAGGGCGGGATTCGAACCCGCGGTACCGTTTCCAGTACGACAGTTTAGCAAACTGTTCCTTTCGGCCTCTCAGGCACCTCACCGTTTGGTGGCTGCAAACGTACTATAAAAAAACGAATTTCGGAAAACCGGATGTAAAAAAAACTATGCGGTCTCGGCATTGCTTTTCGGGCCCGCACCACCCTTCTTGCTGATGTCATAGTCGATCCGGACGTGGTAGATGCTCTTTAGCATGTCCTTGAAAATCTCGCTGACCATGGTGATGTCCTTGAGCGTGATGTTGCTGTTCATGAGCTGCTTTTGGCTCAGCTTGGATTCTATGATTTTGTCTACCAGGTTATTGATGCTTTCGGCATTGGGCTCCTTAAGACTCCGTGAGGCGGCTTCGACCGAATCGGCCATCATCAGGATGGCTGTCTCGCGCGAGAACGGGATGGGGCCGGGATAATGGAACAGTTCTTCGTCCACGAGTTTTTCCGGAAAGGATTTGATGTACGATTGGTAGAAATAGTCCACGCGCGTGGTGCCGTGGTGTGTACGGATGAAGTCGATGATGACATCGGGCAGCTGGTGTTTCTTGGCCAGCTCAACGCCCTTGGCCACGTGCGAGATGATGATCTGCGCACTTTGTTCGAATGAAAGTCCGTCGTGCGGGTTGTAGCCTTTGGTCTGGTTCTCGATGAAGTATTGGGGATTGAAGATCTTGCCGATGTCATGGTATAGCGCACCCGCCCTGACCAACAGCGTATTGCCACCGATCTTGTAGATGGCGGCCTCGGCGAGGTTGGCTACCTGCATGGAATGCTGGAAGGTGCCGGGAGCCTTGTACGATAGTTCGCGCAGCAGCGTCGAATTGCTGTTGGTGAGTTCCATCAACGTGACATCCGAGATGATGCCGAACAGGCGTTCGAATGCGTAGATGAGCGGATAGGCCAACAAGGTGAGCAGCACGCTGAATACGAAAGGCGCGATCTCAGACCAGTACAGGTTGCCGAACGAGCCGTCGCGCATCAAGCCCATGCCGATGTAGGACACCAGGTAGGTGGCCAAGATGATGGCCGAGGAGATGAGGAATTGTTCGCGCTTGACCAGCGTACGGATGCTGTAGATGGCCACCATGCCGGTCGTGAATTGCAGGAACACGAACTCATAGCTGTTGGGTACGAAGAAAGCCGCGAGCAGCACCATCAACAGGTGGATATTGAGCGCGAGCCGGGTATCGAACAGGATCCGGATGATGACCGGGACGATGCAGTAGGGGATATAATATAGGTTCGGGAGCTTGATCTGGATGGCCCATGACAGCACCAGCAACATGCCGGTGATGACGAACAGGATGAGGAAGATGAGCCGGTTGTTCCGGTAGATGTCTTTCCGGAACAGGTAGATGAATACGAAAAGGAGCGTAACAACCAGGGCTACGATAAAGAATTGGCCGAGCATCACCAACGCCCGGTTGCCGCCGATGCGCGACTCCTCCTCATAGGCCTTGCGCAATGATTCGATTTTCTGGTAGGTCTCGTTGCTTACGGTGGTGCCGTTCGCCACGATGAGCTCGCCACGCTGCACCATGCCCCGCGTAGTGGAGATGGTGGCCAAGGCGTCTTCCTCCAGCTTGGCGGTCATCGCTTCATTGAACAGGTAATTGACCGCGATGTAGTTCCCCAAGACATCGACGAACCATTCCTTTTGCTTGATGGCGGTACGTCTGTCAACGGCCTTGATGACGTATTCGGTCGCACTTTCGGCCGTGAATACGGATGCGGTGTTGAGCTGCCTGGCCACGTTGTCCGTAAGCAACGTGAAGTTGTAGTGCGTACGTTCGCCCTGGAATTTGTTGTTGAGCGCGATGACGCCGCGCTTGTAGATGTCGGCGAGCACTTGCCGGCCGAATTGCGCATAGGTTTCCAGCTTTTCGTCCAGCGTATCCAGCCCGGCCGCCTGCCACTTCTCCGGCAGGTCGGTTTCGAATTGCGCGAGTTGCTGCTCGTCCACTTGGGGTTGCCGGTTGTATATCGGATAGACAGACTTGAGTACATTTTCACGGTCTTTATCTAGCTCGGCCTGCGTTTTCAGCACCGCAAAGTTATAGGGCGATACCAAGTCTTCGTGCATCCATGTCTTGCCCTTCTCGAACTCATACCGGAAGCGGGGTTGTTTGGGTAGAAAGAGCGTAATCAACGCGATACTGGCCAATATCATGCCATATTTGGGGATATATGCGTATCTGCCGCCTGGATCGGCCGACTTGTACTTGATCTTTAATCGCGCCACGTTCTTTATTGATTTCAATGCAAACTTACGCAAAAAAAATCGGGAGCGGGTTGTTAACAGTATGGTTGCTCAAGGTTAATGATGGCTTAGCATATATGGCGTAACTTTCGCCTATTGATAATATTAAGGATTGTGCAATGAAAAAATCAAGTATCGAGATCACGGATCACGCCTATTTCATCACGTTGGATAAGTCTGAATTCGAGTATCCATTGGTGCGTAAGCTGATGAACCGCTTGTTGAGCGGCAACTTGCAATACGACCCCGGATCCGCGCACGAGGAGGATCCGGCGAATCGGCATTCGCCAGACTTGGGCGAACGCTTCGATTTCCTCGCGGATAAATAGCGGCTCATGCCGTTTCGGTTGACAAAGATCGGCCACAATTCGCTATCTTTGCCAAAAAAAAGCCATGCCCAAGCGTAAGCACCTGGTTGCCCCTTCCGTACTTTCGGCCGATTTCGCCCACTTGCACGATGATATCGTGATGGTGAACCAAAGCGAGGCGGATTGGTTCCACATCGACATCATGGATGGGGTTTTCGTACCCAATATCTCTTTCGGCTTCCCGGTGTTGGCCTCGATAGCCCACTATGCCAGGAAGCCGTTGGACGTGCACCTGATGATCGTGGACCCGGACAGGTTCATCAGGCCGTTCAAGGAAGCGGGTGCAGACATCATCACCGTGCACCTGGAGGCGTGTACCCACCTGCACCGCACGGTACATGCCATCAAGGAGTTGGGATGCAAGGCAGGGGTGGCCATCAACCCCGGTACGCCGGTTTCCCTGTTGAACGAGATTGTCGCCGATGTGGACCTGGTGCTCATCATGTCCGTGAACCCCGGATTCGGCGGACAGAAGTTCATTGAAGGTACCTACCGCAAGGTCAGGGAGCTGCGTGCCCTGGCCGTGGAACGGGACGGGGATTTGCTCATCGAGGTAGATGGCGGGGTGAGCAGCCACAATGCGCTGGCGCTCCTGAAGGCGGGGGCCGACGTACTGGTGGCCGGCAATTCCGTGTTTGCGGCTAAGGATCCCGTCCATGCCATCGCTGAGCTGAAACGGATATCCCCTGACCTCGCGTCGGCATAGGTTGTTTAGAACATTTCCAAATTTAAGCCGGCTGGTTGGCATTTGCCCCAGGGACATCTTTTATTTGTAAATTCGCATAATTTGAGCGTGCTGCTTGATTTGTACAGGCGGCGTGCTTAACGCCATCCGCCAAAGCCAGGCTTCGGCGTAACGACATTACTAACTAAACAAAACGAGATCGCGTCCGGCATGCCGGACGCGATTTTTTTTGCAGCGCCTTTTCCGTGCCGTCATAGCCACTCGCTCAGCGAGAAGGTCTCCTTGAGTCGGTAGCCGTTCTCGGTGAGCTGGATGCTGCAACATTCGTTCACGGGGTCATGTTCCAGGAACAGGGCGTAATCGTGGTCAACCGCTTCTTGCCAGTAGTTCTTCCGCTCTTCCATCGTGGTGAGTGGGCGGACGTCGTAGCTCATGACGTAGGGGAGGGGGATGTGCCCCGCCGAGGGGAGCAGGTCTGCCATGTAGAGCAGGGTCCTGCCCTGGTAATCGATCTGCGGAAGCATCATGGCGTCGGTATGCCCAAACGCAAAGCGGACGGTGACGTTGTCGGAGAACCGGACGCCGTCTTCGGTCTCGATGAAGCGGAGTTGACCGCTTTCGTAGATGGGGATGATGTTTTCCTGGAGGAAAGAGGGTTTCTCGCGGTGATTCGGGAAAAGGGCCCACTCCCAGTGTTGGCTGTTGCTCCAGTACGTCGCGTTCTTGAACGCAGGGACCAGCAGGTCGCCCTCCCGGACGATGGCGCCCCCGACGTGATCGAAATGGAGGTGCGTGATGAATACGTCCGTGATGTCGTCCCGGTGGAAGCCGTGCGCGGCCAGCGAGCTGTCTAGCGTGGCTTCGCCGTGGCGGTAATAGTGGCTGAAGAATTTTTCGTTCTGTTTATTCCCGATGCCGGTATCGATGAGGATGAGGCGCGGGCCATCCTCGATCAAGAGCAGCCGGGTGGCCCAGGTGCACATGTTCCGGTCGTCGGCCGGATTGGTCTTTTGCCAGATTGATTTGGGCACCACGCCAAACATGGAGCCGCCATCGAGTTTGAAGAATCCGGTATCGATGCTGTGTAATCTCATTGTTTCGTTCCTATAGTTGGTCAACGGCTAAAGGTAGTAAAAGTGTGCCAGAACCGGAAAAAAGGATTGACCTTGTTGGCGCGCATCGGCGGGCGATTTGCTAAAACGTTTGAACGAAAATACTCTGTTTTTTTTGTCTATTGTCGCTAAAACGATAAATTCTATTGTATATCAGTGTTTTGTCTTAGTGTGTATTGTACAAAAAGCTGATTTACAGTAATTTTTACTGCATTATTGTGGTTTTTTAATGGCTACATTTGGCGCATTATTTGGTAAATAATACAAGAAAATGCTATGAGTGCTTCAAAAAGAGCGATTCCCGAATTGGATTACCTATTCATCCAAAGCAAAAGCAATGTACACTATCAAACCAGTGTTGCTGAATTGGTTGAGCAGGCCATTGTGAATGGAGAAGGGCGCCTGTCGGTGACGGGTGCGTTGGCGGCCGACACGGGGCAGTTTACCGGGCGTACGCCGTATGATCGGTTTATCGTGCAGGACGAGACCACCGAACATTCCGTCTGGTGGGGTGCCATCAACCAGCCCTTGCCAAGGGCTTCGTTTGACTACCTGTTCGAACAGCTGGGCGGTTATTTCAACGACAAAGCGATTTACGTGCGCGATGGGTTCGTTGGGGCAGATCCCAATCACAGCGTCGGCGTGAGGACGATCACCGAAACGGCTTACCAGAATATTTTCGTGAACAACCTGTTTATCCGGCCGACCAACCCGGACGCGGCAGCGCGACCAGAATGGTCCATTCTGGCAGCGGCGGGATACCGGTGCGAAGAACCGGCGCGATACGGATTGCACAATCCGAATTTCGTGGTCATCAACTTTACCGAAAAAGTGATCCTCGTGGGCGGGACCGGCTACACGGGAGAGCTGAAGAAGGCGGTTTTTTCCGTGTTGAACTACATCTTGCCTTACCAAAAACGCGTGCTTTCCATGCATTGTTCGGCCAATACCGACGACAGCGGCGATACCGCGCTCTTCTTCGGGCTGTCCGGTACGGGAAAGACCACGTTGTCCGCCGACAGGACCAGGCGGCTGGTCGGCGATGACGAACACGGCTGGGATGCCAACGGCGTCTTCAATTTCGAGGGCGGGTGCTATGCCAAATGCATCGGTCTCGATGAAAGCAAGGAACCCGAGATTTTCCATGCAGTCCGCTTTGGTGCCTTGATCGAAAACATCAATTTCCATGAAGGGACGCGGGTTCCCGACTACGACGACGTGTCGAAAACCGAGAATACCCGGGTGGCCTATCCCATCGACCACGTAGCGGGGAGTGTGCCGTCAGGCAGAGCCGCGGCGCCAAGGAACATTTTTTTCCTCACTGCCGACGCTTTCGGGGTGATCCCGCCGGTATCGCTATTGTCTACCACGCAGGCGATGTATCATTTCATGTCTGGGTACACCGCGAAAGTGGCGGGCACCGAAGTGGGTATAAAGGAACCAAAGGCGGTATTCTCCGCGTGCTTTGGCGAGGCTTTCCTTCCGTTGCACCCTTCGTACTATGCCGAGTTGCTCCGCGACCGGCTGATGGACGGTGCCATCAATGTATGGTTGATCAATACCGGCTGGATAGCTGGGCCTTTTGGCATTGGCAGGCGTATCAAACTGGCGTACACACGGTCGATCATCAAGGCGGCATTGACCGGTGCGCTCAAGGAGGCTTCTTTCCGTACCCACCCGGTATTCGGGTTGCGCTACCCCACGAGTTGCCCTGACGTGCCCGACGCGGTGCTGGATCCCGTGCAGCTGTGGTCTGACGACAACGCCTACTACGCCCAGGCCAACCAATTGGCCAAGCTCTTCGTTTCGAATTTCAAGAAGTTTGAAAGCGAAGTGAGCGAAGACGTGCTGGCCGCGGCGCCAAGGGTGTCTGATGAAGTATCGCTAGTTTAATTGTTGATTCCATATACCGTTGCCCCCCGTAAACCCTGGTTTGCGGGGGTTCTTTTTGTGCGGCGGGCGGTGACGAAATTAACGCAAACGTTTGATTGGTCTTGCCATGATCTTTTTATTTTTTGAATTTGCATATTGCGCGCTGTTTTCAAATGAGATTACCGAAAAGTCGTTTAGTTTTATGGACAATTTCGAGCCGGTACACGCATACGCGCTAGTCGATAGCTTCAGCATCGAGGGTGATGTGACCGAAGTTTCGCCTTTTGGATCGGGGCACATCAACGACACCTATCGGGTGCTGACCGATTCGCCCACGGCAAAACACTACCTCCTCCAACGGGTGAATCACCATGTATTCAAGGATGTGCCCGCGGTGATGCAGAACATGCAGTTGGTGACGCAGCACCTGAAAGCCAAGTACCGGTCGGCGGGTGACGACTGTTGGCAGCTGGAAGAGAAGGTCTTGACGCTGATTCCAACCAAGGGCGGTTCCCCCTACCTCCGTGACGAATCGGGCAACTACTGGCGGATGCTTATCCTGTTGGCCGATACCAGGAGCTACGATATCGTCGAAACCCCGCAGCAAGCGCATGAGGGCGGACGCGCGTTCGGCCGTTTCCAACGGATGCTGGCCGATTTGGATGTAAACCTGATTCGCGAGGTCTTGCCGGATTTCCATCACATCGGCAGTCGATTGGACAAGCTCAAACGTGCCGTTGCCGCCGACAAGATGGGCCGTGTGCGGCAGGCAGACGATGAACTTGCCTTTATATGGGCCAGGGAAAAACGCATGCATGCGATACTGGATTCGGCCGCGAGCGGCTTACTGCCAGTGCGGATCACGCACAATGATACCAAATTCAACAACGTGTTGCTGGATATGGACGACCGCGCGCAATGCGTGATCGATCTGGATACGGTGATGCCGGGATACGTCGCTTACGATTTCGGCGATGCTATCCGGACCATCATCAACAGTGCCGCCGAGGACGAGACCGATTTGCGCAAGATTCAATTGAACATACCGTTGTTCAGCGCTTACGCCGTGGGGTATTTCGAAGAGGCACATCCGTTTTTGACCCAAGCGGAAATCGATTCGTTGATTGACGGTGTGCTCCTGCTCCCCTTCATGCAGGCCGTGCGGTTCCTGACCGATTTCCTGGAGGGCGATCACTACTACAAGATCCACCATCCGGACCACAACCTGCAGCGTACGCGGACCCAGGTGCAATTGGTGAAGGAACTTGAGGCGCACGAGCAGGCGTTGGGCGGTATCATCCGCGAGGTTTCCAGTCGTTTCGGATGAAGACACTGATCGTGCCCTTCTTCGGACACGTGAATCGCTACACGGCGATGCGCGTGGCGCGGGATAGTTTGGAGTCATTGGTTCCCATACCATTGAAGGAGGTGCCCTGGCCCGAATTCCCTTATCTTCCCGACGTGCGGTTCAGGATTGCCTATACGGCAGACAGCCTTTTGCTGGCCTATACGGTACACGAACAGCACGTGAAAGCCGAGTATAGGGAAAGCAATGACCCCGTATACAGGGATAGCTGCGTGGAATTCTTCCTGAGTTTGGACGGGCTGACCTATTACAACATGGAATTCAATTGCTTGGGGACCGCCTTGATCGGTCACGGCGATGCCGATAAGGCGCAACGTCGTTTCCTGCCTGCTGAAAAAGTAGCACAGGTCAGGACGGCCGGGTGCTTGCAAGCTGACAGCGGGTCGGGCTTTGGCATTGCGTGGGAGCTCTTGCTGAACATCCCATTCACCGTGTTCGACGCGCACGCCATCGACTCGCTGGTCGGGAGGCGCTGTCAAGGCAATTTCTTCAAATGCGGGGATGACCTGCCCATACCGCATTTCGTTTCCTGGAACCGGATCCACCACGGTACACCGAACTTCCATTTGCCACAGTATTTCGGCGAATTGGTTTTCTCGTGACACCGGTTGATAAAATATGCAAATAATATTGCAAATTCATTGCCGATTGCCTATCTTTGCGAGCTTAAATAATACTATCAGTAACGCGTAGCTAAAATGAAAAAAGACTTGCATCCGTCAAATTATAGGTTAGTGGTTTTCAAGGATATGTCTAATGATTATGCTTTCATTACCAAATCATGCATCGAAAGCCGGGAAACCATCAAATGGGAGGATGGAAACGAATATCCGTTGGTGAAGCTCGAGATTTCGCACACTTCACACCCGTTCTACACCGGTAAGATGAAATTGGTCGATACCGCCGGACGTATCGATAAGTTCCGTAGCCGTTACAGCAAATAAGCTGGCTTGCGGTAGAAATAAATATAGCGATTGGTCCCGATATTTTATCGGGACTTTTTTATTTTAGCCGGTTTAAATGGGACCAGTCATTTTTGGATCTTTCAAATCAAAACATCGAATATTATGCGAAAAAAAATTGTCGCCGGTAATTGGAAAATGAATCTTGACTATCAGCAGGGGGTGAGCCTTTTTTCTGAGATCGTTAACATGGCAGACGACGAAGTGATCGGCACCCAGCAAGTAGTGGTATGCAGCCCTTCAATCCATTTGCACGGCATAGCCCAATTGGCCAAGGGTTCATCCCGGGTAGCCATCGGCGCGCAGAATATCTACGCCGAGGAGGCTGGAGCCTATACCGGTGAGGTATCTGCCGTCCAGGTGAAATCTGCCGGTGCCCAATACGTGATCCTTGGACATTCCGAGCGCCGGGCGTATTTTCATGAGGATGACGAAACCCTGGCCAGGAAGGTGGATGTCGCGTTGAAACACGGATTGATCCCGATTTTCTGTATCGGCGAGACGAAAGAGGAGCGCGAATCCGATCGCTATTTCGATGTGATACGCGAACAATTGAAAAAGGGCCTTTTCCACCTTTCGAATGACGCGTTCGGCAAAGTCGTGCTGGCATACGAACCTGTCTGGGCCATCGGTACCGGCCTTACGGCGTCGCCTGAACAGGCCCAGGAGGTACACGCGTTCATCCGCAACGAACTGGCGGAACGATATAACCAGGACATCGCTGACGATGCGACGTTGCTCTACGGCGGCAGCTGCAATCCGAAGAATGCCCCCGAGTTGTTCGCGCAACCGGACATCGATGGAGGCCTTATCGGCGGTGCCTCGTTGAAATCGCGAGATTTCATCGACATCGTGAAGGTTTTCAATTGATCATGAAATATAGCGAAGTCCTATTTACCTGCACGGGAGGAGCAGATTGGCATCGTGACTTGCTGACACATGAGCTCGCAGAGCTGGGTTTCGATACCTTTGAACCGCGGGATGAAGGGTTCGCCGCCTACATCGCTGCCGAGCGGCTTGATATCCATGCCGTGGAGCAGCTGCTGATTCATCAGCCCGTCGGCTTTGAAGTGGCTTATGAAGTAAGGGAAATCCAGCCACAGAATTGGAATGCCCTTTGGGAAAGCAATTTTGAGCCCGTGGTTGTCGGCGATCAGTGTTACGTGAGGGCGACTTTCCACCCACAGAAGCCGGAATACCGCTACGAAATCGTCATCGATCCGAAAATGGCGTTCGGAACAGGCCATCACCAAACAACTTCGTTGATGATGCGTTACTTGTTGGCGTATCCCTGTGAAGGGAAAACGGTGTTGGATATGGGGTGTGGCACTGGCATATTAGCGATCTTGGCCGCCAAAATGGGGGCGGCACAGGTATGGGCGATAGACAATGACCCCGTCTGCGTAACCAGCGTGCACGAAAACAAGGCGCTTAACGGCGTAGACGAGATCAAGACCGAATGCGGTTCGGCCGAATCGATCGGTGGCCGCCGATTTGACGTGTTGCTGGCAAACATCAATCGGAACATCCTGTTGGATCAGCTGGAACACTACGCTCGTGCGCTCCTGCCAGGCGGTGAACTCTACATGAGCGGCTTCTACGACGGCTCGGATCTGGAGATACTTAAAGTTGCCGGTGGGCGGTATGCATTGGGCTACGATGGGCATCAGGTGCTGGATGGTTGGGCGGCTGCCAGGTTTATCAAAATCGGTTGACCATGCGCGTACATTTCATCGCCATCGGCGGCAGCATCATGCACAACCTCGCCATCGCGTTGGCCAAGAAGGGTTACTTGGTCAGTGGGTCGGATGACCATATCTATGAGCCCTCGCGAACCAACCTGGCCAAGGAGGGGTTGCTACCCGAACCGGGTTGGGACGCCGCACGCATCACGGAAGAACTCGACGCGGTCGTCATCGGCATGCACGCCAAGGCCGACAACCCCGAATTGCTGAAAGCGCGTGAGCTGGACATCCGCATTTACTCCTATCCGGAGTTCATCTACGAACAGACCAAGGAGAAAACGCGGGTGGTGATTGGGGGGAGCCATGGCAAGACCACGATTACGAGTATCATCATGCATGTGCTTAAATCGATCGGGAAACATTTCGATTACCTGGTAGGTGCCAAGCTCGATGAATTCGAGCACATGGTCAGGCTCACGAAAGATGCGCAGCTGGCCATCATCGAGGGCGACGAGTACTTGGCATCGCCCATAGACCAGCGCCCGAAATTTCACCTGTACAGACCCAATATCGCCTTGATCAGCGGCGTCGCTTGGGATCACGTCAATGCGTTTCCGACATTTGAAAGTTATGTGAACCAATTCAGGCTGTTCATCAAGAGCATCGAACCCAAAGGAACGTTGGTGTACAATAAAGAAGACAAAAAGCTGCAGGAACTCGTGCTCGAAGACCAGTCAAAGATCAACAAGCATGGCTATCGCACGCCCGAGTACACCATCAACAAGGGGATAACCTACATGCATACCCACACGGGCGATATCCCTTTGCAGGTTTTCGGGAAGCACAACCTGTCCAATATCGCGGCTGCGTTCACGGTATGCGAATGGCTGGGGGTCGAGCGTGAAGCGTTTTACGCCGCAATCAGGCAATACAAGGGGGCATCAAGGCGTTTAGAATATGTAGCAAGTGATAATGACAGTGTTGTCTATCAGGATTTTGCGCATACGCCGGCGAAATTGAAGGCGAGCATACATGCGCTCAAGGAGCAATTCCCCGATAAGGCGCTGGTCGCGATCATCGAATTGCATACGTATAGCAGCCTCAATGACGCGTATCTTGCCGAATACAAGGATACGATGGCCGAAGCCGAGTTTCCTGCGGTATTTGTCAATCAGGATGCGCTGAAGCAGCGGAATGCCGAAGCGATTACAGAAGAAACACTAAAGAAGGCATTCAATCAGCCTAATTTGGTGTATTTCAGCCAAGTGCAGCTGATGAAACAATACCTGGTGGAGTTGGATCCGGTAGGTAAAAATTTATTGCTCATGAGTTCGGGAAATTATGGTGGCATAAATCTTGTTAACTTTGCCGATAAGTTCCTGTATAAATAGTACATTTAACGATACATTTGCTAATGACCGATAGGAATACACATCAGACAACTGCTTAGATAACATTTACCATCTTACCAATGAATGCATTAGGAAAAAAAATCAGGCTTCTCAGGCACCAACGCGGATGGAGCCAAGAGGATGTGGCGAGGCAACTGGATATTTCCATACCGGCTTTCTCTAAAATCGAAACGGGAATCACGGACGTGAACCTGTCCAGGTTGGATCAGATATCGCGGCTTTTTGGCCTGACGGTAGTCCAATTGCTGGCTACCGATGATTCGGATGAAGAGAAGGCCTACGTCGCGGAATTGTCTGCGGCGAATAGGAAACTTCAGGAAAGGAATGCAGAAGTAATCGATTTGCAGAAAAAAGTGATCGAGCTATACGAATTGCTGCATAAACGATCCGAGGGCTGACCTAGGCGTATGCATCTACTATGCTTGGCAGCACCAAACATAGTAGATGTGCGGTTGCATCCCCGCCGATGCACAAGCGCCTATTGATCGGGCGTGCCTATAGGGAAACCCTGTAACGGGTAGCAGGTAAAGTTTTTTTTCAAATAGTTGGATTTTTTATCAATAGTCGTCATCATCATCGAAGTCGTCGAATTCATCCATTGAATCGAATTCGTCCGGATCGAAGGTGTCTTCGTCGTCAAAGACGTCATCCGAATCATCTTCGTCATCATCCGGGCCACCCGCGAAAGTGACCAAAATGTCATCCTCCATCATCGCAAGATCATCGTCATGCATCATCGGCGTTTTCATAATCATGTCAATCGAAAATTGTTGTTATATTTCTAGGATAAAAATAGCAAGTTTTTGATTTCAAAAGATTTTTTTTTGAAAATATCTTCGTGGCCTCATTCGGTGGTTTGACCGATGGCGTTGTCTTCTTGGACGATCTCCTTTAACTTGGGTAGGTCAGCGACGCTGGTGAGGCCGAAGTGATCCATGAACAATCCGCTCGTGCCATACAATATCGGCTTTCCAATCGTATCGGCTTTTCCTGTGATGGCGATAAGCTCCTTTTCCAGTAGCCGCTGTACGGTGTAATCGCAGTTGACACCCCTGATCTGTTCGATTTCCAGTTTCGTGATGGGTTGGCGATAGGCGATGATGGCCAAGGTTTCCAAGGCGGCTTGGCTGAGCGTTTTCTTTGCGCGATGCGTTTGTAACTGATTGACTGTATCGTAATACGTTGGCTTCGTCAGGAACTGGAAGCCATTGTTGATGGTTTTCAGCTCCAATACCTGGTTTTCTTGCATGTATCGGCTTTGGATGGCTTGCAACGCGTCTACGATGGCCTGTTCCTCGATTTCAGCGTCCGAAGACGCTTCCAGGATGACCTTGATCTCGCCGATGTCGATGCCCTGTTCGGAGGCATAGACTAGCGCCTCGATGTGTTGCTGCAGATTTTCCAAGGTTTTGTGGTTAGTAGTCAATGACCTGTTCCTCCATGGCTTCAGGCATCTCCCTGAATTCGTATTTCTGCGAGCGTAACTGGGGCTCGAAACCCGCTTCGCGGATGGCATCCTGAATCGATCTGGATGTGAATCGGTGCGGCGCGCCGGCTGCGGACACGACGTTTTCCTCGATCATGATCGAACCGAAATCATTGGCACCCGCATGCAGACACAATTGCGCCACACGTTTGCCCACGGTGAGCCAAGAGGCCTGTATATTCTTGATATTGGGCAACATGATCCGGCTCAGCGCGATCATGCGGATGTATTCATCGCCCGTTACTGTATTGGTGATGCCCCTGAGTCGCTTTAAGAGCGTGCCATCATCCTGGAAGGGCCAAGGGATGAACGCCGTGAAACCATAGGTCCCTTCCGGGCGCTCGGCCTGGACTTCACGGATCCACACGAGATGTTCGAAGCGTTCGGCGATGGTCTCGATATGGCCGAACATCATGGTGGCAGAGGTTGGTAAATCCACTTGATGGGCCGCTCGCATGACATCGAGCCATTCCTTGCCGCCGCACTTGCCTTTTGATATGAGGCGCCTTACCCGGTCGTTCAATATTTCAGCGCCAGCGCCGGGCAACGAATCCAGCCCGGCTTCCTTGAGGGTCCGCAAGACATCGATGTGCTCCATGCCTTCGAGCTTGGCGATATGGGCGATTTCCGGTGGACCGAGGGAATGTAGTTTCAATGCTGGGTACAACGATTTCAATTCCCTGAATAAATCGGCATAGAATGCCAATCCCAATTCGGGGTGGTGCCCACCCTGCAGCAGCAACTGGTCTCCGCCAAAACGGAAGGTTTCCTCGATTTTCCGTTTATAGGTCTCGATATCCGTGATGTAGCTGTCTGCGTGGCCGGGTCGGCGGAAGAAGTTGCAGAATTTGCAGTTGGCAATGCATACGTTGGTCGTGTTGACGTTCCGGTCGATTTGCCAGGTAACTTTGCCGTGCGTTACCTGGATTTTACGGAGTTCATTCGCCACATAGATGAGGTCGGCCGTCGGCGCGTAATGATACAAGTGCATTCCCTCGTCCATCGAGAGGAATTCAAAGTCCAACGCACGTTTAAGTAAGCTGTCGACATTCATGATGGCAAAGATACGAAAACCGATTTGATTTCATTCGGCCGGTAGCAGCTTGAGGATCATTCCGGGGTCTTCGGTAAGTACGAAGATGAAGCCATCCGGACTTTGCGCCACGCAACGCACCCGGCCAACTTCCGAAAGTAGCTTTTCGCCATGCATATAGCGGCCGTTGGAGACCTCGATGCGTTCGATATGAGACAACGCCAGCGCACCGGCAAACAGATTTCCCTGCCACCCCGGATACGTTTCGCCGTCGTAAAACAGCAGACCGCATGCGCCGATGGACGGCGTCCAATAATGGATGGGCTGTTCCATCCCTTCCATTTCAGTATGAGCCGATATGATGGCACCACTGTAATCGATTCCGTAGGTAATCGTCGGCCAACCGTAGTTCTTTCCCTTTTCGATGATATTGAGTTCGTCCCCGCCACGTGGTCCGTGTTCCGTGGCATAGATGATGTCCTTCGTCGGGTCGTAGGCCATGCCCTGTACATTACGGTGTCCGTAAGACCAAATGGTGGGTTGGGCAGCGACACTATCCACGAACGGGTTATCTAGGGGGATGCGCCCGTCGTCGTGCAGCCGATGGATTTTTCCTAGATCATTTGCCAAGTTTTGCGCATGCTCTTTGGTGCCGCGCTCGCCCGTGCTGAAATAGACGTAACCTTCGTTATCGAAGACAATCCGGCTCCCGAAATGCACGCCGGACGAAGAGCGTGGCGTGGTTTCATACAATGTTTCCAGATCGACGACGGCATCATCGGTAATACGGAACCGGATCAGGGCCGTGCCACCGCCGTCCGGGCTTGGTTTCGCATAGGTGACGTAAATCCAACCGTTAGTGGCGTATTGGGGGTGTGGCCTGATATCCATAAGGCCACCCTGGCCGCGAGCATAGGTGATTGGGAGTCCCGACAACTTGCGTCCGGTATATTGTTCGTGTTCGAATATCCATATGTCTCCGCCACGTGCCGTCACCAGCATACGGTCGTCGCTAAGCCAGGCGATACCCCAGGGATTCTCAAGGTCGTCATGCAGGGTGTCAACGATAAAGTCCAATCGTTCAGAGGTAAAGCGCTGATTATTCAGGGAACGCGTCTTTTTTTGTAGGCCGCCGTTGCAAGCAAACAAAAGCATTACCGATATCACAGCAACTCCGCGTGAAAGATGCGTTCTTACCAGGTCGTATAGGAATAGAAAGCTCATGGCCAAAGATAATGAATATTCACTTCCAGCGATCCAACTATTTCCTATCTTAGCCGTTTCATTCACGTGCATGTCGATATTGAAAGACCATCCACCCACCATACGCTCCTGGGCGATGTTTGACTGGGCCAATTCCGCTTATAACTTGGTGATCACGTCCACGATTTTCCCGGCATATTACACGGCCATTACCTACACGGAGGCTTTTGGCGACCGAGTGCGGTTCTTCGGCTTCGAAATCGTCAATACCGCGCTTTCTAGTTTCGCGTTGTCGTTCGCGTACCTGTTCATGGCGTTGATCCTGCCGATCCTGTCTTCGGTTGCAGATTTCAAGGGAAATAGGAAGGCCTTCATGATGGGATTCACCTACCTTGGCGGGATTGCATGCATGGGATTGTTTTTTTTTAAGCTGGAAACGTTGGAGTGGGGGATCATATGCTTTACGTTAGCCGCGATGGGATACGTTGGTGGCGTGCTATTCAACAACTCATACTTGCCTCGGATTGCCTCCGTGGAGCGACAGGACCGGGTGAGTGCACAAGGGTTCGCATACGGGTACGTTGGATGCGTGACGATCCAGGTGATTTGCTTCGTGTTTATCCTGAAGCCCGATTGGTTCGGCATCACCGACGCCAGTTTTCCTCCCCGACTGTCGTTCTTGCTGGTGGGATTATGGTGGATCGGTTTTGCCCAGATCCCGTTCACGAGATTACCGAAAGACGATAGGCATGATGGCCGCGTTACCCGGCATGTGTTGCGCAAGGGATTCGACGAGTTAACGGATGTGTGGCGACAGCTGCGGGAAATACCCCAAATAAGGCGATTCTTGCCTGCTTTTTTCTTTTATGCCATGGGGGTGCAGACCTTGATGATCGTGGCGGCCGCCTTTGGCGAGAAGGTTTTGCATTTGGGTGCGCCCAAGTTGATTGCAACCATCCTGATCATCCAATTGGTCGCCATAGGTGGTGCTTACCTGATGTCCGTGCTCGCACGTTACATCGGAAACGTCCGAGTGTTGATGCTGGTGGTCTGTGTTTGGATCGGCATATGTGTTGCGGCCTATTTTATCGATCACGAAGTACATTTCTATATACTCGCGGCGTTGGTCGGCTTGGTGATGGGGGGTATCCAGTCGTTGTCTCGCTCTACTTATTCGAAGTTGTTGCCAGCAGGGGCGGAAGATACGGCATCGTTTTTCAGTTTCTACGATGTAACGGAAAAGATAGCAATCGTGATTGGGTTGTTCGCATTTGCGCTGATTGAGCAGATGACAAACAATATCCGGTATTCGGCGTTATGCTTGGGCGTATTTTTCGTGATGGGTTTGGTTTTATTGTTTAGGATGTCACGATTGGCAGCACCGCTTGAAAATGACCGTTGAATTGTTTATCCCTTGTTTCATAGATCAGTTGTTTCCCGAGACGGCATTCAATACCGTGCGCATATTGGAACGGGCAGGATGTACCGTTGCGTATAATCCGCAACAGACGTGCTGCGGTCAACCGGCTTACAACGCCGGATTTTGGGATCAGGCGAAGAAGATAGGTCATAAATTCCTTCATGATTTTTCTGACGATCGCATCATCGTTTCCCCATCCGCGTCCTGCACCGGGATGGTGAAAAATGCATACGACGACCTGTTCACCAATACAATGGTGCACAATCGTTGCCGCGCCATCCAGGGGCATATCCATGAACTTTCGGATTTCCTTGTCAACGTGCTGAAAAAGGACTACTTTGGTGCTGAATTGGAGGGCCGTGCGGTATACCACGATTCGTGCTCCGCGTTGCGCGAGTGTGGCATACGCGAAGAACCGAGACAATTGCTGGGCAATGTGGAAGGATTGGAACTCGTGGAGTTGCGGCATGGCGACACGTGTTGTGGATTTGGGGGTACTTTTGCGGTGAAGTTCAGTGAGATATCCAGCGCCATGGCCGAGCAGAAGGTGCATCAGGCGCTTGAACTGGAAGCCGATTTGATCATCTCCACCGATTCGTCGTGTTTATTGCACCTGCAGGGATATATCGATAGGCATGGATTGCCAATCCGTACCCTGCATCTCGCGGATGTTTTGGCACACGGCTGGGCAAATATATAGCAATAGATTTTCTAACCATAACATATACAAGCAAACATGACAGACAGACGTTCGTTTTTGAGACACCTTGGCGTAGGGGCCTTGGGGTTTTCCGTTTTTCCCGCACTCGCGTGCGGCGGCCGTTCGGCCAGTGATTCATCATCCGGTTCCGCGTCCGCAAAAAAGCCGTTTTTCGACATTTCTTTGGCCCAATGGTCGTTGCACAAAACGATTTTCGATGGTAAATTGGATAATCTCGATTTTCCCGCAGCGGCTGCGAACACGTTCGGTATACACGCTGTAGAGTATGTCAATCAATTTTTTAAGGACAAGGCCAACGATACGGCTTACCTGACGGAATTGAACGAACGCGCGAAAGACAACGGCGTGAAAAACATCCTGATCATGATCGATGGCGAAGGCCCATTAGGGTCTACCGTTGATGCCGAACGCATCCAAGCGGTGGAGAACCATTACAAATGGGTTGAAGCGGCCAAGTCCCTGGGGTGCCACGCCATCCGGGTGAACGCTGCCGGGGAAGGTACGCCGGAGGAGGTAAAGGCCGCGGCGATAGACGGACTGGGCCGGTTAAGCGAATTCGGCTCGCAGCATGGCATCAACGTAATCGTGGAGAACCATGGCGGCATCTCATCGCACGGGGATTGGTTAAGCGCAGTATTGCAAGGAGTCGGCAAGGCTAATTGCGGCAGTCTGCCCGACTTCGGGAATTTTTACGAATACGATCGGTATCAGGGTGTGGAGGAATTGATGCCATTTGCCAAAGGGGTAAGTGCAAAAGCTAATGTGTTTGATGAACACGGGGACGAAACAAACATCGATTATCGCAAAATGCTCCAGATCGTGAAAGATGCCGGGTATACCGGTTACATCGGTATCGAATACGAGGGTGATGAGCTCAGCGAGGAAGAAGGCATCAAAGCCACTAAACTGCTCTTGGAACGAGTTGGGGCGGAGTTGGGCTAAATGGAAATGGTCGCGGGAACGCGACCATTTCCTGTACCTGGAGCGGGAATCGAACCCGCACTCGCTTTAGGGCGAACAGGATTTTAAGTCCTGCGTGTCTACCAGTTCCACCATCCAGGCATTGCATGGCGGCTTTCGTGAGGCTGCAAATATAGCCTGTTTTGTACATTATCAAAGCATTTTGATATTTTTTTTCGTCTATTCCTACCGTCCTGTGTGCCAGAGACCTGCCTTCCGGTCTCCCATCATTTGCTCGGCGTGAAATGGCAGCCTACCCCAATATTGTCGTTCATACACATTTTTCTGCTGTTTGTATGCAATCATTTTCCAATGGCTGTTTAACCACCTAACTTTGTGCATGAGAATTCAAAAAGGGGAAAAACCTACTGCACGATAATGGGAAATCATCTCGCAAATACAAAGCACAACATCTTCTTGACCTATTGCCATGAGATTGTCGGAGTGGCCATGAAGTGGTTGGTACAGGAGTACTTCCCGTCGTCTGCAATCAGTGAAGCGCAGAGTTTTCAAAAGGCGCTTAGTGATTTGCCGAATCGTCCTTATGATCTGGTCGTATTGGATGCAGAGATAGGAGACGGAGCGCATGTTATGGGCGCGGTTGAACATATTAAAGCCATAAGTCCGAAAACCCGTATTCTAATCTTTTCAGAACTGGACGAGACCGTTTACGGTCCGAAGTACTTGGCGTTCGGGACCAATGGTTATTTGGCTAAGAAAGCAGACATCAATCGGATTGTATTGGCCATTGGAACCGCCTTGGACGGTGGTGTTTTTGATGGGTCACGTGAAAGCGAAAGATCACTTAGTCAAAAAGAAGATTTTAAGCAGAATCCATTCGAACGATTGTCGCGGCGAGAGGCCCAGATTGCCCAAATACTTATACAAGGCTGGTCATTGACCGATATCAGTAAACTGACAGGCCTCAAAGAAACGACGATAAGTACTTACAAGAAACGGATATTCCGGAAAATTGGGGTGCCCACCCTTTCAGACTTAATCGCGTTAAGTCGGGTCTATTCGTAAACAATCCTAAAGATTTTTTATTTCCCCCGTTCAGCTTTTCCTCGATAAAGTCCGCCGAGGCCTTTGTAGCACTTACGCTACATCGTTTGCTGTTCACTTACATTTTCCTGTTGTTCGTGTACACCAAATTGTCGTTTGTAACCCATTTATGTCTCTTTGTTGCGTGCGAAACGGGAAGATTCTCCGCCTTGGATGCACGAACATTTACAACATCTATATTATCTAGTTTAATTGAAACATGAATTTGGGAACTACACAAAGGAGTTTTCTCCACCAACAAGGACGTTGCGACAAACCTACTGTTGCTAAAGCGTTAAAAGCCGTAAAAAACTTTTTGTTCTGATTTCATTACATTGCTATGAAAAGTAACCGTTTACTTGAATTCTTCAAAAAATCCTTGCTTGTTCTATCATTGGCCACTTTGTTTGGTCAGATGAAGGCCATAGCGCAATCTGGTTATGGAGATTTCATTATCTTCGAGGATTTCGGGAGGGCTGTCCCTAACGATGCCGCTCACGAATACTACCCTGCTAGCCAAAATAATGCGGGTGGTATTGCGGTGCCGGTTTATTTTAGGGTGGCCCCACTGATAGACATTATTCCAGACAACCTGCTTTTTTACCGTCCGGGCAATCCACCTTTGGCTTATGGCGTGCCTAATCCAGGTTCTCCGGAATCCTTGAATCATCAGGACAATTGGGGGCCACAGTATCGCGATAATGCCCAGATAGGGTCGTATTCGGTTGTCACTGACTCAAGAGGGTACAGGGATGTGTATTTTCACGAAGGACTCGATCATACGCATGGGGATGGATTGGGGTACATGTTGTTGGTAGATGCGCACTCTAGCACTACATTGTATTTCGACCGTGAAATAGATGGGCTCTGCGCAGGGACCAAATTTGAGTTTTCGGCCTGGGTAAAAGATGTAAATAATCAAGGAAGTACCAAGCCTAGCATACGTTTCGATATCCTGAATGCGCAAACAGATGCCGTAATCGAGTCTTACGAAAGTACGGATAGCGACGTTTCGCCAGTCAATGAGTGGAATAAGATTACGATGGATTTCGTAATGCCCTCGGGCGTCAATGGGATTAGGCTCAGGATCACGAATATTGTAACGGATCACAATGGAAACGACATCGCGATTGATGACATCGGTTTTCGGGCGATGGGGCCGAGTGTCAATTTCCAAATGGAACCGGAGAGCCCGGTTTGTGTGGGGACCTCGGTAACGTTTACCGCCAATGTTATTGATGGAGATCACGCTTACCCCACAAATCATTTTGTCTTGCAGCGTCGTGCTGCCGGGTCTTCGGATTCTTGGGACAATGTTGGTGGGTATAAAACCAGTACTGGTTCAAATCAAGTATCTTTCATTGTCGAGAACGTTAATTCAACACATGATAATTTCGACTATCGCGTAGTCGTTGCGGGAGATCCGTCGACGCTGGATAATGACAAATGCCGTGCGGTTTCCGATCCGTTATTGTTGAGGGTGCGTACTCATCAACCGGAAATAACGGTTGAGGGAGGCGTTGCTAAGATTTGTGCCAACGAATCGGTCATTTTGAACGCAGTGATAAACGGAGGTATCGGTACCCCAACGTATACTTACAAATGGGAAATGTCTATTGATCAAGCCGATTGGCAGGTTATTGACGGCCAGTCCGGCGCAAATCTGAACACGGGATCTTTAACTCAGACCTTATATTATCGGGTTACGGCGTATGTAGGGAATCAGGATGGATGTGCGGGGGCCGGCGCTTCGGCTATTTTTGAAGTCGAAGTTCTTTCGCTTCCTTCGGCACCTGTCATCGCTTCGGTTATCCAGCCGACCTGCGAAGTGGCCACGGGCACGATCGCGGTGACCGAGATCGCCGGCGCTGAATACTCCATCAACGGTGTCGATTACCAGGCCTCGAACATATTCGCCGGCGTCGCTTCCGGTACGTATAGCGTCACCGCGCGTTTCGTCGGCGTTGATTGCGTGAGCGCCTCGACCAGCGTCACGGTCGATGCGCAACCCGAGACGCCTTCGCAGCCGGTGATCGCCTCGGTGGTGCATCCGACCTGCGAAGTGGCCACGGGCACGATCACGGTGACGCCCATCGCGGGCGCCGAGTATTCCATCAACGGTGTCGATTACCAGGCCTCGAACGTATTCGAGAACGTTGCGGCCGGTACGTATAGCGTCACCGCGCGTTTCGTGGGTGGTGATTGCGTGAGCGCCTCGACCAGCGTCACGGTCGATGCGCAACCCGAGACGCCTTCGCAGCCGGTGATCGCCTCGGT
>JBBCJB010000037.1:0-157800 GCA_037190485.1 Parapedobacter sp.
CAGCTACATGGACGGCCGGTTCTCGCAGCTTGACCCGATGGATCCGGCGTTCCGGGAAGACGTCCGCGAGACGGACGCGCTGGTGGGTTTCGGGGTGATGCTGTACCGTCCGGACAAATACTACGTGGGTTTGTCATTGCCTCGGCTGATGCTGGGCAACCTGGGGGTGACGGGCGACAGCCGCTACCAGTTCCGCAACCTGTACCACCTCACGGCGGGGGCGCTGTTCGACCTGGGTACCGACTTCGCGTTCCGTCCGAGCGTGCTGGTGACCTATTCGGAGAGCCTTCGCCCGCAGGCGGAGGCCTCGGCGCTCTTCTTCGTGAAGGGGGTGTTCGGCCTGGGGGCCAACGTGCGGAGCTACGGCGAGGTGGCGGGCATGGCGCAGTTCAATTTCGTGGGTTTCGGGCTGGGCTACAGCTACCAGTTCAACCCGGGCAACCAGCCACTGAACCGGCGCATCAGCAACACCACCCACGAAATCGGGTTGGGGTACCGGTTTGGAAGGGTATCAAGCTCGTTATAACCTGAGTACGTCAAAGTAAGTACCACAAAATACCGAAAAGCCGCCCCGATGCACCTCCATGTATCGGGGCGGCTTTGTAACGTATGCCTATTCAACGGGGTCACTTGTTACGCCTGGATCCAACACGACCAGACTGTCGGCGTCGCGGCCCACCACGTAAACCAGGCCATTGTGGTAGGTGATGCCGTAGGCTTTGTCCAATAGCTGCGAGGCCACCATGTGTACGATTCGGGGCTGGGTCGGCTCACGCACGTCTACCTGCACCATGCCATCGGTCAGTGCCGTGGCGATGTAAACCCAATCCCCGTACCTGAACAGACGGTTCGCACCGTTAAGGCGGTCATCCTGGATAAGGCCCACCTCCCGTGGGTTGGCCGGGTCGCTGATGTCAAAGACGACGAACGACTTACTGAAATAGCCGATGGCATACAAGTGGTTTCCCTGGACGCTGAAACTGCAGAGGCAGCTGTATTTATCACGGTCCTGCACCGTATTCACCAGTTTGGGCCGGGCAAGGTCGGCGATGTCGATGACCTTGAGCGAAGTGCCGCCACAGCCGCCCACATAGGCGAAATCACCGTGCAGGTATACATTGAACGCGCCGTCGCCGGTCTGTACCTGGCTGACCAACCGCGGGTTTTTGGGGTCATCGATGTTGAGGATGAATAGGGTACCCGAATTGCCGTGGGTAATGAACAGGTGGCGATCGCGATACACGACCTTGCGCAGCCGATCGATGTTCGGTCCGTCTTCGCCCAGCTGCACGGCCGCGACTTTTTGGATCCTGTCGGGGTCGCTGATGTCCAGGATGACCAAGGTACGGTTGGTCATGGAGGTGAGGTAGAGGTGGTTTTCGTGGATATCAAGCCCCATGGCGTCGGTGATGTCGGCATCCCAATAGACCTGCCGGATGCGCGGACGCTTGGGGTCGGCCACGTCGACGAGCGTGAGCGACCCGCCATCCCGGCAAGGGATGTAGGCGATGCCGTCGCGGATGGTGATGTCCTCAGGCGCATCCAGTGCAATGGAGTCCTGCAAGTAAGACACGACGCCGGTTTCGGCAGGGCGGATGCGGTCCAGCTGGAGCACGGCTAGGTTTCGCGAGTCGCGCCCGGCGATATAGGCAAAACCGTCGGAAACGGCAAGACCATAGGCCTTCTCGATGCGCCGATCGTTGAGCACCTGCACCAACCTGGGCCGGGTCGGGTCGGTGATGTCGATCTGGGCGAAGCTGTCGTTGATGGAATTGATGACGTAGGCGGATGTGCCCGCCAGCGCCAAACGCCCCGGCCCAGCAAGCAGGTCCGACCGGAGGTAACCGACTTCCTTGGGTTGGGTAGGGTCACTGATGTCGAAACTGACAAACGCATTGCTGGCGTAGGCAACGGCGTAGAGGTATTGGTCCTTGACCTCGAAATGGCACAGGCAACCGAAACGTTCGGCATCGGGCAGCGTGGCCACTACGGTGGGCGTATCCTTTTTCCGGATGTCGATGACCTTGAGCGACGAACCGGGGAAACATCCCCCAACATAGGCATAATCACCATGGGGATAAACGGCGAAAGCACCGTCGCCGGTGGCCACGCTCCCCACCACGCGGGGTGCCGCCGGATCGCGGACATCGCATACGTAGACGGTACCTTCCGAGCTATGGGTAACGTACGCATACCCGTCGGCGTACGCGACCTTGCGAACGCGGTCGGCGGAATGGCCCTCACCACCGATCGCCAAGCTCGATAGTTTCCGCAGGTTGGCGGGATCCCGGGCGTCCAGGATCAACAGCTTGTGGTTGGTAAGCGACGTGAGGTACAGGATATCACCGGCCTTGTCAACGCCCATTGCATCAAGGAGCTCTTCATCGCGGAAGCTGGAAACCAGGTGGGGCGCATCGGGGTTAGAGACGTCTATTACCGCTAAGTTGTTCCCGTCTCGATTGGGGATGTAGGCGTATCTACCGGCCACCAGGACGTCTTCGGGTTCGTCCAGCTCCGCATGATTCCAGTAGCTGGCGCGGTGGGCGCTGGCGAACTGCAACGACGAACCGGTCTGTAGGCTAACCTTGCCGATGGGGGCAGATGGCTGTAGCCCATAAAGCTCGTCGCGCGTGAGTTCCAGGCGGAGGATGTAGCCTTTGCTGGTACCGCCGATGCAGATGGTGCTTTCGGCGGTAGGTACCGCGATGACGTGATCCATCCAGTCGCCGGCGACGCCGGTGCCGGTACCGCCGATGTTTTGCCAGGTATCACCGGCATCGACCGATAGGTACATGTCGCGCTTGCCCGTGTAGGTGGAATAGAGGACCACGCCGTAACCGAGGTAGGCGAAGTCATCAGCTGCACCGGCCAGCGAATCGACCTTGCGCCACCGGTGGCCGAAGGTGTCCCCTTTGTAGACCTGTCCGGTGAATGAGGCTTGGATGGCCGTGGCTGCCCCGAGGTACTCCGTGGCGTAGATGGGCTGACCGCGTTCGAGCGTGGCGGCCCGGTGCCAGGTCTGGCCGTCGTCCTGGCTCAGGTAGATGCTGCCGTCCCAACCGTTGAGCACCACGCCCTTGCCAACCTGCACGAAACGGTAGAGGCCTTTTTCGCTGATTTTGCCCAAGTCTTGCCAATGTACCCCGCGATCGGTGGACCGGAAGACATGGCCCCCATCCGAATCGGTATCGGAAACCAGTACCGTACCCTGCGGGGTGACCATGATGCCGTAAGCGGCGGCAAAGCCATCGTGGTTTTTGTTGGTCGTGATCCGGGTGAGGTGCCGCCAACTTTTCCCGTGGTCTTCCGATCGCCAGAAATCGCCCTGCTCGGTAAGCAAGTACGCGTCTTTACCGTGTCCGCGGGCAAGGCACGTGATGGCGCCCTGTTGGCCAGAAGCGATGCGTTGCGTTTGCTGCCAGGATTTCCCGTAGTCCATACTGCGGAAAATGCGGCCATGATTGACGCCCCGCGCACCGGCGATGAGTATGCCGTCGCCCAGATCGGCGATGGCATCGATACGGCCGCCAGGGGCCAGTTCGGTACGTTCCCAGCGGACCAGGGTGGTCGGGAAGGGATCAGTGGCCGGTTGGCCGAAGAGCGGAAGGAGGGAGACGATGCCAATCAGCATCGTGATCCCGAATTGGATTATCTTCATTGCCAACGGTCGCTATTGCAGGATCCACATGGTGCCGTACGTATCATCGACCCCGTTGTATTGGCGTGATACCGCCTGTTCAACCGCTTGGCCGTTGAGCAGGTATTCGCTTTGCGGATAGCGCCAACGGATCGCCATGCGCTTTTCGATCATGCCATCGCCGCTCACGTCGATGGTTGGGATGCCGGTGCGGCGGATGGTGTAGTACGATTCAAAGCCCGAGTTTTGGTATGCGGCATAGTACTTCTGCATCAATACGCACTGCAACGCCGAGGCGGCGTCGAAACGGACCGATGGCTGCTGGAGATAGGCGTCGATTTCTGACGTTGGGATGCTCCAGTAGGCCAGCGAAGCACGGACACCCGCCTGGTAATGGGCTTCCGCATCGCCTTGGGGCCACCAGCCACGCACGATGGCCTCCGCGATGAGGAAATTGACTTCGTAGTAGCCCATGTATAAAACAGGCTCGTAATTGGCAACGTCGATGTAACCGCGGTTAGGCAGCGACACCTGATTGAACCTGAGGGTGTTTTGCTCATTCGGTGCAGCGCCGGGCAGCCCGGCGAAGGCCGAGAAGTCCGCCGCCGTCTTGCCCTCGGCGGCGGCGGCAGACGTGATGCTGGCATAATGCTTGAGCCGCGGATCGCGAAGGGACTTGAGGTCTTCGGCAAATCGATGTTCAAGCCCCATGTAGATGAGCGCGGAATTGGAGTAATAAACCGTTGGTGCCACCAACGAGGCCAGGCGCTGGGCGTTGTCGGCATTGCTTTCGAACAGCGGATAGCGCTGCGGGTCTTGCATCAGCTGCACGAAACGCCCCTTGATATCCAGGTCCGTGTCTTCGGCTTTGCGGCTCAGTGACAGCAATACGCGAAGCTTGAACGAGTTGACGAACTTGCGCCATTTGTTGCGGTCTCCGTTGTAGACGAAATCGCCCTGGATGATGCCCGTCGATTCGGCCAGTAGGGCATTCGCCGCTTCGAGCTCGTCGAGTATGCCTAAGAAAACGGCCTTCTGGGTATCGTAAGCGGGTGCCGAAACGCCATCGGCGAGCTTCAGCGCCTGCGCATACGGGATGTCGCCGAAGCGCATGGTGAGGTCGTAGAAAAAGAGGCTGCGGAAGAGCTTGGCCAACGCCGAATAATTCGCGTTGCCATCCGCCCAGCGCTCCATTTCCTGTACGTTGCGCAGGTAGTTGTACTTGTTGAAACTGCCTTCGCCCCAGCGGTAGTACTGGTAGGCCTCGCCATGGAAGTTGGATCCCACCCAATAGCGCGCGGCGAGGAACTGGTTTTCGCCGTAAATGGGGTCACGGGTGTGCACGTCGAGAAAAAGGTTTTGCTCAAGCTTCGTAAGGAACAGTGCCGGATTGCCAGCGGAGGCTTCGTTGGGATTGACTTGGAAATCGGCCATGGGCTTGCAGCCGAACATCCCCAATAGGACGCAAAGCGCGATATAGCATTGATGTCTCATCGTTGTATTTCTTAACTGAAAATTTCCTAGAATTTAATGTTGACGTTAATCCCGTAATTGACGGGCGTCGGGCTCTTCAGGTTACTGTAGCTCGCCATCATCCAGCTGGGGTCTTCGCCGCGCGTGGCGCGACGGGTAAGCAGCCATACGTTGTTGCCGATGAGGCTGATGGTGGCCGCCGAAATCCGCGATTTCTGGAGAAAGGCCGTCGAAAAGGTATAGGAGAGGCTAACGTCCCGCAACTTGACGTAGGAGGCATCCAAGAAGCCTTCTTCCTGGCTACCGGAAACGTTGTAATAGGTCTTGACCCAATCTTCATACGAAACGGCGGTTTCATTGGTGGCATAGGTGCGGGTGTCGCTCGTGATGTTGCCTTCGAAATCATAGGCCACCTGCCCGCCGGTAACCACCACGCCCTGGCCGACGTAGGTCTTCAGGCCATTGGCCGCGTCTTCGCGCAATCGGTTGTCTAGGTCGGCGGCGGTTCCCGCGCGCTTCATCCGAGGGATGATCGATGCGTACATGCCGCCAACTTGCCCCTCAAACGATAACTGTAACGCAAAATCGCGGTAGGCAAACCGGTTGTGGAAACCGAACATGAAATCGACGTCGGTGTTGCCGATAAGCCGACGGTAGGTGTCGCGTGTGGGCAAGCCCGTTGCCGCATTGTAAATGACCTGGTCATCGGCGTTGCGCATCCAGCGGAACATGTAGAGCTGGTCCACGCGCGAACCGAGCTTGATGAAACCGTCGCGGTCTTTCCCGCCTTCCAATGCGGTCAGGTAGCGGTGGCTCTTGCTCCAGTTGATGCCGGCATCCCAAGTGAGTTCGCCTTGCAACGGACGCGCGTTGAGCGTAAGCTCCAGGCCCCGTCGTTCGTATTCCCGGCCGTTGCCGCGGACGCTGCCGAACCCGGATGCCTGCGAGACATCCATGGAGATGATGTTGTCGTAATCGCTGCGGTTGTAGGTGGCGACGTCGAGCGAAACGCGGTTCTTCCACAACGACAGCTCGCCTCCGAATTCCCACACCCGGCTGCCCGAGGGCTTGAGGTCTTGCGGGATGAGCTGGCCGCCGAGCTCCATGCTGGGCAGGTTGTTATACGAGCCGATGGTGTAGGTGGGGATGTGGCCGTAGGTGCTGCCGGTCCAACCGGCATTGACCTGCGACCACGACGAACGGAGCTTGAGCAGGCTGATCCATTCAGGCAAATCGACCATGTCGCTGACGACGTAGGCCAACGATGCCGACGGGTACAGGAAACTGTTGTTTGACACGGGCAGGGTGGAAACCCAATCGTTGCGCGCGGTAAGTGAAAGGTAGAAGGGCTTCCAGATCTTGAGGTTGATGTTGGCATAAAGGCCGTCGATGCGCTGCTCGAAGGTCTGGTCGTTGTTGATGACGGGATTGAGCGAATTCTTCAACGTGTAGAGCCCGGGGATGCTCAGCCCATCGGTGCCGGCCAAGACCAACCGGTCCTGTTCATAGGTGGTCGCGTAGCCCGCCAAAGCATCCAGGTCCAACCAATCGCCGAAGCGCTTTTTGTAGGTGAGGATGGCATCGGTATTGATCCGGAAAAAACGCGAGTTTTCCACCCGGTAGTCGCCTTGCGACTTGATGCCGTTATACAACATGCTTTTGGGGATGTGCTCGTTCTCTTCCAGCCCGCTGCTGTTTATGCCGGTGCGCACCAGGAGGTCCAACTGGTCGGGAATGAGTTGGAAGTTGTTGGAGAGTTGGCCAAAGACCACGTTTTTATCATAGGTATGCAGGTTTTCATAGACGATGAGGTAGGGGTTGTTGTAATAGCCGAATTGCTGGAAGCGCTGTTGCTGGTTCACTTGGTCGGCTTGCCAGTAATTGCGGGCGTCGTTGAGGTCGATATCAGACCCTAACCAAAACGCGAGGCTGTAGATGTAGTCTTGCGCGCCATAACCGGGGGTCCGAAAGTTCGGCGATCGCTGCTTGGAATAGTTCAGGGACGCATCGATGGTGTACCAATCGCGCACATGGTAGTTGCCTCCCATGCTGAAACCGGTGATGTTCATGGTGGTATTGGGCACCATGCCGCGTTGGAAGGAATGCGACAAGGATGCCCTGAACAGGCCTTTCTCGTTCCCGGATTCGAGGTTGACGTTGTTCACGGTGGTGAAGCCGGTCTCCAAAAACTGGACGAGGTTGCCCTTTCCACCCGTACGATCCAGCCACGGGGTAGGGGTGCGTTTGCCCGTCTGCGGATCTATGGGGCTGTTCCATTGCGCGATCAACCGGCCATCAAGCTTAGGTCCCCAAGTGAACCCGCCGCCCTCCAGCCCCGCACCGGATCCGTCGACGTATTCGTATTTGCCGCCACCACCCGATCCGAAAGTGGTTTGGGTACGGGGGTAAGTGAGCAAGCCCGGCTGCACGGTGGTGGTGCTGTTCACCTCGACCGACGTGCGGTTTTCACGGCCCCGTTTGGTGGTGACGATCAGTGCGCCGTTCCGTCCTTCGGCGCCGTAAAGCGCGGCCGCCACGGCCCCCTTCAAGACGCTGATGCTCGCGATGTCGTTGTGGTTCAGCTCGCGGTAGTTCAGTTTGGTCGAAACGCCGTCAACGACGATGATGGGTTCTTCGCCACGGAGGATGACCTCCGATTCCATGAGCAATTCGGAAGCGGTGTTGATCTTCAGGCCGGATACCTTGCCGGCGAGCGCATTGATCAGGTTGACGTCCGAAGCGCTTTCGAATTCCTCGCCCGAGACCTCTTGCACGGCGTAGCCGAGTTGCTTTTTTTCGCGCGTGATGCCCAACGCCGTGACGACGACCTCGCTGAGTTCATCTTGCGATTCTTCCAACGTGAAATCGACGTTGACGGATTCGCCCGTGCGCACGGCAACAGCCGTTTTGCGCGCCATCTGGTACGATACATAACGGGTTTCTAGCGTATAGACGCCTGGGGCCAGCGAGATGCGGTATACGCCGTCATCGTCGGTGACGAAACTCCTGCCGAGTTCGACGACCTTGACGTTGGCGCCCGCGAGCGCGAGGCCCCGTTGGTCGGTAACACGCCCCGTGATGTGTCCTGGGGCTTGCGGCGGACGATAGGTAACCACGATGTTGCGGCCCACGGCCTCGTAGTGGGTGTGGGTGGTTTGCTTGAGGTAGTTGAGGATGTCCAGCAACGGGGCTGTCATCGACACCGACACCTTTTGTTCGTCGGGGATGCTCCCACTGCTATACACGAACCGATAGTCGCTCTGCGATTCGATGGCCTTGAACAGGTGTTTGAGGCTCACTTCGGATTGATGCAAGGCTACGCGTTCCTTGAGTCCTTGCGCATCCACCGGGTGGGCCTGGATCAGGGAGCTTCCCACCGCAGTACATAGGATAAACAGCGAACTGTATCTCATGGCAATAAATATGTAGTTGGAAAGAGTAAATACATTCCTTTTCATTACTTTTGAAACGAATTAATGGGTTAACGATTTAACTTATTGATGCTTGGCAGATGTCAATGTTTTCCAGACGGCTGACATCCCCAGATAATGGCTTCCGGCACTTTGTCGGAAGCTTTTATGTTTCTACGGTTCTTCTGGCGCGTTTACCTCCTCGTACTTAATGATAGGATCGATTCATTCCTGGCCACTGCGGGTTATCCAGACATTTTTTCCGCTTAGCTTGTAACTGAACGCATTGCTTTTCTGCAAGAGATCCAGCACGCGGTTGATCGGCAGGTCTTGAAACGTGCCGGTAAACCGATAGCGCTTCAGCCCGGTGTCACCAAAGCTGACCGTGACACCATACCACCGCTCCAGCAGGACCGCGACACGCTCGAAATCGATGTCAGGCAACACCAGCGTCCGGTCTTTCCATGCGGTAAGCAGCGCAATATCGTGAGCCTTTTGAACGGTAACCTGCCGGTTGGTACGGTTGTAGGTAAATTGTTCGCGTGGCGAGAGCTGGGTGGGCGTTGAAGCCGAACCTGGGCGGGCGGGCGATACATGGACCAGCACCTTGCCGGAAACCAGGGTGACCCGGATATCGGGCTCGTCCGCGAAAGCGCTGATGTTGAAGGAAGTGCCCAGCACCTCGGTGAGCACGGAGTCGTGCCTGACCATGAAGGGCAAGGCGGCGTTTTTCCGGATTTCAAAAAACGCCTCGCCCGACAGGATCACCGACCTGGCCGTCCGGTTGAAATCTTCCGTGTAGCTTAACGAACTTCCGCCATTGAGGTAGATGACCGAGCTGTCGGGCAGCTGGATGCGCTTTTGCTGGCCATGGTTGGTCGAGACCGTATGCACGAGTTCGCGCGGTGTCACCGACGGCACTTCCGTGGTCGCCGACGTGTCCCAGAAGAGGGTAATCGCGGTAAGTAGGCAGGCTACGGCGGCAGCCCAAACCCAATGGCGGACGTGTCGCGGTCGTTGCCGCTGCCGGTCTATACGCGCCATCACGTGTTGGATGCGGCGCAGGCTGGCTTCACTTGGGTTGTTTTCATAGCGGGCGGTCTCCGCCCACACATTGTCGATCGCGCTACGCAGCGCATCGGGGTCGGTGCTATCGGCCGAGCCGAGCAACCGGAATAATTCGCTCCGCTCCGTGGCGTCCAATTGGCCACGGAGGTACCGATTGAATAGGATGTGCAGTCTTTGATCGTTCATCTACCGGGATGACAATGCTGCGCGGCCGACCGTCCTATCGGCGTGCGTTAAGCTTACATTAAGGTTTCGTTGATTAATTGGTGGGCGCCGCCGTGTGCCACATGCAACAGGAAAAACACGAACGCCTGGTCGGTAAGCAGGCGACGCAGCGTAAGGTAGGTCTTGGTCAGTTGGTTCTTGACGGTATGGGGTGAGATATCCAGAAAGCGGCCGATTTCCTCGTTGGTCATCCCTTCTTCGGTCTTGAGTCGGAAAATCTGCCTGCGCTTTGGCGGGAGCTGTTCGACGAGCCTGCGCATGTGCTGTTGGCTTTCCTTGTGGAGGAATTCGCGCTCACCGTCCACCTCCAGGATGGCTTCGTCGGCGAACCGCTGTTCGCGCGCGTGCCGCGCCGCCATTTCCTTGAGGGCGTTTAACGCATGGTTCCGGCCCAGGGTATGCATCCAGGCACCGATGGAGTCGATGTCGCCCAAATCGGATCGCATTTCCCAGATCTTGATGAAGACGTCTTGCGTCACCTCTTCGGCCAGCATGGTGTCGCCCAGCAACCGAAAGACAAACTGGTAGATGCGCTCTTCGTAGCGGAGCATCAACGATTCCAGTGCTGTCGTATTGCCGGCTGCCAGCTCGCGCAATAGCTGTGAGTCTGGCAAGGGATGGACACTGGCTTTTTTCATGTCAAAAGTATCAACGAATACAAAAATAATCACGGGATATTACCTCAATGTTATCTTTGGTCGTTGTCGGTGGCAAAGTGCGGATCACCCGCGTCCGCAGCCACGGCGGTCAGATAGCCATGAGCTGCTTCTTATAGGCCTTGGCGCTCATGCCGGTTGAAGAAAGACATGGACGTAGTGGCCGTATTATCGGCTACGCTACGACGGCCGCTCCGCTGCAGCCCAATTGTACCGACGCCGGTATTCCTTGGGGCTGATTTCCATTTCCTTCGCGAAGGCCTTGGAGAAGTGGAAAGCGTCATAGTACCCCAATCTGAACGCGATTTCCTTTATTTTCAAGTCGGTGAACTGCAGCAGCGAACACGCCCGCTGGATTTTCAATTGGTTGTAGTACTCGATCGGCGAATACGACGTCCGTTCCTTGAACAGCACGCCGAAGTAGGTAGGCGAATAGTTGACGGACCGCGCGATATCTTCCAGGGTCAACTTGTCTTCGAGGTGGTTCTTCATGTAGGAAATGCTGTTGTGCACGAGGTCTGCACCCTCCGTGGGCGGCTGGCGGTTGAATTGCGACACATAGCGGAATGAAGCCAGGAAATGCTGTAGACAGATGCTGCTGTAGGCCAGGTTGTCTGGCAGGTAACCGTTGCTGAGGTTCTGGAAAATCGACTCGAACAGGTCTACCCGGAAGTCGTGGTTGCCGACCGAGGCCGCTTCCGTGTGGAGGATGCGGCCGATGATGGGTTGGTAACGCGCCAGGTGCTCCCCTTGGAAATGGATCCAATAGATGCTCCACGGGAATTGCTTGTTGGCCGCGTACACGTGCGGCGTATCGTCCGGGATGATGAGAGCCTGGCCCTTGAAAAGCGTGAACGTCTCGCCGTTGAACCGGATCCAACCCCCGCCTTCTTCGCAATAGATGAGGATGTGTTCCTTGGCGCCTGCGGCTCGGTCGCGGAAATGGTGTTGCGCATGCGGATAATAGCCGATGTGGGTAACGAATAGGCCCGCGGTATGCTCGTTCGACGCTTGGAAATCGCGGATGCTGTAAGGCAATACGATCGCCTTTTCACCTTTGAACCCGTCAGGAATCTTTTCCATATCTTGTGCGTATTAGTTTCAGAACCGCATCCGCTGGATGCGGATGGCATTGGCGATGGCGAGCAACGCCACGCCCACGTCTGCAAAAACGGCTTCCCACAGCGTGGCAAGCCCACCCGCCCCAAGGATGAGCACCACGGCCTTGACCGCGAAAGCCAGGATGATGTTCTGCCAGACGATGCGGCGCGTGGCTTTGCCGATGCGGATAGCCACGGGGAGTTTGCTGGGCTGGTCGTCCTGGATGACCACATCGGCGGTTTCGATGGTGGCGTCGCTGCCCAGCCCGCCCATGGCGATACCGACATCACTCAGCGCGACCACAGGGGCGTCATTGACACCGTCGCCAACGAAAGCGACACGATAGCCCGATGCGTTCATCGCCTTGACTTTGTTCGCTTTATCTTCTGGCAACAAATCACCATAGGCTTCGGCGATGCCCAGGCGCTCGGCAACGGCGTGCACCACGGACGAACGGTCGCCGCTGAGCATGATCGGTACGATGCCCAGGGCTTTCAGGCCGCGGATGGCCGTATCCGCATCGGCCTTGATTTCGTCGGCAATGGTGAGGTAACCGGCGAACCGGCCGGCATGGGCAATCGCGATGACCGTATACGGGATGTCGCGCGTATCCACCTGGTAAGCGATGCCGAACCGGTCAAGCAGCTTAAAGTTGCCCACCAGCAATTCCTGCCCGGCCACCGTGGCGCGCAGGCCATGGCCGGCGATTTCCTCCACGGCGTCAAGTTTCACGCTTTCGTCAACCGGCCCCACGTATTCGCGGATGGCGGTGGCCACGGGATGGGTGCTCTGGCTTTCCAGTGCATTGGTAAGCCTAAGGATCTCGGCGCGGTCTACGCCTTGGGCAAGGACAACGTCCTGCACCTTAAAAACGCCTTTGGTCAATGTGCCGGTCTTATCCATCACCACATGTTGGATGTTTGCCAGCGCATCCAGGAAATTGCCCCCTTTGAAGAGGATGCCGTGGCGGCTTGCGGCACCGATGCCGCCAAAATAGCCCAGCGGGATGGAAACGACCAGGGCGCACGGGCAGGAGATGACCAAGAAGACCAGCGCCCGGTACAGCCAATCGTGAAACACGTAGTCCGACACGAACAGGTAGGGAAGAAGTGCAATGAGCAAGGCCAACAGAACCACAATGGGGGTGTAGATTTTCGCAAACTTCCGGATGAACAACTCGGTAGGTGCCTTCTGCGCCGTGGCATCCTGCACGAGCGCGATGATCTTGCTGAGCTTGCTGTCGGTATATGCCGTGGTTATGCGCACCTGGGCCACGGTATTCAGGTTAATCATCCCGGCCAACACCGCGTCGCCGGTCGATTTGGTATCTGGCTGGCTTTCGCCGGTCAATGCCGCGGTATTGAACGACGCGCGATCCGACAGGAGCGTGCCGTCCAAGGCCAGCTTCTCGCCGGGTTTGAGTTGGATCGTTTGCCCGATGGCGGCCCGTTCGGCCTTGATGGTGCGTGGGCTGCCACCCGCATCCAGGATGGTCACTTCATCGGGACGTTGATCCAGCAGGGCCTTGATGTTGCCCTTGGCCCGCCTGACAGCCAGGCTTTGGAAGTTTTCACCAACGGTATAAAACAGCATGACCGCGACACCTTCAGGGTATTCCCCGATGTAAAAGGCACCAAGCGTGGCAATGGTCATCAGCGTGAACTCTGAAAACAATTCCCTGTTGGCGATAGCCCGAAACATCTCTACAATAACCGGTCCGCCCACAGGCAGATAAGCTGCAGCATACCATGCCAGCCGTACCCAGCCCTCGAAAAATGAGGGTTGCGGAAGCCAGGCATTGTCAAAGGCAAGCCCCAACAGCAAGATGATCAGGCTTACGATGGCGGGCAGGAACAGCCGCGCGGTCGACGACGCGGGCACGGCGGCATGGTCGTGGCCGTGCGCCTGTTCCGTGGAGCAGCACGAATCGGCTTGATCGTGGCGATGGGTGTTATCGGGAGTTGCCATGCTTTCAAAGGTAAGATAAAAACGACTAGGATGCCAGTAATTGCAGCAAGGCACCCCCGCTCATCCAAGCCATGAGCACGACCACCAGCGCACCGCATCCGGTGAGCCAAAGCGGCTGGCGGTAAGCACCCACGATGGCCGGGCGGTGGGCCGCGATGAGCATGGTGGCGAGCGCCAGCGGCAGGATCAATCCATTGAGCGCCCCCACCACGATCAACGTCTTGACAGGTTGCCCCACCAGGGCGTAGACGACGCACGAAACAATGATAAAAGCGCCGGTGAGCGGCCTGACGTGGCGCGTGATGCGCGGATGGAACGTCTTGACGAAAGACAGCGAGGTGTAGGCGGAGCCGACCACCGACGTGATGGCCGCCGCCCACATCACCAATCCGAAAAGGGTGTAGCCCACGCGCCCGGTTGCCAATTGGAATACCGAAGCGGGGGGATTGGCGGGGTCTAGCGTATGGCCGGCACTGACCACGCCCAATGCGGCCAGGAAGAGCAAGATGCGCATGAACGAAGCGATACCGATGGCGCTCACCGCACCACGGTTCACCGCGCGCAGGTGTTGGCGCCCGCTGACGCCGGCATCGAGCAGCCGGTGCGCGCCGGCAAAGGTGATGTAGCCCCCCACGGTACCGCCCACGATGGTGAGCAGCGCCCCGAAACTGAAATGCGTGGGCGCGACCGACCGGTAGAGGGCTTCGGCAACGGGCGGCTGGCTCCGGTAAGCGATGAAGAGCACCAAGGCGATCATGGCAGTGCCCAGCAATTTGACGAAACCGTCCATCACCTTGCCCGCCTCCCGGTACAGGAAGATACCGATGGCAATCGCCGCACTGATGGCGGCGCCAAGCGCCACGTCCAAACCGAACAGGACGTTCAGCCCCAGGCCGGCACCGGCAAGGTTGCCGATATTGAATGCCAACCCGCCTAGGAACACCAACACGGCCAGGAAATGCCCAAGTCCGGGCAACACGCGGTTCGCGATTTCCTGGGCCGGGCGTTCGGCGATGGCAATGACCCGCCAGATATTGAGCTGCGCCACGGCATCGATGATCACCGACAGCAGGATGATGCACGCGAAGCTAGCGCCCAACTGTGCGGTGAACACCGCCGTCTGCGTGAGGAATCCGGGGCCGATGGCCGAAATCGCCATCAAGAATGCGGCCCCGACTACCGCGTTCCAATTCGATCTGCTCATGTGGAATAGGGGGGCTTGATGGTGATACCGGCGTGTTCAAGGGCCTGGCGGATACCCCTGGCGAACGGGATGGCGGATGGCCCGTCCCCGTGTATGCATAACGTATCCATGTGCTGGGCCAAGGCGATCGATTGCGCGATGGCGGTTTCGGTATCCACGATCAACGCATCGGCGGCACGCCGTGGCACCAGTGCGCCGTCGGGCAAATAGCGGCGGTCGGGAAAGCCTTCGGCCGCCACGCGCAGCCCCTGGGCTCGTCCGGCGGATGCCAGCGCACTACCGGCCAGGGCATAAAGGATAAGGCTGGGATCAACGTCATGCACGGCAGCTGCCAAGGCCTTGGCCAGCGCGGCATCCCGTGAGGCCATGTTGTACAGCGCACCGTGCGGCTTCACGTGACGGAGTTGGCCGCCCGCGGCCCGCACGAACGCTTGTAGCGCACCGAGCTGGTAAACCGTGATCTGGTAACCCTCGCTGGGGGCGATGGCCCGTTCGTGCCTGCCAAAGCCTGCCAGGTCTGGCAAGCCGGGATGGGCGCCGATGGCGACGCCTTTGCGTAGCGCCAGCGCCACGGTGAGTGCCATGCGCTGCGGATCGCCGGCATGGAACCCGCAGGCGATGTTCGCGGACGAGACATGGTCAAGCAAGGCTTCATCCGGCGAACCGGGTTGGTTTCCGGGCGTTTCGCCCATATCGCAATTGATGTCTATCGTTTTCATCGGTCGGTATCGTGGATGCGGAGCGCCAGCGAAGCGATGAGCTTAGCCCATTGGCGCTGACGGTAAAGGTACAGTTTTTCGGCCTCGTTGCGGCTGATCGCCCGGAAGCGGACGCGGTCGCCGGGTTTCCATTGCGCGCATACGGGCATATCGACCGCCGCGACCTGCGCGATGCGCGGGTAGCCGCCGGTGGTCTGGCAATCGGCCATCAGCAGCACGAGGCTACCATCGCCAGTGACTTGGATGGTGCCGGGAACGACGGCCGTAGACAACAATTCGCGCGGCTTGGCACGGTGCATGCGCGGGCCTTCCAGCCGATACCCCATCCGGTCGCTCTGCCGCCCGACGGTGTAGGGGGCCGACAGGAAGTCGACCACCGAGCCGCCTTCGAACCAGGTGAACTCGTGCGCCGGCACCACGCGTACGGTATCGCGATCGCGCGGGAAAAACAACGGGCGGCCGAGCGACCACCGCGGGTATGCCAGGGTGGATCCGCCCAACCGGGCGAGCAATGCAGCCGCCATGGGCGTTTGTGCAGCCGCGGCACGGAGGGTGTCGCCTGCCTGGAGCGCCCGGCCGAGGAACCCGCCAAAGGCCGCGGGCAGGTACGTGCTCCAGCTGCCCAATACCGGCGCAACGGACCAACCGCCGGCAACGGCCAGGTAGGTACGGCTACCTGCCGGTTGCGCCACAAGGCGGAGGTGGGTGCCTGCCGGCAACCAGATCGGTCGGTCGCAAGGCAATGCGGCGGTGGGGGCCTGCAACGTGCCGCCATCGCCCGAATAGGCGATTAACCCCGCCGTGTCCACGATCAATTCCGCATCCCCATAGGTAAACTCGATGACGGCATCGTCCATGCCGTTGCCCACGGCCAGGTTGGCCAACCTGGCCGATACGGTGTCCATGGCACCCGATAGGGGCACGCCTTGGGCGCGGTAATCCGGGCGGCCCAGGTCTTGTACGGTGCTCAATATGCCGGGTTTAAGGACTCGAAGCTGCATCAGGGCTGGGGTAGGTGGCGAAACGATCGGGAGGTATGGGCCGGAAGACCACCCGGTCTCCGGCGTTGAGCAGGGCGGGCGATGCCCTGTCGGGGTCAAACAGGCGCCACGGCGTACGGCCGATGAGTTGCCAGCCACCCGGCGTATCCAAGGGATAGATGCCCGTCTGCGTACCGGCGATGCCGACCGATCCCGCGGGTACACGACCGCGCGGATCGGCCTTTCGGGGTGTGGCAAGCCGATCGGACAGCCCACCGAGGTAGGCGAATCCGGGCGTGAACCCAATGAAATGCACCTGGTACGTGGCCGCGCAATGCAGCTCCAAGACGGCCTGGGCCGTGAGGCCATGGTGGTCGGCCACGGCCTCCAGATCCGGCCCGAACGCGCCGCCATAACAAACGGGTATCGTTACCGGGGCACGGGTGGCGGGCGGGGGGGCATCGCGTTGCGCGCTTTCCACCCGCACGAGGTACCGATAAACCCGCTCATAGGCGGTGGTGCCCGCCAGGCTGGCGGCGGCGACGACGGTAGCGGGATCGAAGATGACCGTAACGGTGGTGTAGGCGGGCACCGTGGTCCGGAAGCCAGCGAATGGCTGGTTGTGCAGCAGCGCATCGAATCCGGTAACCCGCTGCAGGGTATCGGCATCGATGCCACCGCCGAAATCGACACTGACCGCATACTCGCTCAAGGAATAGATGGCGAAACCCATTTCGGAATACTTTTTTCAATGATAAGGAAAATCCGTAGAATGGCAAAATACCCGGAGTAAGCAATGTCTCCGATCTGATAGCAAATTAACACTATTTAACGCGTAATTCCGTATAATTAATGCTACATTTGGCGCATTGCCGACTTATGGGCGGCACGTAACCCGATTTTATTAACAGATTTTATGCACTACAAGAATCGATTTATTTGCGTAATGGCGTTGCCATTACTGCTTTTGCTGGCCCCAACGCACGCATCGGCGCGCCAGGCGTTGCCCGACAGTATCCGCCTGGCGGATGGGCTGCCCATGGATGCCAGCGTGCTGCGCGGCAAGCTGGCGAACGGATTTGAATACTACATCAGGCACAACGCGGAACCGAAAGACCGCGTGGTGATGTACCTGGCCACCAAAGTGGGCTCGATCCTCGAGAACGAGGAGGAAGTGGGGCTGGCGCATTTCCTGGAACACATGCAGTTCAACGGCACCAAGCATTTCCCGAAGAACCAATTGGTGGATTACCTGCAGAAGGCGGGCGTAAGGTTCGGGTCTGACCTGAATGCATACACCGGATTCGACGAGACCGTGTACCAGTTGCCGATCCCATCCGACGACCCCGAATTGCTGAAGAACGGCCTCCAGGTGATGCGCGACTGGGCGCAGGAGGCGTTGCTGGATGGTGAAGAGATCGACAAGGAGCGTGGCGTGGTCCTCAACGAGATGCTGGGCGGCCGCGGCGCGGAGCAACGGATGCGCGACCGATACCTCCCGATGATCCTCAACCAGTCCCGCTATGCCAATCGCCTGCCGATCGGCACGAAAGACGTGATCGAGAATTTCAGCCACGAAACGCTGCGCAACTTCCACCGCAATTGGTACCGGCCGGACCTGCAAGCGCTCATCGTGGTGGGCGACATCGATGTGGCAGCGATGGAAGCGCAGGTAAAGGCGTTATTCGCCGACCTGCGGAATCCGGCGGATGCGCCCGCCCGGGCCGACTACGCGATCCCCTTGACGGGCAAGAACCAGTTCATGTCCGTGACGGATCCGGAGATGCCGCAAACCGTGGTCCAGGTAATCATCAAACACCCGGAAGCCAAGGTGGAGACCGTGGCCGACTACCGTACGCAACTGGCCAAGTCGCTGTTCAACCAGCTGGCGGGGGCGCGTTTCGCGGAGCTCACGAGGCAATCCGACCCACCCTTCATCCAAGGTGGCGGCAGCATCGGCGGGTTCCTGCGCGGGCTGGATGCCTTCACCATGTTCGTGGCCGCCAAGCCCGGCGAGCTGCAGCGCGGTTTCGAGGCGGTGGTCACTGAGTTCGAGCGCATCCGTCGCCACGGTTTCACGGCCACCGAGTTGGAGCGGGCGAAAAGCAACTTCCTGACCGGCATCGAGTCAGGCTATGCCGAACGCGACAAGCGCAAGTCGGACAGCTACGTGGAGGGTTACCTCAACCACTTCCTGCAAGGGGAGACGGTGCTGGGCAACGAAGACCGCTATCGGCTGGGCAAGCAACTGATCGGCACCATCACCCTCGACGACGTGAACGCGATCGGGACCCGGTACTACACCGATACCAACCGCGACATCCTGATCATGGCGCCCGAACGCGACAAGGGCAGCCTGCCTGACGAGGCGGCCGTGAACGGGTGGCTGGCCGGCGTACAGGCCGCCGACATCGCGGCCTACGACGACAACGTGCAGGATGTGCCGTTGCTGGAAACGCTTCCGCAACCCGGCACGGTGACCAAGCGGACGGAGAGGCCCGAACTGGGCATGACCGAGTTGGTGCTGGGCAATGGCGTGCGGGTGGTGTTGAAGCCAACCGATTTCAAGAACGACGAGATCAACATGACGGCGTCCAGCCCCGGCGGCACGTCGCTGTACGACGATGCCGACTTCCTATCGGCAACCTACGCGTCGGCCGTGGTTGGCGGCAGTGGCTTGGGACCTTACGACGCCACGCAACTCACGAAATACCTGAGCGGTAAAAAGGTACAGGTACGCCCCTACATCTCGGAGCGATCCGAGGGCTTCTCGGCTTCCAGCGGCAAGAAAGACCTGCAGACGGCATTCGAGCTCATCTACGGCTATTACACGGTGCCGCGCCTGGACTCGGATGTCTTCCAAGGCTACTTGCAGCGCATCCGGGCGTCGTTGGCCAACCGACTCGATGACCCCAACGCGGTCTTCTCCGACACGATCAACGCGGTGCTGTACAACAACAACATCCGGCGTACGAGCATGACGGTGGAACAAGTGGACCAGATCGATGCCCAACGGGCCTTCGCCATCTACAAAGAACGCTTTGCCGATGCCTCGGACCTGACGCTGACCATCGTGGGGAGTTTCACCGAAGACGGGATCCTGCCGCTGCTGCTGCAATACGTCGGTGCCCTGCCGGCAACGGGTAAAGGCGAGCAGGCCCGCGACCTGGGCATCTATCCGCCGGCCAAGGGCCTGGCGCGTACCGTGAACCGGGGCAAGGAGCCCAAATCAAGCGTGAGGTTGTATTACTTCGGCGACTACGCGTATTCCGAAGCGGAAAACATGCAGCTCGACGCGCTCGAGAGCATCCTGAACATCAAGCTGATCGAACGGTTGCGCGAAGCCGAGAGCGGCGTTTATGGCGTTTCGGCCAGTGCATCGTACAGCAAATATCCCCGGCACCGGTATTCGTTCAGCATCGGCTACGGCACCAGCCCGGATATGGTGGAGCCGTTGATGGCCTCGGCGCTCGACGAGGTGGCCAAGATCAAGCAGCACGGCCCGGAGCAGGTAGACATCGACAAGTTCGTGAGCGAGCAGCAACGGGTGTTGGAAGTGCAGCTGCGTGAAAATGGTTTCTGGCTAGGGCACCTGTCTAACGCGTACCAGAACGGTGAAGACCCGGCCTACATCCTGAAATACCGCGATGCGCTGCGCGACGTGACTGCCGAAAGCGTAAAGGCAATAGCCAATAAGTACTTGGTCGATGACCGCTTGTTCAGGTTCATCCTCATGCCGGAAGAGTAACCGGCGATTTCAGGCATGAAAAAGCCCCGGGTTTCTCGAAATCCGGGGCTTTTTCATGCGTTGTCGAACGGATCGAAACCGAATCCGATCAACCAAGGTACGACTTCAGGATGCGGCTGCGCGAGGTGTGGCGGAGCCGTTGCAGTGCCTTGTCCTTGATTTGCCGCACGCGCTCGCGCGTGAGGTTGAATTTCTCGCCGATTTCTTCCAGCGAAAGCTGGTGGTTGGACCCCAAGCCAAAGAACAGGACAATGATTTCGCGTTCCCGCTCGGTGAGCGTAGCCAGCGACCGTTTGATCTCTTCGGATAGCGACTCGTCGATCAGCGAGCTGTCGGTATCGGGGTCGCTGTTTTCCAACACGTCCAACAGCGTGTTTTCCTCGCCTTGCACGAACGGCGCATCCATGGATACGTGGCGACCGGAGTTGCTCAGCGTATCGGAAACCTTGTCTACCGTGGTTTCCAGGATCTCGGCCAATTCTTCGGGCGAGGGCTCACGCTCATATTCCTGCTCCAACTTGGAAAAGGCCTTGCTGATCTTGCTCAACGAGCCCACCTGGTTCAATGGAAGGCGCACGATGCGCGATTGCTCAGCGATGGCCTGCAGGATGGATTGACGGATCCACCATACGGCATAGGAGATGAATTTGAAACCCTTGGTCTCGTCGAACCGCTTGGCAGCCTTGATCAGGCCGAGGTTGCCCTCGTTGATCAGGTCACCAAGGGTGAGCCCTTGGTTTTGATATTGCTTGGCCACAGACACCACGAAACGCAAGTTGGTCTTCGTCAAGCGCTCCAAAGCGGCTTGATCACCTTCCCGGATCTTCTGGGCAAGGATGACTTCCTCTTCGGCTGTAATCAAGTCGACTTTACCAATTTCATGCAAGTATTTGTCAAGCGACTGCGACTCGCGATTGGTAATGGATTGTGTAATTTTGAGCTGTCTCATCTAAACTATTAAGTACCTTTTCTTTCAAAAAGTTTGCAAAAATACGTTTTTTCTAATCATAATAACTGATTTTCTTGGAAAAAGTTGTCTGATTTAGAGGAAATTATCGGATTTTTTTTCTAGTGAAAATGCATCAAAAAGCGTTCCAAAAAAAGACCCGCCGATACACGAAGCACGCTTATGAGAAAATTGTGACAGAATCGGGACGGTATCCGCGCAGGAAGGTCGCTACGTCCATGCGCTTCTTGCCCTCCAGCTGGACCTCGCGCAGGATCGCGTACCCATCCGCACAGGCAAATTTCAGGAACGATTTGCCATCGGTAACGTAATTTCCCGGCGCTTGGACAGGGATGGCAAGCTCCGGT
Organism: Parapedobacter sp.; assembly: GCA_037190485.1. Taxonomy (GTDB): domain Bacteria; phylum Bacteroidota; class Bacteroidia; order Sphingobacteriales; family Sphingobacteriaceae; genus Parapedobacter. The sequence continues at coordinate 21,504 of JBBCJB010000037.1, forward strand.
TCCACCTCGAAAACCTTGAGCACCTTCCCATCCAGCAGGGTATATGCAGTGGGGTACGGGCTCAGGCCCCGGATCCGGTTGTAGACCTCGGCCACCGGTCGATACCAATCGATCAGGCAGTCTTCCTTGAAGATCTTGGGCGCCGCCTTCAACGGCTGGCCAAACGCCAAGGCATCCTGTGGGGTAGCGACGACATCACCCTTAGCCAGGGCATCCACGGTCTTGACCAGCAGCGCGGCGCCCGCATCCATCAATTTATCATGGAGGTCGCCGGCGGTATCCGCGGGCGCGATGGCCACGGGTTGCGAAAAAAGGATGCTGCCGGTATCGATCTCGTGTTGCAGCAGGAACGTACTCACGCCACTTTCGGTTTCGCCATTGATGATGGCGTGGTTGATGGGTGCGGCACCGCGATATTGGGGCAGGAGCGAGGCATGCAGGTTGACGGTGCCAAGCGGCGGCATGTTCCAAACCGCCTCGGGCAACATCCGGAATGCGACCACGACCTGCAACGTTGCATCGAATGATTTTAAGTCAACTAAAAATTGGGGATCCTTTAACCGTTCCGGTTGCAAAACGGGTATCCCTTTTGAAATAGCATATTGTTTTACAGTCGATTGCCGGAACTTCTGACCGCGGCCAGCCGGTTTATCCGGTGCTGTAACCACGGCGACAACGGTGTTGCCTGCATCGCGTAAAGCGGCCAACGATGCGACGGCAAATTCGGGGGTTCCCATAAAAACGATGCGTATTTCAGTCATCAAATTTTCAAATCATCAAATTTTCAAATTACCTTTGCAAAGGTACAAATTATATCGCACGACTTGAATTTCCCTTATTTTTTGGCCAAAAGGGTTGCCGTGAGCGGCAAGCGTACGTTTTCCGTGCTCATCGTGCGGGTGGCCATCGGTGCCGTGGCGCTGGGCGTAGCGGCCATGATGCTTTCGATTGCCGTATTGAAGGGGTTCAAGGGCGAAGTGACGGCCAAACAACGCGGTTTTTTCGGCGATATCACGCTCACCAAATACGACCTCAATGTATCGTACGAGCCCTCGCCGTTCCGGCTGGAGGCCGACGACATCCGGCAATTGGAAGCACTGCCCGATGTCTTGTCGCTCCAATACTACGCGTTCAAGGCGGGCATCATCAACGTGAACGACGAAGTGGAAGGGGTGCTGTTGAAGGGCATCGACGCTACGTACGACCAGCGTTTCCTCGCGGGCGCACTGGTGGCGGGCCGACCGATCGATTTTGCCGACAGTGCGGCCGCGATCACCCAGATCATGGTGTCGCAATACACGGCAAATCGATTGCAGCTTGACGTGGGCGACGATTTCATCATGTATTTCGTGCAGGAACCCGTCAGGCGACGGAAATTCGAGGTGGTGGGCATCTACCACACGGGCGTCGAGGAGTTGGACAGGACGTATGTGGTGGGTGCGCTGTCGTTGGTAAGGCGGTTGAATGGCTGGACAGACGACGAAGTGGGTGGCTACGAGGTATCCATCTCGGCCTTCGATCGGCTATACGCCGTGACCGACGAACTACGGGATGTGCTGCCCGTCGAGGTGGATGCCGTAAACGTGCGGGATCAATTGCCCGAAATCTTCCAATGGTTGGACCTGCTCGACGTGAACACCGTGATCATCCTGATCCTCATGATGGTGGTGGCTGTGGTGAACATGGTGTCTGCACTCCTGATCATCATCCTTGAGCGCACACCGATGATCGGCACGCTCAAGGCGCTGGGGTATACCGACCGGGGTATCCGAACGGTGTTCCTGTACCACGCGGCGTACCTGGTGGGACTGGGGCTGTCAATCGGCAATGCCTTGGGGCTGGGGCTGTTCTTTTTCCAGCGGCATACCCGCTTTTTCAAATTGGACGAAGCGTCCTATTACGTTTCCTATATCCCGGTGAACATGCATGCGACAGACGTGGCCCTGTTGAATATCGGGATTGCGCTGGTGGCCTTGCTGGTATTGCTGGTGCCTTCTTACCTGATCGGAAGGATCAGTCCGATAAAAGCGATTCAATTCCAATAGCCATGTGTAGCGTTCTTGCCCCAACATCCGTTTACCCTGAAAAGTTTAGTGACGATTCAGTTAATATATGGTAAATTTTTCGTAGGGTAAGGCTGCATGACGTGCGAATAAGGCATATCGATGCCTTTGGATTTCAACGAGGAGCTGATAATTAGTATTGTAGCCGCATAGTGAGTTTCAACATCCGACACTTGAAGGGAAAAAATGCGTTGTCCTTGGAGAGCGCGGTGCGGGGTTGTGCCCAAAACGACGATGAGCGGAGCAAGGAATTCATTTACAAGAGCTGCTACGGCTACGTCCGTGCGATCGCGATGCGCTATGTAAAGAATGAGTACGATGCGGAGGAATTGGCCAATGAGAGCTTCATGCGGGCGTTTACCAAGATGGAAACCTTCAATAGCGGAGACGTCGGCGAACGATTCGAGAAATCGTTTCGCGCATGGCTGGCCCGCATCACGGTGAACATCTCGATCGATTTCTTGCGCGGACAGAAGCAATTCGTGGCGCTCGACGACGTAAGCGAACGGGAAATGGAGCAGCAAAGCGTACCGGTATCCAGCGACTTGCATGTACAGGACATCATGAAGCTATTGCTGCAATTGCCAGACATACAGCGAGCTATATTCAATCTCTACGAGGTGGAAGGCTACTCGCACGAAGAGGTGGCGGTCATGTTGGATATCCCGGAAAGTACGTCAAGGACGTACCTCACCCGGGCGAAAAAGAAACTACGGAAACTTTACCTCGACATGAATATCACGGCTGGATACTAATGCTATTGAAATGAGTGAACGGGAAGAAAATAATGAACTGATCCGAAAGATCGCGCAAACGTTGCGCGGCCATACCGAGCCCTACCGGGAAGGGGCTTGGGAAGGGTTTTCGGCCAAATATGGCACGCCGAAGCGGCGCCTGTGGGCATGGCCCTACTGGAGCGCCGCCGCCGCATTGCTGCTTACCGTGGGGATATACCAGTTGAACCGCGGACCCGCCGAACAGGTACCGGATCGGCCGGTGGCGACCACGCAGCCAACGTCGGTGCCGGGACCTTCCGAACGCGTGGCCGAACACGGCCCGCTAGCACAGGAACCCGCCACGGGCGATCGACGGCCGGCAACACCGGAGTCCACGGTAGGGGAGCGAAGGCCCACGATACGGGCCAATGTGGATCAGCGCCGGGAACAACCGCAACTGGCCAGGGTAGCCGAGGTAACCACCCAAAACGTGATTGACAACCAAGCAACCACTACCGTAAGCGTAGCGGAAATGCCCGTGCTGGCGGAACAAGGCGAACAGGCGGTGGCTGTGGCAGCCGAAGCTGAAATGACCGAACCGCTTGCGCCGATCGGCGAACTGACGCAGGAAGCGTATGCCGCGGTCGGGAAGGTGGAAGTGAGCGTGAAAAAATGGGACCTGGGCCTGGCGGTGTCGCCATCCATGACCAGCGAACGGGTGAATATGGGCGGTGGAATCGCCGTGGCGTATCGGCTGTCCAATCGATTCTCGCTGGGATCGGGCGTGTCCGTGGGCCAGCTGGGCATCGGATTGAGTGCCGAACCCGGCCAAAGCCTGGCCAGCGTGGAAAGGCAATACGATGCGCCCCGCACCGATGCGCATGGCTTTATGACGGAGCCTTCGCAGTACAAGGAGGTGACCTCGATCAGCAGCAACGTGCTGGCGCTCGACATTCCGATCGACCTGCGGTATCACATCACCGAAGGGTTCTATACATCCGTAGGGATTTCGTTCCTGACGATCTTGAACGAACAGCGTACCAACCATTTCGTGGATCGCATCAACCGGCCGACCTTTGAACAGAGCAATTCCACGAACAAAGACCTGGCCATGTCTGTACAGGCGGTCTATTCATCGGAACGGGCAGCCAGCGAGCCATTGGAAGGCCGGGGTTACACCGGATTCGTGAATTTTTCCATCGGCCGGAAAGTACCCCTATCACGCAAGCTGTCCATTTCCGTAGAGCCGTATTTCAAGCTTCCGGTCGGCAGCTTATCGCGCGAGGAAATGGATTTCACCAACGGCGGCATCCGTATCGTGACGGGCTTTTAACCACGCCCTTGATTAATCGATAAATTTCCTTTACATTTGATCCATCCTGGATGGATACCTAATCATCTGCCTTTTTTTGGGATTAAATCAGTGCTTGATGAAACGTAAAGGGTTGCGTTCTTCGTTATTGGTTGCTTTCGTGTTCGCCCACCTCGGGTCGGTTTTCGCCTTGCAGGCCACCCCTCAACGTCGAGCGGACACGGCTATCATCAACAATTGGTACCGCGACGCGTTGGCTTCGATAGGCGACGACGCAAAGCGGGCTGACGACCTGATCAACAAGGCTTGGAAGATGGCGATCGACATTGCCTACGATCAGGGAATCGCCGACGGCTATTACTACACGGGGTACGCCTATGAAAGGCGTGGCGCGCTCGACATCGCCCGTCGCTATTTCGAAAGGGCCGTATCGTTGTACAGCCAAGGCCATTTCATGGGTAACCTGCCGGACTGCTACCGAAGGTTGGGCGAAATCTACATGCTCGAGTATCGGCACTATACCGCACTCCAGCATTTCCTGAGCGGGATCCGAATCGCAGAGGACCAAAAAAACCACGCCAGCCAAATCGAGCTGGCCATCCAGCTCGCTAACTACCACAATTCTTTTTCAAAAGATTACGCTGAGGCCATTTCCATACTGGAAGATACCGAACGGCTGGCAAAGGCGAATCAATACGATTCGACGCTCGGGCCGATTTACCTGCAATTCGCCATCGGCTACGCAAACCAACGTGAATACGGACGCGCGCTGCAATTCTGCCGATACGTGGGGGAGACGCTCGACACGCTGTCAAACGCGGGGGCGTGGGTGAAAACCTTACTCATCGAAGGGGATATCTATGGCAAGACACGCGACACCGCGCGGTTGTCGACCGTACTCGACCGGGCAGGGGCGTTGCTCGGCACATTGGAAGACGATCGCCTGGAAACCATGTACCGTTTGCTGCGCGCCACCGAGCTTTATCGCTTGGGCGATTACGAACGGGCCTGGCAAGCCTGTGAAACCTTGGACAGTAGGCTTCGACCGGTGGTCGGGCAGCTCGACGAACGGCATGGGCTGCGCGCGCTGCAGGTCAAAATCCTGTATGCGCAAGGCGAATTATCCCGCGCGGATAGCCTATTCGACGATTACCAGTACAGCAAAGACAGCCTCCAAGCGGCGCAGTACATCGGCCAAGGCGTTGAAATGAGCGAAAATTACAAGCTTGAGAAATTCGAACGGCAGATCAAGGAACAGAACCTCCAGTTGTCAAACACGAATTACCAGCGATACGGGTTGATCGCCGGAATCCTGGTGCTACTGACCATCCTGGGCATCCTGTACTTCCATTTCAGGGAAAAGGACAAATTGGCCCACCGCGTGGCCTTGAAAAATGCCGAAATCTCGGTCCAAAATGAAATATTGAAACAGGCAAACCGACAGAATGAGCTGTTGCTGCGCGAAATACATCACCGCGTGAAAAACAACCTGCAGATCATCAATAGCTTGCTGAGCCTCCAATCGAGGAAGACCAACCAGCCCGAGGTGGTTGAAATGATGCAGGAAAGCACGAGCAGGATCCATTCGATCGCCTTGGTGCACAACAAACTGTATGAGCAACAGAGCATCAACCGCCTGAACGTGCAAGATTACATCGAACAATTGGGGGCGCACCTGTTGAGCATCTACAATGTCGGGAAGAAAGCGATTCGCCTCGACGTGGATGCACATGACGTATCGCTGGATATCGATACGGCCATCCCGATCGGGCTGATATTGACCGAATTGATGACCAACTCGCTGAAGCATGCGTTCGATGGGCGCGCAGCGGGTGAAATCCAGGTGCACATGACCCATGAAAATGACCTGGATTACGAATTGATCTTTGCCGACAACGGCGTGGGCATACCCGAAGGCAAACGCAAGCAGACCGGCGACACGCTGGGATTCAGGCTCATCAATTCATTGACGAGGCAACTGGCAGGCGCGATGCAATATACCTTTGACGGCCTTTCGGTATACCACATCCGTTTCAAGGGGCAACCTTAACGGTTTTTTTACACTCACTTAAATCTAAATGCCTATTTTTAGGGAATTTTACGAACTGCAATCATAGCTACTTATTCCATGAAGAGAAGAGATTTTTTTAGAAACACGGCTTTTGCCGCCGCCGGAGCCACTGTACTTGCGCCAATCCGTTCATTGGGCGGGGCCCCGCCCTCGACTTTCCCCAAGGCGAAAAAGACAGCCAAGAACATCATCTTTATGGTCAGCGATGGCATGAGTGTCGGAACGTTGAGCATGGCCAACATGTTCAGCGAGCGACGCAATGGCAAACTCAGCGAATGGATGTCGCTGTACAGCCGCGGCTTGGTGAGCCGTGGATTGATGGATACCGCGTCGGCAAACAGCCTGGTGACCGATTCCTCGGCAGCGAGCTCGTCATGGGGAGGCGGGGTGCGCGTGAACAACGGGGTACTCAACGTGGCCCCCGACGGCTCCAGGCCAGTGCCCATCCTGCAGAAATTCAAGGCTGCGGGCAAAGCCGTGGGTTGCGTGACCACCGTGCCGATCACCCACGCCACGCCCGCCGGATTCTGCGTGAACAGCGACAGCCGATCCGACCAGCCGGGCATTGCCTTGCAATACCACGACTTGCGCTTCGATGTGATGATGGGTGGCGGTACGGAATTTTTCAGTGCCGATAAACGGAAAGACAAACAGGATGTATTCGGCAAATTCGCAGCAAGCGGCTTTCAAGTGGCCAAGACACGCGATGAAATGCTTGCCATTGACGACAAGGGCGACAACGCGCCCATCCTGGGTGTGTTCTATCCCGACGGTTTGCCCTATGCGCTCGATCGAGAACACGAAGAGACGCTGAAAAAGGAGACGCCCAGCCTAGCCGAGATGGTCGGAACCGCGATTCGCCACCTGAACAAGAACAGGAAGGGATTCGTGCTGCAAGTGGAAGGCGGGAAAGTGGATTGGGCCGCCCACGCCAACGACATCGGCGGCTTGCTCCACGACCAACTGGCGTTCGATGAGGCGTTGGCCACGGCCATCGCATTTGCGGAAGCGGATGGCGAAACCTTGGTGATCATGACAACCGACCACGGCAATGCCAATCCCGGCCTATTCGGGAATACAGCCAATTTCGAGCGTGTTTTCGGCTTCAAACATACCAATGGTTGGATATTGCAAGGAATCGATCGCGATTTTACCGCCAGCAAGGTGCGTGAGCGCATCGAGCACGCACAGGGAATCGGCATCAATGCAGAAGAAGCGATCAGGCTGCTTTCGCACTACGTGACGGATCGCAACGAAGACGGGTTGTACAATCCGTATAAGCTGCCCTTTGCCGAGCTGGCCGAAATCCAGCGCAAGTATACGGGAGTGAGCTGGGCGGGTACCGGACATTCCGGCGATCACGTCGAAATAGCGGCTTACGGCGCCGGGCGGGAGCTGCTCAAGCCATTCGTGCGCAACACCGACATGCACAACCTGATGCTCGAGGCAGCGGCCGTACGCGCATAGCCCTCGGGATCAGGCCAACTGGTCGATCCGAACCCAGTCCATGCCGGCAGCGATGGCCCCTTGGACCCCCGGATTGCCGTCTTCGAAAACAAGGCAGTCCTGGGGTTCGACACCAAGCAGTTCGGCACCACGCAGGAACGGATCGGCATAGGGCTTCCCGCGCGCGGTGTCGTCTGCGCACACCAACGCCTCGATGGTATCAATGAGCCCGATTACCGTCAAGGTACGCGAAACCGTTTTTCGGCTTCCTCCCGAGACCACACCGATGCGTACGCGACCAACATGGCTTCTCAAGTGGCTGACGACAAAATCGATCGGTACGGTCTCACCGATGCATTCGTCCAGGAAGATGGCCGATTTCAACGCAGCGAACTCCTGTGGCGGTACATCGGTGTGGTATCGTTTATTGATTTCGGCTGCGATGAGCGCCGTGGGCCACCCGGCCAGCTCATCGATGATCGCGGTATCGAGCGCGATGCCGAATTGAGCCGCGGCTTGGCGATAAGCAGCCTTGTGCAAGTGCATGTTGTGGGCCAATGTGCCATCGCAGTCGTACAGGAATGCCTTATACGCTTTTTGCTGGCTGATCCGTGTCAGCGTCTCCAAGAGTTCACCGTGTTGTAAATTCGTTATCATCTGTTTGATTTCCTTCTTTTTTTCTCCTTGGCGATCAGGGATAGTTCCCTGCCGGTTTGTCCCGCCACCGACGTGTTTTCCTGCGCCCGTCTGAATAGGTAGGGCATAACGGCCTCCACGGGGCCGTAGGGCATGTATTTGGCAACCTGATACCCGGCTTCGGCTAGGTTGAAACTCAGGTTGTCGCTCATGCCGAGCAATTGCGCGAATTGGATGTGTGGGTGACCGTGCGGCAATTGCCTCCGGTCCATCTCGGCTGCGAGCAGCTTACTACTGGCTTCGTTGTGCGTGCCGGCCATGAAACCGATGCGATCGACATGATCCAGGCAAAAATGGATGGCCGCATCGTAATCGCGATCGGTAGCCGCCTTATCGGGCTGGATAGGCGATCGGTATCCTTGCTCGCTGGCACGCTTCCGCTCGATCTCCATGTATGCGCCCCGAACCAACTTGGCGCCAAAAAAAAAGCCATCGGTCTCCGCCAGGTAGTAGTCGGCTTTCAACGCGGCCAATTTGTCGTGGCGGTAAAGCTGGTAGGTATTGTATACGATGGGGGCTTGCCGGTTGTAGCGCTGCATCATCTCGCGGGCCAAGTCGTCTATCGCATCCTGTATCCAGGAATGCTCCGCATCGATGAGCACCTTGACCCCGCTCTCGAAACACGCTTGGCAAATGCGTTCCACACGCTGCTTCACGCGCTGGTACTCCGCTGTCTCGGCTTCCGAAAGCGGCGTACGTGCGTTGATTTTCTCGAAAAGGTCAAATCGACCGAGTCCGGTGGGCTTGAATACGGAAAACGTGATGTTTGGATCCGTAGCCGCGTACGCGACCGTACGCAAGATCTCGGCGCAGGTCTGATCGAAAACCGACTCATTGTCTTCGCCTTCCACCGAATAGTCGAGGATGGTACCCACATGTTGGCTAGCCAATCGATTGATGGCTGCGACGCAACCGGCAATGGTTTCGCCTCCGCAAAAATGGCCGAAAATCGTTTTCCGGATGATGCCTTTGATGGGCAGTCCGATGCGCAGCGCAAAATTGGTCGCCGGCGGCCCTACCTTCGTCAAGAAGTTATTGGCGATGATCTTGAAGAGCCAATAGGCCTTGTTCAATTCGGCGTCGCTTTTGGAGCGGAAAGCCACCGCGGTGTTATCAAAGGATAGTTCGCTGCGTCGCTGCGTTTGTTGGGACATGCTGTGCAATTTTGCCGCGAAATTAGGCAAAATTGCAGTGCCTTGCAAGTGCAGGCAGCAAACTATCCGACGAACGAATACCGGCCAAATGGGCGATCACATGAACGCTTACGGCACGCATTCCAATCGGGACAACCCGCATTACGATGATTTCATTCGCAATATTTCCATAGAAGAACAGGAAGATTTGTAACAGCTTGCGGCCCAACGATAAAAAATTTACAAAAAAGTTAGGATTCTATTATGAATCTACTAACTTTGTCGTCATTCATGTGTGCAGCCATTTGCGTAGTGCCCTGCACCCCTTGCAGGGCCGCGCATTTGGTATTCTAAACCAAGAAGCCTAGAAACCTGAAGACCCCGGACACGCAGCCTGCTCAATCAGACAATCCCTTTGCGGTTCGCATCGAATTTGAGCATGATGAACAGCAGGATCGTGAAGCTCCACAACGAGGACCCCCCGTAACTGACGAACGGCAGCGGGATACCGATGATCGGCACGATGCCGATGGTCATGCCGATGTTGATGGCGAAGTGGAAGAACAGGATGCATGCCACCCCATATGCATAAATGCGTGCAAACGCCGTCCGCTGGCGCTCGGCGATGTTGACGATGCGTAGCAAGAGGGTGAGGTAGATGCCAATGACGACCATCGATCCCACGAATCCCCATTCCTCGCCTACGGTACAGAAAATAAAGTCGGTGCTCTGCTCCGGAACGAAATTGTATTTGGTCTGGGTGCCCTGCAGATAGCCCTTGCCCCAGAATTGGCCCGAACCGATGGCAATAATCGATTGGTGTAGGTTGTACCCTTCGCCGCGGGGGTCGTCGATCTTGCCCAAGACGACGTCGATCCGGTTGCGGTGGTGCGATTGCAATACGTTTTCATAGACGAACTCCACGCTGAGCACGTACACCGTAGCACAGGCAAACAGGAAAACCAGGCCGGTTATCGCTTTCCGCTTCTTTCGCGAGAGGTAGACGCCGATACCGCAAACCGCAGCCAATACCAAGATAACCGCCCATTGGTTGAAAACCAGCGTCAATACGAACAAGAGGATGCATGTTGCGCCGATCAGCAACCACTGGCTGGAAATATACCCTTCGCGATAAAAGACGAACACGAGCGAAAAGAAGACCAGTGCAGAGCCGGTGTCGCGCTGCAGCAAGACGAGTACGACGGGGAGCAGGGCGATGGCAACGCCGATGAACAAGCTCTTGAGGTTAGGGGTCTTGTTGCTCTGCGCGCTGAGGTACCGCGCCAACAACAGGCAGGTGGCCAACTTGGCGAACTCCGAGGGTTGCAGCCGGAAACCGCCAAGCGGAATCCACGACTGGTTGCCGCCAACATTACGCCCCACAAGCAATACAACGATCAACAACAGGACGGTGAGCGCATAGAGCACGGGGGCGATCGAACTGTAGAATTTGGCATCGACGATCAGCATGGCCACGGCGATGATGATGGCCGAAAAGATATAGATCGACTGCTTGCCGTAATTCGTGCTCATGCTGAACAGGCTGGGATGCTCCGGATCGTACACGGCCGCATGGATATTGAACCACCCAATGACGCATAGTACGAACCAGATCAAGATGGTGAACCAGTCGACATCACCACCGAACAAGCGCTGGCGATGGGGATTACTCATGGCGGGCGGATAACAGGCTGTGATGAACGTAGACGGCCTCTTCCTCAGGCTCCGATTTCGGCGTAGCTTCCGGCGGCCGGTTCACGGCAACGGTCTCCGCCGCCTTCGGCGTCTTTGGTTTGGGTAACAGATCGGCGTTGTAGATGCGATCCTGGATGTACTTGGGCAGCGTAATCGTATCCTTCAGGTATTTCTCGATCAACATACTGGCGATCGGCCCTGCCCACGTACCGCCGTATCCGGCGTTTTCCACGAACACTGCAATGGCGATCTTTGGATTCTCGCGAGGCGCGAAAGCGAAGAATACCGCATGGTTCTCGCCGTGTGGGTTCTGGGCGGTCCCCGTCTTTCCACACATTTCGATGCCGGCGATCCGTACGGAATAGCCCGTTCCGCCAGGGACATTGACCGCCCGGCTCAATCCCTCGATGACCGGCTCATAATAAGCCGCGTCAACACCCGCCGAGATTTTTTCGGTGAATTCGGGCTTGGTGATCTGCTGTTCGCCGATGGCCTTGATCAGGTGCGGGCGGTAATAGAATCCACGGTTGGCCACGATGGCCATGATGTTGGCCATCTGTAGGGGAGTGATGCCCATTTCGCCCTGCCCGATCGATAGCGAGATGTTAAAGCCCGAACCCCACTTGGCGTTGCCGTAGCGCTTCGTGTAGAAATCGGCCGTGGGCAACAGGCCGCTTTTTTCTCCCGGAAGGTCGATCCCCAGCGACTGCCCGATGCCGAACTTCATCACGGCTTCGCGCCAGAGTTCATAGGCCTTGGCGCTTGGCATGCCACTACGGTGATCGATCATCCGGGCGTAGGTGTAGCCGAAATAGGTGTTGCACGATCGCTGGATGGCGGGGATGAGCGGGATGGAGCCATCCACGTGGGTACAGCGCATGAAGCCCCGGCCACCGCCGTAACGGTAGCCCCCGGGGCAGTTGAATACCGTCTGCGCATTGATCGTGCCGGCCTGCTGGGCAATCAGCGCCGCAACGACCTTGAATACCGAACCCGGTGGGTACTGCGCTTGGGTAGGCCGGATAAACATGGGTTTATAAGGGTCGTGGAGCAGCTTCATGTAGTTGTTGCCGCGTTCGCGCCCCACCATCATGTTGGGATCGTAACCGGGGCTGCTCACGAACGTCAGGATCTCGCCGGTAGCGGGCTCGATGGCAACCACGCTGCCGATCTTGTTCTTCATCAGCTTTTCGGCAAGGATCTGGAGTTCTTTGTCAAGCGATGAGACGAGCCCGTCGCCCGCAACCGCCAACGTATCGTATCGGCCTTCCGCGAAAACGCCCTGTGGCCGGTTGAATACGTCGACCATCACGTTCTTGACACCGCGTTGGCCGCGTAATAAGTCTTCATAGGCGCTCTCCACACCACTGGCCCCGATGTAATCGCCTGGACGATAGAATCCATTGGAGCGCTCGATGTCGCGATCGTTGACTTCCTGGATGTATCCCAGGAATTGCGGGGCCACGCTATCCGGATAGCTGCGCACGGTCCGGTTCTGTACGTAAAATCCCCTGAACTTGTACAGGTGCTCTTGCAATTTGGCATATGCCGTGGCCGGTATCTGCTTCTCGAATTGCGAAGCCTTATACGGCGAATACGACCGCGCACTATTCATCCGGCGCACAAAACCCTCGTGATCGATGCCCACCAGTTCGCAGAGCAAGGCCGTATCGATTTCCTTGACTTCACGCGGGGTAACCAACAGGTCATAGACGGGTTCGTTCTGCACGAGCACCTCGCCGTGACGGTCAAGGATTACGCCGCGGGCAGGATAGATCACCATCTTCCGCAAGACATTGTTGTTGGCAGAGAGCAAATAGGACTTATCGATCAATTGGAGATAGAAAAGGCGGGCCGATATAATGACGGCTATGGCGATGAAAATGCCCTGAATGATGTACTTTCTTTCAAAAAGTCCGTTCATTGACGAATTGTAGATGCCATCGGAACAGCGTCAACGCTGTTTTTTCCGGTAAAACAGTAGACTGAACAACAACACGATCACGATCGTAAATATACAACTTAATAGGATACGGATTACCGTGTAATGAAATTGATGGAACGTGAAGGCCTCTAGGAAAAAAAAGGTGACGTGGTGGAATAGGCTGAGCACCGCGACATAGAGGAAATACCAACGGAAGGGAACGGTGCCCCAAGCCGGTGTCATGAAGCTCTCGTACTGGTCGGTCTGTAACGTGACACGGATGAAATTGATCCGCGCCCAGGCCAATGCTACGCAAGCGGCTGCATGGACACCGAGCGTGTCATAGAATGCATCCACGGTGATGCCGGTAATGAACGCGAGGCAATACAGGATGAAGTTCGGCATGCCAACCGGAAGCAAGAGCAGGAACAGGATGTAGGGAAAGGGGGTGGCCAGGTTGTAATACCCGATGTTTTTGAACAGGAATACCTGAAGCATGACCAATACGGTGAAGCGGGCCAGATTATAGAGGAAAACTTTAGCCATTGTCTGCGTTTTGCGACTCCAATTGCGCCTTTTCTTCCGATAGCAGGTCCTGCACCACGTAAACCTGCTGCAGATTATGGAACTGCGTACTCAACTCGACCTTGATGTCCAGGAAGCTGTCGCCACCGGAAACGCCGGTTTCGATGACCTTGCCCGCCAATATGCCGGCGGGGAAAAGCGAGAACCCGGAGGTATAGATCAATTCGCCTTCCCGTACCTTCACGTGGTTCGGGATGTCCTTGAGTGTGCCGATCCGGGCATCGTATTGATCTCCCCAAACCAACGATCCGAATGCCTGGCTGTCTTCCAGCGCCGCGCTGATCCGGGTTTCGCTGTGCAGGATCGATTGCACGGTAGCGAAATGCTCCGATACGTTGAGCACGATGCCCACGATGCCGCTGCTGGAAATAACGCCCATGCCCTTCGCGATACCATGCTTGCTACCTTTGTCCAAGGTGATGTAGTTGTTTTTCTGGTGGATGCTGTTGTTCGTTACCTTGGCGACCAGGTACCGATATTGGACACCCCACGTGGTGTCATTCACCGTGCCCTGCACAAGGGTATCGGGTGCCGTATACCACTGAAGACGCTCGCGCAGCGCGGCATTCTCTTCGGCCAACTGCGTGTTCACTTCGCTGAGGTGGAGATAGCCTTTCCAGGCGTTGACCTTGGCGTAGGCACTCCCCACGAGCTGCGCGGATGAATTGACCGCCGATGCCCGTTGGAAGGAGTTGTTTCGGACAACCAAATAGAACGACGCGCCGAAAAACACGATGAACATGAAAAAAGCATTGTAACGGGTGAGTATGAGCCAAAGGTTCTTCATAAACTCAATTCATGTGCGAGATGCTTGCTTTCAGCCTTTCGATCGCCGGGGACATACCGGTCTTCGGGCTCCGGCCTTCCATCTTCAGGCCCCTTGTTACTGCATCAGGAACTTGAACGTGCCGATGTTCTTGAGCGCGATACCCGTACCACGCACCACGGCCCGCAACGGATCTTCGGCCACGTGTACCGGTAGTTTGGTTTTCGCCTGTACGCGTTTGTCCAAACCACGCAGCAACGCCCCACCGCCGGTGAGGTAGATGCCCGTTTGATAGATGTCTGCCGACAGCTCCGGCGGCGTGATTTCCAACGCCTTCAAGATGGCCTCTTCGATCTTGGAGATGGATTTGTCCAGGCAATGTGCGATCTCGGTATAGGATACCGTGATCTGCTTGGGAACGCCGGTCATCAGGTCCCGGCCCTGCACGGCGAAATCGGCCGGAGGATCCTGGAGCTCTGGCAATGCAGACCCCACTTCGATCTTAATCTTTTCAGCGGTGCGGTCACCGATCATGATGTTGTGCTGACGACGGATGTACTGTACGATGTCAGAGTCGAAGTTGTCGCCCGCGACACGGATAGACTGATCGCAAACGATGCCCGACAACGCAATGACGGCAATCTCCGTGGTGCCCCCGCCGATATCGATGACCATGTTGCCCATCGGCTCCTCGACGTCGATGCCGATGCCGACGGCAGCGGCCATGGGCTCATGCACCAAATACACTTCTTTGGCACCGGCTATTTCGGCAGAATCGCGAACAGCCCTTTTCTCCACCTCGGTAATGCCCGACGGGATACAGATGACCATCCGTAGCGAAGGGAAAAACCAGCCCTTGCCGTTATTGACCATCTTGATCATGCCACGGATCATGTGTTCGGCCGCATTGAAATCGGCAATGACACCGTCTTTCAGTGGCCTCACGGTCCGGATATTATCGTGTGTCTTGCCTTCCATCTGCATGGCCTGACGGCCGATGGCAATGACTTTGTTGGTGGTGCGATCAAATGCGACGATAGAAGGTTCGTCTACCACAACCTTGTCGTTGTGGATGATCAACGTATTTGCGGTGCCTAAATCTATCGCGACTTCTTGTGTAAACCAATTAAATAAACCCATCCAGCGAATTTGATATGTTTTTCAATTAATGTGCAAACCTACCAAAAAAACTGATAACTTTAACCCATACTAGAACGAATTATATCGACGCCTTTTATTATTTGTATCGACGATGAAAAAAGCCGCTATCACTGCCGTCTGCGCATTGCTTTGCTATGGTTGCCTGTTCGCCCAGGATTTTGCTTTCGGCTCACTCAACGCCGAAGACGTGAGCCTCGCAAAACATGATCTGGACAGCTTTTCGAACGCAGCGGTACTCAATGAATTCGGTAAAGCGTATATGCTATACAACGACACCAGGCACCGAACCGAACTCATCGTGGAATACCATGCACGCATCAAGATCTTCAATCGCGATGGATACAAATATGCCAATGTGATCATCCCGACCTATAGAGACGAAAGCGGGGAACGCGCGGACGCGGTATCCGAAATCAAGGCGATGACAATCAATGTCGTGGACGGACGCATCGTAAACGTGCCACTCGACAAAGGCCAGGTATTCAAAGAGGAAATCAGCAAGTACCTGACCCATGTAAAGTTCACGTTCCCGGATCTGCAAGACGGGAGCATCGTGGAGTACAGCTATCGGTTCACCTCTCCCGATATCTTCAATTTCAAGACGTGGCAGATGCAGGACGACATCCCGAAAATCAACAGCACATTCGAGGCAATCATACCGGGTATGTACACGTACAACGTAATCATGCGGGGGCCGTACAAGTTGACCACGCAAGATGCGAAATTGGCGACGGGTGCATTCAGGATCGCGGGCAGGGACATCGATTGTTCGCGCATGATCTATGGCATGCGCAACGTCCCCGCATTTGTTTCGGAAGATTATATGACATCGGCAAATAACTTCAAATCAGCCATCTATTTCCAACTGTCGGATGTCTACCAGCTTAACGGGGCCAACGTGAAAATCACCAAGGAATGGCGCAACGTAGACCGCGAATTGGTGACGCATCCTGAATTCGGCAATCAGATGAAGCGCGACAACGCCTTCAAGGATATCCTGCCCGGCATCCTGAAGGGAGCCACCGACGAATTGACGAAGGCCAAGGCGATGTTCCGTTACGTGCAACGGAATATCAAATGGAACGGCTACTGGGGGAAATACACGGAGAACGGCGTGAAAAATGCCTTGGAACGACGCTCAGGCAATATCGGGGACATCAACCTGGCCTTGATAGCCGGGTTGACCGCCGCAGGTCTGGACGCCGAGGCCGTAATCCTGTCCACGCGCGATAATGGAGTGGTCAACGACTTGCATCCGGTCATGTCCGATTTCAATTACGTGGTGGCCAAGGTGAACATCGGTGATGACCATTTCCTGCTGGATGCGGCAGATCCGTTGCTGCCGTTTGGCTTGCTGCCGCTGCATTGCATCAATGGCAAGGCGCGCGTCATCAACCTCAAGAAACCGTCGTATTGGATCGAGCCCCGGTCTACCCAAAAATCGACCACGCATTACACGTTTGATGCGACGCTGCAACCCGATGGGATGCTGACGGGGCAGTTGATGACCAGGACCAACGGCTATGCCGCCCACCGCAAACGCCGTGAACTACGGGGGTACAACAGCACGGAGGAATACATCGAGTACCTGGACGAAAAGCAGGCTGGCTTCGATATCGTAGGGGGAGAGATCCTGGGCGTGGATACCGTAGACGCACCGTTGGTGGAGCGTTACGAGGTGAAGATGAAACTGTACGATGGACTGGAGGCCAACGAGATTTTCTTCAACCCGTTTTTCCTGAACCGGAAAAGCAAGAACCCGTTTAACCTGGACGAGCGGAATTATCCGATAGACATGGGGACTGCGAGCGAAGACCGCGTGACCATAACCATCAAATTGCCGGGACGCTACGAGTTGGCAGCCAAGCCCAACGATTACAGCATGGCGCTCGAGAACAAAGGGGGGAGGTACCTGACACAGGTACTACTGACCGATAACGTGCTTTCGTTTTCGCAGCTATTGGCCTTCAATCAGGCCATCTACCCGCCAGAGAGCTACTTTGCCCTGAAGGAATTTTTCAGTAGGATCATCCAACAGGAGAAAATAGACGTGGTGCTACGTAGATTGGACGCCGAATGAACCGTTGTTTCGTATTGATGACGCTGTTGGCGTTGGGTCGGTGTGGTTTTGCGCAAACCGATTATCGAGTGGCCGACATACCGGCCGCCTTGACGAGCCGCGCGGACGCGGTG
Source organism: Parapedobacter sp. (assembly GCA_037190485.1). GTDB lineage: Bacteria > Bacteroidota > Bacteroidia > Sphingobacteriales > Sphingobacteriaceae > Parapedobacter. The sequence goes on from JBBCJB010000037.1 coordinate 39,265, forward strand.
GTGCGGCGGGAAGCCATCGTGGTAGACATGTTGGCCCCCACCAAGGTGCGCTACCAAGCAACAGAAGCCATCACCGTGTTCAACAAGGCGGGAGAACAACGCGCCCGGTTGGTTATCCATTACGACAAAAGTATATCCATCAAACGGATAGATGGCAGGGTGTTCGATAGCGATGGATTCCCGGTGGGCAAATTCAACCAGCGCGATTTCGTGGACGAGAGCGCGGTAAGTGGCGGTTCGCTCTATGAAGACAACCGCGTAAAACACTTCCTGCCCGCTATGACCGCCTATCCCTATACCGTGGAATACCAATACGAGCTCGAGTTCAAACAGAACCTGATCTTGCCGGCTTGGCGACCCGATGCCTATTGGGACGTATCCGTAGCGCACAGCCAATACACGTTTGTGTGCGCCGAATCGGACGAGGTGCGCATACGCACGGCCAACCATGTTGGTAAGCCCGAAACAACGACCCTGAAAGGCCGGAAGATGACGACCTGGACGACAGCCGGGATTCCCGCGCAACGCTATGAACCTTACAGTCCAGACCCCGAGCGCTATAAGACGGTGGTGAGGGTGGCCCCTGTCGAATTCAATTACTACAAGCACAAAGGCCGCTATGCCGATTGGCAGGAACTTGGAAAATGGGCCTATGAAGCCCTGTTGAAAGACGGCACGGCCTTACCGGAGCATACGGTACGTGAGGTCAACGTCTTGGTTGACGGCCTGCCGTCCGACAAGCAGAAGGCGAAGGCGCTTTACGCCTATCTGCAACGCAAGATGCGCTACGTGAGCGTACAGATCGGCATCGGCGGTTTCAAGCCCATGTCGGCAAGCGAGGTCGACAGGCTGGGCTACGGCGATTGCAAAGGGCTGGTCAATTACATGCAAGCGCTGCTGGCCACGCAGGGAATACCTTCCTATTATTGCGTGGTGTATGGAGGCAATGCAAAACGAGACCTGCAGCCTGATTTCGCTGGGATGGAGCAGGCCAACCACATCATCCTTTGCTTGCCATTCGAGAACGACACCACTTGGCTGGAATGCACCGATCAACGCATCCCCTTCGGTTACCTGGGGTCGTTTACCGACGACCGTACCGTCGTGGCCTTGACCCCACAGGGTGGCAAGTTGCTGCGGACACCCCGTTATCCGGCAGCGGAGAGCTATCAGCACAGGAATGCGACGCTGACACTGGATGGTAACGGTACGCTGTCGGGCAGCGTCGAAACGGTATTTGCGGCTGGCCAGTACGACAATCACCTCAGGATTGCGGATAGCCATGGCACCGAACAGGTGAAATTGCTCAAAGGCGTGTACGACATCGACCACATCGGTTTCAGCGGCATCGTGTACGAGCGCTTCGACGAGCGCGGCCCGGAGTTGGTCGAACGGCTCGATGTCGCCATCCCGAGATACGCTCCGGAAAGCGATGGAAAGGTGTATCTGATCCCCAATTTATTCAGCAAGCAGCCGCCCGTCCCGGCGATGAAAAGCCGGAAACTGCCGGTTTACATCAATCGGGGCTATGCCGACGAAGACCGGATCACGTACGTGCTGCCCGATGGCTATGCGTTGTTGCCGGGCCAAACGACCGAACGGATCGACAGCCCCTTTGGCCAATACACGTCTTCGTTGACGCAGGAAAGCGACTCGTTGGTGTATACCCGCACGTTCTTGCTGAATGAAGGTCAGTTTTCGCCCGAAAGTTACGCGGAATTCGCCGAATTCATGAATCGGATCCATGCGCTCGACAATCGTAAAGCCATACTCGCGAAGCGCACGCCCTAATCGTTCAGCAATACACCGATGTAGAAATTGAAGGTGTCGACTTCCACGTTATGACGCGTAAGGCCCGGCAGATCGATGGCAGAAAACCGCCGTGTGGGATAAATGAATCGGTATGCGCCGCCCTTGATGCGGATGCGTACCGGCATATCGAATCCGGCCTCGTCCGCGATCCACCGGCATGATGCCCTGCCACGCCCATCGAACCGGAACTCCAATGTGGGGATGTTGGGGTGGCGCACGTACTGGGCGAATACGCTGGATAGGTCCTTGCCCGAACGTTGATTGATGAACCCCACGATATCCTGGTAATCAACGGTGCTGTGGTGGAACCTTTCATTGAGCCCGCGGAGAATCTGGCGCCATTTTTCGTCGTCATCGATAATGGTGCGTACCATGTTGTGCAATACCCCACCTTTGTTGTACATATCACCGGAACCCTCGTTATTGACGTGGTAATTGCCCATCAATGGCGTGAGGTTCTGGATGCCCCCTCGATTGCCATGGATATATTCTTGGCCGGCACGCTTGCCGAAATGGTAGTCGATGTACAACGATTCGGAGTAGTTGGTGAAACTCTCATGGATCCACATGTCGGCAATGTCGCCAGCGGTGATGTTGTTGCCGAACCACTCGTGCCCGGCTTCGTGGATGATGATGAAGTCCCACTTGTCTCCCCAACCGGTGCCCGAGCCGTCGTAGCCCAGGTAGCCGTTCTGGTATTTGTTGCCGTAAGCGATGGCGCTTTGGTGCTCCATCCCGAGGTGCGCGGTCTCTACGAGCTTGAAGCCATCCCCGTAAAACGGATAGGGGCCAAACCAATGCTCGAAGGCCCGGAGCATCGGTTTGACATTGGCCTGGAAATGGGGTTTGGCCTTGGCTTCGTTTTCGCGAAGCACCCAATAGTCGAGGTCGAGTACGCCCTTCTCGCCCCTGAAGGTATCGGCGAAGTGCACGTAATCGCCGATGTTGACGGCCACGTTGTAATTGTTGATGGGATTGCCCACGAACCAGTCGAAGCGCGTGTAGCCGTTGCCCATGTCCTTTCGTGCCCTGAACCGCCCATTGGATACGTTGGTGAGGCCATGGGGTACGCTGATGCTGATCAGCATGCTATCCACCTCGTCCGACAGGTGGTCCTTGTTGGGCCACCATACGCTCGCCCCCAGGCCTTGGCAGGCCGTGGCTATCCAGTGCTTGCCGTTGCTGTCTTTCTTGAAATCGAAGCCACCGTCCCATGGTGCGCGTTTGGCCTGTACAGGATGGCCGGCGTAATGCACGCTGAACGAGTCTAGCCGGCCTTTTTCGATGGGATGGGGGAAATCGACGAAAACGGCATGGTACTCGCGTTTGAATGGCAGTTCCTGCCCATGGTACACGACACGGTCGACGCGGAGATTGTCAAACAGATCGAACTGCAAGCGCGAAAACCGCTCCGTTGCTGTAAACACGAACAGGTTGGATCCGCTGATGTGCCGTTCGTCGGGATCGACCTGCACCTGCAGGTGGTAGTAGTGGATGTCGTAGCAGGTACGCAATGGGGTAAGCTGCCCACGGAGGGAATCTCCGCGGCTGAAGATTTCGCGGGCCTTCAATAATTGAGCGTGGCCCTGGCCCGCAGCGGCGAGCAAAAGGGAGAGGAAGACAAACCGTTTCATGGCGCAATTCGTATCTCGTGTATCGTATCTTTTATCCCGTATATCAAATCAGCGCCGTTTCCGTTGGTCAAAATAGGCCGATATCTTTTCCAACGAAAAGGCATTCAGGCAATTTTCGGCCGAGACACTGCCTTTGCGCGCCGCATGGACACCATATCGCATATCATGGAAGCCGCTGTTGCGATGCGCATCCGGATTGATGGCCAGCAGGACGCCTTTTCCGATGGCATACCGATGCCATCGCCAATCGAGGTCGAGCCGCAATGGATTGGCATTGATTTCAAGTACGACACCATTCGCGGCACAGGCATCGATGACGCGCGGATAATCGATGGGGTAGCCCGACCGGCTGAGCAACAGCCGCCCTGTCGGATGGCCCAAGATGGTGGTGTATGGGTTTTCGATGGCCGCAACCAAACGAGCGGTGGCTTTTTCAACATCCATCTTCAGGTTGGCATGGATCGAGGCCACCACGAAATCGAAACCGGCCAGGATCTCATCGGGATAATCCAGCGAACCATCCGCGAGGATGTCCGATTCGATTCCCTTGAAGATGCGGAAAGGTGCAAGCTCCGCGTTGAGCGCATCGATGACAGCCCATTGCTCCTGTACCTGCTCGATGCGCAGTCCACGGGCGTAGGCGGCCGTCCGGGAATGGTCGCAGATGCCCAGGTACTCCAACCGCAGGTCATCTCGGCAATACCGGGCCATCTCTTCCAGCGTATGGACGCCATCGCTATAGGTGCTGTGGTTGTGCAAGGCACCGCGGAGGTCTGCATAGCCGATAAGCGCCGGTAACCGGTCGGCTTTGGCCAACGCCACTTCATCGGTGCCTTCGCGCAATTCGGGCTCGATATAGGCAAGACCAAGCGAGGCATAAATCGCTTCTTCCGAATCGAGTTCGGGCAATTGGCGGGGTTCCAACGATTCCTCCAATTGCCGTAGGTGGTCGGCCGATCCGGTGGTCGATACCAATTGGCGGTGAAACGATGCCGCGGTTGCCGGGAAGAATCGAAACGCCAAGCCGGTGTCGTGCCTGGCTTCCAATAGGGTGGGTGCCGCTGCCGAATCGACGGCCAGTGTTCCGATACTCGTCAAGATGCGGATGAGGTCGTCCATCGACGATTCGACGAGGATATCCACCGTTTTGAGCACCTCATGCTTTCGGCGGAAATCTCCGGTGGGCGATAGTTTGCTGCCTTCGGGCAAGGCATCGCGCAATATCGTCATGAGGCCTTCCGCCAGTTCCTCCACCCGGGCATAAAGAAACCATCCCTGGTTGGCGATGGAAAATTCGACGGCCCGCTTGATGTCTTCCTGTGTTTTCGGCCCAAAACCCTTGGCCGCAATCAGGCGATTTTCGTTACAGGCATAATACAGCTCGCCCACGGTTTCAATGCCCAACGCCCGCCAGATTTCCCGGATTTTCTTGGGGCCAAGCCCCTTGATATCGAGTAAGTCCAGGATGCCAGTCGGCGTGGCCGCCAACAGGGTGTCTAGTTCGGCAAACGAGCCGGTACCGAGCAGTGCGGATACCTTTTCGGCCGTGCTTTTCCCGATGCCGGGCACGTCGCTGAGCTGAACCAGGGTTTCCGTCGAGATCGCGAAAGGAAGCTTGTCCAATTTGAAGGCCGCCGAAGCAATCGCCTTGGTACGGAACGGGTTTTCACCGTGAAGTTCAAGCAGCTGGCCGTATCGCTTGATGACCTTGGCAATCGCTTTGTTGTCCATTGCCGCAAATTAGCGATTTCGCACGTTGCACGCAAGACTTTTTGCACGCCTACAAACGCACTTGCTCACTCATTCACAGGTTCACTCATCCGTTTCGGCCGCTTGTACTTGTGGATGATCAACCGGATGCCCGCGTTGAACGTCAGGTAGTTGATCGCCCAATTGATAAAGGTGACCACCCGATTGCGGAAGCCCACCAGCGACATCAGGTGAACGAACATCCACACCCACCAGGCAAAGAAACCCTGGAACCTGATTTTCCCGATATCGACCACGGCTTTATTGCGGCCGATGGTGGCCATCGAACCCTTATCGAAATAACGGAAGGATTCGCTGGGTTCGCCATTCATGTTCCGCACGATATGCTTGGCGAGGAAACGCCCTTGTTGCTGGGCTACGGGCGCCACGCCGGGATGCCCGCGTGGCAAGTCTTCGGTAATCATCGCGGCCACATCGCCGATAGCGAAGACGCCGTCCATGCCAATGACCCGGCACGTCTCGTCAATGCGGATCCGGTTGCCCCGGACCACCGTTTGCGGGTCTATGCCTTCCGGAAACTGGCCCATGACACCAGCCGACCAGAGCACCGTCTTGGTTGCAATGCGGCGACCATCGGCAAAGGCGATGATGCCACCATCGTAACCGGTTACCTGTACATTCAGCAGTGTCTTGACCCCAAGTTCCTTGAGGTACAGTTCGGCCTTTTCGGAAGCCTGGGGCGATAGGTTAGCCAATATCTTCGGCAAGCCTTCTACCAAGTACACGTTCATGTCTTCCTTCTTGAGCTCCGGGTAGTCCTTCGCCAGGATGTGGTTGCGGATTTCCGCGATGGCACCCGAAAGCTCGACCCCTGTAGGCCCACCGCCCACCACGACCACGTTGAGGTAGGGAGCGCGTTCCTCCGCCGTGCTTTTCAGGAGCGATTCCTCGATGTTCTGAATCAGGAAGCTCCTGATATTCACCGCTTCCTTTACGCTTTTCATCGGCATGGCGTTGTACGCGATGTCCGCGTTGCCGAAGAAATTGGTGGTGGCGCCGGTAGCGACGACCAAGTAGTCGTACTGGAAGGGGCCAATGTCTGTGTTCACCACTTTATTTGCGGCATCGATGTGTTGCACATCAGCGATGCGGAACGTGAAGTTTTCCTGCTTGCGAAACATTTTCCGTAGCGGGAAGGCAATAGAGGGTGCATCCAGCGTGCCGGTGGCTACTTGATAAAGCAACGGCTGGAACGTGTGGTGGTTATTGCGGTCGAGCAGCAGCACTTCAACCGCTGCGTTCTTCAATCCCTTGGCCACTTCAATGCCGCCGAATCCGCCGCCGATGATGACGACCTTGGGAAATCGATGGTCTGTATGTTGCGTGTTCATGATCTAGCAAATTTACGAATCCATGTTACTTCTACCGTTATGAACTGTTATGCGTGTCAATTGTTTCCGAATACCTTTATTTTCAATCCGTCCAAAGCCGGGTCGAGCCGTATCTGACAGGCTAGTCGACTGCGGTCGTCTGCATCGGGCAGGGTATCCAACATGTCCAGTTCCGCATCGTTGAGGGGTTGAAGTGTCTCCATGCCGGCCAACACCTGGATGTGGCACGTAGCACACAGGGCCATGCCGCCGCAAGTGGCCAGGATATCGTACTCCGAAGCTTTGAGCACTTCCATCAAACTGAGGTTGATGCCCGCCGGGATTTCGAGTTGCCGGGTTTCGCCGTGCGGGGCTTCTACGGTGACGTGAATGATCTCTACCATGTTCGCATTTTTAGTTAAAAGGCATTGACGCCATTTACGGTGGTATATTTAAAGCTCAATTTTTCGGCCGGATGTACGTATTTGAATGCGCTTTGCGCCATCAGGGCCGCTTCGTGGAAGCCGCAGAGGATAAGTTTCAGCTTACCGGGATAGGTGTTGATGTCACCGATGGCGTAAATCCGTTCCACGCCGGTGGAATAGTCTGTGGTATCCACGGCAACGGCTGATTTATCGATGGACAATCCCCACTGCGCGATGGGCCCGAGTTTGGGGCTTAACCCGAACAGTGGGATGAATGCGTCAGCCGCCCATTGCGTTTCCTTTTTCTCGCGGTCGGTGATGCCCACATGGCTCAACATGCCATTGCCTGCGACGCTGCTGACGTTACTATGCAACAGCAACCTGATTTTGCCGCGCTCGGCAAGGCCGAAGACCTTTTCGGCAGAATCGGGTGCACCCCTGAAACTGTCGCTGCGGTGCACGAGGGTGACCTCACTGGCCACATCGCTGAGGAAGACGGTCCAGTCAAGCGCGGAGTCGCCACCGCCAGCGATGACCACGCGCCGGTCGCGGTAATGCTCGGGGTTCTTGACCATGTAGCTCACGCCTTTGCCCTCAAAACCCGCCAAACCGGCGATTTCAGGCTTACGCGGCTCGAATGACCCCAATCCGCCGGCGATGACCACCACTTGCGCGTGGATGACCGTGTTTTCGTTGCCCGATACACGGTATGAGCCATCGGCTTGCCTTTCAAGCGCCTCGACCCGCTCGCCTAGCGTGAACGTGGGCGTAAATGGGGCAATCTGCTCCATGAGCTTATCCACCAACTCCTGTGCGTTTACCGATGGGTACCCGGGAATATCATAGATGGGCTTATGGGGATAGATTTCAGACAGCTGCCCACCCACCTGCGGCAACGCATCGATCAAATGGCAACGCATCTTGAGCAATCCCGCTTCGAAAACGGCAAACAGGCCAACGGGGCCAGCGCCGATGATGCAGATGTCGGTCTCAACTTGATTTCCTGATGTTTCCATGATCGATTTCCAGATTGCTATAAATAGTGTCCAATATGCGTTTCAAACGTTCGAAATCAGACTCGTCGAGGTTTTTCCACGCCTGCATCCTGATTTCGTTGACGTCAGCCGTCAGCTCATCGATGGTCTGCTCGCCGATTGCCGTCAGGTGAACCACGAAACTACGTCGATCCAGTGGATGGGGGCGACGTTCCACCAATTTTTTGGCAACCAGCAAATCGACGATACGGGTGAGCGTGGGTTGATCCTTGCCACAGTATTCTGCCAATTCCCTTTGCGGCAAGTCGGCATGCTGCCGGAGGCTTTTCAAGATGGACCACTGGTCTACCGTGATGCCGAATTTCCTGCTATTGAATTGATATTGTGCATATTGCTTTACCCGACGTGCGGTACGCTCCAACAAGAATGAATAGGCGTTGTATTGTTCCATTCGTATATTAATAATTAGTATGACAAATATACGGACAACAAATGAATTCGGCAAGTATACCGCAAAAATCTTCAGCGCTGTTCGGGTGAATGGCTCCCGGCTTTCTCCTCGGTGTATTGGATGTAGGCTGCCGCCGTGATATCGCCATTGACATTGAGCGTGGTGCGCGACATGTCGAGGATGCGGTCAACGCCATAAATCAGCGCGATGGCTTCTCCGGGTACGCCGATGGACACCAAGATGGTGACGATGACCGGCAACGACCCGCCAGGCACACCCGCGGTGCCCACTCCGGCCAAGATGCACAGCAGTACGACCGTGATTTGGGAACCCAGTGAAAGGTCGACATTGAAGACCTGGGCTAGGAACAGCACGGTGATGCCTTCGAACAGCGCCGTGCCGTTTTGGTTGCCGGTACTGCCGATGGTAAGCACGAAATGGGCGATGGGTTTCGGTATCTTGAGTTTCTCGATGCTCACACGGATGGCGGTGGGCAGCGTGGCATTACTCGAACTGGTCGAAAACGCGGTCAGTGTCACTTCGCCCATGTCTTTCATGAATCGTATCGGATTGCGCTTGGCAAAATATTTCAGGATAATGGAGTACACCACGAACTGGTGGATCGCCAGCGCCCCCAACACGATGAGCACATACCAAAGGAGGGATATCAGGAAATCGGCCCCGACATTCAGCACCATGTTGAAGAGCAACGCGGCCACGCCGTATGGCGCCAGTGCCATGGCGTAACCGATGACCTTGATTACGACCTCATAGACGCCTTCCAGGAAGTGCTTGAGGGTTGCGGTCTTCTCTTCGCCCACGGCGGCCATGGCCACGCCGAAAATCAAGGCAAAGAACATCACGGACAACAAGCCGCCACCGGTATGGCTGGAATTGAAGGCATTGGCCATCTCATCGAAGGGGTTACGCGGGATGATCTGTGCCAAGATATCGCCGACCGTGCGTTCGTCGGCCTCGATGGCCTGTGCCTGGGCATTCGCCTTTGCGGCCTGTGCACCGAACTCGTTGACCAAATACTCGCGCGTATCTTCCGAAATGGCTTCACCGGGCTTGAAGATATTGACCATCGTGATCCCGATGAGCACGGCGATAAAGCTTACGACAATGGTGTAAACCAGCAGCCTCACACCCATGCGTCCCAGTTTCTTCACATCGCCGATTTCGGCGATTCCCAAGATGAGCGCCGACAGGATGAGCGGGATGACCATCATGAAGATGAGGTTCATGAATATCCTGCCGATCGGCTCCACCCATTTGACGATCGCATCGAGCGTCTCGCGTTCCAGACCGAGGTTCTTGATGACCAATCCGGCGATGATGCCGAAAACCATGCCGATGAAAATCTTCGTGTGTAGCTTCATATGCTTTTTAGGTATTGCCGCAATACACTGGCAGCTTAATGCCAAGTTTGGCTATGGCACAAAAATAGAATTATAATCGGAAACGGCACCCCATATCCAAAATAAATACGGTGGAAGCCAACAAAAAAGGGGTTGCCGGATAAACCGGCAACCCTTTTTTGTTTTTTGTCAGGAATCTATCCCTATACTTTGGCTGTTTTCAGTCCGGTCGCATTCGATTGGGCTTCCGCTACTGGGAGCCTATCGGCATCATCCGATCTCAAATCGACCACGAGCGGCGCAGCGATGAAAATCGATGAATACGTGGCAACGATGATCCCGATGAGGATGGCAAAAGAAAAGCCCCTGATCACTTCCCCGCCGAAGATGAACAACACGGCCATCACGAAAATGACGGTCAACGACGTCACGATGGTGCGGCTCAATGTCCGGTTGACCGCGAGGTTGACGGTATTGCCGATGGCATCGTTGCGATGCCTAGACATGCCCAGGTATTCGCGCAGACGGTCGAACACCACGACGGTGTCGTTGATGGAATAGGCGATCACCGTAAGCAACGCAGCCACGAAATGCTGGTCGATATCCAGCGAGAATGGCACGATGCCGTCCAACAACGAGAACAACACCAGGATGACCAAGGCATCGTGCGTGGTGGAAATCGCCGCTGCCAAGCTGTATTGCCACTTGCGGAAACGGATCAGGATATACAGGGCGATGATGACGATCGAAAATATACCGGCATACACCGCACGCGACTTGATGTCATTGGCAATCGTTGGGCCGACCTTCTGCGAACTCAATATTTCATAACTGTTCCCATCGAGTTTCGAAAGCCCTTCGTTTAATTTGGCCAATACCTCTTGGTCGGCCGCATCGTCGGTATCATCGATGTGATAGGTGGTCGTAACGCGCACCTGGTTATCGGCACCGTAGATCTTGACTTCGGTGTTCAGCTGGAACGTTTCATTGAGATTGCCGCGAACCTCTTCCAGGTCGACCGTGTTGTCATAGCGGACGGTATAGGTACGTCCGCCTTGGAAGTCGACGCCCAGGCTGAATCCTTTCGTGAAAATGGAAATGATGCCGATGACAATGAACAACGCCGATGCCAAATAGAATTTCTTGCGGTTCTGCACGAATCCGAAATTGGCGTTTTTCAACGTATTCGCGCTCCATGGATAAGAGACCTTAATGTCCCAACCCTTGCCCAACATCCACTCGAAAATGATACGGGTAATGAAGATGGCAGTAAACAGGGATGTGATGATACCGATCATCAACGTGGTTGCGAAGCCCAGGATCGGTCCGCTGCCGAAGAAGAACAGGATCACGCCGACCAGGAATGTCGTAATCTGGGAATCGAGGATTGATGGCATGGCATGCTTATAGCCATCTGCAATCGCCTGTCGAACCGATTTGCCCAACCCAAGTTCCTCGCGGATCCGTTCATAGATCAACACGTTGGCGTCTACCGCCGTACCAAGCGTCAATACGATACCGGCAATACCGGGCAATGTCAGCACCGCGTTGAGGGACGCCATGACGCCCATCAGGAAGAACACGTTGAATATCACGGCGATGTTAGCAACCCATCCACCACGATTGTAATAGAAAATCATGAAGATCAACACCAAGACCAAACCGATGACGGCCGAATTGACGCCCGCATCGATGGCCGCTTGCCCGAGTGTCGGGCCAACGATGGCCTCTTCAACGATCTTTGCCGTTGTAGGCAGGCGACCGGCTTTCAGCACATTGGCCAAGTCCTTGGTATCCTCGATGGTGAAATTGCCCGTGATCTGCGATATCCCATTCGGGATTTCGCCCTGTACCGTCGGTGCCGAATAGACGACGCCGTCCAATACGATGGCGATGGCCTTCTTGTTATTGGCGTCTGCCGAGGCATTGGCGGTAATCCTTCTCCACTCACGGGCACCCTCGCTGTTCATGTACATCGTTACCATCGGGCTGTTCGATTGCGGATCGAAGTCATCCTTGGCGTCCGTAACCACATTGCCCCCCAATATGGGGCCGGCATTCGCGCCGCTTGGCCGGATGGCATAAAGCTCCAATTGCTCAGGTGTGCGCGGGCTGGGTTTGACACCCCACAGCAACTTGATGTTGGCCGGAATGATTTGCTTCACGAGGGGATTCTCGAGGTAGCGGTTTACCTTGGCGGTGTCGCGAAGTTGGGTATAGCCTACGATTGGGCCAGGTGCCAGCATCGGGCCGTTCTCGGACATGAAAGAGGATGGCCGCAACAGGTTGAACAATGGGTTTTGAAGCGCCATTTGGCTAGCCGTCGAATCAGTCGCCAACGAATCACGGTCGGCGCCAAGCGTGGCCAACAAACCGGCATCCGTACTGTCTGCTGCCTGTACGGAAGAGGTGCCGCTATCCGTAGGCTTGGCCGTTTCCTTGAGCGTGGAGGCAAGTGCCGTGTTGACATTTTCCAGCATGGGGTAGATGTCCAGGTTGTCATACGTCTCCCAGAATTCCAACCGGGCCGAACCTTGAAGCAGCTTCCGGACGCGGTCTTCGTCCGTAACGCCCGGCAGCTCGATCAGGATGCGATTGGTGCCCTGCTGCAATTGGATGTTCGGCGAAGTCACACCGAATTTATCGATACGCGTACGCAATACCTTGAACGAATTGTCGATGGCGTTGGTCGCCTCACGCTGCAGGAAACTCTCCACCTGCGCGTCGGTCGTGTTGGCATTTACATACGCCGAGTTATCTTTCGTAGCGAAGAAACTGGCCAAAGAAGTGTTTGGGCTTAGTTTCTTGAACTCTTCGGCAAACAGTGCAACATATCCGCTTTGGCTGCTTTTGCTCCGAGCCGTGGCACTTTCAAGCGCCTTGTTGAAATTCTCGTCCTTCGGGTTGTTGGCTAGATTGCGTACCAATTCCTGTAACGAAACTTCCATGGTCACATTCATGCCGCCTTTCAAGTCCAAACCGAGCGCGATTTCATTGCCCTTGGCTTCACGGTAGGTATACTTGGCAACGCCTAGATTGTATACCACTTCGCCAGCCATGGAGTCCAGGTACGCCTTTTCCTTGGCGATGTCTCCTTGAGCATAGGCGGCGGCATCCCGTTCTACCTTGCGGGTTACGAATGTGAACGATAGGGAATAGAGACACGCAATGGTGATCACTACTACCAAAAAATTAATCAACCCTTTACCTTGCATTTTCTTTCGTTACTAGTAATAATGTTATCCGTATACAAAATTTTGTTTAGAACGGCAAAGGTATGAATTTTTTTATAATTCGAATTCGTTGCGCACGGGATTTTTGCAGGCGCTTTCCGGGCATTTTTGGCAAACTATTTGCTCAATCCATGAGTGAAGCGCGGCGTCGAAAGCCGACGTGCGTCGCTGACGGAAAACAACACAAAGAAAGAACAACCATGAAAAATGCATTGCTACCTTTATTGACGACGACGTTTATGTTGGCATTCGGTATAGCGGATGCCGATGCCCAAGGCCGCTATCGGACCGCGCTGGGCCTGGGAATCGATCTGGGCGATGGCCCAACCCTGGTCGGGCCACAGGTCAAGCACTTTTTTGACGGCACCAATGCCGGCAACGCCCAGGTGCTCTTCGGCGACGACATCACCGTGTTGGGTGTGGATTATTCCTATAACCAAGCGATAGCGGGTACCAACGGGCTGACTTGGTACGTTGGGGTCGGCCCGCAGTTGGCATTCGTTGACGATGGCCGTTGGTGGCGGGATGATGGCGATAACCGCACTTTTTTTGCCCTCCGGCCCGCGGTGGGGTTGGAGTTCAAGATCCCGTCTGCCCCCTTGGCCTTCCATTTCGATTGGAAGCCTTGGTGGAACCTGTCTAACAACAGCCACTTCGAACCGGCCCGTTTCACGTTGGGATTTAAGTTTACGTTGAAATAACTGTCATCATGAGAAAAAGCGCGCTTGTCCTGTTGGTTGCCTTAGTCGCCACCACACCGCTGTTTGCACAGAAAAAGGTTTCTCCCGGCGTCCGCGCTGGCGTAAACGTTGCCACCTTGAGTAATATCGATGCCGATTTCAAGGCTGATTTCTATGTAGGAGGCATCTTGAGCCTCAATCTAGGCAGGAAATATACCCTGCAACCGGAGTTGGTTTACACCCGGCAGGGGGCAAACAACGTGACGTTCGTAGACAACGATTCCGGGAACCCGACCGGAACCGAAGACGTAACCATCCAGTACCTTTCGCTTGGCGTCATCAACAAATTCTACTTCGTGGAAGGCTTCCACGGGATGGTCGGACCTTCGTTGGACATGAAGATCGGGAAGAATTTCCCGCGGATTGATTTTGATGACGACGACTACGGCGGTGTGGACCTTGGGATTTCATTGGGCCTTGGCTACACGTTGCCCATGGGATTGACCGTAGAGGGCCGATTCAAGACCGGTATGCTCGATGCGTTCAACAACGATTATTTCCTGGGTCTTTTTGATAATCCCGACCGAATCTCACTCAACCGGGTATTTCAGCTCGGGCTGAGCTATTCATTCTGACACCGATGCAGACGGCCGAGTTGAAGGGGCGCACGCGTGTGTAGCCCCTTCAACTTTTTTACCTTGGGTGCCCTTGCAAAAGACAGGTGAAAACCGTAACTTTGCCCCGCAAATAGGAACCCCAGACATATTTGCCATGCATTTAGATCCTGAAAAATTCGTAGCTGAAGGCCTTACCTACGACGACGTACTTTTGATACCCGCTTATTCTGAAGTGTTGCCACGTGACGTGGACACATCGACATACCTGACCCGCAATATCCGGCTCAATATCCCGCTGGTATCCGCGGCCATGGACACCGTGACGGGTGCCGAGCTCGCCATCGCCATCGCACAGGCCGGTGGGCTGGGCATGCTTCACAAAAACATGAGCATAGCCGACCAAGCAGCCGAGGTCCGCAAGGTGAAACGGTCTGAAAGCGGGATGATCCAAGATCCGGTGACCTTGGGCGAACATGCCACGGTCGGGGATGCGTTCCAGATCATGAAGGAACATAAGATCGGCGGGATCCCCATCATCGACCAGCATCACAAGTTGGTGGGTATCGTGACGAACCGCGACCTGCGCTTCCAGAAAGACATGAAGCGCCCGATAACGGAAATGATGACCAAGGAAGGGCTGGTGGTCGCTCCGGTTGGCACCGATTTGGTCAAAGCCGAAGCGATACTGCAAAATCATAAAATAGAGAAATTGCCGGTCGTCGATGATAACCATGTGCTTGTGGGACTCATCACGTTCAAGGACATCCAGAAATACAGGCACTTCCCCAACGCGGCCAAAGACAACCATGGCCGGTTGCTGGTCGGGGCCGCTGTAGGCGTAACCGGCGACACCCTTGAGCGGGTGGAAGCGTTGGTCAAGGCGGGGGTAGACGTCGTCACGATCGACACCGCACACGGACACTCCAAAGGGGTTATCGATAAGCTGCGCGAGGTGAAGTCGGCCTTTCCGGACCTCCAGGTCATCGTGGGGAACATCGCAACCGCCGATGCAGCCCTGGCATTGGCTGGCGCAGGTGCCGACGCCGTCAAGGTGGGAATCGGTCCCGGATCGATCTGCACCACCCGTATCATCGCAGGGGTTGGGGTTCCGCAACTCTACGCCGTTTATGAAGTGGCCAAGGCGCTGCGCGGAAGCGGCGTACCGGTCATCGCGGACGGTGGAATCAAACAAACCGGCGACATCGCCAAAGCCATCGCGGCCGGGGCGGATACCATCATGGCCGGTTCGCTGTTTGCAGGCGTGGAGGAAGCGCCCGGCGAAACCATCATCTACGAAGGAAGGAAATTCAAGTCGTATCGCGGCATGGGTTCCGTGGAAGCGATGGAAAAGGGATCCAAAGACCGGTATTTCCAGGATGTGGAAGATGATATCAAGAAATTGGTTCCCGAAGGCATCGTGGGGCGGGTGGCGTACAAAGGCACGCTGGCTGAAGTGGTCTATCAATACGTTGGGGGGCTACGGGCGAGCATGGGGTATTGCGGCGCAGCGACGGTCAAGGCCTTGCAAGGTGCGCGATTCGTGAAAATCACGGGCGCCGGTTTACGCGAGAGCCATCCGCATAACATCACCATTACCAAAGAGGCTCCAAACTACCACAGCCGACCCTAACATCGGTCGCTCAGGAAAGCCGGCCGATCGCATCGCCTGCAATCGATAACCCGCGGTCGATGGCCGGTTCGTCGATGATCAATGCCGGACGGAAGCGGACGGAACGCTCTCCGCATCCCAAGAATAGCGCGCCCCGTTCCATGCCCAGTTTCAGGAACGCATTGCGCCGTTGCCTGTCGGGAAAATCGAACGCGCAGAACAGTCCCTTGCCACGCACGTTGGAAAGCAGGCGATGGGCATCCGCGAGGGCATCCAAGCGATCCAACAGGTACGCGCCCACCCGCCCCACGTGTTGGAGCAAACGATCTTCGTCAATGATTTCCAGGATTTTCGTAGCCCGCACCATGTCCGTCAGGTTGCCGCCCCATGTGGAGTTGATGCGGGATGGCACACGGAATACATTGGACTCGATTTCATCCACGCGTGCACCGGCCAAGATGCCGCAGACCTGCATTTTTTTTCCGAACGCCACGATGTCGGGCCTGGCCGATTCGCCGAAATGCTCGTGGCACCAGAATTTACCGGTGAGCCCTACACCGGTTTGGACCTCGTCATAGATGAGCAAGCATTCGTTTTCGTCGGCCAGTACGCGCAGTCGTTCCATGAACGCCGTACGGAAATGGTTATCACCGCCCTCGGCCTGTATCGGCTCGATGATGATGGCGCAGATATCATCCCGGCGATCCAGGAACGCCCGTTTCAGCTGCTCGACGGCCTGTTCCTCGCGCCGCTGCGTGTCTGCCAGGTTTTCTGGCGTTTGCGGAAAGGCAACCTTCGGATTGGCAATCCGCGGCCAGTCGAATTTGGCAAACCATTTGGTCTTGTCGGGTTGCGTGTTCGTCAAGCTCATCGTGTAACCGGACCGGCCGTGGAACGCCTGCTCGAAATGCAGCACCTGCGTGCCTTTCTCGGTAGGATAGCCCTTCTGGAAATTCTTCTGCACTTTCCAGTCCATGGCTACCTTGATGGCATTCTCGATCGCCAACGCGCCCCCTGATACGAAAAACGCATGCGGCAAGTAGGAGGGGATGGCTACACGCCCGAATGTCTCCACGAAGTGGGCGTACTCAACGGTATAGACGTCCGAATTCGATGGATTGGTCAGCGCGGCGTTCAACAGGCTACGGGTAAAGGCGGGGTCTCCCGTCATCTTGGGATGGTTATACCCCAACGGCACCGACGCATAGCACGTGAAGAAATCAAGGAGTTCGCGGTCGTACTTGGAATCGTAGAGGGTTACCCCATGGCTCCGTTCCATATCGAACGTCATGTCGTAGCCATCTGCCAGGATGTACTTGCGTAATCGCCGGTGGACCTCAGTGGGCGTAACATCGATTTTGTACATGGTCACACGGATTGGTTACGCCCAAATATAAGCGTTAGATTGCCAGAAGACAAACTTTTTCACAGCTATTTTCGTACTTTTCCGGCCTTTCGCGGTTTAAACGGGTTAAACCGATTTTTCGGGTTCTACCAATTGCTGGTGCATACCCAATATACCCGTAAGGCCACCGGTATGGATGAGCAGAATCCGATTTCCGCGACTGAACTGATTCCGCGCGACCAAGTCAAAGACGGCAAAGCACAGCTTTCCGGTGTAAACGGGTTCGACGAGTATGCCGGTATGTGCGCAGAAATGCTGGATGAATGCATTCAATTCGGGCGTCGTCTTGGCGTAGCCACCGAAATGGTAAGCCATATGCAGCGCCACGCGACCGGCGACGTCGTGGCGCGACAGCCGATCCAACGATCCGCGGATGAAGTCGCCACCGGCCAACACGGGCACACCGTGCAGCCGCGTCGCCCAACCCTTTTCGACGATGCCGTTATGGAGCCCAGCCAAGGTGGTGCCCGTACCGCACGCACAGAAAATGTGATCGTAGGTATCTCCAAGCTCATCGACAAGCTCTTCGCATCCCCTTGCACCGTCAGGACCATGCCCACCTTCGTCAATGAAGAATGCGCCTTCATCATGGGCTGCATGGTCGGCGAAGAGCGTAACTTTGTCCCGATAGGCCTGCCGCGTCACGAACCGGAGCTCCATGCCGAATAACCTACACAGGGACAGGTTCGGGTTCGACACCGCTTCGCCGCGCACGAACGCCAGCGTCCTGAAACCGAACCTGGCGCCGGCGCAAGCCAGCGCCAACAGGTGGTTGGACCACGCCCCACCGAAACTGACCAGCCGCGTTTTGCCTTGGCGCCGGGCCTCGCGAAGCGGGTATTTCAATTTCCGCCATTTATTGCCCGAAATGAAGGGGTGGATCATGTCGTCGCGCTTCATGTCGACGGTAATCGCCTTTTCCCTGAACAGCGGGAAATCCAGGTTTTCGATGGGACTATTGAATGTCAGGGAAACCATGATTTCTGCAAACTTAGGCAAAATGCATCGCCTTTTTTTCGCTAATTTTGCGGCCATGGCCGAAGAGTTGGAATTGCAGGAAGGGGACGAACAGGATTTATACGAGCATCTGCGCATCGTCGTCGACAAAGGGCAAGCGCTACTGCGTATCGATAAGTTCCTGATGAATCGGGTGGAGAACGCCTCACGCAATCGCATCCAGAACGCCATCGACGCCGGCACCGTACTGGTAAACGATCGACCGGTGAAACCGAGTTACAAAGTGAAGCCGGCCGATATCATTTCGGTGGTACTGCCGCACCCGCCCCGTGATACGGAAATCTACCCCGAGAACATCCCGCTTGATATCATCCATGAAGACGACGACCTGTTGATCGTGAACAAGCGTGCCGGCATGGTGGTCCATCCGGGATATAACAATTACACAGGTACCTTGGTCAATGCGTTGGTCTATCATTTTTCCGCGTTTCCGCAATTGCCGGGCAACGACGGCCGGCCGGGCCTGGTACATCGCATCGATAAGGACACCAGCGGACTGCTCGTGGTGGGCAAGAACGATTGGGCACTGACGTACCTCGCCAAACAGTTTTTCGACCATACGATATCGCGCAAATATATGGCCTTGGCTTGGGGGGACCTACCAACCGATGGCACGATAACGGGCTATATCGGCCGCAGTGCCAAGGATAGGAAGGTGATGGCGCTATACGATGACGCCGATAAGGGTAAATGGTCGGTGACGCATTACCGGGTACTGGAGCGGTTGGGCTACGTTACACTGATCGAATGCCAATTGGAAACCGGACGCACGCACCAGATCCGCGCGCACATGCAGTCCATCGGCCATCCGCTATTCAACGATGCGGTTTACGGTGGCGACCGCATCGTCAAGGGTACCGTATTCAATAAATACCGGCAGTTCGTCGAAAATTGCTTTGCCTTGCTTCCACGACAGGCCTTGCATGCCCAAACCCTGGGTTTTGAACATCCGACGAAGCGGACGTGGTTGGCGTTCGAAGCGCCGTTGCCGGAAGACTTCCGTGCCTGCCTGGACAAATGGAGAACCTATGCATTTAATAGTTAATCGGATAAATGCCAGTACACTATATAGATTTCAATGGTAAACACGTACCGGAACGTGAACCTATTTTCGACGCGGATAATCGGGCGTTCCGTTATGGAGACGGATTGTTTGAAACCATGCGCTGGATGGATGGCGACATCCGCTTTTTGCATCACCACGTCGCACGGCTGCAGGAAGGGATGCAATTGTTGCAGCTGGAACATCGATCGGCCGATTTCGATGAGGACTCCATCCGCGCGCGCGCAAAGGCGCTGATCAAAAAGAATGGGTTGGACGGACAGCACGTACGCGTAAGGTTACAGGTTTATCGCGATGGCGGAGGGCTGTACAGCCCACAGCAGAACAAGGCTGGCACGGTGATGAGCGTTTCGCGCCTCGATGCGGACGACGTAAAACACCGGAAGTTGGGTTTGATCGTCGACGTATACACCGACATCAACAAGCCATACAGCAAACTCTCCAAACTCAAATCGGCTAATTCGCTGGTGTATGTGATGGCGGGATTGTATCGCAAAAAGAAAGACCTGGATGACGTGCTGATCCTGAACCAGGACGGCTTCCTGTGCGAATCGCTAAGCTCGAACGTGTTCATCTGGTACGACAAGAAATTATACACGCCCGCGATCAGTGAAGGCTGCATCGACGGCGTGATGCGTAAAGTGGTCATCGAGCTGGCTTTGGATCATGGCCTGGAAGTCATCGAGGCCCAAATCAGCCCGGCTATCCTGGACGAAGCGGATGAGATATTCCATACGAACGCCGTGCATGGCGTACAGTGGGTGATGGGCTATAAGCAAAAGCGCTATTTCAACCGGATATCAAGGTTGCTGCAAGAAAAGTTAGCGATGATCAACAAGATCGATGGTTGACGGCCATGACCATTGACGATAGACGGCTTAGTTCCCGGTATCGATTTCCACATAGCCCACCAATTCGTCCCACGTGGTGCCTTGACGGCGCACGTACGTCAGTACCTGGTAGGTGTTGTTGGTCTCGAAGTGGTTACCACTTGAAAATGCGGTGTCGACTTCGCCAGACGGGCCTACATACACGTACTCATAGTCATACAGGCCTTGCTTGAGTAACAGGGTGGCCCGCCACATTTTCCCTGCGGGGCTGAAATCCAACCGGCTTTCCGCATTCCGTGCGTAGTCGTTGAACCGACCGACCACGTATACCGCACCATCGGTGACCTGCCGATCGTCCAAGGTAAACGTGACCCACGCGTAGTCCGACTCGGTATCGGCATCGGTTTTGTCCTGGTTGCGAATGAAAAAGGAACCATCTTCATCGAATACCGATGCATAAGACGCGTCGTGATGGTTTTCGTCGGCGACCAACTCGACCCGAAGCGCACTGTCGAGCTGGATATTCGCTATACGTTCGGAAGCGAGGCGCATGCTGCGCAGGTCAACGAACCTGAATTCATTGCCCCCGCCGAAATCCAATGTCCGGTTGTCGTTGTAGGTCAGTTCGTTGTTATTCACGAATAGGGGGGTGGTAAGCCATTGTTGGACATCGGGACGCTGGTTTTGCATCACGAGGAGGCGGACATCCTGATACGGATTGGTGATGGTGAGTCCGCCGGTATTGACTTTCACGTTCAATTTTTGGTTGCTGTTGCGTTTCGAGACCTCGACGGAAGGCACCAATTGCGGCGTAACGGTCATCAACGGCGCCAGCACGTAGAAACGCCTACTGATGACCAACCGGCTTTTGTCGGCGTCCTCGTAGACTTTCAGCAGGTAATTGCCTGCCAATTTGGGCTTGACGTTGTTCGTGGGAAAACGCACTCGGTAATGCGTGTAGGATTGCAATGTATTGACCGACGGCCGGTAATCGAGGATTCGATCTTCGTTGAAACCGTGAGCATATTCGAGTGGTGAAAGCCTGCTCGGATTCCAATTCGCATCGCAATGCTCGATACCGAAGTAATAATTCCGGACATCACCGCGTAAGTCGTCAAACGCCAGGAACAATTGCTCGTCGCCGTGTAATTCAATGATCGGTAACGCGTTTTCCCGGTCCACCGGATAACACTGAACGGATTTGATCACGGGCAGGTAGTTCACGTTGTCATGCACCAACTCCTGCTGGGGGCTGCGTTCGCGCGTCACGCGCTTTTTCTTTTGCTGCTGCGCCACGGCCGTCATGCAGGCGCAAATGAGCAAAAATAGGACAGTCACGTTTCTCATCATGCACGCGTTCACTTGTTCACAAACCCACTGGCTCACCCCAACAACATGATTTCCTCCGCCAGCTTTTCCCACTGCTGTTGCAACCCCTTGAGCTCATCCTTCAATGCGTCATAGCGTTGTGTCAATTCCCTCAATCGGCCGCGATCGGCGTAGGCACTTTCATCGGCCATCAGCACCTCGGTGTCGCGTATAGACCGCTCCACGCCAATAATCTGTTCTTCCACACGCTCCAAATCCTTGTTCATTTTTTTTGCTTGGCGTTCCTTGTCGTCGTTTTTTGGGGCAGCGACCTGTTTGGCGGGTTGGCTGGCCTGCTTCACCGCGACCTTGCTTGGGGTGGTCGCCCTAATCGGTCGCTTGGCCTGCCATTCTTCGTATTCCTGGTACGTACCGGGATACTCCTTGATTTTCCGATCTTCGATATACCAGATCTTGTTGGCCACGTTATCCAATAGGTATCGATCGTGCGACACCACAATGAAGGTGCCCTCGAACTGCCGCAGTGCCTGTATGAGGATGTTGACCGATTGGATATCCAAATGGTTCGTGGGTTCGTCGAGCACGAGGAAATTGGCGTCGGCGGTAAGGGCCTTGGCCAGCGCCACGCGTGATTTCTCGCCACCGGAGAGCACGCGTATCTTCTTGAAGGCATCGTCGCCGGTAAACAGGAAGCACCCTAGGATCGCACGCAATTCCGTATCGGTATGTTTGGGCGCGAATGCCTGCAATTCCTGCAAGATCTCATGTTCCAAATGCAACGCTTCCAGCTGGTGCTGCGCAAAAAATGTCTGCGTCACGTTGTGTCCCGTTTCGCACGTCCCCGAAAAGTCTTTATCGGCGTTGGCGACGATGCGCAGCAAGGTCGACTTACCCTTACCGTTGGCACCGATGAGCGCGATTTTATCCCCTTTCTCAATGATGGCGTCCGTGTGTTCCAGTATGGGGTTGCCCGGATACGATTTACTCACATCCTCGAGCCGTACCACATGCCTGCCGGATTGCTTGCTGAACTTGAACCGGAAATTGACCGTAGGGTTATGATCGTCCACGTCGTCGACCTTTTCCATCCGCTCCAACGCCTTGATGCGCGACTGCACCATCTTGGCCTTGCTTGCCTTTGCCCGGAACCGTTCGATGAGTCGTTCTTCCTGCTTGATCTTGGCCTGCTGATTCTTGAACTGGTTGCCCTGTATCTCTTCCCGCAGCGCCTTCTCTTCCAGGTAAAAACTATAGTTCCCTGCGTATTGGATTAGTTTTCCACGTTTGGATTCGACGATCAGGTTCACCACGCGATCCAGGAAATAACGGTCGTGCGAAACGACGACAATCGCACCTTCGAACGCCTGCAAATAGCTTTCCAACCACTTGATGGACGGCAAGTCGAGGTGGTTTGTCGGTTCATCGAGCAGCAGGATATCAGGTGCTTGGAGCAAGATCCTGGCTAACATGACGCGCATGCGCCAACCACCGGAAAATTCGGATAGCGGCCGTTTCTGGTCGGCATCACTGAAACCCAATCCAGCAAGGATCTCGTGCGCACGATACTCGATGTTGTATCCATCCAGCGCCTCGAATTCCGTCTGCTTGTCGCTGAGTTTCTGAATGAGATCGTCCGAATAGTCGTCCGCTAGTTTTTCCAGCAACCGCTCGATTTCCGTATGCAGCTGGTTTTGCCGTTCGAAGGCCTCCATGGCCACGTGGAGGATGCTTTTCGTTGACTGATACGACAGCAGGTCTTGGTTCAGGTAGCCGATCTTGATGTCCTTGGCCATCGAAATGGTACCCGACGTGGGCGAGTAATCACCGACGATCAGTTTCAACAGGGTGGTTTTACCGGTTCCGTTGGCCCCGATGAGGCCTGTTTTGTCTCCGGGTTTGATATGCCAATCGGCCTCGTCATACAATGCCCGGGCGCCGATTTCAAATGTCAGGTTATTTATCGCAATCATTTCGGCTGCAAAGGTACTAAAAAGGCGGGGGGTTTGCTACCTTTGCAATTATGTACAACGTAGTCAAGCCACTGCTGTTTTCGATGGATCCGGAAGCCGCCCACCATGTCGTCTCGGGTGGATTGCGGCGATTCTGCAGCCTTTGGGGAAGCAAGAAATTGTTGGATGCAACCTATGGATACCAACACCCCGGCCTGGAGCGGGAGGTATTCGGCCTCAGGTTCAAGAATCCGATCGGATTGGCAGCCGGCTTTGACAAGAATGCCGAGTACGTGGCCGAAATGGCAGCGCTTGGATTCGGTTTTATCGAGATCGGTACCGTTACACCAAGGCCACAGCCCGGCAATGACAAGCCGCGGTTATTCCGACTGGTCGATGATCGCGCGTTGATCAATCGCATGGGGTTCAATAACCAAGGCGTAGACGTGGCCGCCACCCGGCTGAGGCAATTGAAGGATCGCCGCAACCTCGTCATCGGGGGTAACATCGGCAAGAACAAGACGACCCCTAACGACGAGGCGGTGCACGATTACATCACCTGTTTCGACACGTTGTTCGACGAAGTGGATTATTTCGTGGTCAACGTAAGTTCGCCCAATACACCCGGATTGCGCGCGTTGCAAGAAAAGGAGCCGTTGATGCGCCTACTGGGCACGTTGCAAGACCGTAATGTCCAACGACCGGTTTCCAGGCCCATCCTGCTGAAGATCGCACCCGACCTGACGGACAGCCAGCTGGACGATATCGTTGAGATCGTGAAAGCGACGGGTATAGCGGGCGTGATTGCCACCAATACCACCCTTTCGCGCGAGGGTTTGGCGAGCGGGGATAAATTGGTCGCCGAAACCGGCGGATTAAGCGGCAAACCGCTGGCCAGCCGATCGACCGAAGTGATCCGCTATTTGGCGACCGCTTCCAACCGTGCTTTCCCCATCATTGGGGTGGGGGGGATACATACACCCGAAGACGCCTTGGAAAAGCTGGATGCCGGCGCCTCGCTGCTACAGCTCTACACCGGATTCATCTATGAAGGCCCGGGCCTGATCAAGCGTATCTGCAAAAAAATAGCCCGCATCTGATCGAAGACGCGGGCTATCCCGTTAACCGAAAAGCATTTACTCCTATTGCAAGGCGTCTATGCGGGCTTGCAACTCATCGATTTTGGCCTGGTTCTCCTTGATTTCGTAATATTTCTTCAGGTTGTTGAGCGCCAGGTACGACTTGCCGTCGACTTCAACGGCCTTTTCCAGGAACGGCAGCGCGCTGTCGAAAATATCGTATGCTTTCTTGATCTCCGTGTCGTATTCAGACTGGGCCAAATTAGCGTTGTTCGTCTTATTGAACAGGTCGATTCCCTTGTTCAAAATCAGCCCCCCTAGGTTGATGTTCGCATCCAGGTAATTGGGATCGATCGCCAATGCCTTTTTGTAGGAAGCCTCCGCCTTTTCCATATCGCCCGTCTCGTTGTAGGCGATGCCCAGGTAATAGTGCAGGTTCTTGTTATCGGGTTCCTTCGACACCTGGTCATTGATGGTGGCGATGATCTTGTCTTCGTTGCCCGCCATGAGGTTCAACTCGATGTTCTGGGTAGCCAGTTCGTTGTCCTCGGGATACTTGCTGACTCCCAATTCGGCGTATTTGATGGCATTGGCGGTGTCTCCTTGCATCAGGTAGAGTCGCGATACGTCCAGGATGATCTGCCTGTTGTTGGAGAAACTGTCAATGGGGATAAGCTCCACGTACTTGCCCAGCGCTTTGTCGTAACTCTGTGAATTGACGGCCGCCAATCCGGAATAATACAACAGCGTCGTATCACCCGGCAGGTACTTCAAGCCCCGGTCGAACGCGTCATAGGCAGTCGCGAAATCCTGGCTGTCCCAAGCCTTCACGCCGGCATTCAATTCATGCTGGGCCAGGATGGAATTGAGGATGCCCAGGTTCTGCTCATTTTCCTTTTCGGTATCGAGGCTAATTGCCTTATCGCGCGCCTCAGCCGCTTTCTGGATGTACCCCGCCGACGCTTCGGTCGAATCCAACAACGCCAAATCGGCATTCACCAAGGCATAGTAGGTCCAGGTCTCCGCCAGTTCCTTGGTCTTCTCGTGCTCGATTGCCTTTTCCAGCGCCTCTTTGGCGATGTTCAGGTCGCTGGCGCCCAGTGTGGCATTGCCGATGGATTTGACTTCGTTGAATTTGTCGTAGCTGGCTTTCGCCCGCCGCAGGTTGCTTGTTTGCGCAAACGCCGTGGAAGTAGCGACCACGAGCGTTGCCAATAAAATGGATTTCACTTTCATGTTCTTAGTTTATCGTGAGCTGATTCAAAATGTTATTTACCCGTTCCAGCTGGATGACGTCGCCGGACTGATCGTACAATACGGCCAGCGATTTCAATGTATTCACTTCCGAAGGCTGGATTTGATTTGCTTTTAACAAATATTCCTGTGCTTTGTTTTGTTTTGTGCTGTCTGCCGGATTGGCGACGTATTCCCGAAGGTACAACAGGCCCAATTCCAGGTTGCCTTCGAAATTGTTTGCGTCTAAACTGATCACCTTTTCATAGAATCGCTTGGCCGCTTCCGTATTCCCTTCCATCTCGTTGGCGAAGCCAGCGATGTAATTCAGTTTCACGTTCTCCGGCTCGTGCGCCACGGCCTCGTCCGCCAACGGCACGATGGCCGAATAGGCTTCGTTAGCGGAATAGACGTTGATCAGCGTGAACAGGATCGTCTTGTTGCCCGGGAATTGTTCCCGGCCCTTCAGCAAGGTGTTGAGCATGGATCGGTTGTCACCCTTTTTCCGATACAGCTCAGCAAGTTCGAGGATGTATGCCGGCGACGAGGTTTCGCGCTGGCGCGTAAAGTTCTCGTACCGCTTCAACGCATCATCCGAGCCGATCCTGGTGCTCAGCACGGCGAGGTTGTGTTTCACGTCGATTGTCGATCCACTGATCGAGTCCACTTTGTGGTACTGGTGGAACGCCTCTTCGTAATTGGCCTTCGCCACCGCGCGATTCGCCTTGATCAGGTAGGCATTCGCCAAGGTGCGCTTGATGTAGTTGATCTCTGTCTCGTTGTCGTAGTTTGACTGCCGATTGGTCAACCGCCTCAGCGCGCGCAGCGTGATGTCTGTAGGGTCTGCCGGATACTTTTGCGTTCGGTTCGAATCAACCACCGCCAATGTGCTATACACCAACCCCCTGAGCAGGATGTTGCGATAGCTCGTCGAATCGCGCTTGGTCTTGAACGCCTCATCCGAAAACTTTCGGGCCGCTTCAAGGTACTTGAAATCCTTCGTTTTCGAATAGAGCGCAAAGTTGTTGTTGCCTTCCTTCAGGTTTGACTGCGCGAAGACGGGCAGCGTACCGAATACGAATACAACCAGGAAAAAGGCCGTTCTCCCATTATGCTTCCGATTCACCGTTTGTTGTGTCGTCGTTCTCATCGGTCTGTTCGTTATTGTCTTGATTTTCCGTAATGACTTCCTCCTCTTCGTGCTCCACCTTGGTTACCGACGCGATTTCGTCGTCGCCTTTGAGGCTGATCAAACGCACGCCCTGCGTGGCACGCCCCATCACGCGCAACTCGCTGACCGCAATGCGGATGACAATGCCCGACTTGTTGATGATCATCAGGTCATCGTTGTCGGTCACGTCTTTGATGGCCACCAAGCTGCCGGTCTTTTCGGTCACGTTGATGGTCTTCACGCCCTTGCCACCGCGGTTGGTCACCCGGTAATCCTCGATATCCGTCCGTTTGCCGTATCCTTTCTCGGACACCACCAAAACGGTTATCTCTGGATTGTTAACACTAATCATGCCAACTACCTCGTCGTCGGGCCCGGCCAGCGTCACGCCGCGTACGCCGGTGGCGGTACGGCCCATGGGGCGTACGGTCGACTCGTTGAAGCGGATGGCCCTACCCGAGCGCAGCGCCATGACGATCTCGCTGCTACCATCGGTGAGACACGCTTCGAGGAGCTGGTCGCCCTCGTTGATATTGATTGCGTTGATGCCATTGGCCCGCGGCCGCGAATACGCCTCGAGCGAGGTCTTCTTGATGGTGCCGCGCTTCGTACACATAATGATGAAATTGTTCTCCAGGTACTCCTGATCCTTGAGGTTTTTCACCTTGATGTACGCCTTGATCTTTTCCTCTTTCGGGATATTGATGATGTTCTGGATCGCCCGGCCGCGCGAGGTGCGGCTGCCTTCGGGAATCTCGAATGCCCGGAGCCAGAAACAGCGCCCGGCTTCGGTGAAGAAAAGCATGTAATTGTGGGCCGAGGCGATGATGATGTGCTCGGTGAAGTCCTCCTCGCGCGTGTTGCTGCCCAACGAGCCCTTGCCACCGCGGCCCTGCCTGCGGTATTCGGTGAGCGGCGTGCGCTTCACATAGCTTTCGTGCGAAATGGTGATGACGATTTCCTCGTCTTCGATGAAATCCTCCATGCGCATGTCTTCGGCCGAATGCACGATCGTAGACCGCCGTTCATCACCGTATTTCTCCCTCACTTCCGAAAGTTCGTCCTTGATGATCTGCATGCGCAGGCTTTCGTCCTCGAGCACGGCCTTCAAGTAGTCGATGGTCTTCATCAGCTCCGCATATTCTTCCTTGATCTTGTCGCGTTCCAGTCCGGTGAGTCGGCGCAGGGTCATGTCGAGTATCGCTCGCGCCTGGATATCGGAAAGCCCGAATTGTTCCATCAAGCCGAGCCTGGCATCCTCCGGTGTCGCCGATGCCCGGATCAGCTTGATTACCTCATCCAGGTGATCGAGGGCGATGAGCAACCCTTCCAGGATATGCGCGCGCTTTTCGGCCTCGGCCAGCTCGAACCGCGTGCGGCGCACCACCACTTCATGGCGGTGCTCCACGAAATGGTGGATCATGTCTTTCAGGTTGAGCATCATCGGCCTGCCGTGCACGAGGGCGATGTTATTCACGCTGAACGAGGTCTGTAAGGCCGTATACTTGTAGAGGTTGTTTAGCACGATCGATGCATTCGCATCCCGCTTGATATCGTACACGACCCGCATGCCCTGCCGATCGGATTCGTCCCGGATCTCGGCGATGCCTTCCAGCTTTTTCTCATTGACCAGATCGGCCGTGCGCTTGATCATGTCCGACTTGTTCACTTGATAGGGAATCTCTGTCACGATGATCTGCTCGCGTCCCGTCTTGGTCGTTTCGATCTCGGCCTTCGCACGCATCACGATGCGGCCCCGGCCGGTGTGGAACGCTTCCTGCACGCCAGCGTAGCCATAGATGATGCCACCCGTGGGGAAGTCTGGCCCCTTGATGTGCTGCATCAACTCGGCGACCTCGATGTCGCGGTTGTCGATGTAGGCGTGGATGCCGTCAACCACCTCCGTGAGGTTATGGGGAGCCATGTTGGTGGCCATGCCCACGGCGATGCCCGAAGAGCCGTTGACCAGCAGGTTGGGGATGCGCGTGGGCAGCACCGTCGGCTCTTCGAGCGAGTCATCGAAATTGAGCTGGTAATCGATGGTGTCCTTGTTGATGTCAGAAAGCAGTTCCTCCGCGATTTTCTTCAATCGCGCCTCGGTATATCGCATGGCCGCGGGTGGATCGCCGTCAACGGAACCATAGTTCCCCTGTCCATCCACCAACGGGTACCGCAAGCTCCAATCCTGGGCCATGCGCACCATGGTGTCATAAACCGATGAATCGCCATGGGGGTGGTATTTACCCAATACGTCGCCAACGATACGGGCCGATTTCTTATAGGGCTTACCGCTGGTTACGCCCAGGTCCAGCATACCGTACAATACACGACGGTGCACGGGCTTCAAACCATCGCGCACGTCGGGTAGCGCACGAGATACAATGACCGACATGGAGTAGTCAATGTATGCCGATTTCATTTGGTCTTCGATGTTGATGGGGATGATCCGGTCGTTCGCCGGAACGAGGTCGTTGCCGTTTTCTGTTTCTTCAGCCATTATAAATGTTCAGTTCTAAAATCACCTTAACCAAAAACACAGTGGTTAGCGCTTTGCGCATGCGAAATTAAGCATTTTCTACCTGAAAAGCTAATGTTATTTAGGGGGTGTTGGCGTCCGATTGGATGCATTTATCGGTCGCGCGCATCGTTTATCACGCGTATCACATCGTCGACGACCGACTTGGCCGTCTCCAGCATCTTCGGGTTTCCATCGAAATCGGCATCGAGGATCACGGTCTTGCTTTTTTCGGTGTAGTTGTACTGCAACTGGAAGCGCGGCACGACCTTGCCCTGCGCTCGGGGAGCGGCCGAGACCATGTCATCGGGAAGGTTCCAGAAGCCGAGCTGGGCCGCTTTGCCGTGCAGGTGGCGCAAATCGTCTTCACGTAGGCGGACGGTATCGGTCAGCAGGGAATCGTTACGGTCCAGGTAATGGTAGATGCCCGTCTTCGAGTCGAATCGGTTGGGGAGGTCATCGCCTTCACCGTACTGCAGGACAATGGACTCCAGGTCGGCGAACCGATAGGGCGCGTTGCGGAACATCTGCGCATAATAGATGTAGCAATAGACGATAAATGGCACGATGATGCATATGGCCAAGAAAATCCGCTTGTTGCGTTCACTCATGTTTGAAAGTCAAGATATGGGGGCAAAGATAGCAAAAGGCGCAACGATTACGAAGTGAGCAGCCCGGCTCGCTTCAATAGCGCTTCCGGCCGTGGTTTCCGGCCACGGAAACGCACGTAGAGTTCCATGGGGTCGACGGTGCCGCCACTGCTCAGCAATTCCTTGAACCTGGAGGCGGTCTCCGGATCGAAGACGCCGGTTTCCTTGAAGTACGAGAACGCATCGGCATCGAGCACTTCCGCCCATTTGTACGAATAATATCCCGCGGAATAACCACCGGCGAAGATATGCGAGAATGACGGGCTGTGCGCGGTGCCCGGCACATCCGGGTAGAGCTGCGTTTGACCGATGACCCGCTTCTCGAAGGCTTCGATGCCGGTATCGGCGTCCAGCGCATGGGTATGGTAGGCCATGTCAAGCAGGCCGAAGCCGAGCTGGCGCAAGGTCTGGTAGCCTTCCATGAAGTTGGCCGCGGCGACGATCTTGTCGATTTCCGCATCGGGCAGGGGCTCGCCGGTTCGGTAGTGGCGCGCAAAGGAACGGAGGAACGTTTTTTCGTAGCAGTAGTTTTCCATGAATTGCGACGGCAGCTCCACGAAATCCCAATAGACGTTGGTACCCGATAGGCTCTCGTATACCGTGTCGGCCAGGATGCCGTGCAATGCATGCCCGAATTCGTGGAAGAGCGTGGTCACTTCGCTGAAGGTGAGCAACGAGGGCACGTCGCCCACCGCCCTGGCGAAATTGCACACGATGGAGATATGGGGGCGCACTTGGGTGCCACCCGCTTGCCATTGCCCACGATAGGATGTCATCCAAGCCCCGGCACGCTTGCCTTCGCGCGGATGCCAATCGGTATACAGCAAGGCCTTGTGCCGTCCGTTTTCCAACACTTCGTATACGGTCACTTCCTCGTGGTAGCGCGCGATGTCCGGTCGCTCGGCGAAGGTGAGGCCATACAGCCGGTGGGCGGCATCGAAGGCGGCCGCTAGCACTTGGTTGAGCGGAAAATAGGGTTTCATGGCTTCCTCGGCGAGCTCGAATTTCGCTTCGCGTAGCTTTTCGGCATAGTAGGCATGGTCATGGGGCATCATCGGCGAGACGCCGTCGCGTTCGGCCAGTGCACGCAGGGCGGCCACCTCGGCTTCCGCATGCGGCTTGGCCTTTTCGAGCAGGTCGTGCAGGAAGCCGGTCACGATCGCGGGGGAACCGGCCATGCGTTCCTGCAACACGAAGTCGGCGTGCGTGCCAAACCCCAGCAGTTTGGCCCTGCGATCGCGGAGCGAAACGATATCCCGGACAATCCCTTCGTTATTGTGGTCGTTGTCCTTCAGCGCCCGGGTCGCCGAAGCCAGGTAGAGTTCGCGGCGCAAGTCGCGGTTGGCGGCGTATTTCATGAAGGGCACGAAACTGGGGTAGTGCAGCGTGAACACCCAGCCGTCGAGCCGCTGCTTTTCGGCCTCGGTCTTGGCGGCGGTTCGGATCGCGTCGGGCAGGCCGTCCAGCTGGCGCTCGTCCGAGATGTGCAACCGGTACGCGTTGGTTTCCTGGAGCACGTTTTGCGAAAACTTCGTCTTCAGCGTGGCCAGCTGCTTGTCGATCTCGCGCAGGACGCCCTTGTCATCGGGCGACAGCAGCGCGCCGTTGCGCATGAAGCCCGTATAGGTCTTGTCGAGCAACCGGGCCTCTTCCGGTGTCAACGCGGTGCGATCTATCGTGTCGTACACTTGTTTCACGCGCTTGAACAATCCCTCGTGGAGCAGGACGTCATTGCTGTACGCGGCCAATATGGGCGATAGTTCCTGGGCCAACCGCTGGATCTCATCGGTGGTTTCGGCGGCATCGAGGTTGAAGAACGTGGCCGACACGACGTTGAGCCGTGTCCCGACACGCTCCATCGCCGCGATGGTGTTCGAGAAATCGGCTGCGGCCGCGTCATCGGCGATACCGTCGATCTCGCGCTTCGCATCGTCGATGAGCGCCAGGATCGCGGGTTTGAAGTGTCCGGGTTCGATCGAAGCGAACGGAACGGTATCATCGGGGGTGTCAAAGGGTTTCAGCAACGGATTGTCCATGGATTGAAAGTTTGGCCCAAAACTACTGAAAATCCCCGAGAGTCGCGGCTCAAGGCAATTCGTTTAGCCATTGCGTCGCGAAATCCCGCACCTCTTCGTTGACCTCGCGTCCGGCACGGTACACGGCCTTCCATTTGAGGGTTTGCTTTTCGTATGCGGGATCCACGAACTGTTGCTTTTTACCCGCACCGGTAAGCTTGGCATCGAAATCCACGGTCGCCGACAGGGCAATGTATTCCTGGAGCCGTATTTTCACGGCCGACAGCGGGTTTTCGGGATAGTGTTCCAGCCACTTGGTCCGGTTGGGCGTGGGGTCGCTTTGCTCGGCTACGAACGCGCGGAGGTGCGCGATGCCGTCTTCGAACTGTTTCAATGCCGTTGCCGGTAGTTGCCCGGTTCCCTTCAATTGGCCATAATGCGATTCGAGTGTCTTCAATTCCGCCTTTTTCGAGGCCAGGTCGGCAACGCTCAGCCGGGGCGGCTCTTCGGTGGGCTGCATCGCCGCGCGGCGCGCCCGGTACGCTTCGTCGAATGCCGCGCTGCCGACGTAATCCTTCAGGTAGGCGCAGAGTTCGCGCGCAGCGGTCCGCCGGTCGCCGCTGGCGATGGCCGGCCACGATTTGGCGGACGGGATGCGGAACGCCTTCGACTGGGCGTCTATCGATTGCCCGTCGGGGCTGCCGCCCGTGTCTTCGGGGGTCACGCCGGGCGTTGCGAAGTCGCCAGCCAGGTTTCCCAGGATGTGTTGCTGCACGGCGGCGTGTTGCAGCCCCAATCGTTCGATGATGCCGTCGGCCAGCGTGCCTGCCAACGCGATGATTGCTGCGCCAAGCAGCGAAATCCGTGTTTTTTTACGTTTCATGGTCTTTGAATGCTAAACTGAACTCCGCGCAAATCTCCGCAAGGGCAGGCATCGGCGCGCTCCTGAAAAAACAGGATTTTATGCTTAGTTTTGGTGATTGCCGACGAAAATTCAAAATCATGGAAAAAGGGGAGCGGATATGCGCCAGCCAACGCGTTTTTTTGCACGAAACAAGGTATATGCTTCGTCTTTTACGGGTATTGGTTTTAATGGGTTGCTGCGGCGCGTCGATGGGTCCGTTATCCGCCCAGCAGCGGCTGGCCGATAGCGTGGCCCGATTGCTCCGGCAGGAGCTTCCTGACACCCTGCGCGCCAAACACATGATACATCGGGCCATGTACCTGGAATCGGTGGATGTACCGGCGGCCCATGGCCGTTATCGGGAAGCGTTGGACTTCGCGCTAGACAAGGGGCTTTATGCCTATGCCGGCATGGCGCTCCGTTATGAAGCCACCCCGTATCAGGTGGCCGGCAAATACCACAAGGAACGCGAGAACCTGCAGCAAGCCATCGAACACCTGCAGCGAGACACGCTGGATCCCATGACGAACAAGGAATTGGGGAATGCATATGTCGACCTGGGTAGCCACTATCGACGGATGGCCGATTACGACCGGGCCGTCGAGCATTTCCTGAAAGGCATTTCCGTGCTGGAGGGAATCGGCAATGAGGATTTGACGACCAGTTACGCCAATCTATCCGCCGCCTATCAGTTGCTGAAAATGCCCGACAAGCAAAAAATATACGTCGACAAGGCGCTGGTCGCCGCCAAGCGATCCAAACGGCCGCGCAGCCTGTTTACCGGATACCTGTACCAGATCCACTACCTGGCCGAGGTGGGGCGCTACACCGAAGCCAGCCCTTACCTGGATAGCGCACGCTTGCATTTCAGTGAAAATTATGCATTTGGGTTTATCGACACCTATTACAAGCTTGCGGGCATCACGTTCCAGCATACCGGGCAGGCGGATAGCGCGATCCATTACTTCGAAAAGAGCTTTGCGTTCAGCGAACGGCACGGCTCCACCTGGGGGATGGTCGAGCCGTTGCTCCAGATCGGGCACATCCACTATGGCGAACGGCATTATGTACAAGCCGAGGACTATACCGCCCGGGCCCTTGCACTCGCCGAGCGAGACAGCATCCTGATCTTCAGGTGGGAAGCCTATGGGCTTATGGCCAAAATCACCGAGGAGACCGGGCGTTTGCAGGAGTCTATCGATTGGGTCTGGAAGCACGTCGACTTGAAGGATACGCTGCAGGACTCCGAGCGCAAGAAGTTCGCGCTCGAACTGGAGGAGAAATACGAAGCCGAGAAAAAGGAAGCCCGGATACAGCTCCAGCAAGCCGCCATACAGCGTAAAGACACGTTGAATCACATGCTCATCGGCGGTGCCGTGGCCTTGCTGGCCATCCTGCTCCTGGGCTACCGCAACTACCGGCACAGGCAAAAGCTGCAACAGGCCCGCATCGACGAGCTGGAAACCGAGAAGCAATTGACGGCCACCGAGGCGATCTTGAAAGGGGAAGAGCAGGAACGTACCCGGCTGGCCAAGGACCTGCACGATGGTCTCGGCGGCATGCTCAGCGGCATCAAACACGCATTCCAGCATATGAAAGGCAACCTCATCATGACACCCGACAACGCGGAGGCGTTCGAGCGCAGCATCGACATGCTGGATAGTTCCATCAAGGAGATGCGCCGCGTGGCCCACAACATGATGCCCGAAGCGCTGGTCAATTTCGGCCTGGACACCGCGCTTCGTGACTTCTGCAGGGAGATCGACCAAAGCGGTGCCCTCCAGGTCGATTACCAATCCATTGGCCTCGAGGGCACCGAAATCGGACAGTCGACGGCCATCGCCATCTTCAGGATCGTCCAGGAGCTGCTCAACAATGTGCTGAAGCACGCCTCGGCGGCGCGGGCGCTCGTGCAGGTAACCCACGTGGAGGGCACGATCGCCGTCACGGTCGAAGACGATGGCAAAGGCATGGATAGCCTACCGGCCAAGCAAAGCGGCGGCATGGGGTGGTCCAACATCCGTAGCCGTGTGGACTACCTTCGCGGCAAGTGGGATGTGCAGGCTGCGCCCGGAAACGGCACATCCGTATGGATCGAATTCAAGCTCAACCCCTGATGGACAAGCCGACCGACCTGTTCATCGTGGACGACCACTACATGGTCATCGAAGGCATCCGGTCGTTGTTGGGTAGCGAACCGGATATCCATTGGATGGGGCATGCCACCACCGCGGCGTCATGCCGGGCCTTCCTGAATACCCGGCAGCCCGACGTGGTCTTGATGGATGTCAACCTGCCCGATGGCAGCGGCATCGACCTTTGCCGCGACGTGCGTCAGCGCTACCCATCGGTGAGGATCATTGGCCTCAGTACCTTCAACCAACAGAGCTACGTACAGCGGATGATGGCCAATGGGGCATGTGGCTACCTGCTGAAGAATGCCGACAAAAACGAATTGCTGGCCGCCATCGCGGCCGCGATGCGCGGCGAGCGGTACGTGAGCGCCGATGCCGGCGCACCCGCTGCCCATCGCAGCGCCGGCGGCATCCCCATCCTGACCCGTCGCGAACTGGAAGTACTGGCCTTGATCGCCGAGGGGCTGACCAACGCCCAGATCGCCGAAAGGCTTTTCCTGAGCGTCACGACGGTCGAGACCCATCGGAAGAACTTACTGGCGAAATTCGACACCAAGAACACGGCCAACCTGATCCTTCGCGCCGCGCAGCTGCAACTGATCTGAAATGCATCAATTTAGCTGGAGATTAAAATAATTTCCACTATTTTTGTGGTTCGATGCGTATACGTTGAGAAAACGAACCCATTTACGTCGCATATCCCACTATTGGCAAAACCTGGTCGGCAGACCGGGCGAACTGCCCGCTGCAAACCGGGGCTTCCATGTCGTATCGCTTTACGCGGCCGTCTTGACGGCAGTGATGATCCCATTGAACATTTACCTTGGGCTATGGGCCATCGTGACCATGCTGGCCGTTACATTGATGCTCTTGGTCACGATGTTCCTGTTGGCGCGCTACCGCGGCATGCATCGGCTGGGCCTGGCGATCTACTCCCTGTTCAGCTACGTGTTGGTCATCTACACCTTTATGTACAATGGCGGCAGCGCAGGCCCTGCACTCTATTTCCTGCTGCTCACCTACCAACTCCTGGCGGCGTTCACCAGCAAACGGCTACAAGCCGTTTGGACGGCATTGCACCTCGTACTTCCGGTTGCCTTGTTGGTGTTGGAACGCATCCGCCCGGCCATCGTACGGGTGCATTACGATTCGGACGGTTCCCGTTTCATCGACTTGGTCACGTCATTCCCAATCGTCATCATCGGTATCCTTGCAGCCACGAATTACCTCCGGAAAGGGTATGAGCGCGAGCGGGCTGCCGCCGAGGAACGGGCGAGGCAAATCGAAATGCAGAACCGGCAAATCGTCTCGCAAAACAGGCAGTTGCAAGCAGCCAACCGCGAAAAGATCGAACTGATCTCGATATTGGGGCACGATCTGCGCAACCCGCTGCATGCCATTACGGGCACCCTGCAGATACTCGTGTCCGAGGAACTACCCAACGAAAAGCGCAAGAAAATCAAGGACGACCTGTTGTTGGCTGCCCGCAATACAGCTGACTTGCTGGAGAACGTGCTGTCGTGGGTGTCGGCACAGATCAAGGGAATCAGTCCGCTGTTCACCTGGGTGGAACCCGATGTCATCATCGAGCGGGTACTGGGCGTACAGCGCTACATCGCGAGCAAGAAGGGCATCCGGATCGTGCATGGCGCCAAGGCCGGCATCAAGGTGCATTCAGATGCCGACATGCTTGAGCTGATCGTACGCAACCTGGTCAACAACGCCTTGAAATTTACGCCTAACCAAGGCACCATCACGTTGTCCGTAAGCGAAGACGTGCCACAAAGGAACTGTACCATCGCCGTGCGCGACGATGGCGTGGGCATGACCGACGAGGATGTCAAAGCAATCTTCAGTGGCAGTGTCCAATCCACCTACGGCACGGATAGCGAGAAAGGTATCGGGCTGGGGCTGTTCCTGTGCCGAGAGCTCACCCACCGCCTGGGCGGACGGATCTGGGCGGAAAGCGAGTTGGGCAAGGGTTCCGTGTTTTTCGTATCGCTTCCGCTTTACGATCCGGGTAGGCCGAGCCACGAAAGCGATGCCTCCGGCCGCCAGACCAGCCACGCCTGAACAATGATCTCGAAATTTACGGGGCATGCGCCTTCCTGGGTTAGCAAAACCCGATTGAAATTGAAGATTACCTTCTTTTCGGTGCGCCGCGCACGGCTTCGGCCTTCAACGGGTCTTCGGGCCACGCGTGTTTCGGATAACGCCGCTTCAGTTCGCTCCGCACCTCGAAATAGGCGCCTTGCCAGAAACTGCGGAGGTCTTTCGTGACCTGCACGGGCTTGAATCCGGGCGAGAGCAGGTGAAGCACCACGGGTTGCCGTCCATCGTTTACGCGTGGCGTATCGAGCAGTCCGAACACTTCCTGCAGGCGTACGGCGAGCACAGGCGGCTCGCCGATCGGTGAGTATCGGAGGGCAATGCGCGAGCCACTCGGCACCGTGATGCCGACGGGTGCCAAGCGTTCCAGCGCCTGTTGCCGTTCGTAGGAAAGGCTGTGCGCCAGTATGTCGAACAGGCGCAGCTTCCGTAATTCTTCCGCTTTCCGGATACCGCCCAGGTAGGGGGCCAGCCAACGTTCGGGATACTGGATGAGCGTGGCGGTGGATACGTCTGGCCAAGCCCCTTCGGGTTGCCATTGGCGGAGGCTGAGTACGCGGCGCTGCCAGTCGACCACGGCATCATCGAACGTAAGGAGCTGCCGCCCATCGACGCGGATGGCACCGCAGAGCGCGTCGAGGAGCGCCTGGCCGTCGGGGTTGGGCAGTGGCGCAGACGCCAGCACGATGTTGCCGATTCGCCGATCGCGCGTGGCCGCCACGACACCCTGCTGCGCATCCCAGACCACGCGTTCGGTTTCCTGCACGAACGGTTCCAGATCGGCCGGATCGACGGGAGCGGCAAGGAAAACCTTGCCCAATCCATCGCGTGCGTCGAGCAGGGCGATGGCCAGCCAGGACTCGTGGGCGAGTTCGTCGTGTACCGGCACCAGCGCCCGCTTACCGTTGGCCAATCGATAGGTGCCCCTGCCGTCGTTGCCTGATTTGGCGATGCGTTCGGGGTAGGCGTGGGCGATGAGCAATCCCACGGGGCGGGAATCGACGGTTGCATCCCCGTCGCGCGCGTCCAGTAGCCTCCGGTACGACCGGGCCACCCGGTCGATGTTTTCCAGCCGCCGATCGCGGCTGCCCGATAGCCGGTACCGATGCAGCGCTTCGATGCGCAAGCAACAATCGACGCCTGCATCCCGCGCCAGGGGATCGCGTTCTTCGAGCAACGCAGCCACGTCTGCGCCGAGCGCCGCCAGACCATTGGCGCTGGCTGTCAGCAGCATGTGGGCGATGCGTGGGTGGCAGGACAGGGCATGGATGGCCCGGCCATGCGGCGTGATCTTCCGCTGCGCCAGGGCACCCAGGCCATCCAGCAATTCGCGTGCACGTGCCACCGCCGTGGCGGGCGGTGGGGTAAGCCATTCCAGTCGCTCCGTATCGGCGATGCCCCAGCGGGCAAG
Source organism: Parapedobacter sp. (assembly GCA_037190485.1). Taxonomy (GTDB): domain Bacteria; phylum Bacteroidota; class Bacteroidia; order Sphingobacteriales; family Sphingobacteriaceae; genus Parapedobacter. Next base: position 77,977 of record JBBCJB010000037.1, read on the forward strand.
GTCGAGGAGGAGCGGGGCAAGGTCGGCCTCGAGGATTTCGGGCGTCCGGTAATCGGCCATGCGCTGCTGGGTGGCCGCCGTCCAAAGCCGGTAACAGGCACCGGGCCCCAGCCTCCCTGCCCGGCCGGCACGTTGGCTGGCGGCATCCTTCGAGATGCGGACCGTCTTGAGGCGCGATAGGCCCGACGGCGGATCGAACAGTTGCGTGCGGGTGTAGCCACCATCCACCACGATCGCGATGCCTTCGATGGTCAGGCTTGTTTCGGCGATGGACGTGGCCAGGACGATCTTGCGCTGCCCATGCGGGGCGGGTTTGATGGCGGCGTGCTGCTCGGCCAGCGACAGCTGCCCATAAAGCGGGTGCACCACAGCGCCCACCGGATTGGCCTCGAGCACCCGCGCGCAGGCCCGGATCTCGGCCTCGCCGGGCAGGAAGGCCAGTACGTCGCCCTGCCGCTCGCGGCAAGCCCGCAGGATGGCCCGCGCGCATTGTTCGGGGAGTTGCCGGCTATCCGCTTCCTCGAGGTGGACGATGTCGACGGGATACAACCTGCCTTGGCTTTCGACCACCGGAGCGCCCAACAGCGCAGCGAGCGGCCCCGTCTCCAAGGTCGCCGACATGATCAGCAACCGCAGGTCGGGACGCAGTACCTGCTGGCTTTCGCGACACAGCACCAGCGATAGGTCGGTGTGCAGCCGCCGTTCATGGAATTCGTCGAAAATGACGACAGCCACGTTTTCCAAGCCATTGTCGTCGTGGAGCATCCGGGTGAGTATACCCTCGGTGACCACCTCGATGCGCGTACGCGAGGAAGTCTGGTTCTCGAACCTGACGCGATAGCCCACGGTTTCACCGGCCCGCTCACCCAGCAACGAGGCCATGCGGTGCGCGATGGTACTGGCGGCCAACCTGCGCGGTTCGAGCATGACGATCTTCCGTCCGCCGAGCCAAGGCTCATCCAGCAAGGCCAAGGGTACGATGGTGCTTTTACCCGCGCCCGGTGGGGTGCTGAGCACAAGCGCATTATGGTCGCGAAGATGCGCTTTCACTTGCGGTAATACCCCAACGATGGGAAGATTGACCGATGAAACGTCGAAAGGGAAGGCCATGCAGCGACAAAAATAGGTAAAAACTCCGTACTTTTGCAGGCATGAAGACCCTCGAAGCGCGTACCTCGAAAGTGCCTAAGTTTACCGACTTGATCATCCACGAAGACGATGACCTGATCGTCATCAACAAGCCACCGTTCCTGGCCTCGCTCGATGAACGGGAGGGCGACGAGGCCAGTGTACTTCGTTTGGCCAAGCGGTACCATGCCGATGCGCAGGTGTGCCATCGGCTCGACAAGGAGACGTCCGGGCTGTTGCTCATCGCGAAGAACCCCGAAACGTACCGATTGGTTTCCATCGAGTTCGAGCGCAGGCGCGTGGCGAAGCGCTATCACGCTGTCATCGAAGGGACGCACGTCTTCGAGGACCTGCTCGTGGACCTGCCCATCCTGAACCTGGGCAATAAAAACGTCACGATCGATCGGGCCAATGGGAAACGCGCGGAGACCTATTTCAAATCGCTGCGTTATTTCAAGCATTACACCTTGGTGGAATGCCGTCCGGTAACCGGGCGCATGCACCAGATACGCATCCACCTGGCCACGCAGCATGCGGCCATCGTGGGCGACGCGCTATACAAAGGCAAACCCATCTACCTCTCGCAGATCAAGAAACGGGGCTTTACCTTAAGCAAAGGGGAAGAGGAGCAACCCATCATGCGGCGCTTCGCGCTCCACGCGCGGGAGTTGCGGTTCACCTTAAACGATAAGGAGCTCCATTTCGAAGCTCCCTATCCCAAAGATTTCTCGACGCTGTTGAAGCAGCTCGAAAAGTTCGACGATTAACCGGCACCGCGGCGTCGGCGGACCGCTAGATCGTCCACTTGAACAGCTCCGCCAAGGCCAGGTGCATGTCGCGTTCGGCCTCCAGCCGACGGTCGATGGCTTCGTAATACATCGTGAGTTCCACCAGGTAATCCAACAGCGACAATTCGCCCAAGTCCAGGGCGCGCTTCAGCAAGCGTTCGCTCTCGGTGTCTTGCGTCAGCTCAAGCAATTCATCACGGAGCACCGTCAATCGCTGGGCTCGCTGGTACAGTCGTTTCTGCGCGTTGTAGAACTGCGTACCGGCATCCACTTTCAGCTGTTCGTAGGCCTGTGTCTGGAGCCGCGCCCGCTTGACCGTGTTCCGCTGTTGCCAAAGCGGGATGGATAACCCGAGCGTCACGCCGCTGAAACGGGCATCGATGTCTTCCTCGTACATATACCCGCCCGTGATGGCGGGCAGGGCCAGTGCCTTGCTCAGCCGCTGTTGCGCCTGCCCAACGGCGATGTCCTTCTCCAGGCTTGCCAGTTCGGTGTTGCGGGGCAGGGTTTCCGAAAGCCATGCCTCGAAGTCGGCGGGCAAGGCATGCGCGGGGTAACCCATCGGCACCGGCGGCAAGGCATTCCCGCCGTTGAGCCGGGTGAGTTCGGCGTGCAGCGCCGCCGATTCGACCGCATTCAGTTCCGCCGTTTTGGTGGCATTCAGCGCGTTGATACGCGCCTTGTTGCGCTCCAACACGCTCACCTCGCCGGCTTGGAACGCCCGCTCGTAACCCTCGGCGAGCTGGTCGGCGATTCCCGCGCGCCGTTCGAGTTGGTCGGCGAGCTGCCGGGTATACACCCAGTTGATGTAGGCCTGCGCGGCCTCGTAGCGGATTTCCGCGCGACCACTGGCCCATTCGAGCGCGGCCTTCTCGTTGGCGGATCGCGCGATCTGTCGGCGATGGCCGTACGCGGTCGGGAAATCGATCGTTTGGGTGACGTTGAAATCGCGCCGCATGCGGCTGATGCCCGGGGAAATGCCCAGGTAGTTGAATTGCACCTGCGGATCCGCCGGGTTAAGCCCCGTCAGGTTGGCCATGCTGATGGCATCGGTGGATGCCCGCAGGGCCCGCAAGGCCGTGTTGTTGCTATCCACGGCCTGCAGCACGCGCGTGAGGCCGTCTTGTTGGGCATTGGCCGCGAGCGCACAGCCCAGTAGCACACCCAATCCGATATGGTTTTTCTTCATCGTGATTCTTCCTTTCGTTTGGTGATCCATCCGTAGACAATGGGCACAACGATCATGTTGAGCAGGGTAGAGGAAAGCAGTCCGCCCAAGATGACCTGGGCCATGGGGCTCTGGATCTCGTTGCCGGGCAGGTCAGACCGGATGGCGAGTGGCAATAGCGCCAGGGCCGTGGATACCGCCATCATGATGATGGGGGTGAGCCGATCCATCGAGCCCTGCCAGATGGCTTCTTCCAGCGCCTTGCCTCCAGCCACCAGGTTGTTGTAGTGATCGATGAGCAGCAGGCCGTTGCGCGTGGCGATGCCGAACAGCGAGATGAACCCGATGATGGAAGGTATGCTCATGATGCCCGACGTGAGCCAGATCGCCACCACGCCGCCGATCAGCGCGAGGGGGAGGCTCAACAGGATCACCGTTGACTGCAACGTGCTCTTGAATTGGTTGTACAACAGCAGGAACACGATCAGCAGCGCGAAGAGCGACGTGACGAGCAGTGTCTGCGACGCTTCGGCTTCGCTCTCGAACTGGCCACCGTAGGCCACATGGTAACCCTCGGGCAACGCCACGTTTTCGGCTATGGCCCGTTGGATATCATTGACCACCCCCCGTAGGTCGCGCCCGGCCACGTTGGCGCTCACCACGATGTTGCGCTGCACGTTTTCGCGGTTGATGGTATTGGGGCCAGCGGTGGAGCGGATATCGGCCACGTACGCCAGGGGCACCTTCTGGCCGTTGCCGTCGATCGTCAGTTCGCGGATGGAAGCCAACGTTTCCTGGTAATCGCGGCCCACCTTGACCGTAAGGTCAAAAGCCCGCCCCCCCTCGTAAACCTGCGACACCACGCGCCCGGCGAGCATGGTCTCCACCAGTTCGGAAAATTCCGGCACGGTGATGCCGTAGCGGGCCAGGATGTCGCGCTTGGGCACGATGGTAAGCTGTGGCCGTTCCACCTGCTGTTCCACATTGAGGTCGGCCATGCCCGGAATGGGCTCGATGGCCGCTTTGATTCGATTGCCGATGGTAAACAATTGGTTGAGGTCAGGGCCGAAGACCTTGATGGCGATGTTGGCTTTTGTTCCCGATAGCATGGCGTCGATGCGGTGGGAAATCGGTTGGCCGATCTCGAGGTTTATCCCGGGAAGCGCTTCCAGTTTCTGCCGAAGTTCAGCCAGCACTTCGTCTTTGGATCGGCCATCCAGCTCGAACGGCGCTTCGATTTCCGACGAATTGACCCCTTGGGCATGTTCATCGAGTTCGGCCCGTCCGGTCTTGCGGATCACCGTCCGTATTTCTGGCACCTCCATGATCAAGCGTTCGGCGCGCAGGCCAATCGCGTTGGATTCCTCCAGGGCGATGCCAGGCATGGTGGCCACGTTGATCGTGAACGCCCCTTCATTGAACGCAGGCAGGAAGCTGCGTCCGAAAGTGAAGAACAGCGCCATCGCGGCGATGAACACGATCGCGATGGCGGCGACCACGCCTTTCTTGCGCGCCAAGGCCCAGCGTAACACGCGGCCATACCCCTGTTTGAGTTTACGGGCTACATAGGGATCCTTTTCTTCGGTGTCCAACTGTTTGCCCGTGGCCTCGCGACCCAACAGATACGTGCAAAGCACCGGCGTGAGCGTGAGCGCCACCACCGTGGAGGCGAACAGCGACACGATGAACGAAATGCCCAGCGGTGCGAGCATCAACCCTTCCATTCCCGACAGGAAGAACAGGGGAAGGAACGTGGCGATGATGATGAGCGTGGAGTTCAGGATCGGCATGCGCACTTCCTTCGATGCCTCGTAGACTACCGTGAGCATCGGCAGGCGTTCGGCCAATGGCCGCATCCGGTTTTCGCGGAGGTGGCGGAACACGTTCTCCACATCGACGATCGCATCGTCGACCAGCGAGCCGATGGCGATGGCCATCCCACCTAAACTCATCGTGTTGATGGTGAGCCCTAACAACTTTAAGGTCAATATGGAAGCCAAAAGCGATATGGGTATGGCCAACAGCGAGATGACGGTTGTCCGCACGTTCATCAGGAAGATAAACAGTACGATAACCACAAAGAGGCACCCTTCGTAGAGCGAAGACTCGACGTTGTCGATCGAGCTGTTGATGAAACGCGATTGGCGGAAGGCGTCAGAAGAGATCCGGATATCGGCCGGCAGTGCGCCCCGGAATTCCTCGACCGCCTCGTCGAGTTTTTCGGTGAGGTCGATGGTACCCGTATTGGGTTGTTTCGTTACCGTTAGCAATACAGCGGGTTTTGTCCGCTCCGAGGCCATCCCCATTTTCGGCGCCTTATTCCCGATCCCCACATCGGCGATGTGCTCCAATAGGATCGGTTCGCCGTTCATGTGCTTGACCAAGGCCTGTGCCATGATCTCCGGACGGTCGGTAGCGACAACGCCCCTGACGATGTACTCGTTGGCCGATTCGTAGCGGATTCCGCCCGAGACGTTCCGGTTCACGTTGTCGAGTGCCGCAAGCGCTTCATCGAGCGACACACCGTAATGCTTCATGCGGCCCGGATCGAGCAACACCTGGTATTCGCGGATGTCGCCGCCCAGCACCGTCACCTGCGCTACGCCACCCGTGGACAATAGGCGGGGCCGGATCGTCCAATCGGCCAACGTGCGCAAGTCCTGCAGGCTGGTCGTGTCGGCCGTGAGGCCAAGGATCAGCACTTCGCCCATGATGGAAGACTGCGGGCCAAGCGTCGGGGTACCCACCGCATCCGGGAATGCATCCCCGATGGTGGCCAGCTTTTCGGAGACGACCTGGCGTGCACGGTAAATGTCCGTACCCCAATCGAACTCCACCCACACCACCGAAAAGCCCGTGGTGGACGACGAGCGCACACGCCGTACGTCGGTTGCCCCGTTCACCGCCGTCTCGATGGGGAAGGTCACGATGCGCTCCACCTCTTCGGGGGCCATGCCCGCCGCCTCGGTCATCACCACCACGGTGGGGGCGTTGAGGTCGGGGAATACGTCGACCTCCATCTGCTTGGCCACGTAGATACCCGCGGCCACCAACAGGGCCGACACCACCAGGATGGACAGCCGGTTTTGCAGCGAATAGGAAATGATCTTGTTCAACATTTGCGTTATCTCCTATCCGTTAGTGGCTGTGTCCGTGCGGGATGGCTGCCCCGGTGTTGGCCAACTTGATGTGGAATCCGCCCGTGGTGACGACGCGGTCGCCGGGCTGCAGGCCCGAAAGTACCTGTACGCGGAGGCCATCGTCGCCCCCCAGGGTGATGGGCCGCTTCCGGTAGGATTCCGCTCCGGTTTGCACCATCACGGCGTAAGTGCCTTGCTCTTCGATAAGTGCCGTCTTGGGCACCACCAAGGCATCGGCGATGGGCTGGGTAAGCAGGAAGACCTCCACATAGGTGCCCGTTGGGAATGCCCCGGCATTATTGAGCTCGAAGCTGATCGGCAGGAAGGCCGATCCGGATTCGGTGGCCATACCGAAGGTGACGGGGCGTCCGTCGAGGCTGTCCAACGCATATACATGGTCGTCATACGGCAATTTGAAGTTGGCGCTGCGTACCTGAGCCAGTTGCGCACGGTGACGTTGCGACACGTCTGCGCGGAGGCGCAGCCGTTTGTTCTGCGTCACGGTGAAGAGCGGCTGGCCCACCGATACGAAGGCCCCTTCCTCGACCAAGCGGTTCTTGAGGAAGCCGGCCATCGGGCTCGCGATGCGGATGCCGGCACCGCTGCTGGCGGACCGGAGCCCGCCGTAGGCGGCTTTGGCGGTCTCGTAATCGAGCTGGGCCTCCTCGTAGGCGCGCTGCGCGATCAATTGCTCGTCGAGCAGTTTCTCGGCGCGCCGGAACGCGCGCTCGGCCGTCTCGTACTGCGCGCGCAAGCGGGCTTGTGGGTCTCCTTCGGCGATCTGCCTAGCCGATATGTAGGCCAGCGGCATGCCGCTTGTCAGCGCCGTACCCTCATCCAGGTGCTGGCGCGCGAACGAGACGATCCCGCTGGCGGTGGCCGAAACGACCGCCTCCTGCCCGGTCGGGGCCACCAGCTCGCCGGTGGCCCTGATGACCTGCGTGAAGGCGGTGGGCCGTAGTTCGGCGACCGTTAACCCCACCGCCTGGGCTTGCCCGGCCGAAAACGCCAAACCTTCGGCTCCACCATCGCCGTAATCGTGCGCATCGGCTTCGTCGTGGGCATGCCCGTCGTGGTCATGGTCATGGTCGTCGTTGCTGTGTTCGTGGGCAGGCTTCGCCTTGCCGCTATCTTGGTTTCCGCAACCGGACAGGGCCAACAAAACCCCCATTGACAGCGCAAAAACATAGGCTTTGCTATTCATTTCAACGTTATCATGCAAACTTGGAAGCCCAAAGCCCCCAAGCCGCGGTTTCAATAAGCATGTCTGATTTCCTCGGTTCAGGAAGGGCTAGTGTCGTGTTGGCACGACACTAGGCGGCGCGGGGTGGGCCGCGCAAGGCATGCGCATGCGAGCAGGCATCGACGTATCGCGGAGGCGCGTATGGGTAAGCTGTCGGTTGGACGTCGCCTGCCGGTACGCCGAAATGCAACGCCAGCAGCACAGGCAGCAGGGGAGCCAGGTCCATATCGACCGTTCCGCGCATTCCCTGTTGCTTCCCACCGATCGCCAATACGTGATCCAGGGCACCGCATTGCGTATCCTCGGTATGCGGTTGGTCGCAATCGTCGTCGGCATCGTGGGGCGGATGGCAATCATCCGCGGCCGTTGGGCAGGATTGCGTGAATAGCAGCAATGCCTGTTCGTGATGGTGGTGCGGCACGACGGCTTGCAAGAGCAAGGCGATAAGCGCCAGCACCGTCAAGCCATATCCGAATCCAATGGGTCTCATCACGTGTACGTCAATTAGGCCAAAGGTAAGGTCTTTTTAAATAGGAAACAACTTCGGCCCACGCACGTCAAGACCGAGCTTGGCATTCAGTTTGTCCAGGAAATACGCCGACAATAGGGGAGACTCCAGTTCGACGTTCTGGTGCACGAAGAAATAAAGGGCCTGCAACCCGGCGTCCCGCCATTCGGCGATCCGATCCACCCAATCGTCCAGCCGACTTTTGTCGGTGGGGTGGTTGGCACCGACGAAACGCACGAACGCCGTGGGTGTGGTGAGCCGCATGTGCAGCATGTCGCGGCGGCCAGCCGTATCGACCAGGATGTTGGCCACGTCGTATGCTTCCAGCAGCGACCACAACGCCGCCTTCACCGCCTCGTCGGCAAACCACTCGGCATTGCGCACCTCGACCGCCAACGGCACGGCTTTGGCGAACTTCTTGATGAACGTAGCCAGCCGTTCGAAATCCTTGGGTTTGTAGTTGTCGTGCAACTGGAGGAAACTCACGCCCATTTTCTCCTCGAAAAGGGCCACGGCATCGCCGAACGCCGTCATTTTCTCATCGACGTTCAGGAGCCGTCCGTAGTGGCTGATGGATTGCGGTACCTTGGGAAAGAATTTGAAATCGGCCGGCGTCTTCGCTTTCCACGTTTCGACTTGCGCCTTGTCGGGCGAATTGTAGAATGTGCCATTGAGCTCGATGCTGTTGAACTGCGTGGCGTAATACGTCAACTCGTCTTTCGTCCCCTTCGGGTAGAAACCCTTCAGATCCTGCTTGTTCCATTTGGCGCAGCCCACGTAGACCGGAAGCAGCGCCGGCTTTTGGTGCCTACTTAGCAAATCGATCGTTCCTGGATGGGTAGGCGGGAGGGTAAAGTCAACCTCGCCTGGATCAGCTATCGCTCCGAATTTCATTTTTTCGTAATTTTCGTTTTGCCGGCTCGCTTTTCGCGAACCCGCGAATTATCGAATCTTCAAATCAATGCTTGAAATGCCTCACGCCGGTAATGACCATGGCCACGTCCTTCTTATTGGCCATGTCCACCGATTCCTGATCGCGGATCGAGCCGCCTGGCTGCGCAATGGCCGTGATGCCCGCCTCGGCCGCGATCTCGACGCAATCGGGGAAGGGAAAGAACGCATCCGACGCCAACACCGCGCCCTGGAGGTCGAAACCGAACGATCGGGCCTTGGCGATGGCTTGTTTCAACGCATCCACGCGCGAGGTCTGCCCGACGCCGCTGGCCGACAGCCGGCCATCCTTGGCCAAGACGATGGCATTTGATTTCGTGTGCTTCACGATCTTGTTGGCGAAATGCAGGTCGGCCAATTCCCGTTCGGTCGGTTGCCGTTCCGTGGCCGTCTGCATGGCGGCCGGCCCTTCGATGACGGCATCCTTATCCTGCTCGATGACCCCATTGAGCAACGTCTTGAATTGCTTGGTCGGCAGCGCCGTCGGCTTCCGGTTGAGCAGGATCCGGTTCTTCTTGCCGGATAGCACGCGCAGTGCTCCTTCGGCGTAGCCGGGTGCGATCAGCACCTCGAAGAAGAGCTTGTTGATCTCGCCGGCCGTATCCTTGTCGATCTCGCCATTGGCGATGATGACCCCGCCGAACGCCGATACCGGATCGCAGGCCAGCGCATCCCGCCAAGCGGACAGCAGGTCGGGCCGCGAGGCCACGCCACAGGCGTTGGTGTGCTTCAGGATGGCGAATGTCGGCTCGTCGAACTCGTCGATGAGCGCCACGGCAGCATCCACATCCACGAGATTGTTGTAGGAAAGTTCCTTGCCGTTGAGCTTGTCGAAAAGGACGTCGAGCTTCCCGTAGAATACGCCTTGCTGGTGCGGGTTTTCGCCGTACCGGAGCACCTGGGCATCCTGCTCGCTTTGCTTGAAGACGGGCAGGGGTTCCGACTGGTTGAAATGGTTGAATATCGCCGTGTCGTAGTGCGACGATACGTTGAATGCCCGCTTGGCGAAATCCCGACGGTGCTGGAGGAAGGTATACCCTTCGTTTTCGGTGAGGATGTCCACCAGGCGTGCATAATCGTCCTTCGAGGCAATGATGACCACGTCGTTGAAGTTCTTGGCCGCCGCCCGGATCAATGAGATGCCGCCGATATCGATCTTTTCGATGATGGCTTGTTCGGCTGCGCCCGAAGCCACCGTCTCCTCGAACGGGTACAGATCCACGATGACCAGGTCGATCTCCGGTATCCCGTATTCGTCGAGTTGCTGCTTGTCGGTTTCGAGCGGACGGCGCGAAAGGATGCCGCCGAATACCTTGGGATGGAGCGTCTTCACCCGGCCACCCAGGATGGAGGGGTAGCCCGTCAGGTCTTCCACGGGTACCACGTCGTGTCCCAGCTCGCGGATGAACGTCTCGGTGCCACCCGTGGAGTAAAAGGTCACGCCATGGTTATTCAGTAAGTTGATCAACGGTGCCAGGCCGTCCTTGTAATAGACGGAAACCAGCGCATTCTTTATTTTGACAGGATGGCTCATGCGTTATGAGAAAGTTATTTAGTTTTCGAGCCGCAAAGCTAGCTAAATTTTGCTGAAATCAGCGACGATCTTACATTCTCCGCAGCAGGCTCTCGATCACCTTGGGGTAATGCTGGTGTTCCAGCTGCTGCCCCTTGAATTTGACCACTTCCAAGCTGTCGCCAGGTTCGATGCGGAACCGGCCTTGGTAAATGATCTCGCCTTCGTCGAAACGTTCGTTGATGAAATGGATGGTGATGCCCGATTCCGCTTCGCCTGCATCCAACACGGCCTGGTGCACCCGATCGCCATACATGCCCTTTCCGCCGTAGGCCGGCAGCAGGGCGGGGTGGATGTTGATGATCTTGTTGGGGTATTTGCGCAACAGGTTTTGCGGCACCAGCCAAAGGAAGCCCGCCAACACCACCAGATCGACGTGCTGCTTGGCCAACAGGTTGACCACATCGTCGGTCTCGTAGAAGTCGCGGCGATCGAAGATGTGGGTGGGTATCTCGAAATTATCCGCGCGCTGCAAGACAAACGCATCGGGATTGTTGGTGAGCACCAGCACCACCTCGGCCTGGTCGTGGTACTTGAAATATTCCATGATCTTCTGGGCATTGGATCCCGATCCGGAAGCAAAAATGGCGATTCGTTTCTTCACGTTCCTTGATGACATTTTGCGCTTTCCAGCCCCTGGCAAGCGCTCTTGGATGATTGCACCCAAACATACTGAAATTTGGCGATTCCGGCAAACTTTCCGTTTGGATCGGCCGGCCGTTCGATTCGGACAACCATAGATTCTGCAAAAGTAACCTTTATCCGGCAAAATGCCATGCCATTTAATTCGTTACAGATTAATGTTTGTTTCGTTGTGATAATTTCTTAAAAAAACCTCTTTCATTGAAAAAATGATTAAAAAATATACAAATTGTTGAAAATGTCAATATTTTATTCGTTACTTTGCAAACTTATAGATAAACGGATATTGATTTATGTGTGGAATCATTGGTGCTTTTGACCTGAAAACTGCGGCGGAAGAATTGCGTCCGCAGGTGCTGAAGATGTCGAAGAAGATTCGTCACCGCGGGCCGGACTGGTCCGGGATCTACAGTTCGGAGCGGGCCATCCTGGCGCATGAGCGCTTGGCGATCGTTGACCCCAAATCTGGCCAGCAGCCGCTGTACAGCCCGAACCGAAACCTTGTGCTTGCGGTAAACGGCGAAATCTACAATCACCAGCAATTGCGGAATCAGCTGACCGGCTACGGGTTTTCCACACAGTGTGACAGCGAGGTGATCTTGGCGCTTTACGAGGCCAAGGGTCCGGCCTTTATCGAAGACCTGAATGGCATCTTTGCCTTTGCGTTATATGATTCGGAAAAAGACGCCTTCCTCGTGGCGCGCGACCACATGGGCATCATCCCGCTGTACATGGGCTGGGATGCCGATGGCACGTTCTACGTGGCTTCCGAGCTGAAGGCGCTCGAAGGGTATTGCACCCGCATCGAATCGTTCCCTCCGGGACACTATATCTATAGCCTCGAAGGCCAGCAGCCGCAGCGGTGGTATGCCCGCGATTGGGAACGCTATGACAGCGTGAAGGACAACGAGACCGACTTGGCGGTTTTACGCAAGGGGCTGGAAGATGCGGTGCACCGCCAACTGATGTCTGACGTCCCTTACGGCGTGCTGTTATCGGGCGGCCTGGACTCATCCGTAATCGCTGCCGTCACCAAGAAATTCGCGTCGCGGCGCATCGAATCGAACGATGTCGAGAAGGCTTGGTACCCACGGCTCCATTCGTTTGCCGTCGGGCTGCAGGGTTCGCCCGACTTGATCGCCGCGAAGAAAGCGGCCGATCACATCGGCACGATCCACCACGAGATCAACTTCACGATCCAGGAAGGCCTTGATGCCATCCGCGACGTGATCTACCACCTGGAAACGTACGACGTGACGACCATACGGGCGTCTACGCCGATGTACCTGTTGGCGCGCGTCATCAAGTCGATGGGCATCAAGATGGTGCTTTCCGGCGAGGGATCCGACGAGCTGTTCGGTGGTTACCTGTATTTCCACAAGGCGCCGAATGCGAAGGAATTCCACGAGGAGACGGTGCGCAAGCTCGGCAAGCTGCACCTCTACGACTGCCTGCGGGCCAACAAGGCCCTGGCCGCTTGGGGCGTCGAAGGCCGCGTACCGTTCCTTGACAAGGAGTTCATGGACATCGCCATGCGCCTGAACCCCGAAGACAAGATGATTCGCGAAGGGCGCATGGAGAAATGGGTGGTGCGCAAGGCGTTCGAGGATTACCTGCCCGAAAGCATCGCTTGGCGGCAAAAGGAGCAGTTTTCGGACGGTGTGGGCTACAGCTGGATCGATACGCTGAAAGCACAGGCCGCTGAGAAGGTGAGTGACGGGGAGTTGGCCGCGGCCGCCGCGCGTTTCCCGATCAACCCGCCGCAGAACAAGGAAGAATACCTGTACCGTTCCATCTTCGCCGAACACTTCCCGTCCGAAACCGCTGCGTTGACCGTTCCTTCGGTCAAGTCCGTGGCCTGCAGCACGCCGGAAGCGCTCGCGTGGGATGCATCGTTCCAGAACGTGAACGACCCCTCCGGACGCGCCGTGGCAAGCGTGCACAACGAAAGCTACGAGAAATCAATGGTCAATTTTTAATTGTCTATCGTCAATCGATGAAAAGGCCGGAAAACGAAAATTTTCCGGCCTTTTCAATCAACCACTCACCATTGGCCATCGTCAAAGCGGCCTGATCCAGACATTCCGGAAACTTACCGCGTCCCCGTGATCCTGCAATACGATGGGGCCGGCGCCATGCGCCTTGTACTTGGGTAAGCCGATGAATTCGGTCGCGCCGTCGAATTCGACGTTGTTCTGCACCAATACACCATTATGTAGCACGGTGATGCGCGCCTTGCTGATGAGCATACCGTCGGCATTGAAGCGTGGCGCCGTCCAGATGACGTCGTAGGTCTGCCACTCGCCCGGTCCATTGCTGGCATTCACCAAGGGCATGCGCTGTTTGTAGAGGCTGGCCGCCTGGCCGTTGGAATACGTCCGGTTGTTGTAGCTGTCCAATACCTGCAATTCGTAAAGCCCTTGGTTGAAGATGCCGCTGTTGCCGCGCCCTTGACCCTCGCCCTTCACCTCGGTAGGGGTGCGCCACTCCACGTGCAATTGATAGTCCGTGAATTCCTGCTTGGTGCGGATGTTGCCCTTGCCTTTGACCACGGTGAACGCCCCGTCGGCCACCAGCCATTCCGCCGGCGAAGAACCGTCATTTGCGCTCACCCATTGATCGAGCGACGTGCCATCGAACAAGGCGATCGCATCCGACGGTGCACGGTTCGCATGGGTGGTCACCACCCGGGGCTCCGGTTCCCATACTTCTGTCTCTTCCGGTTTCATCTTTGTCTGCTGTGCTAAAACCGGAACTGCCAATAGACCGGCAATCCCGGCTGTAATAATGGATTTCAGATTCATCTTCTACTCGTTAACTTACCTTAAAACTTATGACTTATGACTAACTGAATGCATTGATCCCCGTGATGTCCATGCCCGTTATCAACAGGTGGATGTCGTGCGTGCCTTCGTAGGTCACCACCGATTCCAGGTTCATCAGGTGCCGCATGACGGGGTAGTCGCCGGTGATGCCCATGGCGCCCAGCACCTGGCGCGCTTCGCGGGCCACATGGAGGGCAGTGGCCACGCTATTGCGCTTGGCCATCGATATCTGCGCCGGGGTCGCCCGGTCCTCGTTCTTGAGTGTGGCCAGCCGCCATACCAACAACTGCCCCTTGGTGATCTCCGTGAGCATCTCGGCGAGCTTCTTTTGCTGCAGCTGGAAGCCGCCGATCGGTTTGCCGAATTGCTCGCGCTGCTTCGCATACCGCACGGCCGCATCGTAGCAATCCATCGCTGCGCCCAGTGCCCCCCAAGCGATGCCGTACCGCGCCTGGTTCAGGCAACTGAGCGGACCGCGCATGCCGGTCACGCCCGGCAGGATGTGCGTTTTGGGCACGCGTACGTTGTCAAACACCAATTCACCGGTGGCCGATGCGCGCAGGCTCCATTTATTGTGCGTTTCGGGTGTGCTGAACCCTTCCATGCCGCGCTCCACGATCAGCCCCTGTACCTTTCCGTCCAGGTTTTTGGCCCAGACCACGGCGATGTCGGCGAAAGGCGCATTGGATATCCACAACTTGGCACCGTTGAGCACGACATGCTCGCCCGCATCGGCAAAGCGTGTTTCCATGCCCGCCGGATTGGAACCGTGGTTCGGTTCAGTGAGGCCGAAACAACCGATCAATTCGCCGCTCGCCAGTTTCGGCAGGTACCGTTGTTTTTGCTCCTCGCTTCCGAAGGCATGGATCGGGTACATCACCAGCGACCCCTGCACCGACGCGGTGGATCGGATGCCCGAATCGCCGCGTTCCAGCTCCTGCATCATGATACCGTAGGCGAGGTAGTCCAGCCCCGCGCCGCCATAGGCTTCCGGGATGGTGGGGCCAAAGACCCCGAGCTCGGCCATGCCCGCCAGCAGCTGCTTCGGGAATTCGGCGCGCTGCGCATGATCTTCGATGATGGGAGAGAGCGCCTTGTTGACCCACTGCCGCACGCTGTCGCGGATGAGCAGGTGTTCTTGACCGATGAGTTCATCGAGCAGGTAATAATCCGGCGCATGGTATTGGCTCATATGACAACAAGTTGGCCTACAAGTATAGGTATAAATTTCAAGAATCGCGAGCGGGAAGGAAGTATGCGTCGTTTTGCTTACCTGAAGGATTGGCGATTACACATGCAGGATCGGCAATAACGCATGAAGGAATTGCAAAAACACATGCAGTATTTGCAAAAGCACATGAGGTATTTGCAAAAGCACATGCAGGAATCGCAATAACACATGCAGGATTGGCCATAACGCATGCAGGATTGGCCATAACGCATGACGATTACGGAATCACGCCTGCGCATCAGCGCATCCTGCCCGTACATCCGGCCATCCCGAAAGCGCATTTCCGGCGTGCACTTGCGGATGCGGCCTTTTTTACATACGTTTGGCCTCCATGAGTACCATCACACAGACCGTTGCGCTTACCGATGCACGGTTTTATGCCTACCACGGCTATTATCCCGAGGAGCAGGTATGGGGCAACGAATTTTTCGTCTCCATCCAGGCATCATTCAGCCCCGATCGCGTCGACCCCGATGACCTGGACAGCATCCTGAATTATGAAGAACTTTACGCCGTGGCAAGATCCGTGATGGGCGATGCGCCCGAAAAACTGCTCGAAACATTGGCGGAGCGGATGTTGGACGAGGTGCGGCGGCGGTTCGGCTATGTGGATGCGTTGAGCGCTACCATCCACAAGACACGGCCGCCTTTCGGCGGCGATGCGGTGGGCGCCAAGGTGTCTTTGGCGTGGACAAAAACCTAAACAAGACATTTTGTCTTGATATTTTTATTTTTAACGCCATAAAGTCAGTATAATTTCCTGTTTTCCCTGTTGGTACACGGTTTGAACAATCCGTACCAAACAGTAATTAAAAATAGATAGGAGGATTATAAAATGACTTTGGTAAAATTTGCAAACGGAAACAAGAACAGGAGCGTGGACAACTGGGTGAACGACTTCTTCAGCCCCGTATTCGGTGAATCATTCTTGGGCGATCGTTTCATTTCGCGCGTACCGGCGGTGAACGTGGCCGAGACCAACGAGGCTTACCACATCGAGTTGGCCGCCCCCGGCTTGGACAAAGGCGATTTCAAGATCAACGTGGATGGCGATGTACTGACGATCTCGGGCGAGAAGAAAGCCGAAAACAGGGACGAAGGCAAGAAGTACAGCAAGCGCGAGTACAGCTACACCTCGTTCACGCGCTCATTCACCTTGCCCGATAGCATCGACCACGGCAGCATCGACGCCAACTACCAGGACGGGGTGCTGAAGCTCACCATCGCCAAGAAAGAAGAGGCAAAGGTCGCTTCCCGGTTGATCGAGGTGAAATAAGGGGTTGTACCCTAAACGATTAGTGTTGTAGGATTAAGTGCGGTTGAATCGGGAAACCCGCTTGGACGATGAGTCCGGCGGGTTTTGCCGTTACATTCAATCCGGTTCAGGCGGTCACTTCCTCGTAGTCTTCTCCTTTCGGCAGCCGCTCCACGATGGCCTGCCACTCCGCGGGCAATGCCGTGAGCTTTCGCCGCCCGAGGTCCATCCAAGCACCGTCTACATGCACGACCGCGCATTTGGTGCCGTCGGAACGGAAGATTTCGTGACGGAACGAAAACCGGGAGTTGACCGTATTGTACCTGGTCATCACCACGGTGACCCGTACATCATCGTTCAGGTGCACTTCCCGCAGGTAGATCAGTTCTTCCCGGAACAGGATCGGCCCAATGTTCCGTTCGGCGATCTTCTCGATCGAAAGCCCCATTTCCCTGAGCATGTTGGTCCGTGCCTGCGCACAGAAATCGGCATACGCCGAATGCCGCAGGTGCCGGTTGGCATCGATCTGGGCCCAAATCACCTGCCCTTCGTAAAACACGTGTTCCATGAGCCAAACATAACAATTATCGGCGTAAACCAATGTGCCCGATTTTTGTTTAGCTATCAATGTTATTGGAATTCACCGAACGCGGTATTTTTTGCCCGCAGGCCGATGTGTACATCGACCCCTGGAAGCCGGTGGCCCATGCGGTCATCACACACGGCCACAGCGACCACGCCCGGTGGGGGATGGGGCGATACCTGTGCCATCGCGACACCGAACCCATCCTTCGGCTGCGGCTGGGCCCCGACATCGTTTGCCAACCGGTGGATTACAAGGAGACGGTAATCGTCAATGGCGTCAGCATCAGCTTGCATCCCGCGGGGCACATCATCGGTTCGGCGCAGGTAAGGCTCGAGTACAAGGGCGAGGTCTGGGTGGTTTCTGGCGATTACAAGCTGGCCACCGACGGGCTGAGCCAACCCTACGAGCCGGTACGTTGCCACCATTTCGTGACCGAATCGACCTTCGGCCTGCCCATCTACCGGTTCCCCGAACCGCTCCAGGTCTTTGCCGACATGAATGCCTGGTGGGCAGCGAATGCAGCCGAAGGCTACAATACCGTCTTGCTGGGCTATGCACTCGGCAAGTCTCAGGCCATCCTGCAGCACCTGGACCCCGCCATCGGGCCGGTGTTCCTCCATGGTGCGGTGGCCAATGTGAACGCCGCCCTGGCGACGATCGGCAAGGATTTCCGGGGCGAGCGTATCACCGCTGAAACCGACCGGAATGCGGTGAAGGGTGCAGCCATCGTGGCACCGCCATCCGCCCTCGGTTCGCCCTGGCTCCGGAAAATGGTGCCTTACCGCATCGCCATGTGCAGCGGCTGGATGCAGCTGCGGGGCGCCAGGCGGCGCAAGGGCGTGGACCGCGGCTTCGTGCTGTCCGATCATTGCGATTGGGACCAGCTCAATCGCGCGGTGGCGGCCACGGGGGCCGATCAGGTTTACGTAACCCACGGCTATGAAGGGCCGTTTGCCCGCTGGCTGCGCGAACAGCACGGTATCCAGGCCACGGAAGTGCATTTGCAGGGTACGGAAACCACGGAGGATGAGGCATGAAGCGATTTGCCCGGCTGTTTACGGCCATCGACCAGACCACGAAGACCAACGACAAGGTGGCGGCGATCGTCGATTACCTGAAGGATAGCGATGACCGGAGCAGCCTCTATGCGATCGCCCTGCTGATCGGCAACCGGCCCAAGCGCCCGGTAAACACCACCTTGCTCAAGCAATGGGCCGCCGAACTGGCCGGCATCCCGTTTTGGCTCTTCGAGGAATCCTACCATGTGGTAGGCGACCTGGCCGAATCGATAACGCTCGTATTGCCGCCCCCGACCACCGGCGCGGACTACCCGCTGCCGGACGTGATCGAACGGCTGGCCGGGCTTCCCGAGCTGGAAGAAGTACGCAAAAAGGAGTTCATCGTGCGCCATTGGCTGGAGCTGGATGCCGACCAGCGGTTCGTATTCACGAAGCTGATCACCGGCAATTTCAGGATGGGCGTATCCCGCCAGCTCGTCACCAAGGCGCTGGCGAAACACCTGGATATGGATGAATCGGCCGTAGCCCATCGGTTGATGGGCAAATGGGTGGCGGCGGATGAAACCCTGGAATCGTTGTTTGCAGAGCGACCTGACGGCACTCGGGACTTCCAGCCCTATCCGTTTTACCTGGCCTACGCGCTGGAAGGCGAGCCCGAATCGCTGGGCGCTATCGACGACTGGTACATCGAGAAGAAACTGGACGGCATCCGCGGCCAGCTCATCGTACGCAACGGGCAGCTGTTCATTTGGAGCCGGGGCGAAGACCTGCTGACCGACAAGTTCCCGGAATTTGCGGGCCTAGCCAACGCATTGCCTGACGGGACGGTCATCGACGGCGAGATCATCCCCTGGCGGGATGGGCGCCCCTTACCCTTCCAGGTGATGCAGACCCGCATCGGCCGGAAGAACCTATCCCAGCGGCAGCTGAAGGAAGCGCCATTGGTGATGGTGTGTTACGACCTGCTGGAATGGCAAGGCACGGACATCCGTGAAAAACCGCTGCAGGGACGCCGGGAAATCCTGGAGACGCTGCTCGCTTCAATTAAGCTGGCGCATGGCGTATTGTTGCTATCGGCCACCTTGGCGTTCAACCAGTGGAATGAAGTGGAGGTGTTCCGCAAGCAAGCACGCGGATTCCATTGTGAGGGCGTGATGCTGAAGCGGCGCGACAGCGCCTACGGCACCGGCAGACGGAAAGGTGGCTGGTGGAAATGGAAGACCGATCCGCTCACGGTGGATGGCGTGCTGATCTACGCCCAAAGCGGCCATGGGCGCCGCGCGAACCTGTATACGGATTACACCTTTGCCGTCTGGGACGACGCCGGGGCGCTCGTGCCGTTCGCGAAAGCCTACTCCGGGCTCACCGACAAGGAAATCGCCGAATTGGACAACTGGATAAAACGCCATACGATCGACAAGTTCGGTCCGGTGCGGAGCGTGACCCCGCACCACGTTTTCGAGATCGCGTTCGAGGGCATCCAGCAAAGCACAAGGCACAAGTCGGGCGTCGCCTTGCGCTTCCCCCGGATCCTGCGCTGGCGACGCGACAAATCGGTGGATGAGGCGAACACCAAATCGGATTTGCTGCAGCTGATCGCCGCGGTGAACGGCTGAAATCGTACATTTGCAGGGCATGTCATCGAACGCGTTTGCAGAAACCTGGTTCTTCAATAAAGGCTGGCAGCCGCACCGCTTCCAGCGCGACGCGTGGGCGGCCATCGCCAAGGGAAGGTCCGGATTGCTGAACGCACCCACCGGGTACGGCAAGACCTTCGCCATCTGGTTTGGCGTGCTGCAGCGGTATTACCGGGTCGATAAACGGAAAAAAGGAGTACACTGCCTATGGATCACGCCGCTGCGGGCGCTTTCGGCAGAGATCCTGTCCGCCACGCGCGCGGTGAGCGAAGACCTCGAACTCGACTACCGCATCGGCCTGCGCACGGGCGACACGGCAGCCGCGGAACGGCAGCGGCAGAAGACGGCCGCGCCCGAAGCGCTCGTCACCACGCCCGAAAGCGTCCACCTGCTGCTGGCGTCCAAAGGTTATGCCGATTACTTCGCCGGGCTGGAAGTGGTGGTGATCGACGAGTGGCACGAGCTGATGGGCAGCAAACGGGGCGTGCTCGTGGAGCTGGCGCTGAGCCGGCTGCGCGCGATCTGTCCCGGTTTGCAGGTGTGGGGCATCTCGGCCACCATCGGCAACCTCGACCAAGCGATGGACATCCTGCTCGGCGAGGGGCACGCCGGCGCCTTGATCAAAGCCAACCTGCAGAAAGACATCCACATGGAAACCTTGCTGCCCGACGTGCTGGAGCGCTTCCCATGGGCGGGGCACCTGGGCACCAGCATGATCGGGAAGGTGCTGCCCATCATCGACGCGCACCGATCCACGCTGTTGTTCACCAATACCCGGTCGCAGGCCGAGATCTGGTACCACCGGCTGCTGGATGCCGAGCCCGCGTTGGCCGGTGCGTTGGCCATCCACCATGGTTCGCTCAGCGACGAGCTGCGCCTATGGGTGGAAGATGCGCTGCACCGGGGCACGCTGAAAGCCGTGGTGTGCACGAGCAGCCTTGATCTGGGCGTGGATTTCCGCCCGGTGGATTGCGTGGTGCAGATCGGTTCGCCCAAAGGCGTGGCCCGTTTCGTGCAGCGTGCAGGCCGGAGCGGCCATCGGCCGGGCGAGACGAGCAAGATCTATTTCCTGCCCACCCATTCGCTCGAGATCATGGAGGGGGCGGCCATCCGGCATGCCGTTGCGCAGGGGTTGCTCGAACAGCGCATCCCCTATGTCCGTTCGTTCGACGTGCTGCTGCAATACATGGTCACGCTGGCCGTGTCGGACGGTTTCCGCGCGGATGCACTGTACGGCGAGATCAAGCGGACGCATTGCTATTCATCCATCAGCCGGGCCGAATTCGACGAATGCCTGCTGCTGGTGACCCAAGGGGGGCGGACGCTGGACACCTACGCCGAATTCCATAAAGTGGTGGTGGAGCAGGGGGTGCACCGCGTGACCAGCCGACGCGTGGCCATGCGCCATCGGCTGAGCATCGGCGCCATCGTCTCGGACACGATGATGCGCGTGAAGTTCCTGAGCGGCAAGTACCTGGGCACCATCGAGGAGTGGTTCATCTCCCGGCTGCAGCCCGGCGACACGTTCTGGTTTTCGGGCCGGTTGCTGGAGCTGGTACGCGTCAAGGACATCCAGGCCATCGTGCGCCCGGCTACCGGCAAGAAAGGCACGGTGCCTTCCTGGATGGGCGGCAGGTTCCCGATTTCCGATAATTTCGGCGCCGCGCTGCGGCACACCTTCACCGAACTGCACCGCAAGGGCCGCCGGTTGCCCGGCGAATTGCGGTTCCTCGGCCCCCTGTTCGACGAGCAGCGCCGGGTTTCGGCCTTGCCGGGCGAATTCGAGTTGCTGGTGGAATACATCCGCACGCGGCATGGCCATCACCTTTTCGTGTATCCGTTTGAAGGCAAGCTGGTGCACGAGGGCATGGCCGCCGTGGTGGCCTATCGGCTCAGCAGCATCCGGAAGGCCACCTTCAGCATCGCCAGCAACGAGTACGGCTTCGAGCTGCTTTGCGACGACGCGATACCGCTCGAGGAGGCGATGCAACTCGGATTGTTCTCGACCGAAAAGCTGTTCGAAGACATCCGCAATGGCATCAACATCCGCGAGATGGCCCGCCGCAAGTTCCGCGACATCGCGGGCATCGCCGGGCTGGTCTTCCAAGGGTTCCCCGGCAAACCGATGAAGACCAAGCACCTCCAAGCCAATTCGGGCCTGTTCTTCTCCGTATTCGAGGAATACGATCCCAACAACCTGCTGCTACGGCAGGCGTATGACGAGGTGTATGATTTCCAGCTCGAGGCGTCAAGGATGCACGCTGCCTTCGCCCGCATCAATACGCACCGGATCGTGGTGCAGCAACCCGAAAGGCTCACGCCCTTCGCGTTCCCGGTCTTCGCCGAGTCGTTCCGCGAGCGGTACAGCAACGAGGACTGGCAATCCCGCTTGGAAAAACTTCGGTCGCAATTGGAGGCGTGAACGGGATGGCGAAAACGATACGGTTGCTGGATACGACATTGGTGTTGTTGCCCGAAAAGGCGCTGCTGCTGCCCGAATACGCCACGCTCGTGGTGGCCGACTGGCACCTGGGCAAGGCTTCCCATTTCCGGAAGGCGGGCATCTTCATGCCGTTGCCAGCCGCAGCCGCCGATGCCGATCGGCTGCAAGCGCTGTTGGCCACTTACCGCATCGAGACGCTGGTGCTGTTGGGCGATCTTTTCCACAGCGACCTCAACAGCGAGTGGCTGGCCTTCGAGCGGTTCCGTACCGCGAACCGGTCGGTCCGTTTCGTGCTGACCCGTGGCAACCACGACATCCTTCCCGATCGGCTTTTCCGGCAGGCGGGCGTGGAGGTCATGCCCGCCTACACGCTGGGTGCGCGCATCCGGTGCACCCATGCGCCGGAGCCACCGCCGGACGAGACCGTGCTCAACGTGGCCGGGCACATCCATCCCGGTTGCGTCATCCCGGCCCGTGGCCGGCAGGCGTACCGGTTGCCCTGCTTCTATCACCATCGGCAGACCCTGTTGTTGCCAGCCTTCGGCAAACTCACCGGAATGCACATCATGAAGCCGGTACGTGGCGCCTCCATCTATCCGGTAGCGGGAAATGGCGTGCTGGAACTGCCTTGCTGACGGGTCATGCTGCGCCGGTAGTTGATGGGGGTCGTGCTGAACAGCTCCCGGAATTGCTTGTTGAAGTTTGATATGCTTTCGTAACCGCATTGGTAGCTGATCTGGCGGATGCCCAGGTCGCTTTCCTGCATGAGCTTGCACGCGTGGCCGAGACGGATTTCCTTCAGGAAATCGAAATAGGTCTTGCCCGTGCTCTTCCTGAAGAAACGGCAGAACGCCGTTTTGCTCATGTGGGCCAACGCAGCGACGGTCTCCAGGTCGGCCGGCTTGTCGAAATTCTCCAGTGTATAATCGAACACCTTGTTGATCCGCTCCGATTGGGTGCCCATGAACGCGCTGGTGAAGCCCAGGCTCGACACTTGCTCGAGGTTTTCGGATTTGGCCAACAGGTTCAACAAGCCCAGCAGGTGGATGACACGGTCGAAATCGGTGGTCTCGAAGATCTGCATGATCTTCCAGACCGCCTGTTGCTCCACGTTGGAAGAGAATTTGAGCCCCAATTCCGAAAGCTCGAGCAACCGCTTGATGTGGCGGCCTTCGGGGATGTCGAAAAAACCGCTGCCAAGGAAATCGGCCGAGAAATGGATCACGTACGCCTTGGCGTTCGGATTCTTGTTCCCGAGATCCTCTTTCCAGCAATGCGGCAGGTTCGGCCCGACGAGCACCAACTCCGTCTCGTTGAACTTCTGGATGCTATCGCCCATGAACCGCGTACCGACACTCCCGGTGATGAGGATCAGCTCGTATTCCGGGTGGTGGTGCCAAGCGGTGTCGAACTCGGGCGGGCATTCCAGCACGGTCGAAAAGGAAAACAATTGCGAGTACGTGATTTTTCGATATACCGGTAACATAGCTGGACTGTGTTGTCGTGAAGCTCGAATATCGCTAATTTAATCCGAAATTGCCAAATCGCACGCCCATATCGGCTAATATAGCGGCAAACCAAGCTAATTTAATCGAAAACAAACCTTCGAATCCCTGTTAAACCATTTATTGATAACCACTTATTCATAAGGCGAGCACCTATCGGCCGAACCTACACTCAGCAATATAGTGGTACTATCGGCAAACTTCGAGGCGCTTTAAGCATATTTTACGCCCTAATATTGCAGTGTCAAAATAAGCGACCAATTACTAAGTGCAAGGATTATGAATCAATTGAATCAAGAAAAAACAACGAAAACCCCGATGGGGTCAACGCTGGGACGATGGCTGGGAGCATTGGCCTGGTGTTTTCTGGTCATGACCGGGCAGCCGGCTCGGGCATGGCAAGACCGCGTCGTCTCAGGAAGGGTCTCTAACCATGACCAGACGCCCTTGGAAGGCGTCAACGTACGTGTCAAAGGCAGTACGGTCGGGACGACCACCAACCATAGCGGCGAATTCAGCTTGGCACTGCCCGCCGGCGCAGACGAGCTGGTGTTTTCCTATATCGGATACGTCACGCAGGACATCGCCCTGAATGGCCGGACGGTACTGAACATCAGTTTGGCCGAAGGCGCCGCCCTTGACGAGGTGGTGGTCGTGGGTTTTGCCCAACAGAAGAAATCCAATGTGACCGGATCGGTTTCGGTCATCAACAGCCGCGAATTGGAATCGCGGCCCGTGACCAACGTAGCGCAGGCGCTGCAAGGCCTGGCCACGGGCCTGGAAATCGGCCACAGCAGCTACGGTGGGAGCCTGGAAAGCGCGCCTTCGTTCAACATCCGCGGGCAGAACACGATCGGGCAGGGATCGACGGGTGGCCCCTTGATCTTGATCGATGGGGCCGAGGGCAACCTGAACCACCTGAGCCCGAACGACATCGAGAGCATATCCATATTGAAGGATGCTGCAGCCTCATCCATATACGGCTCGCGCGCACCTTTCGGCGTCATCCTGGTCACCACCAAGCGAGGGGCGAAGGGCAAGCCTGTCATCGCCTATAACAACAGTTTCCGTAATTCAAGCCCCATCAATTTCCCGGAAACGGCCGATTCGTACCGCTGGGCGATTTTCATCAATGATGCATCGCGCAACAGCGGTGCACCGGACTTCGTGGGCCCGGAACGGATGCAGCGTATCCTTGATTACATGGAGGGCAAGCCCGGGGCGACGAACATCATCGTCGATCCGGGCAATCCAACCCGTTGGGCCGGCGGATCGGTGGAGGGCAGCGACAACCACGATTGGTGGACATCCGTATTCAACAAACGTACGCCGGCGAGCGAACATTCGCTGAGCATGCGCGGCGGCAACGAGCTCATGAACTACTACCTATCCGGGAATGTCTTGAACCAAGGCGGTACCTTGCGTTTGGGAGGGGATGACTTGGTACGCTACAATGCGACCGTCAACCTCGAGTCCAAGGTGTCGGAATGGCTCTCATTGGGCTATAATGGACGGTATTCGCGCGAAGACTACGACCGGCCATCGCATTTCGAAGACCGCTACATGCAATACATGAGCCGCACGCAACCGACCAACCCATTGTACGACCCGAACGGACACCTGTTTGACGTGACCACGGATCGCCTTTCCATCATCGCCAGCGGCGGGCGTTACAACCGGATCATCGACAACAACAGCCACCAGTTCCGACTGGTCGCTGAACCGCTTCCTGGCCTGTCGCTACAGGGACGGTATTACTACAACTTAGGCGACCGCTTTGCGCGTACCGTAAAACTCACCACGTTCGGGCACGACGTGGAGGGCAACCCCTACGTGGCCGAACCGGAAAACTACGTCAGCGAGTACATCGAGCGTTACGACTACGTTTCACAGGACTACACGGCGCGCTACGGCCGCAACTTGGGCGATCACTCCCTGGAGCTGCTGGCAGGTTTCCAAGCCGAATACAACAAATACCGGAATGCCTCCGCGACGCGGAATGGCCTGATTGTTACCCAGAACCCGACAATCAATATCACCACTGGGCAGGCACTTGATGGCACAGTTATCCCGCCATCGGTATCGGGCGGCGAAAACGAATGGGCAACGATGGGGTATTTCGGCCGGTTCAATTACAACTACGACGAACGGTATTTCGTCGAACTGAATTACCGCTACGATGGCTCCTCGCGCTTCCGGTCCGATCGGCGCTGGGGAAGCTTCCCCTCTATGTCCGTGGGCTGGAACGTGGCGGGCGAACGCTTCTGGCAGGAACATGTGCGGGGGGTAGACCAGTTCAAGTTCCGCGCATCGTACGGTGTGCTCGGTAACCAGAACACCAGCTCGCTTTATCCCACCTACGTGACCATGCCGGTCAGTACCGCAAGTGGTGGATGGATCGTGAACAATGCTAGGCCCAACACGGCATCGGCACCCGGATTGGTGAGCGCGGCGCTGTCTTGGGAGAATATCCGGGCCTGGAACGTCGGGGCCGACATCTACGCACTGAACAACCGGTTGGGATTTTCGGCTGAATACTTCATCCGGTACACGAATGACATGGTCGGTCCGGCGCCCCAATTGCCAAAGGTGTTGGGCGCCTCGGTACCGACGACGAACAATACCGACCTGAAGAGCTATGGGTTCGAAGCGGAAGTGAGCTGGACCGACCGGCTAGCCAATGGATTGGGCTATCGGGCCAAATTCCTGCTGTCGGATGCACAGAGCGAAGTGCTCCGGTACCCGAACCCGACCAATAACTTCTGGACGTACCTGGCCGGGCAGAAGCTGAACAACATCTGGGGTTTCACCACGCTGGGCATCGCCAAGACACAGGCGGAAATGGACGCGCACCTGGCGACCCTGCCAAACGGGGGCCAGCAATACCTGGGAAGCAACTGGGCCGCAGGCGACATCATGTTCAAGGACATCGACGGCGACGGTCGGATAGACGGCGGGACGGGCACCATGGACAATCCTGGGGATTACACCGTCATCGGCAATTCGACGCCACGATTCCGTTTCGGTTTGGATTTGGGTGCCGATTGGAAGGGGTTTGATTTCCGGGCATTTTTCCAGGGGGTGATGAAGCGCGATTTCTTCAATGGCGGTTATAACTTCTGGGGCTCCGGACCGAACGTGTGGTGGTCCACGGCCTATATCCCGCATCTGGATTATTTCCGCGACGACCCGAACCACCCGCTGGGCCTGAATCTGGATTCCTACTATCCTAGACCCTTTTTCAACGGTGACTATTGGAGCAGCGGCCGCAACAAGGCCGCCCAGACGCGGTACCTTCAAAACGCCGCCTACATCCGGCTCAAGAACGTGACGGCCGGGTATACGTTGCCGCGGGCATGGTCGGAGCGCGTGCGTATCGACCGCTTCCGGTTGTTCGTGTCGGGCGAGAACCTGTGGACGTTCACGAAAGTCTCCCCCTTGTTCGATCCCGAATTGCTTGACCAAGGTTTCACCGGCGCGGTCTATCCCATGAACAGGGTGGTGAGTTTTGGACTGAACGTAACATTTTAACAAAGACAGGCATGAAAGCTTTTATCAATAGCAAGTTAGTGGCCCTATTCGCGCTATGCGCGTTTGGCGCCTGCAAGGAAGCGTTCCTGGACCGGGAACCGATATCCGAGATCACTCCGGCGAATTACCTCACCGATGAATCCCACCTCGCGGCCTATTCCATCGCCCGGTACGGCCCGACCAACGGCTGGAACATCGGCGACCCGCATACGGACAACCAAGCGGCGATCGGTTTCAGCAACCAATTCGCGGCTGGCGAATGGCGCGTGCAGGCTTCGGGTGGATGGGATTTCGGCACGCTTTACCAATGCAATTATTTCTTCAAGACGGTGTTACCGCGATATGAGGCCGGCACCATTTCGGGCAATGCAACGAACATCCGCCATCACATCGGTGAAATGTATTTCTTCCGGGCGCAATTCTACTTCGAAAACCTGAAAACGTTCGGCGATTTCCCCATCATCCGGGAGGTGCTGCCAGACAACCATGAAGTGCTGAACGCGGCCAGCAAGCGGGCTCCGCGAAGCGAGGTGGCACGCTTCATCCTTTCAGACCTGGACTCGGCCGCGCTATTGATGGCCGACCGATCGCCCGATGGCGCGAAGAATCGCCTGTCCAGGCTGGTTGCCTTGCAATACAAATCGCGTGTGGCCCTGTACGAGGCGACATTCCTGAACTATTTCAAGGGCACGGCATTCGTGCCCAACGGGCCTGATTGGCCCGGGAAACGGATGGATTACAATGCCCAATTCGCATACGCCGCGGGCAGCATCGATGGCGAGATCGATTTCTTCCTCACCGAAGCCATGGCCGCGGCCAAACAGGTAGCCGACAACGTACCGCTGGTCAACAATACATTCGAGTTCCCACAGGCCGTGGGCGACCCGCTGAACCCGTATTGCGAGATGTTCAGCAGCGTCGACATGTCGGGTTTTTCGGAAGTGTTGATGTGGCGGAGATTCGACCGTAACCTGAATGTCACTTCCTATGCCGGCAAAAGCTACCAAGGCGGGAACATGGGGGTGGGACTCACCCGGGGAATGGTCGAATCGTTCGTGATGGCCAATGGCCTGCCGATCTATGCGGCCAACTCCGGCTATCAAGGCGATGACCTCCTGACCGATATCGTGAAGGATCGCGACAACCGACTGCAACTGTTCCTGAAAGTACCGGGACAGGTCAAGGTACTGCACAATACCACCGTGATCGTCGAAGAGGGCTATCCGGATATCCTCGCTTCGCACGAACACCAGAAATACACGACGGGCTATGCCCACCGCAAAGGGCAGAACCTTGACAACCGCCAAAACGACGACAGCTACAGCACGCAGGGCGAGATCTCATTCCGAGCCGTGGAGGCCTACCTGAATTACATCGAAGCCTGCTACGAAAAGACGGGGGCATTGGACGCTACGGCCATGGCGTACTGGCGGGCAATCAGGCGCCGGGCTGGCGTGGACGAGGATTTCCAGAAAACGATCGATGCCACGGATATGGCCAAGGAGGCGGCTGGAGACTGGGCCACCCATTCGGCCGGCACGTCGGTGGACAAGACCTTGTTCAACATCCGGCGCGAACGGCGCGTGGAGCTGATGGGCGAGGGGCTGCGCGGCATGGACTTACGTCGCTGGCGCGCGATGGACCAGTTGATCGGCACCCCTTATCACATCGAAGGGTTCAAGCTCTGGGGTCCGATGCAACATTGGTACGCCCCGGCCCAGCTTACCTACAACCAAGGGTCTGCCAGCACGGTATCAGACCCGGCACGCAGCGCTTACCTGCGGCCGTACGAGCGAACGGATGTTTCATTGGTATATAATGGTTATATTTGGAACATGGCGCATTACCTCTCGCCAATCGCGATTGAACATTTTTTGATTACGTCAAGAAATAACGACTTGAGCACCTCGACGCTTTATCAGAATCCCGGTTGGCCGATGGAGGCAGGTGTTCCAGCCAATTAATGCCAAATGATGACGTTCAGACTCCTGATATGCTTATGTATGGCCATGGTTTCGGCCATGGCCCAACCAACCACCCAAGTGGTTTACCTTTCCGGCACCGGTGCCGACGACCGGGTGGATTGGGAATTCCACTGCTCGGCGGGACGCAACAGCGGCGAATGGACCACCATACCCGTACCCTCGTGCTGGGAACAGGAAGGTTTCGGCGGCTATTACTACGGCTACGGTTCCGGCGATCGCCTTTATGAAACCGGGCGTTACCGACACGGCTTTGACGTGCCCGCCGAATGGCGTGGAAAATCCATCCGCATCGTCTTCGAGGGCGTGATGACCGATGCCGAGGTACGGGTGAATGGCAAACTGGCCGGACCAGTGCATCAAGGCGCCTTTTACCGATTTGATCATGACATCACCGGACTGGTCGATTATGGCAAACGCAACAAGCTGGAGGTACTGGTCAAAAAGCATTCGGACAACAAAAGCGTGAACCAGGCCGAACGCGACGCCGATTATTGGGTGTTCGGTGGCATCTTCCGCCCTGTCTACCTGGAGGTAAAACCTCGGGTCCACATCCAACGGGTAGCTGTGGATGCGCGTTCGGACGGCAGTCTGCGGGCCGACGTCTACATCGCGCAACCCGATACCGTCAGCCGAATCGCCGCGGTGGTGCGCAATTCGGCCGGTACCGAAGTGGGAAGTTGGGAACAGGAGGCCGGTGGTTCGGTGTCTCGCGTGGAATCCGGAATATCCGGCATCAAGCCATGGTCTCCGGAATACCCCGAGCTATATACCCTGGAATTCTCATTGCTCGATGCGGCAGGCAACACGTTGCATCGGATGCAGGAACGGATCGGTTTTCGAACGATTGAAATACGCGAGCGCGATGGCATCTACGTCAACGGGACCCGAGTCAAGTTGAAAGGGGTGAATCGTCATACCTTCCATCCCAAGTATGGACGCACATCGTCAAAATCCATGAGCATCCAAGCGGCCAACCTGATCAAGGACATGAACATGAATGCCGTCAGGATGTCACACTATCCGCCCGACAAGCATTTCCTGGACGTATGCGACTCGTTGGGCCTGTTCGTCCTGGATGAGTTGGCGGGATGGCAGCATCCGCCGTATGACGAGGATGTGGGTAGGAAGCTGTTGCATGAAATGATCGCCCGAGACGTGAACCACCCCAGTATCATCCTCTGGGACAACGGGAATGAGGGAGGCTGGAATACGGCGCTCGACGACGATTTCGGTCGGTTGGACATCCAGCAACGCCATGTGCTGCACCCCTGGCAGGACTTCGGCGCATTCAACACCTATCACTACCTCGACTACAACTACTTGGCATTGGATGGATACAGTCGACGCAAGCTATTCATGCCCACTGAATTCCTGCACGGCCTCTACGATGGTGGCCACGGCGCAGGCCTGGAGGACTTCTGGTTGCGCATGTGGAATGAACCGCTTTGTGCGGGCGGCTTCCTCTGGGTTTTTGCCGATGAGGCCGTGGAACGCACCGACCGGGACAATCAACTGGACACCTACGGCAACGAGGCTCCCGATGGCATCCTGGGGCCGTACCACGAGCGTGAGGGCAGTTTTTTCTCGATCAAGGAAATATGGTGTCCTGTCCATATCGAGAAGCGCTACATCACCTCCGCGTTCAACGGCGTTTTTAACCTAGAGAATCGGTTTCACTATACCGACCTGAAGGATTGCCGATTCGACGCGGAATGGGTGTCCGTATCCGGGCCAACGGAACGGGCCCGGGAGACCGTCCAGTCCAGCCATGAGCTGCACATCGACTTGGCGCCAGGCCAACGTGGCACGCTGGCCGTGCCGCTGCCCGATGGCTGGCAAAACCATGACTTGTTGCGAATCACGGCCCGGGATCCACATGGCCGCGCCCTCCATACCTGGACATGGCCGCTCCGCGATGCGGCGGCGCAAGACGCCTCTGTTGCCTACTCGGCCAGTGCAGCGGCGGCGGCCGTCACGACGGCGCGAGCGGATCGATGGGAAGTGACCGTGCGCGACGTCGTCTTCGCTTTCAGTAAGCACGACGGGAAACTCATCGGCGTTTCGCGTGGAGATGAATCGATCCCGCTGACCGATGGCCCGGTTTTCGTGAGCGGCGAGAAAGAGATAGAAAAGGTAAAGCAGGTGTCGGAACGCGGCACGTCGATCATCGAGGTGACCTTCAAGGGAGGCGACCGATTTACCTGGACGGTAGGGACCGATGCACGCCTGCTCCTTGACGTCCACTACCAGCCCCAACGCTTGAGTGAATTCGCGGGCATTACGTTTTCCTATCCGGAAGATGGCATAGTGGGGATGCGCTGGTTGGGCAACGGGCCGTATCGCGTCTACAAGAACCGGATGAAAGGCCCCCAATTCGGACTATGGGAAAAGGACTACAACAATACGGTAACTGGCGAATCGGGGTGGGTGTACCCCGAGTTCAAAGGCTATCACGCCAATGTCCACTGGGCACGCATACTGGGCACTTCACAACCGGACTTTACGGTCTATGTCAAGAGCGACGATATATTCCTACGGGTGCTGACGCCCCAAGAGCCCCATAAGCCAGAAAAGGCCAAGATGGAATATCCCGTGGGCAACCTGTCGTTCCTGCACTCCATCAACGGTATCGGCGACAAATTCATGGAGGCGCACCGGTTCGGGCCGCAGTCCAATCCCGCACTTTTCGAAGCGCCCCGCATCGCTGGCGGGCGCCTATCGTTGTCATTGGTGTTTGATTTCAATTTATAGACATATGAACATTTCTTTTTCGGGAAAAACGGCTGTCGTGACCGGAGCCACCTCCGGAATCGGGAAAGTGGTGTCGCAGCAACTGCTGGACGCGGGCGCGACGGTCATCGCCCTTGGCCGGGCGAAGGCCAAAATCGCCGAAATGCTCGAAACCTACCAAGGGCGATTGACCTTTTACCCTTGCGAGCTGGAAGAACATGACCAGATCCATCGCGTTTTCGGCCAAATAGCGGAACGCTTCGGCCACCTGACGATATTGGTCAACAATGCTGGCGTACAGACATACGGGAATGTGGTAACCACGGACGAGCATGTGTGGGATTTCACGATGAACGTGAACCTGAAGAGCGCTTACCTCTGCGCCAAATACGCCATCCCGCTCATGAACGGGGTCAAAGACGCCGTGGTGGTGAATGTCGGCAGCGTACAGGGATTCGTCTCGCAAGCGAACGTATCGGCTTATGCGGCGAGCAAAGAGGCCCTGCACGGGTTGACACGAAGCATCGCGATCGATTTCGCCCCGCATATCCGGTGCGTGGCCGTTTGTCCCGGCGCGGTGATGACGCCAATGCTGGAACAGGACATCGAGGCATTCGACGATCGGGAGGCGATCATCGCCGAGACCGAAAACATCCATTTATTGAAGCGGATAGCGCAACCCGAAGAGGTGGCCAATGTCATTACGTTCCTGGCCAGCGACAAGGCGAGCTTCGTGACCGGACAGACGTTCCGGGTGGATGGCGGAGTCGGTTTGATGATCCAAGGCACTTGATCCAGACAACGCAACGATGGAAATGTACATTGAACGTTTCGCCGATCAAGGCCTGTCATGCGGCGAAGGCCCGATTTACGATCCAGCCACGACGAGCTTGTTCTGGACCGATGCCGGTGGCGCGGCCATTTATCGTAAACCGTTGGCTGGGGGCGATGTCACTGTGGCACTGGAGGGCTTCCATGCTGCGGGCCTCGCATTGGCAGCTGGTGGCGGATTGATATTCGGTGGCGCAAGCGGGTTCTTCCATTGGTCTGGAGGTGCACCTCCGACATTGCTTTGCAACGAGGTGGACGGCATTCGCTGCACGCACATCAACGACATCATCGCCGATTCGCGAGGGCGGGTGTTGGGTGGGCAAGAGGCATTCCGCGAAGACGGACCGTATAACCCCGGCTTCCTCTTCGGCATCGACCCCGATGGGCAGCACGCCATCTTGGAGGAGGGATTGCACTTGAGCAATGGAATGGGGTTCTGTCCGGCTGGACATACGTTCTACTTGGTGGATTCGATACAGCGCGTGCTGTATGCCTATGATTACCGGCTGGAAACCGGCAGGCTGGCCAACCGGCGCGAACTCATACGGTTCGGCGATGACGATGGACTGCCCGACGGCATGACGGTGGACGCCCAAGGGTTCATCTGGGTGGCACACTGGTTCGGTGGCCGGGTATCGCGGTTTGACGATCGAGGCAAAAGGGTGCAGACCATCCGATTGCCCGCCGCCCAGATCAGCTCGGTGGCATTCGGGGGCGCCGACTACGAAACGCTCTTCGTCACGTCTGCCGCCCAATACTGGGAGTCGTCGCTCGCTCCCCAGCGGCATGATTTCTCGACCCACCGAGGAGGCGAGGTGTACCGGATCGCGGTCGGTGTGCAGGGCAAACCGGAACATCAAGCCAAGTTAGGTGGGCAGGCGGTTCGGGAACGGCACGGCTGAAGACGGCGCATCGGCATAATGGAACAATATGAAATATCTAAAAATAGCTAGTTGAATGAAGATTACCGAAATCGAATGCAAGGTATTGCAGATACCGGATTTGAAGGAAAATGCCACGTCGTCCTCCCAGGATGACCTCGTCGTGATCGTTCACACGGATGAAGGGGTGTATGGGGTAGGTGAGACGGATACAGGGCCGTGGTTGGCCAAGGCGGCGATCGAGGCCCCCGGCAGCCACACCATGGCGATGGGTATGCGCGACCTGTTGATCGGCATGGATCCATTCGATACCGCCGCCATCTGGGAAAAGCTGTATACGTATACCTGTATGAGCGGCCGACGGGGGGGCGTCATCTGCGCGATGGGCGCCATCGACATGGCCTTATGGGACATCAAGGGAAAGGCGTTGGGACTGCCTGTCTATAAGCTGCTTGGTGGAGCCGTCAAGGATTCGATCACCCCGTATGCGTCGCTGCAACCCTATGGCGAAAGCGTCACCGCTTATGGCGATTCGCTGGTGTCGTGGATAACGCGTGCAAAGGCTTACGGGTATTCGGCTGCCAAGATCGAGTGTACGTTGGCAGGCCCGTACAACCATAGCGGCTTGCGTGGGAGCGACGAGGAGATGACCGATATCATCCGGTCGTGTCGCCGGGCCGTCGGGCCCGATATGCAGATCATGGTAGACGTGCAATACCTGTGGTACGATGCCCACACGGCGTTGAGAACCCTCCGGAAATGGGAAGATCTGGACATATTTTTCGTGGAAACGCCACTGCAGATCGATAACCTGGAGGGCTATGCGATACTGGCCAGGGAAGCCCCGATGCGAATTGCGGCCGGCGAATGGCAAAACACGCGATTCGAGTTCATCGATTTGATGGACAAGGGGTTGGTGGGCGTGGCCCAGCCCGACGTGGGTAGGGTAGGCGGGCTGACCGAGGCCATGCGTGTATGCCATATGGCCCAGGACAGGGGACGCCTTATCGTACCCCATTGCTGGAAATCCGGTATCGGCATCGCCGCCACGGCACACCTGGCGTTTGCCACCCCCAATTGTCCGATGATCGAATACCTGCCAGTCGAAATGTGCGATTCGGCATTGCGCGTGGAATTGGTCGCCGAACCGCTGACGATGGTGGATGGCGCAATCACGTTGCCGGACAAGCCTGGGCTGGGCATCACCTTGAATCGGGAAGCGTTGGCCAACTACACGGTGGATTGATGGGTCGCCACAGCTTTCTGGCGGGCGTAGCGGCCCTGGGCGGCTTTCTCTTCGGTTTTGACACCGCGGTGATCTCCGGCGCGTTGCGCTCGCTTATCGATTTCTTCGCACTGGAAGACAGGCCAGCGATGCAGGGGTGGTTGGTGAGTTCGGTGGTGCTGGGCAGTATTGTTGGGGCAGCGTTGTCAGGGCGCTTAGCGGACAGGCTTGGGCGCAAAAAGACATTAGCCTGGGCGGGCATCGGATTCGCCGCGTCCGCATTGGGCACTTTTTTCTGTCAAGGGTTCGCCGAGTTCATCGCGCTGCGATTGCTCGCAGGCGTGGCGGTCGGTCTCGCGGCGATGGTATCCCCGCTATACATCGCGGAAATATCGCCTGAACGGATCCGGGGGCGGATGATGGCGTTGAACCAATTGGCCCTGACAATCGGCATCTTGGTGGCCTACCTTTCAAACGAGGCGATTGCCAGTTGGCTGCATTCATCAACTGGGAATGCCTTTTGGGGTCTTGGATCAATTGAAATCTGGAGGCTCATGTTGGGAGCGGTTCTCTTGCCAGCCATCGTGTTCCTGGTGTTGTTGGCCGGCGTGCCGGAAAGCCCGGCCGCTGGCCGGATAGCCCCAGGCATTTCGATTTTCAGTGGGCTTTTCCGCGTCCCGCAGCGACGTTCGACGCTGATGGTGCTGTACTTGGCCATCATCTCCCAGCTCAGTGGCATCGACCTGGTGCTCCATTACGGTCCCTTGATTCTGGAGCGGGCCGGCTTCTCGTTCGCAGAATCGCTCGGCGGGCAACTCACTTTCGGGGTCGTACTGGTCATCTTCACCGTTTTGGCGATGTGGAAAGTGGACACCCTTGGACGCAGGCCGTTGCTGTTGGTCGGCAACACCGGCATCTGCTTGGCCCTGGCATTCGCCGGTTACTTCTTTACGGGTTCCGGATCGTCCGAGCAAGGCCTGTTGGTTGCCTTGGCCGCATTCGTGGCGTTTTTCGCGCTATCGATGGGCCCTATACCTTGGATCGTCATGGCCGAGTTGTTTCCTACGCCCGTGCGCGGGCAGGGCATGGCACTGGCCACGTTGTCCCTTTTCGGTGCGAATTGGGTCATCGCCCAGCTATTCCCCTTGGGCTTGGCATGGTTCGGTGAATCCGTATCGTTCTGGATACTGGCGACGTTGACCCTGCCGACCTTTTATTTCGTCTGGAAAATCCTGCCGGAAACCAAAGGAAGGGCTTTGGTGCACTGATCCATATGTATTGTTTTATTAACCCTTTTTTATGAAATTCCAATTGATTATGAGCCGTATCCCCTTGCTGTTAGCCGTCGCTTTCGGCATCGCACCGTACGCAATGACTACATCCGCCCAAACCATAGATCCATCCGTCTTCTCGCTCGATGGGAAAGACAACATCGTTGCCGAAGAGAATTTCGGTATCATCAATGGCAAAGTAACCACGAGGGTGCACTACCGTGACGTCGGCGGCGTCAGCGGCCTGTTTTCCCCTCCGTACGCGAGTTCAGACTTTTTGCTCGAAATACGGCTGTTTGGCGAGCAGGTCGCTACTTCCACCTACACATGGAGTCCGTTTGAGGTTATCCGGGAGGGCAACCTGCATGGGATATCGGTGAAGACGAATACCGTCTTGATCGAGGGTACACGCACGGGAGTGATGGCCTTGACGTTATTCAATACAACCGATAAACCGCTCGTCGTACCGATCCAATTCCACGTGCAAGGCGGTTTGGATCGTGTCGAGAACTGGGAGTTCCATCGCCCAAAGGGTGACCGAAAAACCGACGTGACCGTGAAGGGCGGATCGATGGTGCGGACGAACGATCGTGGATTCGTGGCACTGCGGTCGGATGTGCCTGACCTGGATTGGTTTGGCTTGGCTTTTCGCTGGGAGGCCAAGCCAGTGTTGCCGGCAAACACAGCCCAGACGTACCATATCGGCTTTGAAATCGGAGGAAGTGACAAAACACCGGGCCATCGCCTGGATTCGGTATTTGCCGATATCCGCGCGGCCGTAAACCACACGCGCGAAAGCTTTGCCGATAAGGTCAACGAACTGTTCACCCGCCTGCCGCGTTTCACCGCGAGCGACAAACGGCTGGAGGCGTATTACTATCGTTCGTTGGTCACCCTGTTCACCAACAAATGGGATATCCCTGAATTTATCCTGCAGCCCTACTATGGCAGTGGCGGCATCATCGGGGGCTGCGTAGGCAATTACCTCTGGGAATTCGGGCTTCCTGCGCAGTTGTTCCCATTGATCGACCCATCCGCTTCCAAAAGCCACATCAAGCAGTTCCTGAAGGTCGACATGACCAAGTACTACCTGTTCAACCCGATGACGGGGAATGGCGGGGGCGTGTGGTACCAGGTCAACCAAGACAAGATCGTGGAATTGATCTATTACTATGTGTTGCATACCGGTGATACGGCTTTCCTGGATGAAGTGGTGACGGGAAAATCGGTATACCAACATATGCTCGATAACGCGCTATTTGGCGATGACCTAAACAAACCGGTATCCTTGGTGGATTACGGTGCCGCAGGCGAAGATCACCTCGAACTCCGAAGGGGATATCCGTACCGTGGCGTCATGCCCGACGTGAACGCGTTGCGGTACTTGACCTACCAACGTGCATTCGAATTGTCGCGGCTCACAGCCAAGCCGCTCCCGGCGTTGCTGGATCGGGCGGAAAAGCTGAAGGTACTTTTGAAGGAAGAACTATGGAGTGCCAGCGACAACTGGTTCCATTTCCGGAACGAAGGGAAAAAGGACATCCGCTGGACGAATTTCATGTATACGTTGATCGGCACAGGTGTCTTCGACTCCCATGTGGAGGCGGGATTGATGTCGCATTTCAATGACCGTGAATTCCTGGGCGATTATGGCATCCATAGCATATCGAAGCTCGACCCGGCATACGACCAAGTGGATATCGATCATGGCGGTGGCGGCAGCTACATGGCGTTCCCGCCGCTCATCTGCCAACGGCTGTTCAATGCGGGTTTCGCTTCGGAAGGCGAAGACCTGCTAAGCCGCCACCTTTGGTGGGCGGAAAGGTTGCCCTATTGGGGCGATTCGATGGTCGCCAATTTCATCGGTCACCGGGAGGACACCCCACTACAGAGCGATTTCGATTCCATAACGGGCGCCCAGACCTTTGTTTTCGGGATTTTCGGCGTCAGCGTTGCGCCTAACGGAACCATAACGGTCAAGCCGACCGCCTTGCAAATGGCCCAGGAAATGAAACTACAAGGCTTGAACATCCTGGGCAAAACGCTGGATATCGAGGTCAGCGGCCCGGTTTTCCGCGTTACGGTCGACGGCGTGGAGCGCGTGGCGAAGATCGGGGAATCGATCGCAATTTGATGTGCTATGGAAAGATTACGAAGGCTATTGCGTACCGTCGCGTTGGCGACCGTAGGCTTTCTCCCTAGCGTGCCTGGTTGGGCCGTCGAGTACAACATCCTCGACTACGGGGCCATCGGCGATGGTAGGGCAATCAACACATTGGCCATTAACCGGGCCATCGAGGCCTGCGCGGCCGATGGGGGTGGGCGGGTACTTGTCCCGCCAGGGGTGTTCCGCAGCGGGACCATCACCTTGTTCAGCAACGTGGAGTTGCACTTGGCCATGGGCGCGGTGCTATTGGCCAGTACCGATCGCGCTGATTTCCCGCGCCAAGCGCAGCCCGCATACCGCTCGTTGAAGGATCGGGGCGGGTGGTTCGCCTTGATCTACGCGCGGGAAGCCCATGACATCGCCATCACCGGGCTGGGCACCATCGATGGCAACGGCGCCCTGCAGGAGCCCGATCCCCGGCTGTTCGGGGGCGACCTGGATGGCCGACCGCGGAACATCTTGCTCATCTCCTGCAAAGGCATCCGCGTGGAAGGCGTGAAAATGCGCAACTCCGGCATGTGGAACCAACATTACCTGGATTGCGAAGACCTCCTCATCGATAGGATCGAGGTGTTCAACCACGCCAATCGCAATAACGACGGCATCGACATCGATGGCTGCAGGCGGGTGGTCGTTTCCAATTCGATCATCGATTCGGACGATGACGGCATCACGTTGAAAAGCACCGGCCCCGCGGCCACGGAAGACGTGGTCATCACCAATTGCGTGGTATCGAGTTTCTGCAACGCGATCAAGGCAGGGACGGAGTCTTCCGGCGGGTTCCGCAACATCGCCATCAGCAATTGCGTCGTGAAGCCGAGCCGGAGCCAAACGGAACCGATCTTCGACACGCCACGCCATGGGATCACGGGCATATCGCTCGAAATCGTGGATGGCGGCACCATGGAAGGCATCAGCATCAGTAACGTGACCATCGAGGGGACGGAATGCCCGCTGTACATCAGGCTGGGCAATCGGGCCAGGAAGTATGCGGAAGATGTGGCGACCCCTAGCGTGGGCACGATGCGCAACATCACCATCAATAACCTGGTGGCCTACGACACCGGCAATTTCAGCAGCTCGATAACGGCCATCCCCGGGCACGCCATCGAAAACGTGCAGTTGAGCAATGTCCAGTTCTTCAATCGCGGGGGGGTGGCTCCCGGCGATTACATCCCGAAAGCGATCGAAGTCGCCGAAGACGAGCATGGGTATCCGCAACCGACGGTATGGGGCAACCTGCCGTCTTCCTTGCTGTTCATCCGGCACGTCCGCAACCTGTCGTTGGTCGGCTTTCAATTCGGGGCTGAATCACGTGACCCGCGTGCACCCGTCGTCGCGGTCGATACCGATCGCCTGCTCATCACCAACGGCATGCATACCGGCCAACACGTCGGTGGCATCCCGTTCATCCATACCGATGGGATGGGGGAGCACCGCGTGGATATCCCGTTTGGGTGGCGCGAATGAACGACTCCCACTTTATCAAAACAATTCAAGCCGTCCGCCTGTAATCAAAGGTAAAGTCAATAATAAGAAAAGGAGGAAAAAATGGCTGATGAATTGAAAGGACGGAAAGTCGCGATATTGACGGCAGATGGTTTCGAGGAAGTTGAATTGACAAGCCCGCGCGACGCCATCCAATTGGCGGGCGGGCAGACCCACATCGTATCGCCCAAACGCGATGTGGTACGCGCCAAGAAGGGTAACGACTGGAGCCTCGATTTCGACGTGGATGTTCCCTTGGATCAAGCGAGCGCAGCAAACTATGATGCCCTATTGATTCCCGGAGGCGTGATCAATCCCGACAAGCTCCGCGTGAATGAACAGGCGTTAGGCTTCGTCAGGGCATTTTTCAAGGCTGGCAAACCGGTCGCCGCCATCTGTCATGGACCACAGGTGCTGATCGATGCGGAAGTGGTGGAAGGCCGGAAAATGACTTCCGTGAAAAATATCCGCAAAGACCTCGTCAATGCAGGCGTATCGTGGGAAGACAGCGCCGTGGTGGTCGATCAGGGGCTGGTGACCAGCCGTACCCCCGATGACCTGCCCGACTTCAACGAAAAGATCATCGAGGAGTTCGCCGAAGGGAAACATGCCGAGCAACATGCGTAAGGTGGGTAGGGGGTCATCGCACCCCCTTCACCGCCATTTTTAGCGTAAACACCTTATCGGTCGCGGTGATGAACAGGAAGTCGCGGTCCCTGCCGCCGAAACAGGCGTTGGCCGTCCAGTTGACCGGCACGTCGATGTGCTGGATGTGCTGGCCGTCGGGGCTGTACACATCGATCCCCTTGCCCGTGAGGTAGATATTCCCCCGCTCGTCGATCGTCATCCCGTCCGAACCCTGGGGCGCAAAGAACCGGCGATCGGCGACCGAACCGTCGGCTTGGATGGCATAGCGGTAGATTTTCCGGTCACCGATATCGGCTACGTAAAGGTATTTCCCGTCGGGCGTGCCGATGATGCCATTCGGTTTCCGGAAGGCGTCGTCCAACCGGGTCAACGTTCCGTCGGTATCATAGCGATACAACGCCTGCGATTGCATCATCGGTTCGCTGCGCGCCCAATAGTCGCGTTGGTAATAGGGATCGGTGAAGTAGATGGTGCCGCTTGGGGATACCCACGCGTCATTGGGGCCGTTGAACAGCGAATCCCGGTAGTCGACCGCCAGTTTCTCGACTTGTTTGTCCATCCCGATGCGCCACAGTTCATAGCGTTCGTCGGCGCAGGCGATCAACCGGCCCTCGCGATCGAAATACAGGCCATTGGATCGACCGGCGGGTTCCAAGAAAATCGAGAGTTCGCCGTCGGTGCCGTATTTCCAGATCCGGTCGTTGGGCTGATCGGTGAAGAAGACGTTCCCCTGGGCATCCACCGCGGGGCCCTCCGTGAACTTGAACCCCGCCGAGACCAATTGCAATTCGGCGCCCGGTGCCACCACCTGTGCCGAACACGTCAAACCATACCCGATAACCACTGAAAAGAAAATGTAACGCTTCATCTCCATTTTTTATTTACCTTACCTTATTTAAAAACCATTAGCCATTAACCATTGCCATTTAACATCCACATCATTCAACGATCTTGAAATCCGTCCGGCGATTGAGCTGGCGTCCGGCATCCGTATCATTGGTCGCGATGGGCTGGGACTGGCCATACCCTTTGTACCGCAGCCGCTGGCTGGCGATACCCGCCCCGATGAGGTAATCGTGTACCGCCTTGGCCCGGCTTTCCGAAAGCACCTGGTTATGCGTCTCATTCCCCGTGTTGTCGGTATGTCCACCGATCTCGATCCGGACATCCGGATTCAGGTTCAGGAACTCGGTCAGCTGGTCGAGGTCGCTCTTGGATCGCGCCAACAGGGTATACCTGTTGATGTCGAAGAAGATGTTGCTCAGCGTCTCGGTATTCCCGGTCCGGATGGGTGCGAGTTCGATACGGATCTCATACCCATCGTCGATCCTGGTGCTGTCATCGAGGGGATAGTTTTCCGAGAAAAACAGGTAGCCTGGCTGTTTGATGTGCAGCGCATAGGTCTTGCCGAAGGGTAGGGGGGCCAGGAACGTGCCGTCTTCGTAATCGGCCTGTTCGTGGTACGACCGTTGATTGGTCACGATATCGGTCACTGTCACTTCCGCTTGGAGCGGCGAACCGCTTTCCGCATCCACGATGGTGCCCTTGAGGTAAGCCACCGGGTCGGGCCTCGCAGCCGGGGGCAGGTCGAACGAATAGATGTCCAAGCCACCCAACGCGTCGTTGCGGTTGGCCGCGAAGAAGGCTTGCCGGCCATTCATGCTTACCGATAGCGCTCGCTGTTCGTGGTGGTCGTTGATTGGATAGCCCAAGTTGACGGGCTGCTGCCAGCGCCCGGCGCTATCGAGTCGGCTCTTGAAGATATCCTTGTCGCCGAAACCCGGCCAACCGTCCGAAACGAAATAGAGCGTGCGGTTGTCGGCATGGATGTACGGCGAGCTCTCGTCATAGGGCGTATTGATCGATGGCCCCAGGTTCTGCGGCACACCCCATTGGCCATCGGGTTGCAGCGTGGACTTCCAGATATCGTATCCACCCTGCCCGCCGGGGCGATTGCTGACGAAGTAGAGCGTGCGCCCATCGGCACCCAGTGCGGGCTGCGCTTCCCATCCGCGACCATTGATGGGCGTGCCGAGGTTGTGGGGCTCGCCCCAGCCGTTGCCCTCGCGGCGCGACACATAGATGTCGCAGCTCCCCAAGCCGTCTGGCCGATTGCATCCCGTGAAAAAGAGGTACTTGCCATCGGGCGATAGGCAATGGGCGCCCTCGTTGTACAATGCGGAATTGACCGCCCCTTCCAGGAAATGGGCCGTCGTCCACGTCCCGCTGCTGTCTTGCGTGCTTTCGAAAAAATTCTCCTGGTTATCGATCTTGCGGGTGAAGATGATCGTCCGGTGATCGGCCGTGAGCTTCGGGAAATATTCGTCGTGTTCGCTGTTGATGGGTGCGCCGGGATTCCGGGGGAGGAACGCTGCGGGATGCTCCAGTGCCGCGAGGCTGAAGGTGCAGTCTGCGATATACTTGGCGGTAAGCCGCTTGCTGGATGCCGAAAGCCCCGGCGTACCCGCGTATCGGCGCAAGGCAGCCAACGCCTCGCC
Organism: Parapedobacter sp.; assembly: GCA_037190485.1. Taxonomy (GTDB): domain Bacteria; phylum Bacteroidota; class Bacteroidia; order Sphingobacteriales; family Sphingobacteriaceae; genus Parapedobacter. Next base: position 120,874 of record JBBCJB010000037.1, read on the forward strand.
GTAATGGCCGCTGTGCAACAGGCTCTCGCCCAATCCGAACCAAGTCAGGGGCGTAAGCGCGGGATCCAGCGAGGCGACGCGGGCATACTGGCCGGCCGCTTCCGGGTAACGCCGTTGGCTCCGGAAGATGTCGCCCAATTGTTGGTGCGCGGTCGCAAAACCGGTATCCAGTGCGATGGCGCTTTGCAACGAGGCGATGGCCTGGTCGTATTGCCGTGCCTTCAAGTGCCCCCCCGCACGCTCGAAGGCCTGTTGCGCCTTCCGGTTGCGCGAGGCCTCCTGCGCGTATCCATCCATGCAGCATAGCAAGCCCAATGACAATAGGATGGATAGCGTTCTTCGCATGGATGCAACGATTTACGAAACGCTAAGGTAATGGTTTTCCGCGAACTATCGTTGCTTAAATTCCATGAGCAGCTTTTTGGTCTCGGGGCTGAGCGCCAAGCGGCCGCTGATGGCCGCCTGCTCGTGCAGCAGCGTGGCCCAGTGATCCGTACCGCGCCACAGCGTACGCTTGAGCGCGGATAGGGCATCCGGGCTCTTGCCGAGCAAGGATGCGCAGAACCGCTGGATGGCGCCGTCCATCGCATCGATGGTCGGCTCGACTTCATGCAACAGCCCGCGTTGATGGCACCATGCGGCATCGAAGAACGAGCCGGGGTTCAACGACAGTTGCGTCAACGCCGATACGCCGATTTTCCGCTCGATCGCCGGGGCGATCACGAAAGGCCCGATGTTGATGCCGATCTCGCTGAGTTTCACCGCTGCCTGTGCGGTGGCAAACGCATAGTCGCATGCGGCGATAAGGCCGACGCCGCCGCCCACCGCCTTGCCCTGCACGCGTCCGATGGTGAGCTTCGGCGATTCACGGATCGCGTTGATCACCGCGGCAAAGCCCGAAAAGAACGCGTGGCCGGACGCCTCGTCAGCAATGGCCAACAATTCATCGAAGCTCGCCCCGGCACAGAATGTACGGTCGCCATCGCTTTTCAGCAGCAACAGCTTCACGGCGGGGTTTTCACCGGCCTCGCGCAACTGCTCGGCCAATTGCCCGAGCAAACCGGACGGCAGGGCGTTGTGCGCCGGATGGCCGAAGGTGACCACGGCCAATCCATCGGGTTGTACCCGGGTGGTTACGGCTCCGGACGCTGGCATCAACTGTAGGTGTTTCCGAATTTCTCCTTGACGTCGGCCACGATCTGCTTCACGCCTTGTTCCTGATCCTTCGGACAGATCATCAACGTGTCTTCCGACTGGACCACGATGAAATTGTGGAGCCCTTTGATGATGACCAGTTTTTCCTTGGGTGTATGGATCATGCAATTGGACGAGTCATACACGATCACGTTTTCAGGCGACGTGGACACGTTGCCCAGATAGTCCCTTTCAGCCAGTTCGTGCACCGATGCCCATGTCCCCAGGTCGGACCATCCGAAGTCGGTCGGGAGGACGTAGACGTTATCCGCCTTTTCCATGACAGCGAAATCGATGGAAATGTTCACGCATCGGATGAAGGCCCCCGAGATGAATTTGGCTTCGCGATCGGAATTGTAGATCTCGGCGCCTTCCTTGAATACGTCGTTCATTTCGGTCTGGTATTTATCGAACGCTTGGATGATCGATTTCGCCGACCAGATGAATATACCGGCGTTCCACAGGAAATCGCCGCTTTGCAAAAAGGTCTTGGCCAATTCCAGGTTGGGCTTTTCCGTGAAAAGCTTCACTTTCTTGAAGCCCGCCACCGGAGCGCTCTTGCCGTATTGGATGTAGCCGTATCCGGTATCCGGACGCGAGGGCTTGATGCCCAGGGTGACGAGCCAATCGTGGCTCTCGGCACATTTGAGCCCCTTGAGCACATCACTGGCAAAAACTTCCGGCTCCAGGATCAGGTGATCGGCTGGCGCGATCACCATGGTGGCGTCGGGATTGAGCTGCTGGATCTTGTGGCTCGCGTAAGCGATGCACGGTGCCGTGTTGCGCATGATGGGTTCGAGGATGAGTTGTTGCGCCGACAGATCCGGCAGCTGCTCCCGGACCAGCTCGGCATACGATTCATTCGTGGCGATGAAGATGTTTTCCTGCGGCACGATCTTCAGGAATCGGTCGTAAGTCGTTTGGATAAGGGTTTTCCCCGTGCCCATCATGTCGATGAACTGCTTAGGTAGCTTGGTCCGGCTAACCGGCCAGAACCGGCTCCCGATACCGCCCGCCATGATGACGGCATAGTAATTCTTCATGTTGTCGCTTATTTGCTTATGCTGCTTATTTGCCATTGAAAATCGTAACCTCCACCCGTAAATCCCTAGACCATCCCTTCCTTCAGCAAGTCATGCAAATGGATGATGCCATCATACGATTGACCATCCAAGACCAATAACTGCGTGATGTTGCATGCGCGCATGATCGACAGCGCATTGATGGCCAACTCACCGGCCGCGATCGTTTTGGGCGCACGCCCCATGATGTCAGCGGCCGTCAGCTCGTCGATGTGACGGTGGTTTTCCAACATGCGCCTGATGTCCCCGTCGGTCACGATGCCGGCCAGCGCACCCCGATCCACCACGGCCACCGCGCCGAGCCGGTACCTGGTGATGGCCACGATCACGTCCCTGACGGATGCATCGGACGCGACCGACGGTTTGCCATTGTGTGCCGACAGATCGGAAACCCTGAGGTACAGCCGCTTGCCCAGCGACCCGCCGGGATGGTACCTCGCGAAATCCCGATCGCTGAACTGGCGGCATTCCAACAGGCAAATGGCCAGCGCATCGCCCATGGCCAATTGAGCCGTCGTGCTCGTGGTCGGCGCCAGGTTATGCGGACAGGCCTCCTTTTCCACGGTGGTGTCTAGGACATGATCCGCCTGATCCGCCAAGTACGATTGCATATTCCCGACCAACGCGACCAGCGAATTGCCCGACTGCCTCAGCAAGGGCACCAACACCTTGATTTCAGGGGTATTGCCGCTTTTGGACAGTACCATCACCAGGTCATCGGCCTGGATGATCCCCAGGTCTCCGTGTATCGCATCCGCCGCATGCATGAACGTGGCCGGGGTTCCGGTTGAATTCAATGTAGCCACGATTTTTTGCGCGATGATGGCGCTTTTGCCCACGCCGGTCACGACCACGCGCCCTTTCAAGGCCAACACCTTCGTTACCACCGCAATGAAATCACTATCAATTCGTTCTGTGAGTTTGTTCAAAGCAACCGCCTCTTGCGTCAATACGCTAATTGCAATATTTTTGATTTCGGAATTGCTTTTCACAAATATATTTTCTAATTTTAGATACTGATATGCGCAAAAATATGTTATTTTGGGCATTAATAGGTTATCGGTCTATCTAAATTTTGCGAAGGGCGCAATGGAAATAGCGAAAAGATTATTTGACAACTTACAGGAATTTTTTGGTTTTGACACATTTAAAGGCGATCAGGAGGCCATAATAACCAATATCCTCCAGAAAAACGACACCTTCGTGATCATGCCAACAGGCGGGGGGAAATCGATTTGCTATCAACTTCCGGCGCTGATGAGCGAGGGTACCGCGATTGTCATTTCACCGCTCATCGCGTTGATGAAGAACCAGGTGGATCAACTCCGCTCGTTCGGCGGCGATGACAGCATCGCCCACTTCTTGAATTCTTCGCTCAACAAAAGCGACATCATGCGGGTACGGCAGGATGTGGTGGCCGGAAAGACGAAATTGCTGTATGTGGCGCCGGAGTCACTGGCCAAGGCCGAGAACGTGGAGTTCCTTAAACTCATCACCGTCTCGTTCGTGGCCGTCGATGAGGCGCACTGCATCTCGGAGTGGGGGCATGACTTCCGGCCGGAGTATCGCAAGATACGCTCGGTCATCAATTCGATCGGCAGCGGAATACCCGTCATCGCGCTCACCGCCACGGCAACGCCGAAAGTGCAGTCGGATATCCGCAAAAACCTGCAGATGAACGAGGCGACCTTATTCAAGTCTTCATTCAACAGGCCTAACCTCTATTACGAGGTCAAGCCCAAGCGGAACGTGGTCAAGGAAATCGTACGGTTCATCAAGAACAATGCGGGCAAATCCGGTATCATCTACTGTTTGAGCCGCAAGAAAGTGGAAGAGATCGCCGAAGTACTGAACATCAACGGGATCAAGGCCTTGCCATACCACGCCGGATTGGACGCAAAGACGCGGGCCGAAACGCAAGACAAATTCCTGATGGAAGACGTTGAGGTCATCGTGGCCACCATCGCTTTCGGCATGGGCATCGACAAGCCGGATGTCCGCTATGTCATCCACCACGACATCCCCAAAAGCATGGAAGGCTACTACCAAGAGACCGGTCGGGCTGGCCGCGACGGTGGCGAGGGCCATTGCCTGGCATTCTATTCCGAAAAGGATATCGAGAAACTGACCAAGTTCATGAAGGACAAGCCGGTATCCGAACGCGAGATCGGCACCCAGATCCTGAAAGAAGTCATCGACTATTCGGAATCATCGGTTTGCCGCAGGAAACAGATCCTACACTATTTCGGCGAGAATTTCGATGAAACCGGCTGCAGCAACATGTGCGACAATTGCAGCACGCAACAAACCCATTTCGACGCGGAGGGTTCGTTGCTGCAGGTCCTTAAATTCATCCAGGAACAAGGCGAGAAATTCGACGATCACCACATCACCAATGTGTTCATCGGCCAGAACAACCAGCCCATCTCTTCCTATAAGCACGATACGCACCCCATGTTCGGCAGCGGGAAGGAACATGGCGTCATCTATTGGAAATCACTGATCAGGCAAGCCGTATTGGCCAACTTCCTGGCCAAGGACATCGACAATTACGGCTTGCTGATGCTGACCGAAACGGGCAGCCGGTTCATCCAGAACCCGTATGGCATCAGGTTCATCCTCAACAAGCCCATGGACGCGGCGACCGAAGACGGTTCGGACGAACCCCTACAGCAGGGGGGGAGCGCGGTGGATACGCAGCTGTTGAAAATGCTGAAGGAACTCCGCAAGAAAATCGCCAAGCAGAAGGGTTTGCCGCCTTTCGTGATTTTCCAGGATCCGTCGCTCGACGAAATGTGTACGCATTATCCCATCACCATCGATGAGATGAAGCAAATCCACGGCGTGGGTTCGGGGAAAGCCCTCAAATTCGGCAGCCAGTTCGTCGAGATCATCAAGCAGTACGTCGAAGAGAATGAAATCGATCGCCCGCAGGACCTGGTCATCAAGGGTACGGCAAACAAATCCGCGCTCAAGGTGTCGATCATCCAGAACATCGACCGCAAGATCGGCCTGGAAGACATCGCCCATTCCAAGGGCATCAGTTACGAGGACCTGTTGAAGGAAGTGGAATCGATCGTCAATTCGGGCACCAAGCTCAACCTGGGTTATTTCGTGGATGAGATCATCGACGAGGACCGGCAGGACGAAGTGTTCGATTACTTCCGGGGCGCCGAGGTCGATTCAATCGACCAAGCCCTGAAGGATCTGGGGTCGGACGATTACACCTACGAGGAAATCCAGCTCATGCGCATCAAGTTCATGTCTGAACTCGGAAATTGACCCCGCTTATGACTATCGACTCCATCATACCCGGCGTCAAGCACGCGGGTTCCCCGAACTTTTTCCTGCTGGCGGGTCCGTGTGCCATCGAAGGGGAGGACATCGCCATGCGCATCGCGGAACGCATCGTCGCCATCACCGACCGTTTGGGCATCCCCTATGTGTTCAAGGGTTCCTATCGCAAGGCCAATCGCTCGCGCGGCGATTCGTTCACGGGTATCGGCGACGAACGGGCATTGGCCGTCCTGCGCAAGGTTGGCACCACCTTCGGCGTGCCCACGGTAACCGATATCCATGAAAGCCACGAAGCCGAAATGGCCGCTGCGTACGTGGACGTGTTGCAAATCCCCGCGTTCCTGTGCCGGCAGACCGAACTGCTGGCGGCAGCCGCGAAAACCGGCAAGACCGTCAACATCAAGAAAGGCCAATTCCTTTCTGCCGGTGCCATGCGTTTCGCCGTCGACAAGGTGAACGACTCGGGCAACAGCAAGGTCATCCTGACCGATCGCGGCAATTCATTCGGCTACCAGGACCTAATCGTCGATTTCCGGGGCATCCCGGAAATGCGCGGCTTCGGCGTACCGGTCGTGATGGATTGCACGCACTCGCTGCAACAGCCCAATCAGGCGTCCGGCGTGACAGGGGGCAAGCCCGCGCTCATCGAGACCATTGCCAAGGCGGCGATAGCCGTCGGGGCAGACGGCTTGTTCATCGAAACGCACCCCGACCCCGCCAATGCCAAATCAGATGGCGCCAACATGCTCCAGCTCGATTTGCTTGAGGGGCTACTCGAGAAATTGGTCAAGGTACGCCAAGCGATAAGCTAAGGCGCAACACCTATGCGAGGGCTTGTCGATAATCGATTATTTGCTTGAAAAACAATCGATTAAATATATAGTCGCTTTATTTTTTCGATTAACACTACCACTCCCATATACTTTACGTATATTTGTCGGCATGAAACAAGCAAATACGTTGATGTCATACTGTCGCACGCCAATGGGGTGACTGTGGCTGTTATACACGCGTTTGAAGCATAGCTGATATAACGGCCTCCACTAACGAATTAGGGAGGTTTTTTTATTTTATCATTGAGTAACTAAACAACATCCATGCAAAGCTTTAGGACCGAACTGGAAAATCCGGTCGTCGAAAAAGAGATCATTGAGCTTGAACGCAAGATCAGGGCGTACCGGGAAGGCGCGGTTGCCGAAGAGAAGTTCAGGAGCTTGCGGTTGGCCCGCGGCATCTATGGCCAACGCCAGCCTGGCGTCCAGATGGTGCGCATCAAGTTGCCGTTTGGCAAGGTCACCTTCAGGCAACTGCTCCGCATTTCCGATATATCCGACGAGTACGCCATCAAGAACCTGCATTTCACGACCCGGCAAGACATCCAGATCCATTTCGTGAGCCTGGATCGCACGCCCGAATTATGGGCCAAGTTGGCACAGGACGATATCACGCTTCGGGAAGCCTGTGGCAATACGGTCCGGAACGTCACCGCGTCGCCCAATGCGGGCATAGATCCCGAAGAGCCCTTCGACGTGTCGCCGTATGCGCACGCACTGTTCTCGTATTTCCTCCGGAATCCGATTTGCCAGGAGATGGGCCGGAAGTTCAAGTTCGCATTTTCTTCCAGCGCGAAAGACACGGCGTTCAGTTACGTACACGACCTGGGCTTCATCCCCAAGATCCAGCTTGTGGATGGGGTGGAGCAGCGCGGGTTCAAGGTCATGCTAGGGGGGGGGCTCGGTGCCCAGCCCATGATTGCCTATGTGGTACATGATTTCCTTCCCGAAGACCAGCTCATCCCGTATTCCGAAAGCGTTATCCGCGTGTTCGACCGTTATGGCGAACGGAACAACCGCAACAAGGCACGCTTCAAATTCCTGATCCAGAAATTCGGCCTGGAAGAGGTATTGCGGCTGATCGAAGAAGAGCGCGTGGCCAACAAAGTGAAGACATTCCGCATAGACCGCGACACGGTGCCGCAACCGGAACCGCCTCCGGCCATCGAACTCGACGACCTCGCCATCGCCGATACGCCCGCGTTCGCGCTATGGAAAGCGACCAATGTCTATCCGCAAAAACAGGCGGGGTACTACGCCGTGTATGCCAAGGTGTCGACCGGAGACCTGTCTACCGACAAGGCCCGCAGACTCGTAGCCGGGCTACGCGACCACATCGCGGATGAGATCCGGATCACGCAGAACCAGGGCATCCTCCTCAAGTTCGTCCGGGAACGTTCATTGCCTTACGTCTATCGCGTGCTGGACGAGATCGGCATCGCAGCACCTGGTTTCGATAGCGTCGCCGACGTGACCACCTGCCCCGGTACCGATACCTGCAACCTGGGCATCTCCAACAGCACCGAAATGGCCAGGGTCATCGAAACCCTGATCTATGACGAATACGCGGACCTGGTTTACAACCGTGAACTCAAGATCAAGATCAGCGGGTGCATGAACTCGTGTGGCCAGCATGGATTGGCACATATCGGCATCCATGGCAGTTCGCTGAAAGCCGCCGGCAAGGTCGTCCCGGCCGCGCAGATCATGCTGGGTGGCGGAACGTTGGGCGACGGCTTGGGCCGCGCGGCCGACCGGGTCGTGAAGGTGCCTTCCAAGCGCGTGAAGGACGTCCTGAGGCTGTTGTTGGATGATTACCGCACAAACGCGAATGGCGATGAATTGTTCCATGACTACTACGATCGCCAAACGAAAGACTATTTTTACCGGATGCTCAAACCATCTGCGGACCTCACCACGTTGGCCGACGACGAATTTGTCGATTGGGGCCACGAGGAAACGTTCCAGACCGCCATCGGCGTGGGTGAATGCGCCGGGGTCGTCATCGACTTGGTCGCGACGCTGCTCTACGAGGCCGAAGAGAAATTGGGTTGGGCCAACGAGAGCTACGCTGCGGGTGCATATGCCGATGCCATATACCACGCCTATAGCGTATTCATCAGCGCCGCGAAAGCGCTATTGCTTGACAAGGGGATACAAAGCAGTTCGCAACACGCCATCATCAAGGATTTCGACGCCAGTTACGTGGATACCGGTGAAATCGCGATCCAGGGCGGGTTCGGCGAGCAGGTACTGCAAATCAACAAGCATGAACCGTCCGAGGCATTCGCAGAGGCGTACCTTGCCGCCGCGATCGATTTCCACCAGGCATCGGTCGCCAAGCGGGAATCAAGCGCTCCGGTAAACGCGTGATGCATCGATCGGGCTAACTCAACAACAAACAAAACAAACAAGAATGAAACTTCATCCCAAGATATCGTTGGTCGGAGCGGGTCCGGGAGACGCCGACCTGATCAGTTTGAAAGGGCTAAAGACCTTGGCCACGGCCGATGTGATACTCTACGATGCGCTGGTCAATGAAGACCTGCTTGATTTCGCCCCGGCAAGCGCCATGCGCGTGTTCGTCGGGAAGCGAGCGGCGCACCATGCCTATACCCAGCAGGAAATCAACAAGCTGCTGGTCGCTTACGCGCGCTCGCATGGGCACGTGGTCCGCCTGAAGGGCGGCGATCCATTCGTATTCGGACGCGGCGGCGAGGAACTGGAATACGCCGCGGCACACGATATCCCCACCACCGTGGTCCCTGGGATCTCGAGTTCCATCGCACTGGCGGGCCTGCAGGGCATCCCCTTGACGCATCGGGGCGTGAGCGAAAGTTTTTGGGTCATTACCGGGGCGACCACCGCGGGCGTGATATCGGCCGATATCTATACGGCCGCTAAGACGGCCGCCACCGTCGTGGTGCTCATGGGGCTCAACAAGCTCGCGGAGATCGCGCAGGTCTATCAGCGGGAAGGCCGGGGTTCACTGCCGGTTGCCGTCATCCAAAACGGTTCCTTGCCAGACGAGCGCATCGCGTTGGGCACCATCGATACCATCGTGGATCAGGCCGCCGAACAACGGATCGGTGCACCGGCGGTCATCGTCATCGGTGAAGTCGTGGCCAAACACGAACTATTCGCCAAGCGGCAGCATAAAGCGATCGCGGTATGAGTGCATCGCAAGGCAACGAGCTGTTCCCCGTATTCCTGCAGCTGAATCAGTTGCATACCTTGCTGGTGGGCGGCGGGAACGTGGCGCTTGAGAAGCTGGGCGCGTTATTGGGCAATAGCCCGGACGCCAAGGTCACGATCGTGGCCCAGGAAATCAGCGACGAGGTGCAAGGCTTCGTGGCCAACCATCCAACCGTCACGGCGCATGAGCGATTGTTTTCCGACGCCGATCTGGACGGGGTGGATATCGTGGTGGTGGCGTCCAACAATCCGACGCTGAACAGCCACATCCGGGCGGAAAGCCGGAGGCGGAACCTGTTGATCAATGTGGCCGACAAGCCCGAACTATGCGATTTCTATCTCGGATCGGTTGTCAAGAAGGGCCATTTGAAGTTGGGGATATCGACCAATGGGAAATCGCCGACGATCGCCAAGCGGATCAAGGAATTGTTGAGCGAAGCGTTGCCCGAAGAGATCGATGATACCTTGCTGTACATGAGCCAATTACGGGCGCTGTTGAAAGGGGATTTCACCGACAAGGTACGGGCGCTGAATGCCCATACGTCTTCACTGCTTGCCGGAAAGGAGCCACGATGAGCCAGGCATTGGCAACAGCGCTTAACAACGATATCGCCGGAAAGGGACCGTTGGAGATCTTGCGGGCCGTGGTGGCGCGTTTTCCCGGAGAGGTCGTCTTTTCCACCAGCTTCGGTGTCGAAGACCAAGCGATCGCCCATCTGATATTCACCAACGACCTGCCCATACGCGTGTTCACGCTCGAGACCGGGCGGCTGTTTCCCGAGACCTATTACGTATGGAACCGTACGTTGGAGACCTATGGACGGGAAATCGAGGCCTATTTTCCGGATACGCACGCCGTCCAGGAACTGATCGGCAAAAAAGGGCCGTCCAGCTTTTACGAGTCGGTCGATAACCGCAAGGAATGCTGCCGGATCCGCAAGATCGAGCCACTCCAGCGCGCGCTCCGGGGGGCGGGCTGTTGGGTCACCGGCATCCGTGCCGAGCAGTCGGACAACCGCCAGGGCATGTCGGCGGTCGAGTGGGACCCAGGCAACGCGCTGGTGAAGGTCCATCCGCTTTACGACTGGACCAAGGCGATGGTATGGGATTTTGTCAAACAACACCACATCCCCTACAACCCCCTGCATGACAAGGGTTTCCCGAGTATCGGATGCGCTCCGTGCACACGGGCCGTGCGCGAAGGGGAGGACTTCCGGGCTGGCCGTTGGTGGTGGGAAGACCAGAGCAAAAAGGAATGTGGATTGCACGCAGCGAATTAATAAGACTACACAACAAACAACAACAATGGATTATTTGGATCATTTAGAAGCGGAAGCGATATACATCTTGCGAGAGGTGGCCGGCCAATTCGAAAAGCCGGCGCTACTGTTTTCGGGCGGCAAGGATTCCATCACCTTGGTGCACCTGGCGGAAAAGGCGTTCAGGCCGGGCAAGTTCCCGTTTCCGTTGGTGCACATCGACACGGGGCATAATTTCCCGGAGACGATTGCCTTTCGCGACTGGCTGGTTGCCAAGCTCGGCGAGCGGTTGATTGTCGGGTCGGTACAGGAAAGCATCGATGCCGGCAAAGCCGTGGAGCAAACCGGCAAGCACGCCAGCCGGAATGCGTTGCAGACCGTCACGTTGCTGGATACGATCGCCGAGCACGGTTTCGACGCGTGCATCGGCGGAGCGCGCCGGGACGAGGAAAAAGCGCGGGCCAAGGAACGGATTTTCTCGGTTCGCGACGAATTCGGGCAATGGGATCCCAAGCGCCAGCGCCCGGAATTGTGGAGCCTGTATAACGGCCGGATCCAGAAAGGGGAGAACGTCCGCGTGTTTCCCATCAGTAACTGGACCGAGCTGGATGTCTGGAATTACATCCGCAGGGAAAATATCGCGTTGCCGTCCATCTATTTCTCGCATGAGCGCGACGTGATCACCCGCAACGGCCAATACATGGCCGCCGCCGAATTCCTGAACATCGACGACGAGGACGTCGTGGAATACCGCAAAGTGCGTTTCCGCACGGTAGGGGACATGACCTGTACGGCGGCCGTGCCTTCGGAAGCCTACCACATCGACGACATCATCGAAGAGATCCAACGGTCGAAGATAAGCGAACGCGGCGCCCGGATGGACGATAAAGTGTCTGAAGCCGCCATGGAAGAACGTAAAAAGGGAGGATATTTTTAATGGATCTACTGAAATTCATCACGGCAGGAAGCGTGGACGACGGCAAGAGCACGCTGATCGGGCGGTTGCTTTATGACACGGATTCCGTATTGGACGACCAACTGGAAGCCATCCAGCGGGCCAACCGCAAGAACAACGACGGTACGCTGGACCTCGCGATATTGACCGATGGCCTGAAGGCCGAACGCGAGCAAGGCATCACCATCGACGTGGCCTACAAATATTTCCAGACGGCGAAGCGCAAATTCATCATCGCCGATACGCCCGGCCACGTGCAATATACGCGCAACATGGTTACCGGCGCGTCCAATGCCGACCTGGCCATCATCCTGATCGACGCGCGCAAAGGCGTGGTGGAACAGACCAGGAGGCATTCGTTCCTGGTTTCGTTGCTCGGTATCCCAAACGTGATCGTGTGCGTCAATAAGATGGACATGGTCGACTACGATCGCGCTGCGTTCGACAAGATCAAGGCCGATTACGAGCGGCTTCGCGACAGCCTCGATATCAAGCAGGTAGACTACATACCGGTGAGTGCGCTCAAGGGCGACAACATCGCCACGGCATCGGCGAACATCCCTTGGTATGGCGGGGAGCCGTTGTTGCAGTTCCTGGAAAACGTCGCCGTGAGCCAGCCTCCGGAAAAGCAACGGGCGCGGTTTCCGGTGCAATGGGTCATCCGGCCGCAGACCGACGAGCTGCACGACTACCGGGGCTATGCCGGTCGGGTGGTGGGCGGTGCGCTCCGGGTGGGCGACGCGGTAGCGGTATTGCCTTCGGGTATGCGCAGCAAGATCAGCAAGATCGAGCTGGCGTCGGCCGAGTTGGCCGTCGCCGAAAGCGGTGCGTCGGTGGTGATCCACCTGGCCGATAACATCGACATCAGCCGGGGCGATATGTTGGTGAAACAGGATGAGCTGCCGGCCGTCTCGCAAAACCTCGAGGCCGACGTATGCTGGATGGACCAAAAGCCGCTTGACCTGGGCCAGGTTTACCTTTTGCAGCACCACAGCAAGATCACCAAGGTCAAGGTAAAGGATGTGCTGTACCGCATCGATGTCGAAACGCTGGAGAAATCCACGAATGGAAATTTCGGTCTGAACGACATCGGCCGGATCGAATTGAAATCGGCCGATCCCTTGGCGTTGGACACGTATGCGACGAACAAGGCCAACGGCGGCGCGATCCTGATCGACAGCCGCACGAACCTGACGGTGGCGGCCTTGATGGTCACGGCGATCGATTGATTTCCGGTAACCCGCACGCGCACCATGCGGATCGGCTTCGATGACCGGCTTTGCGACGACCCGCAAAGCCGGTCATATTTTTGGGGGATGGCGCGGCGGCCAGCGGCGGAATCGATCGGCACGGGAGGGCTTCCCCGATTTATTATTTAACATAACGTAAATTATAGAACAAAATGATCCGCACATAAAGTGCAGTCGTCCTAAAAAATGATATTATTAAAGTTAAATAATTTGCCCACCGGCATTGGCACATTTGCAAGCCGCACAGAACCCACGCACAAACCAAAGCTTGCAAAAGAGCCAATTTTTTAGCCAACGCTTCTTTTTAACAGGCAGTTGAGAGATTTGTGTAATTTTACACGGTAGAGATATTAGAAAACCCGAAAAGAAAAAAGTAAAAAATAATGGAAAATACAATTGTACTCAATAAAACCAAGCTCAATTTTAGTGAGACCATTGGAAAAGTACTTTTTGTGCTTTCAGGTGTGTTTTTATTCATTGTAGCTCTCACTATCTTCCAAGATTTCTTGGAATCAAACAGAAGTGGCATTGAATTTAACTTTGACGAGTCACTACTTTTTAAAACCATTTGGTTTTTGTTTATCCCGATTTTACTCATATTATACAAAAGACTAAAAAATAGGAGCTTAGCTAGTTATGCTCAAACAGCGATGTTTGTTGTTTTGCCCATTGTAATTCATCTTTTTATCTTACCTTTTGTTGCTGTCATTTTCTCTGTACTTTTTTTTGAGGGCAGGTATGACCTGTACAAATTCCTTTCATATACATTGGCCCACGACTTGTATAAATTGGTTATCATCTATACAAGTTTTGTGTTAGGTTATAAGTTTTTTTCAAACCGCACACAGACCACAGCCGATACGGAAAATAAACGCCTATTGGATAACATTGTCATCAATAACGGAAAAGACAATGTGATAGTTGATGTTTGTAGCATCATCCAAATCACTTCCGCTACACCTTATATCTTCATTCATCTTGAGAACAAGAAGTACTTGCATTCCGAAACCCTGAAATCTATTTGTGCACAATTGGATGGCAATGTCTTTATTAGAGTACACAAATCCAAGGTCGTTAACATCAAAAAGGTAAGTTCATTTAAATCACGCCTCAATGGCGACTATGATTTGCTTTTGACAAACGGAGAGTTGGTAAGACTAAGCAGAACGTATTCAGCAGCTTTCAAAAACCACTTTAACGCAAGTCAACGGGTCAAGGTATAAACTCATCAGCTTAGACCATTCAATTTTTATGCCTCCTTCTCTATCCATAATTTTGTCGTAAATTAAAAATACGTCAGACAATGGATATTAAATTCAGAACATTTCAGCTATGCATTTTATTGGCTTTGTGGGTGTTTACATCTTGTAATGCCCAAACAAAAAATACGACTACCAAACTTGTTGGTGGCGGTTGTGAGGGCTGCGAAGCAATTTTTGAGTATGGGGATAAAAAATTAACCCCAATTGACACACTACCCGAATTTCAAAACAACGGACCTAAATTGAAAATAACGGGGACAGTTTTCAAAAAAGACGGCAAAACACCAGCAGAAAATGTCATTATCTACATCTACCACACCAACAGAAATGGTGTCTATGAAACCAAAGGCAACGAAACAGGCTGGGCAAGAAGACACGGATTTATCCGAGGTTGGATCAAAACAGGGAAAGACGGAAAATACACGTTTTATACATTTAGGCCTGCGGCTTATCCGGACGGCAGTGAACCCGAACACATTCACACCACAGTAAAAGAACCTGACAAAAACGAATACTATCTTGATGATTATCTCTTTGATGACGACCCGATTCTCACCCAAAGCACAAGGGATAAGTTAAATAAGCGAGGCGGTTCCGGAATTACGAGACCAATCGACGAAAACGGAATTCTGACCATCAATCGGGACATCATTTTAGGCCAAAATATTCCGAATTATGAATAGGTTACATTACTTTCTCCTTCCTTTGTTGGTGTTATCTTGTATCGGCAAACATAAATCGGATGCCCAAAAAGTAACAACAAACCCAGTCGTTGAACATAGTATTGAAATAGAAGCCGACACGCTAAAAATGAATATCGAAAAATCGAAAATCAATTGGATAGCTACCGAAATGCGAGGAACAAAAAGACGGACAGGAACTATATTTTTTAAAGACGGCGTATTCCTCACCAAAAATGGCGAAATAGTCGGAGGAGAATTTATCGTTGATATGGAAACTATGGATGTGACAGATGTACCCGTACACGAAAAAATTGCCCGAAAAAATTTACTTAATCATTTGAAGAGTGATGATTTTTTTAATGTAACTCACTACCCTATAGCTACATTGGAATTGACAAACGTAGAAAAAAACAAGGACGACAGTCTTAAAATTTCGGGAAACCTAACGATACGTGAAGTCACCAAGAACATCGAATTTTTTGCTCATCAGGAGGATGGCAAATTCAGCACGAGTTTTACCTTTAACCGTCTTGATTGGAATATTGCCTATGAAGGAAGTTGGGCTGACAAAACCCTCGTGGACAAAGACGTGGAATTGACAATCAAAATTGAGATGGAATCAAACCGGATGGGCTTATCGCAATTTGTTGCGAATTAAAAACAAATTTCTACCTTTGGTTGTATTTAAGCTGTAAATCAAAACTTTTACCATTATGGCAATGACCGACAGACGAAGTTTTTTACGTACATCCATTGGCCTTTCGGCCGCTACCGTTGCATCCACCGCATTGGGCGTCAATCCGTTGAATGCGCTTGTGAGCTGCAGTTCGCCCAATTCATCCAGCGGCGACTCGTCGGCGTCCGGCCAGCCGCTCGCGTTCAGCCAGGAATCGCTCGGATACGACTACAATGCGCTCGAGCCGGTCATCGATGCCCGCACGATGGAAATCCATTACACGAAGCATCATACGGCTTACATCACCAACGCAAACGAGGCCATCGCGGCCGACAACGTCACCTATGCGACGGCGGAGGAATTGTTCGCCAATATCGCCGACGTATCGGCCAAGATCCGCAACAACGCGGGCGGCGCCTGGAACCATACCTTTTTCTGGAAATCCTTGCGTGCGCCCGTTGACGGCAATGCGCCGACGGGTAAATTGCTCGAGGCGATAAACACCGCGTTCGGTTCGGTCGATCAGTTCAAGGAACAATTCGCTGCGGCCGGTGCCGGCCGGTTCGGCTCCGGTTGGGCGTGGTTGGTCAGCGATAACGGTACGCTGAAAATCGGTTCCACCCCCAATCAAGACAACCCCTTGATGAGCGATTCGGAGATCAAGGGCACCCCCCTGTTGGGACTTGACGTTTGGGAGCACGCGTATTACCTTCATTATCAAAATCGTAGACCGGATTACATCAAGAACTGGTGGAATGTGGTCAATTGGGATTTCGTGGCGGAGCAACTGGGCGCCTAGGCCCCGTTGAAACAAGGGAAAAGCCTGTACAAGCGATCGCTTGTACAGGCTTTTCCAATTCAGGCCGCGCGCTTGGCGCGGGCATATCCGTTCGATCAACCCAGGGCCTTGGCCAATGCCTTTACCTGGTGATCCACCAATTGTTGCAGCGGTTTCGACGCCACCATCTTCATCATCATGTTCAACGCCGCATCGACCACCAATGACGCTTTGGTATGCCCGTCGCCCTGTGGGGAGACTTTCCAGCGCAACGAGACGTCAAAAGGCGGCTTTTCCTTCGGCACGATCGTGATTTCCGCGTCGGGTACCCTATCCACCACCTGGAGGGCCAACTTGGCCATGTGCTGGATGGTGAAATGGGCCTCGTCTCGCGTAGACGACCAATCGTGGACGTTCGCTGGCATCAACTGTTCGTGGTTGTTGCAATCGGCCAGGAAACCATAGACTTCCTGGACAGGCTTGGCAATCAGGATCTCGTTTTCAAAGGTCGCCATCGATATTCCGGGTTGGGGTTACGCGTTGTCCTGCGGCCACGCGGAAGGGTTCACGCGCCAGGACTCCAGCAGTTCGATGTCGCCGTTCCGGATGTAATTGTGCTTGGTTGCCACGGCGATCAGCGTCTCGTAGTTGCAGAGGCTGATGTGGCGGCATTTGGCGTCCTTGAAATTCTGCGCGGCCTCATCGAAGCCATAGTTGAAAATCGAAACCAGCCCAACCACGTTGCAGCCCGCTTCGCGCAATGCGGCGACAGCCGTCAAGCTGCTTTTGCCGGTGGAGACCAGGTCCTCGACCACCACGACGCGCTGGCCACCCACGAATTCCCCTTCGATCTGGTTTTGCCGGCCATGGTCTTTCGAATTTGCACGAACATACGTGAATGGCAGCCCCAGATCCTGGGCAACTAGCACGCCTTGCGGAATGCCAGCCGTGGCCACGCCAGAGATCATTTCCACCGAACCAAACTCATCCTGTATCAATTCAGCCAATTTCTGGCGGATATAGGTGCGTATCGGCGGATGGGATAACGCTACGCGGTTATCGCAATAAATCGGCGATTTCCAACCAGACGCCCATGTAAAAGGTTTTTTGGGTTGCAATTTAATTGCTTTAATTTGCAGCAATGATTCGGCAACTTTTTGTGCAACCTCATTCATATTGTTCATGGCGCAAATCTATAAAATTTATATGAACCGATCGGCCCTTGTTTTGGCCGATTTCGTACCCGACAACCTGACTAATATTCAATTAATTGATGGTCAACAGCTTGATCTCGGAAAACTTTTCAGGGAAGCCAAGGAAAAGCGTGTCCCTGTCAATTATTTGTTACACTCGACCAATCCCAAGGCCTTGCTCGGCACGCTGAAAATGCAGGTCAAGGTCATCAAGGCAGCGGGCGGGCTCGTCAAAAACGGCAGTGGCGATTACCTGTTCATCCACCGCCTGGGCAAATGGGACTTGCCGAAAGGGAAAGTGGACAACGGGGAATCGATGAAAAAGGCTGCCGTGCGCGAAGTCGAGGAAGAATGCGGCATCCAAGTCGATTACCTGGGGCGCAAGATCCGATCCACCTATCACGTCTACCAATTGAAGGGCGAACTCGTGCTCAAGAAGACGAATTGGTATGAGATGGGCGTCAACAAGGTGCCCAAATTGAAACCGCAGTGGGAAGAGGACATCACCGACGCCATCTGGCTGGCCGCGGAAAAACTAGCGAAAATCAGGAAGAACACCTATCCGCTCGTCGAGGATATCCTGGATGGCATTTCCCCGTCAGCCCCCCTCCTGCCGTGATTTGCCGGCCGCCGCGTCCAGCACCGCCTCCGGAACCAGGCGGCTCACGTCGCCGTTGTTCGCGATGATCTCGCGGATGATCGTCGAGGAAATGTGCGACAGGCCGCTGCCGCTGACCAAGAAGACGGTTTCGATGTCCGGGGCCAATTCGGCATTGTTGTGCGCGATCGCTTTCTCGAACTCGAAATCGCCCACGTTGCGCATCCCCCGGAGGATGTATCGGGCTCCGACCTGCTTGCAGAAATCGACCGTGAGGCCCGTAAACCTGGCCACTTCCACGGTGCCTTCCAGCCCGGCGAATGCCGCTGCGACCATGTCCAGCCGCTCTTCGTGCGTAAAGAGCCCTTTCTTGGTCGTATTGACGCCGATGGCCACGTAGATCTTGTCGAACAGGTCCGTCGCCCGTTTCACCACGTCCACGTGCGCATTGGTTATCGGGTCGAACGACCCGGGGAATACCGCTATCTTCATCCTTTTTTTTCCAAACTTAGCTAAAGTTGCTTTCAAAAGCAACTCGACGGGCTACGCCATCGCCAAGCGGCAGTTGCCTGGCCGTTTCAGGCATCAGCCGTGAAAAACGAAAAGGAGGAATAGCCGTATTGGCGCGTTTCATCGAAATTCGGGTGGTGGTTGACTTTGCGGTTGGTCGAATGCTCGAGGATCAGCGTGCCACCGGGTTTCAGCAATCCGTTGGCGAACACGAGATCCGGCAGTTGCGGCAGTTGCGGCAGGTCGTAGGGCGGGTCGGCAAAGATCAGTTCGAAGCGCTCCTTGCAGGCAGCCAGGAACTTCATCGCGTCGGCCCTCACGGTCGTGATGGCATCCAACTTCAGCTTTCCCGCGGTCATGTTCACGAATTGCAGGCACTTCGCGTGTACATCCACCGCCGTTACCGGCGCCGCGCCGCGCGATGCCAGTTCAAACGCCATGTTGCCCGTTCCGCAAAACAGGTCCAGCGCGGCGATCCCGTCGAATGCCATGCGGTTGTTCAGGATATTGAAGAGCGCTTCCTTGGCCATATCGGTCGTGGGTCGCACCGGCAAGCCGGTCGGCGGGTTCAGCCGCAATCCCGCATGCGTACCTCCGATTATCCGCATAGCGCCAGGCCGAAAAGCGTCACTAAACGGTGCGTCTCCGGCCCCAGCCCTTCGGGGGCCGTTATGCCGGTCCATTTCGCGCTATCGGCCAATTCCACGTTGCCGAACAGGTTGGCCAGCAACCCGTGCACCTCGCCATCCTTGTCCACCTCGCCGGATAGGCAACACCGCAGATCGCCGTTGGCAACGCCGAATTCGGCCAACACCTGAAGGATGTAATAATTCAGGTCATCGACCCCATACACCTCAAAATCATTGCTGTACATCAGGACGTCTCGATCCAGCAAGCAGATGATCGCGCCGGTTGGATGCCTATCGATCGCGATCACCGGCCCGGTCGCGTCGAGCGCCTGATTGGCCACGCTGTGCAACAGCGGCTGCACGGCCGGATAGACCACCTGCTGCGGCTGGTTGCCATACCGCTCCAAGCCATCGGCGCTCACTTGATGGATCGCCTTGATGCCGAGCGGCGGAACGTCCGTGACCCGGACATCCATCAAACCATCGGCCGGCAGGTGCCGCAAATAGCTCCGCAAGTGGCGCTCGTCGAACACCCCCGCGGGCACGAACACCTGCTGGGCTCGGTAGGTCGCCAATTTCGCCGCGCCGAACCGCGCATCCAATAGATCGAGCACGTCCTGCCCAGGCACTTCCGGATCGAATCGCGCAAAAAACTTCACGGTAGACGCAGCGTCGATCACGGCCAGCGCATGGTCAGGCCCCCCCACCCTAGCCAGCAGCGTATAATCCCCTGCCCGCTGCAAATCAAAGTCTTCAGCAATATACGCCATGTCAGATCAATTGTCTGGCGGCAAACTTACTGAGATAAATCAGTTGTACCAAACTTTTGGGTACCTTTGGCCGTGCAGATCGCCGATTTGATTTCAAGCCGTTTTCCGTTGCCGCCCACCGGGCAGCAGTACGAGGCCTTCCAGCGGATCGGCACCTTCCTGCAGCGCGATCCATCCGTGTCGAGCTGCTTCGTCCTCAAGGGCTACGCCGGTACCGGAAAGACCACGATCATCGGCACGTTGGTCAAGGCGCTTCCGGCCTTGGGGCTACGCTCCGTCCTGTTGGCCCCCACGGGCAGGGCCGCGAAGGTCATGGGCCTGTATTCGGGCAGGAAGGCATCCACGATCCACAAGAAAATATATCGCCAGAAGGTGGCCCTGTCGCCCGATTTCCTGTTCGGGTTGGCAGACAATCCCCACAGCGACACGCTGTTCATCGTCGACGAAGCCTCCATGATCTCCAACGAGCGCGTCGCGTTCAACGGGAAAAGCCTGTTGGAAGACCTGGTTTCCTACGTGCGCAGCGGCGAGAACTGCCGGCTGCTTTTCGTGGGGGACACCGCGCAGCTACCCCCGGTGGGCTTCGTGCAAAGCCCTGCCCTGGATCCGGGATTGCTGGCATCCGCGTTCGGCTTCCACGTCCATGTCTCGGAGCTTACCGAGGTGGTACGCCAGGAAAAGGATTCCGGTATCCTCGCCAATGCCACCGCCATACGTACCCAGCTCCAGTCGGTCGGCGATGCCGACGCGGCCGTCTCGTTCCCCAAGTTCCGCATCAAGGGTTACCCAGACATCTTCCGGATGACGGGCGAGCGCCTCATCGAGGGCCTCCACTACGCCTACGACAACTACGGGCTGGAAAACACGATGGTCATCTGCCGATCCAACAAAAGCGCGAACCTGTACAACCAGCACATCCGCAACCAGATCCTGTTCCGCGAGGAGGAATTGACGGGCGGCGACCACATCATGGTGGTCAAGAACAACTACCATTGGCTATCGGCCGACTCGAACCGCCCCGGCTTCATCGCCAATGGCGACATGGCCAGGGTGCGTCGCGTGCGGAATGTCCACGAGCAACATGGGTTCCGTTTTGCCGACATCAGCCTGGAATTCATGGATACCGATGAGGTCGAACCCGTAGACTGCCGCGTGCTGCTCGATACGCTGCACGGCGATACGCCAAACCTATCCACGGCCGAGCAGCAGCGGCTCTTCGAAAACGTGATGCTGGACTACGCGCACATCCCGGACAAACGCGAGCGGATGGCCGCGTTGAAAGCAGACCCCTACTACAACGCGCTCCAGATCAAATTCGCCATGGCGATCACCTGCCACAAGGCGCAGGGCGGGCAGTGGCCCGTCGTGTTCGTGGACCAGGGCTATATGACGGACGAGCTGCTCAACGTCGAGTTCCTGCGCTGGCTGTACACCGCGTGCACGCGGGCCACGGCACAGTTGTTCCTCGTCAATTTCAGCGAGCACTTCTTCTGATACCCACAAAAATATTACAAGGGGCCGTAAACAAACCGTCTGCAGGATTGTCTCTTCACCTGTACACCAATCGTAGATGACCCGTATCATGAACGAAGCAAGCAAGCTCCGCAACGCCGCATCGAGTCCAAAACCCATACTCCGCCTGTTTGACGGCATCGTGCTCATCGTGGGCATCGTGGTGGGCGCGGGGATATTCCGCACCCCTTCCATCGTGGCGTCCAACAGCGGCGGAAGCCCGGAGTTGTTTTTGTCCATGTGGCTGCTGGGCGGTTTCGTATCGTTCATCGGCGCCCTGTGCTATGCCGAATTGAGCAGCGCATTCCCCCATACGGGCGGCGATTACCATTTCCTGATGCGGGCGTTCGGCAAACGGTTTGCCTTCCTGTTCGCCTGGGCGCGCGCCAGCGTCATCCAGACAGGCTCCATCGCGCTCCTGGCCTACATCGTGGGCGATTACCTCGCCCAGGTTTACCCCGCGGGGACCTATGCGCCGGCCAGCTACGCCGCGTTGGTCGTGGTCGCGCTGACCATCGTCAACGTCATCGGCATCAAATTCGGCACCGGTACCCAGAAGGTGCTGCTCGCCCTCCAATTCCTGGGCATCATCGCTTTGATTGCCGTCGGGTTCCTCGTGGAGCCGATCGATGCGCCCGCCGTCCCGGCGCAGGACACCGCGGCCAGGCCCTTCGCCATGGGCATGGCGATGGTGCTGGTCTTGCTCACGTTCGGCGGGTGGAATGAGGCTGGCTACCTCTCGGCCGAATTGCGGGGCGGCAGCAAGAAAATGGTGGGCATACTCCTGATCAGCATCCTGATCATCACCGCCATCTACATCGTCATCAACCTGGCGTACCTGCACGTGCTCGGTATCGAGGGCATGGCCGCTTCGGACGCCGTGGCCGTAGACGTGATGCGCGCCACGCTGGGCGATCCCGGGGTCGTCTTCATCGGGCTGTTGGTGGCGCTTACCGCGCTTACCTCGGTCAACGCGACGATATTCACCGGTGCGCGTACCAACTACGCCCTGGGGCGCGATTTCAAGGTGTTCGCTCCGCTCGGGTATTGGCACGCCAAGACCGATACCCCCATCAATGCGCTGTTGGTGCAAGGCCTGGTCGCATTGGCCTTGATCGCGCTCGGGGCCATCACCCGCGACGGGTTCCAATCCATGGTCGATTTCACGGCGCCCGTCTTCTGGTTTTTTTTCCTGGCCATCGGGATCGCGCTGTTCGTCCTGCGCCGCAAGGCGCCCGACGTACCGCGGCCGTTCAAGGTGCCGCTATACCCGATCACGCCGATCATTTTCTGCCTCACCTGCGCATACCTCCTGTATTCCAGCCTCGCCTATACCGGAACGGGCGCCTTGGTCGGCGTGGCGATATTGTTGGCCGGCACGCTGTTCTTCTTTGTATTGGATAAAAATGACTTACGCAATTGATAATTCCCATGTATAACGTTAAAATTTGATTCATCATGAAAGTCAGTAAATTTTGCTTGATCGCCCTCTTCGTGGGGGTATTCACCGGCGCCTACGCGCAAGAACCCGCATTGGACGTGCCGTATGTGCCCACCGACCAGGCGGTCGTCGAAGAAATGCTGCGGATGGCCGGGGTCAAGGCCGGCGATGTCGTTTACGACCTGGGGTGCGGCGATGGCCGCATCGTGATCACGGCCGCGAAAAAATTCGGTGCCACCGGCGTCGGGGTCGACCTGAACCCCCAACGCATCCAGGAGGCCAACGCGAACGCGAGGGAGGCCGGCGTTACCGACAAGGTGAAATTCGTGGAAGGCAACCTGTTCGATTTCGACTTCAGCAAGGCGAACGTGGTGACCATGTACCTGCTTCCGTCGGTGAACCTGAAATTGAGGCCCAAGCTGCAAAAGGAATTGAAACCCGGCAGCCGCATCGTCTCGCATGACTTCGACATGGGCGATTGGGAGGCCGAACAGGTCGTCGAAAAGAAGAATGCCACGATCTACCTGTGGACCATCAAATAACTTTTTTGTGGCCCTGCCGCTCAACCGCGGCAGGGCCCTCTTGATCACCGCTAACCCGCCACCCCTTTCTTATTCCAGCCATAGAATACCGGGATGCCCAGCAGCACGATGATCAGGCCGGGCCAGGTGAAGGCGGGTTGGTAGATCAGCAAGCCCACGCAGATCGTGAAGGCCGCCAACACGTACAATGCCGGCAATACCGGATAGCCGAATGCCTTGTACGACCGCTTGATGTCGGGTCTCTTCCTTCGCAGGATGAACACGCCGATGATCGTGAGCGCATAGAAGATCAGCACCACGAAGACCACGTAGTTGAGCAGGTCGCCGTATCGCCCGGTAAGGCACAGGATCGATGTCCAGATGCACTGCGCCCACAGCCCCCACCCCGGCACTTCGAACCGGTTCAGTTCGCCTGCCTTCTTGAAAAACAGGCCGTCCTGTGCCATGGTATAGTACACGCGCGCGCCGGCCAGGATCAACCCGTTGTTGCAACCGAACGTGGAGATCATGATCATCACGGCGATGACCAGCGTGCCCACCTGCCCGAAGATGGCCTGCGCGGCCACCACCGCCACCCGATCGGCCGGTGCGTGGGCGATCTCTTCCAACGATAGCGTGGCCAGGTACATCAGGTTGGCCGATACGTAGATGATGGTCACGATCAACGTGCCCAGGAAGAGGCTCAGTCCGATGTTGCGCCTCGGATTGCGCACCTCGCCCGCGATGAACGTCACGTTGTTCCAGGCATCGCTCGAGAACACCGACCCCACCATGGCCGAAACGATGCCGGCAAACAGGGCCGCCCCGCCGATCGATGCCACCGTGCCGGTGTTGAGGTCCCAGCGTGCGGCGTCCCACGCGCCGGACCAATTGGCCGACCAGATCTCGGTGTTGAAGGCACCGACCAAACCGGCGATTATCAATCCGCCGAGCGACAGGATCTTGACCAGCGTGAACACCGTCTGGATGATCTTGCCGTTCTTCACGCCGCGGGCGTTCACCCAGGTCAGGATCACGATGGTCGCGATGGCCACCAACTGCGCGGCATTGATCTTCACGAACCCCAAGTCCCAGAGGATGTTCCCATCGCCAAGCGCAGGAAAGATGTAAGCCGTGAATTTGGCGAAGGCCACCCCCACCGCGGCGATGGTACCCGCCTGGATGACCATGAAGAGCGACCAGCCGTAGAGGAAGGCCACCATCCGGTTGTACGCTTCGCGCAGGTATACGTATTGCCCCCCGGCTTTCGGGAACATGGCTGACAGTTCGCCGTAGCTCAACGCGGCGATGATCGTGATCACGCCGGTGATCAGCCAGACGAAGATGAGCCATCCGGCACTGCCGACGTTGCGCACGATGTCGGAGCTCACGATGAAAATGCCCGAGCCGATCATCGATCCGGCCACCAGCATCGTCGCGTCAAGCAGCCCGAGCTCGCGCTTCATGTCGTCTTGTTGTTCAGGGGTCTTATCCAAGTAGGTCACGTCAATGATGATTAGTTTTGCCGAAAGTAGGTAAATATCGCGAAAACATGCAAATAAATTTGAATATTGCAATAAGGGTCTTATTTTTGGCGACTCTTTGTTAAGACCTATTTTTGACAATGTAGCTTTTTCGTAAATAATTGAAACGGATATAATGGAATTTTTGCAAGAGAATCTGCTTTATTTAGTACCTGTGCTTGCCTTGGTCGGCATCGTGGTCATGATGGTGAAGTCGGCTTGGGTGCGCAAGCAGGACGCCGGTGACGATCGGATGAAAAACATCTCAAAAGCCATCCAAGAAGGAGCCTTGGCGTTCTTGAAAGCAGAATATCGGATTCTCCTTGTTTTCGTGATCATCGCGTCCGTGGCGCTGTTCGTTGTTTCCAGCCTGGTCGAGACCACCCATTGGATCATCGTGGTCGCCTTCATCTTCGGCGCCTTCTTTTCGGCCTTGGCCGGCAATATCGGCATGCGCATCGCCACCCAATCCAACGTGCGTACCACACAGGCCGCCAGGACCAGCCTGCCGCAGGCGCTCAAGGTCTCTTTTACCGGCGGCACGGTCATGGGGCTGGGCGTAGCCGGTTTGGCCGTACTCGGCCTCAGCATCTTCTTCCTGATTTTCCTGAAGCTGTTCATCACCGACGGTGGAAATTTCTATTACGAGATGACGGTCGTGCTCGAAGCCCTTGCCGGGTTCTCGTTGGGCGCTGAGTCCATTGCGTTGTTCGCCCGTGTAGGCGGCGGTATTTACACCAAAGCCGCCGACGTCGGTGCCGACCTTGTCGGCAAGGTCGAGGCCGGCATCCCGGAAGACGACCCACGGAATCCCGCTACCATCGCCGATAACGTAGGCGACAACGTGGGCGACGTAGCCGGAATGGGCGCTGACCTCTTCGGCTCTTATGTGGCTACGGTATTGGCGTCCATGGTGCTGGGCAACTACATCATCAAGGACATGAGCGAAGCATCCGGCACGGCTTTCACCGATGCGTTCAACGGTTACGGCCCCATCCTGCTGCCGATCGTCATCGCCGGCGTGGGCATCATCGCGTCGATCGTGGGCACGTTCTTCGTCAAGGTTTCGTCCAATGACGCCAAGGAAAGCCAGGTGCAGGGCGCATTGAACCTGGGCAACTGGGTATCCATCATCCTCACGGTCATCGCCTGTTTTTTCCTGATCCGCTTCATGCTGCCCGAAACCATCAACATGAAGTTCTTCGGTGAAGGCTTCAAGGAGGTTTCCCGCATGAATGTCTTCTATTCCACCATCGTCGGCCTGGCGGTTGGCGGCTTGATTTCGTCTTTCACCGAGTTTTACACCGGCTTGGGCAAGAAGCCCGTATTGAATATCGTCCGGAACTCGTCTACCGGTGCGGCCACCAACATCATCGCGGGCTTGGCCACCGGCATGAAATCGACGTTCTCTTCGGTGCTGCTCTTCGCCTTGGCGATCTGGGGTTCGTATGAACTGGCCGGGTTCTACGGCGTTGCCATCGCGGCTTCCGCCATGATGGCAACGACGGCGATGCAGTTGGCCATCGACGCCTTCGGACCGATCGCGGACAATGCGGGTGGCATCGCCGAAATGAGCGAATTGCCCAAGGAGGTCCGCCAGCGCACCGACATCCTGGATTCCGTAGGAAACACCACCGCCGCCGTCGGCAAGGGTTTTGCGATCGCTTCTGCGGCACTGACCGCGCTGGCGCTGTTCGCGGCCTATGTCACGTTCACCGGCATCGACGGCATCAACATCTTCAAGGCAGACGTATTGGCCGCCCTGTTCATCGGCGGGATGATCCCCGTCGTGTTCTCGGCATTGGCCATGCAATCGGTCGGCAAGGCAGCCATGGACATGGTCAATGAGGTGCGTCGCCAATTCCGTGAGATCCCCGGCATCATGGAAGGCACGGGCAAGCCCGAGTACAGCAAATGCGTCGATATCTCGACCAAGGCGGCGTTGCGCGAGATGATGCTTCCCGGTGCGATCACCATCGTCACCCCCATCATCGTCGGGTTCGTGATGGGTGCCGAGGCGTTGGGCGCATACATGGCCGGCGTCGCCGTTTCCGGCGTGCTTTGGGCCATCTTCCAGAACAACGCCGGCGGCGCGTGGGACAATGCGAAGAAATCGTTCGAAGCCGGTGTGGAAATCAATGGCGAGATGACCTACAAGGGTTCCGAAGCCCACAAGGCAGCCGTTACCGGCGACACCGTGGGCGACCCGTTCAAGGACACGTCGGGCCCTTCGATGAATATCCTCATCAAGTTGACCTGCTTGGTCGGCTTGGTCATCGCCCCCATCCTGGGCGGGCATACCGCTGGCCACGCGAACGTCGAAACCGAAGCGGCGACCGAACAGGTTGCCGTGGTAGAACAGCAAGAGCCCCTTGTCAAGGACTAAGCCGATCCGAACAATGCAAACGATACGGAAATCCCCGCCCCAATCGATCATGGAGCGGGGATTTTTTGTGTAAATTGCCTTTTTTCAGCCCAAAAATTTGTAGGTTTGGCTCGCCCACACATGAATGGGCCTAAATTGTAAAAGAAAAACAGTATGTTATTTAAAAAATCGATTCCAGCATTGATTGCGGAGGCCGCCGAAAGCGGTGAAGGCACACTTAAGCGCACACTATCAAGCGGCGGCTTGGTGGCCTTGGGCATCGGGGCGATCATCGGCGCAGGCCTGTTCTCCCTGACCGGGATAGCCGCTGCTGAAAATGCAGGGCCTGCCGTGACGATCTCGTTCATGGTCGCGGCCCTGGGCTGCGCGTTCGCGGGGCTGTGCTACGCCGAATTCGCGGCGATGATACCGGTTGCCGGCAGCGCCTACACCTATTCGTACGCCACCTTGGGCGAGTTCGTGGCGTGGATCATCGGTTGGGACCTCGTGCTCGAGTATGCGTTGGGTGCCGCCACGGTCGCGTCCAGTTGGTCGCAGTATTTCAACCAATTGCTCATCGTGTTCGGCATCGAGCTCCCGCAGAGCATGCTGCATGGGCCTTGGGAAGGCGGTATCATCAATATCCCGGCCATCGTCATCGTCTGCCTGCTCTCGTTGCTCCTGATGCGGGGCACACAGGAGTCATCGCTGGTGAACAATGTCCTGGTGGTCATCAAGGTCGCCGTGGTGCTCATCTTCATCGCCTTGGGCTGGAGTTTCATCAACCCGCTGAACCACGACCCCTTCATCCCGGCCAACGCGGGCGAGGAATTGCTCAGGTCGGGCCAGCTCGGCTTCTTCGAGTTCTTCAAGAGCGACTACTTCGGCGAATTCGGCATCAGCGGCATCATGCGCGGCGCAGGGGTCGTGTTCTTCGCCTTCATCGGTTTCGATGCCGTGAGCACCGCCGCCCAGGAAGCCAAGAACCCACAGAAGGGCATGCCCATCGGCATCATCGGGTCGCTGCTCATCTGTACCCTCCTGTACGTCCTGTTCTCTTACGTGCTTACCGGACTGGAAAACTACCGCAACTTCGCGGGCGACGCGAAGCCCGTGGCCACCGCCTTTGCCAAGACGGGCTATACGTTCCTGAACACGGCCTTGATCATCGCCATCCTCACGGGGTATACCTCGGTCATCCTGGTGATGCTGCTCGGGCAGAGCCGCGTATTCTACACGATGAGCAAGGATGGGCTGCTGCCGAAATTCTTTTCCGATCTTTCCGCCCGCCAAACCCCGTGGAAGACCAATGTTGTTTTCATGGTGTTCGTCAGCATCTTCGCCGGGTTCGTGCCGGTGTCCGATCTGGGCCACATGGTCAGCATCGGCACGCTGTTCGCGTTCACGTTGGTGTGCATCGGCATCCTGGTCTTGCGCAAGACCAATCCCGACACCCCCCGTCCCTTCCGCACGCCGCTGGTGCCGCTGGTGCCGATCCTCGGCATCGTGGTCTGCGTGGCCATGATGGCCTCGCTGCCCATCGAGAGCTGGGAGCGGTTGGCCATCTGGATGTTGCTGGGTGTGGCCATTTACTTCGTGTACGGCAAGAAACACAGCAAGATCCGCAAGGTGCACGCCGCCAGCTCGGGTACACCGCCGAATGCCGGCTAAGCGGGACGCGCGCAACGATACGTTACGGCAAAGCCCCGGGCTCCCCACGGAACCCGGGGCTTTGCGCGTTTCAGAAGCCGACCACCACCGACCTTTCCAGTTCGTCCTGGACGGCCGGGTCGACGTTGGCCAGCAGGTCGTACCCCGTTTTCTGCTCGATGTGGTCCACGCTCACGCGATAGGTGCGCCAGTCCTTGTGGACGATGCTGGCGTTGGGCATGTCAACGGCGATCACCCGCGTATCGCGCGAGATGCGGGCCAGGTCATGGTCTCCGCGGGGCAGGATCACGGCCACCTTCCAGATGCGTTCGGGCACGGTGATGCGTCCGTTGGCGATCGATTCCGTACGGCCATTCGCGCCCACGCCGCCCGCACCGTAAGCCCCCATGATCACGTACGCCTCGTTGCCTTCTTCCACCAGCTTGCGGATGTGCACTTCCAGGTCTGCCCACGGCCCGCCGTTGTTCTCCCGCGCCTGCGGGATCATGTTGGTCATCAGGAACGTCGCCGAATTGGCCTCGCGCGAACTCGTCCGGTCTCCGGACGGGCAGTTGTGCCCCCGGTCGAAACCTGAATCGGTATAGTCGGCGTGCGCCACCGCATACCAGCCCTCGGGGATGCCGAGGTAGGCCGCGAAATTATCCTGGCGGCCCACCGTCCCGGTGATGTGATCGCGATCCAGGTGCCAGCTCACCCAATTGGGCGTGCCGCGCGACCGGTTGTACGACAGCGCGTAATAGTGGTGATCGATCAGGTAGTTGGAAAAATCGAGGAGCTGGGCCGTCGCGCCCGAGGGATTGCCCAGGAGCAGGTTGCTGTTGTCGCCCGCCGCCGGGGGCGCGTCGCTCCCCCGCTCCACTTCGCGCGGTGGCAGCGGCCGGGGTGCGTTGCCGCCCGTACCGGGTTCCGGTTCGGCCAACGTGATGCCCGGCTCGCCGAGTCCCTTGAAGGCGATGTCGTCGATGTTCAGGCGTCCGCCGTCGAGCTTGACGATGCGCAGGCGCACCTTGCCGGTATCGGCCACGGCAAACGAGTCCAGGCTGAGCGCGTGGCGCGTCGTGGTGAGCGGACTGCCGAGGTCGCGGTATTCGCTACCGCCCGCCGAGAGCTGCAGTTTCCAGGTGGACGGGTTGTCCTGGCCGAACACCCCGTGCTTGAGGTAGACCATGGTCAGGTTGCGGATGTCAAAGGCCATGCCGACGCGGCCTTGGTTGCGGATGCGCAGCGCCCGTTGGTCGTTCCGGAGGTCGCCTTGCGCCCCGGCACCCCAGATCAACGCGTCGTCGAGCGTCCAGGCACCGGTACGCAACAGCACCTCCCCTGCCGCATACCCCTCCTTCCGGGCCCCTTCGAAATCCTCGGTGACCAGGTAGGTTACCGGCGCGGGGTTGTTCTTTTTGCTCGCGCAAGCCAAGCCCAGCGCCAACGCGAATGCTACGATCGGCTTTTTCACGCCCTAAAAGTACGCCAACATCCGTCAATTACCTACTTACCGGGGATAATTTTTCGATGCGGGCCACCGCGCCACGGCATTCAACGCGAGCATGGGCACCGAAAACAGCCCCATCGCCAGCGCGGCCGGTCGGCCCCGGCGGGCACCGGTTCACGTACGGCGCGCAAGACGGGGGTTTCGTGGCACAGCGCACGGTTTGGTGGTAGCGCGCTGTTTTCCTATCTTTGCGCCATGATCACGTATCTACGTCTAGCAACAATGAACGTAAGACCTTGGATGTAACCATCCGCGTGGCCCCTTGGCCGCGTCATTAGGTTTGCATGGGCGCCCCCGGCCGCTCCGGTCGTGCCATGGGCTTGCCCATATCGGAATTTTTCACTATTCATGATCATTGTTGACAACATGGAACATACAGCAATCGTGCAGCTCGCGGCCGAACATGGCCTGCAGTTGCAAGAAGGGATGACCTTCAATGAAATGGGCCTCGATTTCAGGGTGGCCTTCGCGACCGATGCATCGGGGAACAGGTGGGTGCTCCGCATCCCGCGCCGCGCCGGTTTGGATGCCCAGATCGGTCGGGAAAGCCAAATCCTGGCACTCGTGAAACGGCACCTTCCCGTCGCCGTGCCCGATTGGCGGGTTTGCTCGCCCCACCTGGTAGCCTACCCGCTGCTCGGCGATAAGCCCGCCCTTACGTTCGACCACGAGACCTACGCCGTGACCTGGCACATCGACCGCGAGGGGACTGCGTTCGTCCAGTCGCTGGCCGGCATATTGGTCTGCCTCCACGGCATCCCCGTCCGCGAAGCCGAAGTTGCCGGTATCCCGGCTGCTACGCTCCACGAAGCCAGGGTGGCGATGCAGGACAAACTGGACCGCGTGAAACGCGAACTGGACCTCCCTGCCCTTGCGGAAGCGCGATGGCAAGGATGGCTGGACGACGATCGGCTTTGGCCGGATTTCAGCGCGTTCATCCACGGTGACCTGTTCGCCGGCCACATCCTGGCGGAAAGTACCGGTACCATCACCGGCATCATCGACTGGTCGGAGGGCCAGGTCGGCGACCCGTCGGCCGATTTTGCCGGACACGCCGCCGTCTTTGGCGAAGAAGGTCTTCGGGAATTGATCCGGGCCTACGAGCAGGCGGGCGGAAAAACCTGGCCGTACCTGTACGATCAGGCGATGGCGCGCCAAGGGGCCACTCCACTGGCTTACGCCCACTTTGCCCTCACGGTGGGCAGCGATACGCACCTCGAAGCCGCGAAAGCCCAGCTCGCTTCGTTGGCCTAGCCGATGGCGCCCCGCAGGCCCTGCTTGCGGGGCGCTTTGGTTTTAGCCGTATTAAGGCCTACCTTTGCGTCGCAACAACGAAAGGATACCATGGAAAAACGAATCAACATCAGTGAAGTCGAACCGAAAGCCTACGCCGCGATGCTCGAGCTGGAAAAATACCTGGCGCAATCGGGGCTGACGCACACGCACAAGGGATTGATCAAGATCCGCGCCTCGCAGCTCAACGGATGCGCCTTCTGCATCGATATGCATACCAAAGACGCGCTGAAGCACGGTGAAACGCCGCAGCGGATCTTCCTGCTGGATGCCTGGCGGGATACCGAACTGTTCACCGCAGCGGAGCGCACGTTGCTCCAGGTCACCGAGGAGGTTACCCAGATCAGCCACCACGGGCTGACCAAGGGCACCTATGACGAAGCCCTCGCTGCCTTCGGCGAAAACTACCTCGCACAGATCGTCATGGCCGTGGCCACGATCAGCGCCTGGAACCGCATCTGCATCAGTTTCCTCACGCCGATACCGGCCTAGCAAGCCTCACAGGTAACGCAACTTCGCCGTTACGGCCTGCGCCTGGCCGGACACGGTGATCTTGAAATCGTCGAATTTGGGCCTGCCCATGCCCGAGTGGTAGTAATCGGAGAAGCCGAAGCCTTCCTTGGGCATCTTGAGCAGGTTGTTGTCCATGATGTCGTTGCTGTTTTCGTCATCCAGTATCGCCAGGCCGTAAACGCCCGGCTTCAGCGCCAGCGTGACCTTCAGCGTACCGTCCGCCATGCCCGTCTTCGGGAACCTGAATCGGGCCACCGGTTTGCTGTCCTTGAAGCCCCCTTCGTCGGTGAACGCCTGGATGGCGATGCGCCCCTTGTCCGAGCGTATGCCCGTCACGGTGAGCGTGATGTTTTCCCGCTCGCTGGGTTCGGCTGCGCGCTCCTCGAACCAAGCCTGCCGCTCCATCCGCCGCAACCGTCGGTTCTGCCGCTCCACGAGGTCGCCGAACCAGCCCTCGACGGTCACGGCCTTCTTGCGCGCGTTGCCGCCGGAACGCTTCCTCGAAAAATTCGAAGACGCATTGCCCACGATGATCGAATGGGTGCCATCCGGCGCGATGGCGACGTTGCCATGGATCACCGAATGCGTACCGTTCGGGTTGACCACGACGTTGCCATGGATCACCGAATGCGTGCCGTTCGGGTTGACCACGATGTTGCCATGGATCACCGAGTGCGTGCCGTTCGGGTTGACCACGATGTTGCCATGGACCACTGAATGCGTGCCGTCCGGATTGACGACGATCTGCGCCTGAACGACGCCGGCCGACACCGACAGCAGCGCCGCGGCCACCCAAACCCCTATCCTTTTGCTAGCTATCATCCCTGTTCATGCTTTGTGCTGCATAAAGATAGGGATTTTGTTTGAAACCCCATTTTTATTCAACGAACGGACGCTCGGTAAGAGGTCACGATTCTGAATTGTTTTCAAATCCCCAAGCGATATCCGTGAGGTATTGTACAATGGTTTCCACGTCTTTGTCAATTTCAGAAACAACTTGCAAAATAAACGGGCTTTTCTCCGCTAACGTTATGTGAACGTCCAAAATTCCCTTGAATCGCAGTGACAAAGCAGCATTTGCTGCGATTATCTTTTTGATTTCGCGTCCCAGCACAATCGCCCCGATGTTTTCCAGTTCCCGCTCCACATCACCGAAAAGGTCATTATGCCATTCATAAATCAGGTCGCTGTGCAAGTTGAAGAAATGAAGGAGGATATTCGCGATATCCCGAGCGTCCTTTTGGCGCACCTCGGGACGGTCGTCGAAGGAAATAAATTTCAGGAGCGCTATCGCCGTCAGCGTGGCCACCTTAAATGAATTGCCACTCTCCGTGATCACGAGTTCTGTCCCGGATTCGAATACTTCTTTCATGCCATCAACGCGTATACTCGTCATCCCCGTACCCTCAATTTCCACGCTTCCGTCTGATTCAATATCACCAAACGGAAGTATATCTATCTGTACGCCATCCTTCGTCAGAAGTACAAAGGCATTCTCCCTAGTTTCCACACACCCTTCCCGCTCGACTAGGTAGTCCTTCACCATCCTGTATTCTTTCACGCTCCCTATCAACGCCGCATAATCCACGTCCCGGGTAGTCCTAAAGCTTAGCCCTCCCCTGTCATACCAAACCTGCCTTGCCATTGCACCTATCAGGTAATAATCAATGTTCAATGCACTGAATGCACGCTCCAACATATCGAAAACATGCTTGAGGTCTCCGTCTCTCATGCTATTCAAATCGAGCTTTCAAGTTGTCGTTATAAATCATTTCGGCCGTTTCGATACATCTTGGATCGTCGGTAATTATCAGATCGGCATAAGTAATCAGGTGTGGTGTGATGCTGCGATTGGGCATATCCTTCCAGAACACCTGATAAACCCAAACATTCCCATTCGCTTTCGGTACTAAGCGCATTCGTTTCATCAGCACGCTTTTGGGTTCGGCGGTGTAAACCGTCAGCTGCTCGGGATTATTAAGGTAGCCAGTCGCTAACGCCCCGGCGGGTTCACCTCCCCAGTACGTGTGTTCCGGCAAATCAAGCTCCTTCCAGTTTTGAAAGTCATTTATCTGGTACGCCCCGATGAGTAGCGCCGGTTTCAGCACGTTTCTGTAGCCTTCCACCCATTTTTCGAGCAATTCCCTTCTATTCCTTAAAGTCATTTCTTTCTTGTTTAATTGGAGCAGGAAACCGGCTTCTTTCAAGCCGTTTAATACAATATTTACGGTTCCAATCGCGACGTCGGCGATTTGGGCCAGCTCACGGTATGGAAGGTTCAACGCATCAGGTTGTTGTAGTAGCGCATAAACGACTTTCAAACCGGCTTTCGTAAATGCCCTATTACCTCCGCTTTTCGCTACGTCCAACATTTTCTGGCCCTCTATCCAAATCAGTTTACCTCCGTAGTTTATATGTATGTTCCCCGCTCCATCGATATAGCCGACACCGGCATTCCGGAGTTCCGTCTTTAGCGTGGGAAAGATATGCTCGGCTATGACGATCAGTGGCGCTAGGGTATCTGCTGTTTCCAATATGGAATCTAGCTGGTATCGCCGTGGTTCCTTCCTAACGAGCGCGTTGAATGGCATCGTCTGTTTGTCGATTTCCAGCATGACTTGGCCATCGAGGTCATCACCACGATAGGCCTGCTTGCCAGTTTCCCATTTGGCTTTAATGCCAGTATTGGTTTCCAGATTGCGTAATGCCTTTTCGACGATTAACATTTTCTGTTTCATCTTTTGTTCATTATTATCAATCGTTCACGTTACGTGAACAAACAAAAATAATGAACAATAATCAATTAAACAAATCGATTTTTTTTGTCACCTGGCGGGGGTGAGCATCGTCAGCACGCATTGCCAGCCATCGCCATCGCGGGTGAATATGCTGGTGGACCATTCGTAGAAGCTGAACGGATTGCCTTTATAAAATCCGGCGCTGGTGCCTTTCGCCGTGACGATGCCCGTATCGCCGTAGATTTTAACCCGGCTTTCGTCGGTGTCCATGCGGGTGTGCACCAGGTCTCCCGAAGCGATATGCCGCAGGAAATCGGCTTTAAGCGTGATGCCGCCTTCGGTGCCCACGCAGACCCAGTCATCGGCCATGTATTCGCCGATGCGCTGCACATCGTTGGCCGCGATTGCGTTGTCCCATTCCTGGCTGTACGCCAGGAGCGCTTCGGTTGTTTTCGTCATTTCCGGTGGGTTGTCCATGCGGTATCCAATCATTACGTTATCAATGGCTACAAAACTAGACCGAACGGAATCAGTAACCTAGGCCATCGTCCACATCGTACCTTACCCCCGCATAGCCCAACGCCTTTCGCATCAGGCCCAGCTGCCCGAACAGGTAGCTTACGCGGTCCAGGCTCATGCCCACCATGTTCAGTTTGTTTTCTTCGACATAGGGGACATCCATCCCGAATTCATACGATTCGCTGAGTTCGGCCTCCTCCACGGCCAATAGTTTCTGATACAGCGGCGGCGAGATCGCATGCCACTGCTTTTTCAACTCCCCGAGCGTCGGGTATTCCGCGGTCACGTCGAGTGCTTTTGCGTCCCTGAACAGCCCGTCGTGGGGATCCTTTTCGGGAATGCCGAGTACGCCGGCCAGCCAATACCGGCAATTGACCAGGTTGCCGACCATCCAGGTGAAATGGTTGGTTCTATCGGCGATCCTTTTTTGCGCGTCTTCTTCGCGGATGCCATCCAGCATATTATTGAACAACTGGCTGTGCATGCGGTAGGCTGGGATCACGATCGCCAGCGTTGTTGCTATGGGCTTGTCCATGTTTCGATTTTGTTTTGTACGATTAATTCCATCGTTCGACGGGCTTCGCTACCTCGTCGATGAGACCCTATTTGTTATGTAAAGCTACCGCAAAACCCCCGGCGCGCAAAGGGGCATTAAAGACAAATTAGGGGGCGAATTGCGACTTTTATGATCCGGTTGGCTTCTACCCGCTTTCGCGCACGCGGAGGAATACGGTGAACCGTACGGGCCATCGGTATATACGGACGGGCCATCCGGATATACGTGCCGACCGTACGGAGATACGCGTCGACCGTACGGAGATACGGACGGCCCATCCGTATATACGCGCCGACCGTAAGCAACTACGTGCCGACCGTACGGAGATACGGACGGCCCATCCGTATATACACGCCGACCGTAAGCAACTAGGTGCCGACCGTACGGAGATACGGACGGCCCATCCGTATATACGCGCCGACCGGAAGCATATACGTGCCGACCGTACGGAGATACGGATGACACGGTGTACCGGATGCCCGCGCGCCACAAGCCTTGTTACTCCCCTTCCCGCCACCACTTCAGGAACGCCGACCGGTGGCGCCTGCTCACTTCCAGCACCCGGCCGCCGAGCGAGTCGAGCAGCACCACCTCGGCCTTGCCGTTGGCGTCGTTGACCCGG
>JBBCJB010000038.1:0-102189 GCA_037190485.1 Parapedobacter sp.
CTCCACCAGGCTGCCCCCGTTCTTGGCGATTTCCAGCTTCTGCCGGTAGTCGGTCACCAGCGCCGTGTAGGCCGGCAGGTCAGGCTGCACGTCCGGAAAGGCCGCGTTGCCGGTCACGAATTCCACCGTACGGCCACCCAACGTGGCCAATGCATCATCCGCAAAGCGGCGGTAATCGGTATATACTCGATCTTTTCTCATTTTTTTAATCGCTTATTCGTCTATTCGTTTATTCGTTTATTCGTCAAGTCGCTTTTTCTTATCCATACCGGAAAAGCGCATCCGCGAATGGCGCATCTGCACTAAAACGGTCCCGCTCTGATGGGGTGTTGCCTTGTTTCCATATCCACTAGTTCGTGTTTCCAAGACCAAATTGGGGAGAAATCGGGAGGTGCCAAAATTCCCGGACAACGACGAACAACAACGCACAAACCCGGTCGTTTTCCACGAACAAACGCGAACAAACCAGCCCATTTGCCGTATGTTCCTAGCCCGCTGCCATACGTACCTTGCCTTACCGCATATGCCTCGGCAACATTGCCATATAGCAATGACCCCCTGCTGTACGTCAATACGTCATTGCCATACGTCAATAAGCAATAGACACATGCGTCTAGCCTATTGTCATACGCAGGCAGCTGCCGAACATACCACAACAGCCAAACAGCATACGGCATTAGCCTAACAGCATACGGCATCAGCCTGGAAGCATAGGGCAAAGGGCCAGGCGCGTATGGCAACGATCCATTGCCGGACGCGTTTACCCCAAAGGCATACCTCACCAGCGCCATGCCGTATGCCTTGACGTTGCTGACGGATGCCGGTCGGCTAACCGCGTATGCAGCTGGCGCTTTGCCATACGGCAAAGCGCCAGCTGCATACGACAATGGCCTGGAAGCATACGACTTCAGCCCGTTGCTATACACTGCCTGGCTAGCGGCATATGCCTTACACGCCGTGCCGTACGGCAATAGTCTCAACCCATACGGCAATAGCCTGGCAGCAAACAACATTGGCCTAACAGCATACAGCAATAGCCTGGCAACATACGGCCGCAGGCCGCTGCCGTATGCGCTTCAGCGAAAAGCATACGACAATTGGCCTACAATATTTCGAGACCATGCCGCACCCGCTCACCGCCTCCGCCACCTCGCCAAGGCCACCACTTGCGCACGCACCAATCGCTTCTCGCGCGGGCCATGCTCCACGGTGATCAGCTTCCCTTGCTTGCGCAGCTCGTAGAGTTTCGTTCGGCCGAAATAATCCGCTGCCTCCTTGATGGTCATCAGTTCGGATTCGTCGTAATGTCCGTCGGTTTCATCAGGCGGGGGTGGCGCCACTGCCGACCCCATTTGTTCAACCGTCGATCCCTCGATGGGCAATACACAAGCCCGGCAATACTGCCGATCGCCTTGCTGCAAGGCCACCAACGCCACGACGAGATTCACAAAGCACCTCATATCGATATGTTTCTATTTAAGATGCTATATATAATGCCGTGGTTTACACAATTAGGTTGCAATGTGCCGTATTCCCAAGCGAAATCGGCCAAATAAGCATTCCCCAACTTGTAACCGGCGAACTCAATGATCTGGAAATGCTCGTCTGCATTATGGAACCCGGTACTGTTGAAAGCCGTGACCAGGTACAGGACGCTAGTGGGCTGAAAACAAGCAGCGGTTCATTAAATGAATATCGTTGAGATTCACCGTCTTTCCATAAATCTCCCAATCAGGTCTAATACCTCATCGAAGTTGGTTTCCAATGCCATATGTCCGCCCTCCAATACGTGGATTTCAGCATCTGGCAAATCTCTCTTGTAGCAATAAGCTTCGGCCACGTCGAAGTACACGTCATATTTGCCCCAAATGACAAGCGTTGGAGGTCGATGCGTGCGGAAATACTGTTGAATAGCAGGGAAAAGTTCAAAATTTGTCGGATAGGTACAGTTTAGCTTAAATTGGATGTCAAGGTTTCCGGGTCTGCTTAACCTTTCCCAATCGAAGACCCAACTTTCGGGGCTGACGTTTTGGTGAAGTTCCTTGGGCACGCCTGCATAATATTGTTCCTTCGTTCCCTCCCTGCTCAGGAAGGCATACACTTCTTTCTTTTTTTCTTCCGTGGGATTTTGCCAATACGCTTTGGTTTCATCCCATTGCGGTCCGTGACCTTCAAGGTAATTGTTGCCGTTCTGCACAATTACTGACTCGACCTTGTCCGGGTTTTTCAGACAGATTCGCGCACCGACGTAACTTCCGTAATCATGAAGGTATATACTGAATGAACTAAGATTTATGGCATCGACAAACTTATCCATGTACGAAGCGATATTCCCGAAAGAATATTCGAAATCATCAATCGGCGGCACATCGCTGAATCCAAAGCCCGGATAGTCGGGAGCGATTAGGTGAAACCTGTCGGAAAGCGCTACCATCAGGCTTTTGAACATGATGGACGATGTGGGGAAACCGTGTAAGAGCAACAGCGTTGGATTCTTACTGTTGCCTGCCTCCCTGTAAAATATACTTACGCCATCTACTTTTACGGTTTTGTTAACGATCTGCCTGTTCATACGCTACTTTCCAACAGGAATCATACCAGAATGCCCTTGCCCATATCGCAATGGATCGAGTTTTCCTTTTTGGCAAGACAGGAGGTTTACGGTAATCACGGCAACCGAAATCAAGGCAGCTATCGTTTTCATCATCATTGGGTTCAAGGTGTTATATGAGTTCTTACCTCCTGTAAGCGGGGTTCAACGCCATAACGCTACATGGAATGGTCATGCAACGGGTTTAGCTTCCTTAAGACCGCTACCGTTCTCACCTGTATAAAGTCCGTTCAATTTAGTAAGCGATAACCGCCTTCTGACGCACATATGTTTCGTTATCCAGCTGCTTCACTATAAAATCCGCTAAATCTTTCCGGCTGATTTTACTTCCGCGTTTCGGGCAATGGTTGAGCCCTACCCGATAATTGCCTTTTTCCTTTCCATTGGTTAACCGGCTTGGGCGAACAATGGTCCAATCGATGTCTTTGCTGTTTTCCAAGATGGTTTCCCATCGCCGCATATCAGCATAAATGTTTTTAAACAACGGTTGAACGATGTATTTTACAATGAAATTTTGAGTTGCGGGGTCGGTAGGGTCAAATGCTCCTGCGGTTAGTGTTATCAATCGTTTTTTGTTTGCTTTCCGCATCGCTGAAATAATCTGCTGACCTCCCTTGGAATAGACTTCCGTTGGTTTACGTGATGTTCCTGTTCCCAATGCAGAAATAACAAGGTCACAATTATTCATTGCTTTTTGATAGGTATCAGGATTATGAATACTGCCTCGTATGATATTCAGACGCTGGTGTTCCGAAATATCCTTTAAGTTTTCGGGGTTGCGGACTAATGCAGCGACCTGGTGGTTTGCTCCCAACAATTTTGCCAGGATTTCTTTTCCCGTTCCGCCAGTGGCTCCGAATAATAAAATGTTCATGCCTTAAGATCTTAATTTAACTCGTCTTTTTATAGTTTAAAATCGCCCATCCGTTAAGGAATACGGCAAATCCTGCCATGACCAGGAAATGATATTGGATATGCACAAAACTGCTCCCTTTCAGCACAATCATGCGCATGACTTCGATGAAATAGGTTATCGGGCTTATTTGTGTAATGACATAGGCCCAGCGCGGCATACTGTCAATGGACGTAAACAGGCCGCTCATCAGGATAAAAATCATCATAAAGAAAAAGGCGACCGACATGGCCTGTTGCTGTGTTTCCGAATAGGTCGAAATCAATAACCCCAATCCCAATACGGCAACGAGGTAAACGGCCAAGTACGCATACAACAAAAAGATGTTACCAACCGGAACGATGCCGTAAATGAGCCAACCGATGCCGAACAATCCCACGCTAAACACCACTATCCCGATAACCCAGAACGGAATAAGTTTGGCCAAAATAAACTGGTACTTCTTTATTGGCGTTACGTTGATTTGTTCGATGGTGCCCACTTCTTTTTCCTTGACGATATTCAGGGCACACATATAAGCTCCAATCATCGTGACCAACAATGCCAGAATACCGGGCACCATATAAAAGCGGTAGTTCATTGACGGATTGAACCAATTGGATACGGTAACTTCGATAGTCTGAAAAATATTGAACTTGGGCATCTGCACCCATTCCAGACGAACATCCGTATTGTAGTCCGAAATGATTCGGCTGAGATATGCCCCACCCAGATTAGCTTTTACACCATTGATTGCATTAATGGCCAAAAATAATTGCTGTTCTTCCTCCCGTATCAAATTGCGTTCAAAGCCGTGCGGTATTTCCAAAATCAAATCAGACTGGTCAGCTTCTATTTGTTTGAATGCTTCATTGAAACTACGGGTATACCCCATGAGCTTGAAATATCCGGATGCCCCGATTTTAGCAACCAATTTTTGAGAATACGTAGAATGGTCGTGGTCAACAATGGCGATATTGATGTTCTTTACTTCGTAATCGGCGGCCAAAGGAAGTATGAGCAATTGCATTATCGGCACGACGAACAGCAAGGGCAATAATGCTTTGTTACGGAAGATTTGCCTGAACTCTTTTTGCAATAAAAATTTCAGTGTTCTCATACCAATCTGATTTTAAACTTTTTGATGTTGACGGCAAGTAAAACCAAGGTCATTCCCAACAACACAGATACTTCTTCCCATATTGCCGAAAATCCCAATCCTTTTACCATGATGGATTTTACGATGATATAGTACCATTTGGCAGGAACAACGTTAGCAACAAGCTGTAAGGGATAAGGCATATTTTCCAACGGAAACATAAAACCCGTAAACAATATGGACGGTACCAACATACCCATCAATGAAATCAGCATTGCGGATTGTTGGGATGCGGTTATATTGGAAATCAGCAAGCCCAAGGAAAGTGCAGTGACGATAAATAGCGTACTGACGGCATAGAGCAATAGCATGCTACCATTAACGGGCATACCCAACACGAAAATGCTCAACAATAATATAACCGTTAGGTTGATAAGCGATAAGGCCAGATAGGGAACCGCTTTTGAAACAATGACCAAGAACGGACTGAATGGCGATACCAGTAAAATTTCCATTGTTCCGGTTTCTTTTTCTTTCACAATAGAAACGGAAGTCATCAGCACACAAACCAACAATAAAATCAGGGACATGACACCGGGAACAAAATTGACGGCAGCTTTCAGCTCCGGGTTGTAAATCATCCGCACTTCGGTATCTATCCGGTAAGGCATTTGTTGCAATTGCAATAATTCATGCTGATAATCCATCATGATTTGTGTCGCATAGCCGCTTAGTGTGGTCGCGGCATTCGGGTCGGAAGCATCGGTAATCAACTGTACCTGTGCGTGGTTTTGGTGCAATAGGTCTTTGTTGAAATTGGCAGGAAAAACGATAGCCATTTTTGTTTCTCCCGCTTCGAAAACCGTTTCGATTTGTTGATGGCTTAACAGCAATTGCGTTATTTCAAATTGCCGGCTTGCTTCAAGTTTACCGATGATTTGTTGGGATGCATCGTCTTTTGCATAATCACAGATAACGATTTTAGCATTTTTGATTTCGTTGGTCAGGGCAAACCCGAAAAGTACAATCTGTACAATGGGCAGGACAAACAGCATCAAGAGCGTTTTCCGGTCACGGAAAACGTGTAGGAATTCCTTTTTTACGAATGTGATAAATTGCTTCATGCGTTAGTCTGATTTTCGTCTGGCACCCCTTGCCAATTCATAGAACACCTCATCCATCGTATTGACTGCGTAGCGTTGCTTCAACCTGGAAGGTGTGTCAAGTGCCTTTATTTCTCCATCAACCATCATCGAGATGCGGTCGCAATACTCGGCTTCATCCATATAATGCGTGGTTACAAACAGGGTAATTCCATTATTGGCCGCCTGGTAGATCAAATCCCAGAACTGC
Source organism: Parapedobacter sp. (assembly GCA_037190485.1). Classification (GTDB taxonomy): domain Bacteria; phylum Bacteroidota; class Bacteroidia; order Sphingobacteriales; family Sphingobacteriaceae; genus Parapedobacter. The sequence continues at coordinate 5,956 of JBBCJB010000038.1, forward strand.
CGTCTGGTAACCGGGTCAACGCCACCGGTGGGCTCATCGAGGAAAACAATCTTGGGGTCGTGAAGAATGGCGACGGAAAAGGATAGCTTTTGTTTCCAACCCAAAGGCAATGAACCTACCATTTTTCTGGCTTCGTTTTCCATACCCAAGGTGGCAATGAGTTCTTCGCCCTTGATTTTCAATTGCCTGTCGGACAACCCGTAGATACCACCAAAAAAACGGATGTTTTCTAGCACGGTCAGGTCTTCATACAGGGAGAACTTCTGGCTCATGTAACCGATGTTCTTTTTGATTGCTTCGGTTTGTTTGTAAATATCCAATCCTGCAATGGTAGCCGTGCCCGATGTGGGTGTAGACAACCCGCAAAGCATCCGCATAGCGGTGGTTTTTCCCGCCCCGTTGGCTCCGAGAAACCCGAATATCTCGCCACGGTATACGTCAAACGTGATTTCGTTTGTAGCAATGAAATCGCCAAAACGTTTGGTCAGCTTGTCGGTATGTATTACAATTTTATCGGTCATTTCCATTCATCAGTCTGATAAAACAATCTTCAATGGTTGGCGTGATTGGTTTTAGTTCTATATTCGTGTGTTGGTGTTCTTTTAGAAGATGAACAAGTGCCTGCTGTCGCTCTTTTTCATCGTTTAAAAAGGTAACGTGATGATAGGCTCCAAAAGCATTACAGCTTTTTACGATGCCCGTTTTTCTTAAATCATCCAATAGCTTTCCCATATCATCCGACTTCACGGCAAACAGCCTTTCGGGGAATTGCGTGATAATATTTTTTGGGGTATCAATGGACAATATATCGCCATTTTGTATCAGGGCAATGCGTTCGCAAAGCGTGGCTTCATCCATATAGGGTGTGGAAACCAAAATGGTAATACCCTGCTGTTTGAGGCGTTTCAGCATTTCCCAAAATTCCTTTCTTGAAACCACATCTACCCCCGTGGTCGGTTCGTCCAGAAACAAAACCGTAGGACGATGGATCAACGCACAACACAAAGCCAGTTTCTGTTTCATTCCGCCCGACAGTTTTCCGGCCCTGCGGTTTTTGAACGGTGCTAATTGTACATAAATATCTTTGATAAGATGGTAGTTTTCCTCAATACTGGTATTGAACACGGTTGCAAAAAAACTGAGGTTTTCTTCAACGGACAAATCTTGGTACAGCGAGAATTTACCCGGCATGTAGCCCACATGCTTACGGATGATCTTGTAGTCTTTGACCACATCAAAACCGTTTACGGAAGCTGTTCCGGCGTCGGGTAAAAGCAACGTGGTCAAGATGCGGAAAATACTGGTTTTACCCGCTCCGTCGGGACCGATCAAACCGAACAGCTCGCCTTTGCCCACGTCAAAAGACACACCGTTTACAGCCTGGATCATCCCGTTGTTATAGGTTTTTGAAATGCTGTTTAGAACAACGTCTGCCATTTTATTGGAATTTTATTTCGCCATACATCCCGATTTTGTACAAGCCTTCATCATTCTTTACTTTTACTTTAATGGCATAGACCATATTCGCCCGTTCGTCTTTGGTCTGGATGGTTTTTGGTGTAAACTCGGCTTTGTCGCTAATCCAGGTAACTGTTCCTTCCGTTTCATGATAATCGCCTTTTCCGTCATCGGTCAATACCTTTACTTTTTGATTGAACTTGATTTGTGGCAACTGATTTCCGCCCACATAAGCCCTGAGCATAATATTGGAAAGGTCTGCAATTTTATACAACGGTTTACCAATGGTAGCCATCTCATTGGCTTCGGTATATTTGGCAAGCACCGTACCGTTTACGGGATTTATGAGTTTGCATTTGCTCAATTGGTCTTCCATTTGTTCGATCTGAACCTGTAAGGGAACTACGTCTTTGCTGATGCCATCGCTGGAAATGCTCAACGTTGATTTTTGGGCTTCGATTTGTCTTTTCAATACCGCTAGCTGTGCATTGACGTCATCCAATTGTTTCGGCGTCGCAGCATCGCCTTTTATCAGGTTGGTTACTCGGATTTTTTCTTTTTCGGCAGTTTTTAATTGTTCCTGCAAAGCGGATAATTGCACCGGAATATTCGGCTTTTTGCCCAATAAGGCCGCCACCTGCGTTTCCAATTGCTTTTTCTTCAAATACAGCTGTATGCTGTCTATATGGCCGATGTTTTGTCCGGCTTGTAAGGTTTGTCCTTCCGCTATATCAAAAGCCTTCAATGTACCCTGTACTTCGGCAGATATGATGGTTTCTTCGGCTTCAAACGAGCCGGAAGCATCAAATTTGTTTTGGTTATCGTTGCAGGAAACCATTGCCAGTAAATCGCCGGCTATAATGATTGATGTTAGAATGCGTTTCATTGTTTTCTTTTTTATTAATTGCCTGCCGTTGTTTTTAAATTGTACTGAGCCATTAAAAGCTGTATGTTGTGTAAAATCAGGTTTTGCGTTGCCTGGTCTTCTGCATTGACATAAGTGAGGTAATCGTTGGTGGTTGCTGTACCATACTCCAATTGGTTTTGAGTGGACAATTTTACATTTTCCCTCAATTTGATAATATCGTTGTCGGTTCGTATCAGCTCTTCCAGCTTTGCGATTTCATTATGCTGTTGTTTGAGTGTGAGGTTGGTATTGAATAGAAAAATTTCTTTTTGTACATCCAAGACATTTTGTTTGAGGCTTAGCAATTGCTTATCCTGCTTTTGAATATAAAACCCGGTTATATTCCACGTCAGGCGTACACCGCCCATGTAATACAAATCAAAATCATTGTTCAGCATATTTAATCCGGGCCTGCCGTAACCTCCTTGTACGAAAAGACTGAAACGAGGCAGGGTTCTGTCGTTGATAAGCTTGTTCTGAACATCAAAAGTTTTCTTTTGTACATCAAACAGGTTTAATTCAGGGCGATTGATTGCCATGGCCAACGAAACCGTGCCGGGCTTTTCCAATAGCGTGTTTTCATCAACGGGTTGGCTGATAAAGAACGAAAGCATATCGGTGTAGCCTTTGCGTGTAGCTTTCAGCGCTATGGTCCGTTGGTCGGCCTTAAGCAATTCTGCTTTTAAAACATCCGTACTACTTTTTAGCGCAATGCCGTTTTCTACGGCAACCTTGTTTTTGCCTATCCCGGAATGGATGTCTTTCTTTAACATTTCGGTTTGTGTAAGCTGAGCATCAATCAGCAGAATACCAAAATACAATTGATTGATACGTTCCTTCAGTTTGTAGAGTTCGACCGCTATTTTTTGTTTTTCTTCCACTGCATTTGCATGGATTAGTTCCTTTTCATGCTTGACCGTAAACAGGTCCGTAAGGGGTTGTGAAACCTCTCCATACAGCTTGTACTGGTCTTTGTTCATCGTAGGGATATGAATATTGGGAAGCGAAATGGGGATTTGAGTAACGTCTGATTGGTAACTGACTTGTCCGCCCATATTGAATTGCGGCAGATATCCTTTTGAAGCATTGGTAAAGGAATATTCCGTCGTTCTGTCAATAAGCGCATATTGCTTAACCAACGGATAGTTACGTTCTGCAAGCTGGTAACAGCCATCTAAAGTTAGTGACTTCCCATCTTGGGCAATAATAAAACCGTTTGGTAGCAGTACGCAACTAATGGCTATCAGTGCATTTCCAACTACTGCCCTTTTTCTCCTTTTAATCATAATATTAATTAATTTGTTTTAATCATTTGATTAATACATAGACAAAAAAATATACTAACTTTCAAAAATGGCTTTTGCCCATTTTGCAATTAAAATCTTTCTTTCTTCCATAAGCAGTTTAAACAACTGGTCGTCCGAGAACAAAATCGGCTTAGCAATAAACGGAAAAATGGTCATACCCAATAGGGAAACAATAAAATGTACCGGTTCTACATCAGCTCTTTTTTCCCGTATTTGGTGCACTAGCGAGGAGTTTCTCAGTATATGATGTACTTGTAATCTATCTTTAAACCCTTCCGGATTAGCCCTAATCTCACTAATGACAAACAAAGGCAAATCAGGATTATCGATCAGTAAATTGATATAGTTTTCAGCAAGTGTCTCTAATTTCTCATCCAATGTAAGCTTATCATTATTGACAATGGGAAGGATCACGCCAAACAACTGTTGTAGCTTCTCTGTCATGATCAGTTGAAACAACTTTTCCTTGCTACGAAAATAATAGTTGAGCAATGCCAGGTTAATCCCGGCTTCTTCTGCAATATCACGGGTACGTGTAGCTGCATACCCTTTCTGGGTAAAGACCTTGCGGGCTGCCGCTATGATTTTTTCTTCTGTGGAAGTATCTTTTTTCTTTAGTTCTTTACTTTTAGCCATTTGCTCAAACACGCTTTTCGCGACAAATATAAAAAGTACATTTTGATTTAACCAAATATTTTAATCATTTGATTAAAATAATCTGAACCTGCGGAAGGTTGTACACCGTTGTCCTGGACCAGGGGGCTTAGCAACGGATGTTCGGGACGTGGATTACCCATGTGGAACGCTTGAAATCGTGTGCCGGTGCTAGCCATGGTTTACCAGCACGTCGGCGATATGGGCCACACGAATATCGTGCTGATGCTTCCGGATATAGCCCTCCAGGTGCATCAAGCACGACAAATCCGTGGAAACGATGTACTCCACACCCAGTTTCATCGCATTCAATACCTTCTGCTCGCCCATGCCGATGGATATCGGCTCGAACTTCACGGCAAACGTACCGCCGAATCCGCAACACACCTCGCAGTCGGGTGCCTCCACCAGCTCAAGTCCACGCACGGCGTGCAACAACTTCCTTGGCGCCGCTTTTACCCCGCATTCACGCAGCGCCCCGCACGCATCGTGGTAGGTAACCTTCGCCGGAAACGAAGCGCCAAGATCGGTCACCCCCAATACGTCTACGATGAATTCCGTGAATTCATAGACGTTTTGCTGAATGGGCAAGCCATTATCGGAAATGACTTCATCATCGGCAAACAACTGGCCGTAATAGTTTCGCACAAACCCCGTGCACGACCCGCTTGGTGCCACGATAACATCGTCCGGGTTGAAGTCGCCAACAAACTTCCGGGCTACCGAACGGCATTCATTCAAATAGCCGGCATTGAACGCCGGCTGCCCACAACAGGTCTGTTCGGGGTTATAGCTTACTTCACAGCCAACCTTTTCCAACACGCGGATCATGTTAAATGCGGTTTCGGGAAAGAGTTGGTCTACGAAGCATGGGATGAAAAGTTGTACTCTCACGGGCGCAGGGAACGGTCTAGGTGTACATAACCGCCATCCACATGGATGAGCTGCCCCGTCGTATGGCTGGATCGTTCAGACAGCAGAAACGCCGCCATGCTGCCCAATTCTTCGGAGGTGGTCATCCGATTTTCCAACGGAATGCGATCCACGATTCCCTTCAGCTTCTCCTGCGGGTTTGGGAAGGTATTGATCCAATAATCATAGAGCGGTGTCCAGCAGTCGCCCACGATCAACGCATTCACCCGGATGCCATAGGGCAGCAGCTCCACCGCCCATTCCCGTGTCAGCGCATTCCGCCCACCGTTGGACGCCGCATAGGCCGATGTGCCACCCTGCCCCGTCTCCGCCGTACGTGAACCGATGTTGACGATGGGCCCCTTCGATCCTTTCAGGTAGGGCAGCGCATGGTGTGCCATCAGGTAGTAGTGCACCAGGTTCCTATGCATGCTTTCCATGAAGCGTTCATAGCTGCCCGATTCCAGTCCTACGCCATCGTTCATACCTGCGTTATTCACCAACCCGTCGATGCGGCCGAACATGCCTGCCGCCTGCTTGACGGCTGCTTCACATTGCTCGGGCTTGGTCAATTCGGCCACTACCTGCGCCGCGTGCGCGCCGAATTGTGCCACCTCGGAAACCACCTTCCTGTTGTCATCCTCGTTCCGTCCTACGATCACGGGGATGGCACCCTCCCGGGCCAGTACCTTTACGATGCCTTCCCCGATCCCCTTGCCACCGCCTGTAACGATGATTACCTTATCCTTCAATCCTAGATCCATGATTGCTATCCTTCAAATTCAAGTTCATTGTTTCACCAAAAACACAAATACCTCGACGGGGCCGTGCACCCCCAACACCAGCGTTTTTTCGATGTCGCCGGTACGGCTTGGGCCAGAGACCAGGTACATGCCCGATGGAAAATCCATGCCGTATCGTTCCTGCATACCGGCAATGGCCTCGCCCAAGTCAGCCACCAGTTGGCTTTCCTGCGCAATGACGATGTGGACCGGCGTGTAGACGGGAAAGGCCCGGCCGGCGGCCTGTGCCGTGCTCATCACGACCGTACCGGTTCGCGCCGCCAGGAACTCGCAATCTGTGATACCGGCCTCCACCGCTTCCAAGTCCAACCCGTCTACGTCATCGGCATCCCAATCCTTTTGCGCTTGCCCGACATGCCGCTCCAAAAGATCGGATTTGGCAACCACCTGCCGCCACTGCCTGTCCCGCAACAGCGCCGCCAGCTTTTCTCCCAATTGCAAAAAGTCATCGCAGCACATCACCTGGCCATCGATAGCCGTGAAAGCCTTAACAAAGCCCTCAGCCAATCCAATATCGCATTTCGCGAATACCTCGCGTTCGTCACCCACTTCACCTGAGGCATGCAACGCATTGTCTTTCAATGCCGACCGGATACCGGCGAGCACCCTATCCCTGGCTGTTTCCATTCCGTTGTTCCTCCTCCCTTCTGCGCTTCCATTGTTGGCTGAAATTCAGCGCAGGGAATACCGGCAACGCACGATCCGTGCCCCAGATTCCGGCCACGAACATCTCAAAAAAGCGGTTCTTCACGCCACCGCCCCCAACATTCAGCAACCTCCTGTTCAACATGGCCTGTTTCCAACCCCAAAAGGCCATTTTTTCCACGCGGTTGGCATATCCGGCTTCCACCGATCGCTGGCGGTTGTACAGCAGCAGGTTGTGCAATGGTATGCGTACCGGGCATACTTCCGTGCAGCCACCACAGAGCGAAGACGCATAGCTCAGGTGCTTGCTTTCTTTCATGCCGCTCAGGTGGGGGGTGATGACCGAACCGATCGGTCCGCTGTAGGTTGCGCCGTAGGCATGTCCACCGATGTTCTTGTAGACCGGGCAGGCATTGAGGCATGCGCCGCATCGGATGCAATACAGGCTCTCCCGTGCTTTGGGATCGGCCAGCAGCTTGGTTCGCCCGTTGTCCAGCAGGATCACGTACATCTCATCGGGCCCGTCGGTCTCGCCTTCGCGGCGAGGCCCGGTCAGGATCGAATTGTACACCGTAATCCGCTGGCCGGATCCATGCGTGGCCAAGAGCGGCAGGAACAGGCCCAGATGCTGCACGGACGGCAGCATCTTCTCGATGCCGGTTACGGCGATGTGCACTTTCGGGAACGCCGTACTCAATCTCGCATTGCCCTCGTTCTCGGTCAGCACCATGCCCCCAATATCCGCCAATAGGAAATTGACCCCGGTTATCCCCACTTCGGCCTCCCGGAATTTCTTCCTGAGCACCTTCCTGGCCACGCGCGTCAGCTGTTCGGGCGGCAATCCCGGCTTCGCATCCAATTTATCCACGAACAGCTGGGCCACCTCCTCCTTGCTTTTGTGCAACGATGGCGCCACGATGTGGTAGGGCGCCTCGCCGGCCAGTTGCTGGATATACTCGCCAAGATCGGTCTCGATCACGTCCATGCCCTCATCAGCCAGCACCTTGTTCAGGTGGATCTCTTCGGTCACCATCGATTTGCTTTTCACGACCGTCCTGGCCCCGTGCCGACTACAAATCGCCTTGACGGCCGCTACCGCCTCAACAGCGGTCTGCGCCCAGATCACCTTGCCTCCCCTGCCGATAAACCGCTCCTCGAACTCGCAGAGGTAGGCATCCAATCGCATGATCGTATCACGCTTGATGGCGTTGGCCAAATCCCGGGCGAACCCCAGATCGGCGAACTGTCCCTTGCCGCGCTCGAACGCGTCGTCGGATTGTTTGAGTGCATGGTTCATTTTCCGGCGATGATCCGGATCTTTGGCCTTCTCGGCACTCTGCCGTAAGAAAGTCTGTTCCCCAAATGCTGGCATCCGATCACTGGGCATGAAAAACCTCCTCCATCGGTGTCCAGATTGTCCCCTTTTCCGCGGCCTCTTGAAGCGGCAACTGACAAGGATCGGTCTCGCGCCACCACCGCCGGGTGGTCGAATCAGCTGCAATGCCTTTCATGTCGCCTTCGTAATCGTCGCCGATGTACTCATAATAGCTGAACAGGAATAGTTTGCCCTCTATCTCTTTCAGGTATATGGAGTAATTGCGGATGTGGTAGTCGCTTATTGTCGCCAAAACGCCCTCCCACGTATCGGCATGCAGTTCTTTGTAATATGCGGCTTTCTCGGGCTTCAGTCCAGTGACCATGCCTACCCGTTTAGGCTCTTTCGCAGGTATCGCCGCATCGTCTGAACCCGATTCGTTGGCTGCCCGTTGGTTGGGCGAACACGCAAACAAAAAGACCGACAAGGCGCCGATAATGGCAAACGGTCCGATAATTCGTTTTCTCATACACCGATATCATTAGTGGAAAAACACATATAGCACAGCCATCGTTAGCAGCAGCGCCGCTGATAGGACCTTATAATTCCCTAACCCGCCCCAAGTGGGCCGCCTCAATGGCTCCCAGGGAGACTTCCAATACAACCCTTCGCTCACGGCGGTATGCACGGCCGGATACCGGTAAGACAGGACAACCTGCAGCAATACACACGCGCAGAACAGGTAAAATGCCATCATCATGAACGGTACCTGCCCGATGGGGCTATCCGGAAGCAATTTGCCGGTCGCGTACACCAATACGCCCAACATCGAACCAATCCAAAGTGTCCACTTGGCCGCCGTGGCTGAAGCCCGTTTCCAAAAGATGCCCAACAAAAAAACACAGGTTATCGGGGGCGCGATGTGGGCAATGATATCATTCAGGCCAACAAAAAGACTTTCATACCGGTTCAACAGGGGCAATAACGCGATCGAGAACACCAACGCCACGGCTGCGGCCCAACGGCCATACCACACCAACCGGCTATCGGACACATGCGGCTGATGGCGCTTTACGAGGTCATAGCTCACCAAAGTAGCAACGGAGTTCAGCGCGCCCGACACCTGGCTCATCAATCCGGAAAGCAATGCCGCCACCACGACGCCGACCAGCCCGGTGGGAAGCAGCTGTGTAATCATGAGCGTGTAGATCCCTTTGGTATCTACCACAGCCTCCCCATCCTGTCCTGTCGTGGTAATGGTCGATAAATCCAATTGGCCCCGGTGCGCCAAGGCGTAAGCGAACAAACCCGGCAACACGAAAATGAAAACCGGCAAAATCTTGATGAATCCGCAGAAAATCGCACCAATGCGCGCGTGGTTTTCATCCTTGGCCCCGAGTACCCGCTGCACAATCGTCTGGTCAGCACACCAGTACCAGATACCCAATATCGGATAGCCCAAGAAAATGGCGTACCACGCCATGCCGCTGCCATCTCCCGTAGGCCTGAGCATGGATAACCTATCCATTTCATCGGTAGCCTGCAAAGTGTCAATCAGCGCGCTCCACCCACCTAATTTCATCCAGGAAGCCACGGTAATAAGCAACGCACCCGCAACCAGTACGATGGTCTGGACGGATTCGGTCACCACCACCGCACGCAGGCCGCCAATAATCGTATACATGGCAACCAATACCGATATGGCCGAAACGCTGATGTACATATCCACGCCAAAGACCGCCTCGATGACAATGCCGCCTGCCAGTAACGAAAAGGCAATGTGCAGCACGACTGCAGACACCAACGAGATGACGGTGAGCCAGTCACGGCAGGCATTACTATAGCGCTGTTCCATGAAAACAGGCAATGTCGGCACACCGGACTTGATGTAAAACGGAACGAAAAAAAGTGCTAACAGCATCAATGTAAATGCTGCCATCCACTCGAAATTCCCGTTGAGGAGGCCGGTATCAAAGCCCGACTGGGCCAGGCTCACCAGGTGAATACAAGAGATATTCGTAGCAAACAGCGCCAGCCCGATCATCGGCCACCGGAGCGATTTTCCGGCGAGAAAATAATCTCCCGATGCCGATGCCTTCGGCTTCCTTGCCCTTATGCCTGCCGTCAACCCAATGGCGACCATTGCGATTACATAAGCAGCGCTGATAAATAAATCGATATTGCTAATCACCAGAACTATCTTCTAAACTACTACTAATTAATACGCCGCCACCTTTTTTATGCGCACAACGCTGTTTTCTTTACCTTTTAACTTCACACGCAAACGCTCTGTTTGCACTGCCGAAAACCGTTCCAACCGTCGACGGCCGATGCTTTGGCCTTCGCCAATTACTTGCCATCTGCCATTCAGATAAGCCTCGATAGTATACCCGTTCACCGTCTGCCCATGCGCAATATCTTCGACCAGCTCCACCACCTGGATGCCACTTTGTGGAAACCGGACCTCGATGCAACGCTGTCCATCCATTGCTGGATCGGCTTTTTCGAACACCGGTGTACCCAAGGTACGGCGTAGATGATCGCCAAACTCCTTGAGCCGCTCCACCTCGGCCGCGGGCACGAGGCCGGCCGTATCCGGCGTGATATTGATCAGCAGGTTGGCCCCGCGTCCGATGGACTGAAAGTACACTTCATCCATAAAACTGACATCACGAAGGGTGTGGTCACCATCGGGGGTCCAAAACCAGGTATCCCGTGTATGGATGTTGGCTTCGGCCGGCATCCAACCCGTGGCGCGCGGGCCTACCCAGTTTTCCAGTTGGTTACCCGGTTCCACCACATTCCAAAGCGGATACGGCGCCCAACCCTGTTCACTGCCAGACCACCTCACATCCGGACGGGTTCCGCCGAAAACGACCGCATGTGGCTGCAGGTTGGTTATCAACGTCCGGATCGCGTCGCCATACGCCGTACCCAACGGTTTCCCGCTATCGGGATGGCTTACATCCCACCCCAGCGGATCGTAGGCCCCGTCAAACCACACATAGTCGATTCTGCCGTATCCGGTAAGCAGCTCGCGCACCTGCTCGAAAAACCTTGGAAAATACGCATCGATATCGCCCACCAATTTCCGTTCACCCATCGGGTCTGGTGTGCTCATACACCCCAGGTAGCTGTCGGCCGCAGAGATATACAGTCCGGGCTTCAGCCCATGTTTCCGGCAGGCTGCCACGAATTCGGCCACCACGTCGCCACCACCATTTTTCCACGGTGTGTTTCGTACCGAGTAGTCGGAAGTCGCGGTGGGCCACAGGCAAAAACCATTATGGTGTTTCGCCGTCAACACGACGTGTTTTGCACCAAACGATGCCGCAGCCGCTACCCATTGCTCCGCATCGAGCATCGTCGGATTGAATATACCGGCATTGGGCACGCGCATCATATCAGACCGGATGTACGTGGCCGGGCCAAAATGGATGAACGCACCGAGCTGCCTTTCCTGAAATTCCAATTGCTGGGGTGTCGGGTGGCGATTCAGCTCCACCGCCGCATCAACCCCGGCAATCGGAGTACCGCCCGGGGCAATCAGTACGGGGGTCCAATCCCCCCGATGCGCCGGCGGGGTATCCTTCTGCGCCTGCGCCTTTCCAGTGACGCACATGGCCATACTGAACGCCACTGCCACCAAGCCTATTGAAAAAAACCGCTTTATTGCCATAACACCACCGCTAACCGTGATTGACCAACCAATTTAAATCACTTTCGTGACTTGGATTCCTCTTCTTCAAAAAAATATTCGAACAGCTCCCTCGGTGTTCCGTCAAACGTCGCCCACTGCAAATCGCCTGCCGTACTCTGGTCACTGCCCGTAAAATAAAGGATGCTCTTTCCGTTGAAATAACAGAGTTCCACGTCGGATGCGTTATTCTCCCGGATCGTAGGATCCAACAAGGGAATCTCCGTATGCGTCGTGTCGTATGCTATGAATGGCCTTTCCGGCTTAGCATCTTCCCAATTCACGAGGTCTTTCGACCGTGCGATCCGTGTTACCCATCCAGTGCCGATGTTGTCGAGATAAAGCGTATAGTACCAATCGCCTTCGTAATACAGTGCCGGGCCGCCTACATACTTATCCACACCGTATACGGCGCCGGGGATTTCCTCCCAATTCCGCAAGTCGTCGGATTTCACGTAGCGGAAGGTAAATGGCGGCCAGGTCGGGTCATTTGTTTCATACAGCAACGCGTAGCCTTCAGCGCCCTTGGTTACCGCCGTATTGAAAAAGTATTCGTTGGCTGCAGCTTCGACAACGGTCACCGGCTCGGTCCAGCTTTTGAGATCACCAGAGGCCGTCATCGTAATCGACGTAATCTGCCGCCAGGGTTTATCCTCCCCATAATTCCCGGCAAATACGTACACTGTATCGTGGCATACCAAAGCCGTACCGAAGGCGTGGTTGGTCAGCGCCGTCGTTACCAGTTCTCCGGTTTCCACGTCGCGGATGCGCACCACATCTTCATGGAAAAAGTCGCCGGGCTTTGCCCCTTCCACGTCCCAAAACCGCTGATTGTTTTCCAACAGGTATAAGCGCCCGTTAAACGTAAAGGGCGTTACTTCAACCAATGGTGAACCAAGCCGTCCCTGTTTCCGGATTGGATTGGTCCATTCGGTTGTACTGGTCGTACTCGTTGCACAAGCATACATCAACATGATTAAAGGCAACATAAAAAGTCTGTTCATTACGGATAAGTATTAGTGATGTGATAGGGTAAACGGTATTGATGCAGGCTATCCCGGTTATATCCCGGGAGTGCCGTCGGGTATTCGTACAATTGGGCTTGGGGCGAAAGAGGTGACCAGGGCGAATAGGTCTCGACGGAAATGCTAGCCGCTTGCGGATCGAAGCGCAACCGGTACAGCCAACCGTCGTGGCCCTCACCGCATAACAGTTGATAAACGGTGTTTCCGTGCACGCCCTCACTCGCCAACATTCCGCGGTGCTTGCAGTCGTTGGTCACATGGCCACACACCACCAGGAACACATTGGCATGGTGGCGGACCAGCTTCTCCCATATTTCCTCGCCGGTATTCGATCCGGGTGGCAGATAACCGAATCCGCCGGGGTAGTCTCGCCGGTCATCGGCGAGCATATAACTGTGCGTGAGTACGATCACCCGTTTGTCCGCATGTTGCTCAAGCATTTGATTTGCCCAATCCAACGTCTCGTCCGTAGGGCCAACTTCCAGTTTGAGGATCATGAAATGGAGCGAGCCGCTGTCAAAAAAATAACAGCTGTTCGGCTCCACATCCGGGAAAGCCCGATCAAAGTTTGCCGTACTGCGCGTTTCGAGGTCTATGTCATGATTACCCAGCGCCATCGCATAGGGAACCACGCCGTTAAGCGCTCCCATTGCACGGCTAGCAATGTCCCATTGGTAGTCTTGGTCGTAATCGTTGACCACATCGCCGACATGCAGCACGAACTTGATGTTTTCCGATAAGGCGGCCTTCGCTACCCAATCGGTCATTGCGAAAAACACCTCGCGATCGCTCGAGCTGCGCCACGTCGAATCGTCTTTTGAATAAATCTGGGTATCCGGGAGTATCACGATCGAAAACACTTCGTCCGATCGATCGTTGCCGCACCCTGCCCACAAAGCGGCCATCCAAGCCAACAGCAGTTTCATCCGGTTACGCGTGCCCATACTCAAAAGTCCCGTTTGATACCCAACATGGCCTCGTGAAACACTTTGGGCGATTCATTCCGCGTAGCCGAGAAGACCACCTTCGGCGTCGCGCCATCGGGGGGCGACGCAAGGGGCGCGACCAGATAGGTTTCCCCTTTTTCGGTTTCAAATGCGATGACGCCGTCCACTTGGCGGACAGGTACCCGCTTCCTGCCGTTACTCCACACGGTCACCTCGCCCGCATTCCAAGGGTTGACAAGGCTGAACCGACCTCCGGTGCCGCTGAAAACGGTTACCGGAGCAATCCGGCCGGTCGAATCACGGTATGCCGACAGCCGGAACCCGCCTTCGCCGTGCAGCGTGAAGGCGATCGGTTTTCCGTTCCAAGATTGTGGGATGGCCGGAAAAATACGCATCGACGCTTCATGGCTTTGCAGGAGCATTTCATTCAATGCAGCGCCGACCAGGCCAATAGGCTCCATTCCACATTGGATAAATGGCTTGGCTGGTAGTCCGGATTTACCACCTTGGTTTACGTACTTGGCGCGCGCGTCATGGATGTAGTCGCGCTGTGCACTCAATGACGGGTTCTTCAACGAGTCGAGGTAAACGCTCAGCAAATGCCAGTGATCGAGGTTATAAAACAATCCATTGGGAAAGTGCTGCAGCCGCCGGACCGTATTGTTCACGATGCGAAGCGCCTGATCGCCCATCCCCAGCCGTGCCGCGACGATGGCGTTGGGGTTGATGGCATTCTTCTCATCCGGATGGCGTTCGATGATGCGGGCCGCCGCATCGTATGCCCGTGTGCCCCTGTCTTTCATCCCGACGACTCCCGCGGGAAACACCAACGAGGTATTCGCGCTGAAATGTGCCAGCCAGCTCCCGTGATCCGTGGGCGCTGGGTAAACCGACCCATCCGGCGTGTAGGCCAGCCGGTAAACCTCCCCCACCCCCTGCACCGAATCCATCGGTGCCTCCCAAAGGTGATCGAGCACGTGTTGCCACTGTGCGCGCTTCGACTTGTCCACCCCAAGTTCGCGGGATACGCTGATGCACCTGCTGAACAGGAACCGGATCATACCCAGATCGGTAATCGAATTTGCCAGGTCATTCGTCTCCGGGCTTTCATAGGGCTGTGTCGGATACAAACGGAATTTTGCGGCCTTATCGTCCCATGTCAGTTTATGCAGGTAGAACTCAGCCGCCTTTTTCATGAACGGGTACGCCTGCTGCCGAAGGAAATCGGGGTCTTGCGTAAATCGGCTGTAATCCCAAAAGAACTTGGCGATCTGCGAGGCCGGCGTATAGTTGTTGACCATATCGGGGCGGTTCCAAAACTGCATGATGCCATCGTAGGTGTGCCCTTCGCTCCACAGGATCGCGTCGGGCGCCCCCCGCTTCGCGGCATGTGCCGTTGCCTCGGGCAGCAACCGGTTGTATGCATCCAGGTACGGCCGCAACAGGTCGGCATCGCCCCCGGGCAGGATACCCCAATAGAATTGCTGCATGTTCCAATGATGCGGCACCACCCAGTTCCTGATGTCTCGGTTCCAGGTAAACAGCGCCCCGTTGAATAACGCGGGGTACTTTCCACGCGACGAGGAAGCCAGGAAATAACGCTTCAGGTAATAGATGTTCTCGACATAATCGTCGGGCAGATGGACAAACGACCTACCCCAAAACGCATTCCACCAATCGGTATGGGCGGTCCGCATGGCATTGACATCGCCGATGCCGATTTCGCGGACCGTTTGTAGGCAATGCGAGAGCGGATCGGCATAATCATTTTCACTTGCCACGGCAATGACCACGAAAAACTTCCCGTTGTCAAACCCATCGGTGGCCAGGCCGACCGACCGACTGCTGTTGGTTTGGGCTTGCGTGGGCGACCCGATGACTTTGCATGCCAAGGCAATGGTCGTCTCGCTGAAACGCTCCACCAGATGGATCACCGAGTCGGCGGCGGTTGCGGTTGCATGGCCCAGTCCGGCCGCAGCGTCCTTATTATACCCCCCGTACCAACCCGGAAACGCACGGCTACCCCAGCGGTCCAGGGTCACGTGCACCGGCGCGCCGCCAAGCACGCCGTCCACTTCGTCCTTTTCACATTCAATGATCCAGACATTCCGATCAGCGGCCACGAAGGCCCGCACCTGCGTTTTCATAAACGGCGTAATGGACTCGACAACGGCGGTGGCATCCGTAAGCGATAGGCGTCCCGCAAAATCATCCAGGTACAGCCAATCGATCGCAGGGGCGCGAAAGTCGATGTCGAGCTGTGCACACGAACGCAGTACCGCCCCATGCGATTCAGGGACGCTCTTGTCAAATGCATCCGACTTGTTGATCTGCAACTTTATCCCCGATGGCGTGCACCAGAGCATGCCACCAACGTCGCCATTGCCCAAGGGTATTGCTTCGAAACCTTCATAGAAAGGCTTATTGTAAACAACGTCATGTTTGGAAAGGTAATTGGCCGCGTCGACTTCAAACGGTTGCGCCCACGCCTCCGGCACAGCGATTGCCCCTGCGAGGCCCAATACAACAGCCGCCATCCGCGACATCATCTTTTTCATTTTGTCCATCTTTGCGCCAGTTTTTCCTGAAACATTTCCCGGGTTCCACTTTGATCGCTGCGAAAATCCACCTCGCTGAGCATCCAAAGCTCCGTTTGTTCAGCCAGATCAAAGAATTCAGCGGCAAGTTTCGTTAAGGACGCATCGTCGCCATACCCCAAACGCAGTTGCGCGTACATAAGGGGCAAACGTGCTTCCCGTACCCGCAGCAACAGGTCCTTGCGGTCGGCCACCCGGGCCTCCGCCTGGTCAAACAAGGCGTTGTAGTGCTTAACCATCGCTTCGCTCAGGTATCCGTTACGATGGCTTTCCGGTTCTCCGTCGATGGACAACATCAGGCCTGACTTATCCAGTTCGGCATGCATCGTATCGATGTAGCACTTGATCAGGTGGCCCGCCGGGCCATAATAGCCATGCACGAATCGATTGATGAGCGCGTCAACGTCTTGCTCCGGATTCCAGAGCAACTTCGCCAGCACATACGCCCGGAGCTCGGCAAACTCACCGCCCTTCTCCCGGTTACCCTGCAGGAAAACCGCGGAGACATGGTTGAATCGGTAGTAATTTATATTCGCCTTGAATGCACCGAAGTTGGGAAATGGGCTGACCAGGTTTTGGAACTGGACGACATAGTCCCAAATCAGGATGTCATCGCTTATCGCCCGCCAACCATTCAGGTCTTCCCTGAAGCGGCGATGCAACGCACCCCTCTCGATCGGCACGTTGCAGCCGTCGCGCGAGGTTTCGATGTTGCAGAGCTGGATGACCACGTTGGGGCGCGGTTTGATCGTTTTCGGCGGCTTCCGGCTGTAGGTATACGACAACGTGCCGATTTTCTTATCCGGAAAATAATCGGCCACCTGATTGACCACGTGGAGGATGCTGCCGATGTGCGAGCCTTCGGCGCTATCGAGCCGATGGCAACCATCACAGGTACAGTAGCCCATGCCATCGTTCTGGCTCACGCTCCAGTAAGGGTACTCGGGATCCGCCCATACCGGCCGGTCCCTATTCATGTTGTCCATCACGATCTTCAGGCCATTGACCATCATCGGCACGATGTTCGGGTGGCTCAGGCACAATTGCGTGCCGTCGTGGCGAGGAGCGATCCGATTACCGTCAACCCACGGAAAATACTCGGGATTGGTACCGTACAGCACGGGATCCAGCACCTGGTAGAAGGTATGGCACCATATCCCCCACCCCGCGTGGTCTTCCTTGGCAATCATCCACCGCTTGCCGTCGCGAACCCCTTGGCTGTGCGCATTGCCATTCAGCCTCATCTTGGCCGCGAAGGTTTCGTCGGCAACATCGTAGTAGTACACCTCGCGATAGGTAAATGCGGGCACCTGTTTGACGTATCGCTTTTCCAGCACCAGGTCCTTCCGTTTGGGCACATATTCGGCCGTCGCTGAAAACCACTGGCATCCCAGGTCCTCCAGCAGCGCATACACACCGTATAACACCCCCCTGCCCCCGACCGCCTGTATCCACAGGTTCCCGGCCTCTTGCTGCATCACGAAACCATCCGTTCCCAGATCTGCACGCCCTGTGCGATCCACGGTACCAAGCGGGCTGCCGGTTTGCCAGAGCACCAATGCCGTGCTGTCGCCGAGCGGGCGTTCGTGTATCGGCAGGGTGGCCGTGGTCATCCGGTTCAGGTACTCCACCAGCTCGGCAGCGGCATGCCGCACCACCTTCGGTGCGGCTATGTCGATCACGATGGCATGGGATGAATACCCGTTGTCCACTAAGCGGATTACGCCTGTCTCCACGCCGGCGCGTGCGGCATTGCCCGCCAGGACGAGGGCTATCAGGAAGAGAAAAGCGCTACAAAGTTTGCGATGGCACATCAATGCTGGTATTTTTACTATTTAATCAGTGTACATTCGATCTCATACTCCTTGGTCGTCAGGCCGTCGGCCGCAGTCACCACGTAACGGCGGCTGGCCGAAAAATCGCCCAACTTACCGAACAACGGAGCCCCGCCGACCGGCTTGATCGTTGCCGCCGTGGATATGTTCGCCAGGCAGATAATGGCCGACAGCGTCACGTTCTCCCGTTCGGCCGCGGTGAAAAACCCCGGCGATCCGGCGGCCGGCACCGTAATCCGGCAATGGATCCGGCTGTTGTCCTTGGTCACGGTCGTGGGCAGCGACACCACCGCCAGCTGTTCGATCGGCGGCGCGCCCGGCACGGCAGATGCCTGCTTATAGACAAATCGGTGTTCAAAACGCAGATTCACGAGTTCCGCATTCGAGAAGTCCTCGATTTTATCCAATCCCGATTCGATGCACGATGCACACAGCATCGACAAGAAAATTATAAAAATGTGGGGTTTCATCCGTATCTCTTTAGTGATTACCATCCTGGGTTATTCGTGTTGATGTTGGGATTATTGATGACCTCGCTTTCCGGTATCGGAAAGTACATGCGCCGCGGCCACGAAAAGATGTAATTCGTGCCGAAGCCGTGGCTGTCGACGAACTTATAGCTGTTGTCGGCCGCGATGTCGATTGCACGCGTGCGTCTGTTCAGTTCGGGTACGCCCGTCGCTCCCTCCACCCGGGCCCACCGGATCAACGAGAAATAACGGTCGCCTTCCATCACCAATTCCACACGCCGTTCCAGCTTATACCACTTCCAGAATTCCTCAGGCGATATGCCCGCGTCCAAGGCCGGTAGCTCACCGTGCTCCACTCGGGTCATGTTCATGGCCCGCACCGCGTCGGCGATCCGTCCCTTGCGCGCCAGCGCCTCGGCGTAGTTCAGGTAGGCTTCACCCAGCCGCAGCAACACATAGCGATATTGGAAATTCTGCTGGTACATGGCACGCCGATTGGGATTTTCCTCCACCCATTTCCGCCAGATATACCCGCTTTTCGTCATGAAGGGATGGTTCTGCACATTGTCCCAGTATACGTTGCCTTCCCGGCTCGTGACGATGTGGTTGCCGAAATAATAGGCTGAATCACGCACAATCGTCTGTTCGAAACGGGCGTCGCGCGGCTGGTTGTACATCAGGTAAGCGGTGGTATCCGCTCCCGCGGCCAGCCAGCGATGCGTTTCATTATACTTTTTGGGTTTGCCATCCACCGGATCGATCACGAGATAGGCATCCACCATTTCCTGCGAGGGGTGCGCCACGCACCACGCATCGGTCGCCACCGTAAAGGCCGGGCCTTTCAAATTACGTCCTATGGGCGTCGGTGAGCCGATGTACATGGCCAGCAGGTTATCGGCTATCGTTTTGTTCGGGCCGTAGGTGAGGTAGAACATGATTTCGGGCGATGAAATGGGGTAGTCGTAGTTGCCGAACAGCTGGTTGTAGTTCTTGTCCATTGCCCAGGCACCCTCCTTGCCGTACAACAAGGCATCACCGGCCGCGATGGCTTCGTCCCAATTATGGGCATCCACCGCAATCCTTAGCAGTAGGGTCAGCGCCGCGCCCTTGGTAAATCGTTCTTTCGTTCCCCCGCTGGGCAAATCGGCAATCGCCTTCTTCAGGTCATCGATGATGAATGCGTAGGTGTCGGCCTCCGAACTCCGGGGTAGCGCCAGCTCATCGGTCGGAGACAATTTCCGATCAACGATCATCAACCCGCCCCAACGGCGTGCCATCCAGCCGTAAACCAGCGCCCGCATACACCGTGCTTCAGCGATGAAGCGCTTGCGTTTCGCCTCGTTGTCGGCAAACGCACGACTGCTGTTTAGCTCATCGATAATCAGGCTCGCCCTTCGGATCACGTCATACTGCTGGTACGACCCGATGCGCCCTGGCAGGCTGGTTGGCGAAAATGCCTCCAGGGTTACCGCGTTGTCATTTGTGTTCAGCACATTGTCCGTCCAGGTATCCACCTCCAGGCAATCGGCCGATCCGCCCGACCGGCAGTAGGTTTTGGTGAGGCCCGCCCAATATAAGTTGCGTACTACGCCCTCCACCAGGTTTTCATCGCTCCAGATGATTGCTTCGTTCAGCGAATCGAGGGGCACCCTATCGAGTGTGGCTTTCTTGCATCCGGCCAACAGGGCCAAGGCCAGCGCGATCGTTATGTTAATGCTTCGTGTTTTCATCTTCGTGGTGGCAAGGGTTAAAATGAACATGTGATTCCGAAATTGTAGGTGCGGGCAACCGGATAACCCATCGAGCTCTGCGAGTCGCCGTCGCGGCCGTCTTCCGGATCGATCTGGTACTTATTGAGGTTGGAGAATGTCAACAGGTTGAGCCCACTTGCATACACCTGCAGCGTGCGCACGAAGCTGACCTGCCGCAATACCGTCCGTTTGAGGTCATAGCTCACCCGAACGTTCCGAAGGCGCATGTACATGCCGCTTGTCAGCCAATGCGTGGAGTTGACCTGATTGTTGCCACCGTTGATGTCTACCGTCTCCGTATAACGCGGATAGATGGCATCGGGATTGCCGGGCTGCCAGAAGTCCTCACTTCCCACCATGCCGATCTGATTGGTAGCATACCGCCTCACGAATGACTCCAGCAGGATGTTCCTCCGTCCGGTGCCCTGCAGCAGCACGTCGAGCGAAATCCCCTTCCAGGAAGCCCCCAAGTCCAAGCCGTACATCAGGTGCGGGAATTTTGGGCGGCCTTGGCGCACCATGTCGTTGCCATCGATGATCCCGTCGCCGTTGATGTCTTCGTAACGGATATCCCCGGGCCGGAGCGTCGTTGCCGCTTCGCGGCGCGGGTTATCGATGATCTCCTGCATATTTTGGTAATAGCCGTCGGCGATGAACATCCGGTCATAATACGATTTTTGGTGCGTGAGCCGTGTCAGCGGATTCTTCAATACCGCTTCCTGCTCGTCGTACATGCGTTCCCAAAGCTCTTCGTACCACGATCCATTCGCGCCAATCCGGTAGTCTACGCCTCCCCGCTTTTCACGCCAATCCAGTCCCAGCTCCCAACCCGCGCGCCGGTGGGCCGAATTGGTCTTTATCTGCGGCAATGGCTTACCCAAGGGAGTCGAGTATACGTTCTGGGGCGACGCGAGGTAGCCCGTGGTGCGGTAGAAGAAATAGTCGGCCTCCCCGCTCAGCCTGTTGTTGAACAATCCGAATTCCAGCCCGACGTTCACCGTATTGCGCGTATACCACGTCAGGTCCGGGCTCACTAAGTTACCTTCGTGCAGCGAAGGATGCCACTTGCCGTCTTCAAAGAAATCATTGCTTGTATTGAATACGGAGAGGTACTGGAAATTCCCGATGTTATCCAGACCGATGTTGCCCCACGATGCCCGCAGTTTAAGCGCATCCAACCTGCTCGCCAGTGCTTTCATGAAGGGCTCCGCGTCGATGTTCCAACCGGCCGACACCGAGGGGAATAACCCCCAACGCTTGCCAGTAGGAAACTTGTCGGAACCATCATACCTGAAGTTGGCCTCCAGCATGTAACGTGCATCAAAGTCGTAGCTGACCCGGCCGATATACCCCTGCCGGGCACTTTCCGTCTGCGATCCCGAATTGGTTGCCGTCGATGACGGACCGCCGTTGATCTGTTCGATCACCGCGGTCTGGTACTCCGTGCGTGCCGCCCCGATGTAGCTGTAGGTGTTGGCCAACTCTTCGTAGACGAAGGTCGCATCGACGGTGTGCCGGCCCAGCGCCTTGTTGTAATTGGTTTTGAGCTGCAACGTATAGTCCTTGTTATTCTCGGCCAACTGGTTCAGGTGCGGTGGCCCCATATTCTCCTTCTGGTCGGTCACGTCATAAGACTGCCCCGTACCCCGCGCATTGGCAAACCAATTCTTCCGATCTCCGCGATACACGCGGTAGTTGCTCATCGCCGACGCCGTAAGCCCCTTTACCCCCGGCACCTTCCATTCCAGGTCAAGCATCAGGTTCAGGTACGCATTATTCGAAAGGCGGTAACCACCGGCCGGATCAATCATCAGGTACGGGTTTTCCGGCCCACCCCGTGGATTGCCGCCGACAGTGAATAAGTTCGCAAAGCTGTTCTGCCGGTATAGGCCGGTCATGATCCCCCAGATGCTCTGCGGTGGTTCTCGCTGGTCTTGTTGGTTGAGCGAAGCGCTGGCCCGCGCCGCCAGCCCGATGTCCTCGAAGTCGTGGGTGACGTTGAGCCGCGCGTTGTACCGCTTCGAGTTGAAAACGTCGTTTTTCACGATACCATTCTGCTCGGCAAACCGGCCAGAGAGGTGGTAGCGCGTAGCGCCCCCTCCTCCGGAGATCGAAAGGTCGTGAATCTGTGAGGGCGCATGGTCTTCCAGCACCATTGCATTCCAGTCGGTTTTGCCGTACCATGGGTTATTCCATATACCCTGTTTTATGGAGTCAAGCCTTCCCCGATTCCAGTACAGGCTGCCATTGCCATCCATATCCATGAAGGTGATGCGGCCACCGTTGTAGAAGCTTGCCCGATCGAGCGCTTCGGCCACCGCTTCCGGCGCCAGGTAACGGATGGGCGTGGTGGGCGTCGCAAAGGCCACGGAACTGTTGTAGGTTATCCGGACGGCGCCGCTGTCGCCCGCCCTGGTGGTAATCAGGACAACGCCGTTTCCCGCCCGGGCTCCGTACACGGAAGCCGCAGCCGCATCCTTCAGGATGGAAAAACTTTCGATATCCGCCGGCGAAATCGCCGCGAACTCCTGCTTGGATGCCGGTACCCCATCAATGATATACAGCGGCTCCCCACCGCCGCGGATCGAAATGGTCGGCAACGTGCCTGGCTGTCCGCCCTGCACCATCGTGATTACCCCTTTCGCCCGACCGGTAAGCATCTCCATGGTATTCGCAAACGGGTACGTGGCCAGTTCCTTTGCGCTTACTTGCGTCACCGCACTGGTTATTTTCCTTTTGGACGATTTGCCATAGCCGATTACCACGACCTCGTCCAATGCATCGGTTATGGGCGACAACGTGATCTCGAGGCGCGTTCGCGACCCCACGTTGAGTTCCATTTTCTCAAAACCCACGCTGGTGATCACCAATACAGCATCGGCACCCGCCAAGCGGATTGTGAACGCTCCCTTTGCATCGGTCTGCGTGCCATTGGTGGTGCCCTTCTCCACCACGCTTGCCCCGGGGCGCGGCAGGCCTGTGTCGTCAAAGACCACCCCCGAAACCGTCATCTGCTGCACAGCCGCCGTTGGCGCTCCGGCCAGGGAACCGTCCGCAATGCCCAGTGCAATTAGCAAACAGGCAATGGCGCCCCAATAGCGCCTTAGTCGATGTTTAGTTTTCATAATTTTCATTTAGTTTCATAACGTGCGGCACGAAGCCTACATTGGTCATTAATTCTTACCCTACAAAAGTAGTTTACCCGTTGCGCAAGGCGGTTCTTAATTTTAGCCGATTTTTTCACTATTCACACATCTATCCAACACGGCGAAACAAAGTGTATCGTTCGTTTACAATGAAGGTATACACTATTAACAAACGGCTAAACATCCTAAAACGCGAATCATTCATCAACACAAAAAAAAGACAAAATATGTTAATATAGTTTAAAAAAATATAGCTTTGTAAAAAGCCAAGGTTAACAGAACGCTATGAAGCCGCAGCTCATCAATCTCGATTACGAATTTACCGCCCCCTTCCTCATCAAGGAGCTGGACGTACCTTATTTTATCAACAACCACCATTTCCACAACGACTATGAACTGGTATACGTCGTGGAAAGCACCGGCACCCGGTTCATAGGCGACCATATCGGTCAGTTCAAGGGTGGAGACATGGTATTCCTCGGGCCGAATCTGCCTCATGCGTGGTTCAATGACCGCGAATACTATCAGCAGCAGTACGGTTTGGCCGCTCATTCCATCGTTACGTATTTCAAACAAAACTGGTTGCGCGACAACGTCCTGAACCTACCCCAATCGGATCGGTTGGCCCAGCTCCTTGACCACGCCGTACGCGGAATCCGTTTTCGGGGCAGCATCGTAAAGCGTGCCGCCAATTTGCTGGCCGATGTCCAAAAAGCAAAAGGCATCAAGCGAAGCGCGACCATACTCCTCCTGCTCCACGAGTTGAGCGAGACCATAGATTATGAGCTCTTGGCCGGCATTTCCTATACCAACAACCATAGCTTCAAAGAAACGAAGCGAATGAATACGGTCTATGAGTTCATCATCAAGCATTTTTCCAATCCCATCAAGCTCGAAGCCGCGGCATCGGTGGCAAACATGTCGCCCAATGCGTTCTCCAGGTACTTCAAGACCCAGACGCAAAAGACATTTTCAAACTTTGTGAACGAAGTACGAATCGGCCACGCCTGCAAGCTCCTGCAAACGGCCGACCTCAGCATTGCACAAGTCTCCTACGAATGCGGATTCAACAGCATGACCAATTTCATCAAGTTTTTCAGGAAAGTGACGGGCAAGAACCCATTGCAGTACCGCAAAGAGACACTCACGCGAAACGCACCCAGCTATTGAGGTCGGTTATGGCCGTACGCCAATCCGGCAGTTTGGTTAAGCGACAGTTCGCCCGCCCCCGCCCCCCGACACACCATTTTTCATGCTCTTTTCTATACCCTGGCAGTCCTTCTCGCCCTTAACAATTGAGTGCCTAAAGGCTCATTGAATCAAATCCATTCCTATCGGGGAATCGTGAGTACGTTCGATGACCCGTCAAATGGAATGCCATCCGGCTCCATCCATTCCCGGAAGCCTGATGATCCAGGCTTCCATGGAATGAAAGGGTGACACTAAAAAAACCGGTTAATCGCCAGTTTCCATGGATGATACGGTCCGCTTCCGGAAATTACCCCACGCACCTTGATTTTTTTTTCTTTGCCCCGGCCGAAGGGCAGACCTCAACTTAACGGCAGGCATTCCATCTCTACGTCATTACTTCCGCTGAAGGCTCGACTCCAACCCAAGCAACATAATTGCGTATATTCCGACATAAGGGTATGAAACCGTCACGCGCTACGCTAGGATTATGCATTTCGCTTCTCTCCATATCCCTTTTTGCAGACGCCAAAGGAAAAACCGATGGTGAGGCACCAATGCTATTCAAACAGGTATCGGAGAAATTACTTTCGCTACGAGCGGTCAGTTACCGATACGTGCGGGAACTCAGCTATCCTGCGGAAGCTTTCCATTCAAGGACAACGGGCACCATGTATCTTGACTTCGGCAGCGAGAACGACCTGGCCGGATTCAGGTATCAATTCGTTCACGGCGAGGGGGCTTCAATCTTCAATAACACGGCGATCTTTGACCTGCATGCGCAAAACAAAACCATAACCATGCAAAACAAGGCGACGACCGCCGCATTAAACGGCAGTTCGGCCCTATTCAACTCAATCGTTACCCTTCGCAACCTCCTGCCGCTAGCCATACCGGACAGCGGCATCGCCAAGACCATGGCCGACACGGTGATAGGTGGCATGTCCTTCTACCTACTAACCTTTGAGATCAACGACAGATTTCCCGATTACCTGGGTACCGGGTTCACGAAAAGCAGCGAAAACATCACGCTCAGCTACCAACTGATCGTCGACGCGATGACCTTGTTACCCCGCTGCGTAATACAAACCCGGTTGGGCAGCCAGGACACAAGCAGGACGTCGTTTGACAACCTGGATACCGACCCACCCGCTCCAGCCGAGAATTCCTGGTACTACTCCACCTATCTGGAGGATTACCAGCCGCAGACAAGGAATCCCCTATCCATCATCGAGCCGGGGACGAAGGCTCCGGAAATGGATCTGGTGAACCTTCGCACCGGCGACAAGGTAACATTAGCGGCATATCGGGGCCGCATGGTCCTGTTGGAATTCTGGATGGTCAACTGCGGCCATTGCATAGCGGCTGTGTCCAAGCTGAACGAGTTGGCTGCGCGATATGGCGCCGATGAGCTGGTCGTCCTGGGCATCAATGCGATAGACAGTGAAGAAAGGACGAGATCCTTCATGTCCAGGAACAACGTACAGTTCGATGTACTTTGGGGAACCGACGGAAACGCCAACGCCGAGTTCGGGATCGACTCCTTTCCGAAAGTGGCATTACTCGATGGGGCCGGCATCGTACGATACGCTGGAGGCCTGGATGTACAACGAATTATGTCATTGGTCGATACGAGTAAAAATCTTCGTTAAAGCCATAGCGCACATTCTTTCGGCAAGATTTACACCCCTCAACGCCAGCGTTATAAAATTGCCGGATTTTACATAAAATTCACTACCTTACCAAAATAAATTTAGCAACTATGTCACAGGACAAAGGATCACAGAACGACAGCGGCAAAAAGACCGCGGTAAAGAGCCTCAAGGAAAAAAGGGCGGACAAAAAACTGAAACAGGAAGAGAAACGCAAGAAAGCCTGACCCGTACCGATGGCGACTACGGGAGATCTAAAAATAGCCGTGTTGATCGATGCCGACAACGTTTCAAGCGCGTCGATCGAGAGCGTTCTTGACGAGGTGAAGCGTTACGGGATTCCCTCGATCAAACGGATCTATGCCGATTGGACGAAATCGCACGTGGCGGGATGGAAAGAGCCCTTGCTCACGCATGCCATCACGCCGGTACAGCAATACAGCTATACCAGCGGGAAGAATTCGTCAGACTCGGCGCTTATCATCGATGCCATGGATATCTTGCACAGCCAGCAGGTGGATGGCTTTACGATCGTTTCGAGCGACAGCGACTTTACGCGACTGGCGATCAGGCTCCGGGAATCGGGGAAGATGGTCATCGGCGTGGGGGAGAAAAAGACGCCGAAACCGTTCATCGCTGCCTGCGATAAGTTCATCTACATCGAGATCCTGCGAAAGGAATCGGTACCCCTGCCACCCCCGCAAGTAAAACCGCCCATCAAAGCTGCCGAAACGGGCGATGCGGGCGAAAAAGCAGTGAAATCTCCAAGCCGCGACACCAAGACGGTGGAAGCGATCGACCAGGAAACCTTGGCGCTGCTCAGCGCTACGGTGAGCGATGTCGCCGATGAAGGAGGCTGGGCCTCACTGGCCGCCATCGGCGGACTGATCAACAAGCGCAAGCCGGATTTCGACCCCAGGGTATACGGATTCTCGAAACTCACCTTGCTTTTCAAATCCTTGGACAAGTACTTCGAGGTGGAAGAAAAATCAATGGAGAAATCAAAGCACAAGCACGTCTACATCAAGATCAGGGAGCAACGGAAAACAACGCGGAAAAAAACGGCCAAGCAGCCTTAGGCATCCTTTCCGGGAAACCGGCCATTACCGGCTTCCGCGGAATGAAAGGATAATGACACTATGCGGGGACTTTCCTGGCCTGTTCCCGATCCCAGAACCGGTGTTGCGCGATTGCGTGCACGAATTGTTTGCTGAACGCGCTATCCGACCCGTTACCGGCAACGACGCCCATTTCGGGCTGCGATACATCCACGAACGTACCGTCCAGCAGTGGGCGGGCCGAACTGTCAAAACCGATGGGTTTGCAATGGCGGTATGCCTCATTGAGGAAGTGGATGGCGTCGGGTTCGGCCACAAGCCGTTTCGCGGCCGCCTCACCCGCTGGCACGTATACGGCGTCATAAAGCACAGAGGCCGTAGTCAGGAAAGCCTTGTCTACCGGCACGGGCTTCCCATCCGCTGCTTTAACCGTGCCGAGCTTCGGGGCAACCAATTCCACCGTGGCGCCTGCCGCCATCAACGCTTGCTTCACTGCAGTAAGCGATTTCGCGTCCACACCATCCGCCACAAGGAAGGCAATCTTGCGCGTTGCGATACCATCTTTGGGCGTATTTGCCATGCTGAGGGCAGCGGAAGAAGCGATGACCGGTTTGGCCTTCTTCGGTTCGTACTTGCGTCGGTCAGCATCGGCAGGCACGCCTTCGTTGATGGGCTTATCAGGTGATTTCGGCACATCCATGCCTAGGTTCG
This sequence comes from Parapedobacter sp., assembly GCA_037190485.1. Taxonomy (GTDB): domain Bacteria; phylum Bacteroidota; class Bacteroidia; order Sphingobacteriales; family Sphingobacteriaceae; genus Parapedobacter. Next base: position 34,034 of record JBBCJB010000038.1, read on the forward strand.
CCGCGACGGCGCGAGCCAGCGACCGATCTACCTGCGTGAGCAAGCCTACCACCCTTGAGCGGATGTGGGGATAATTCACCTTGCCCAACTCGAAGCTAAATGCGTCGATGATGTGCTGCTGTTCGACCGGCGACTGGCTGTTGAAGAATAGCGTCGCCTGCGAGAAGTGATCCGAGAAACTGGCGCTTCGGTCGCGCACCTTGCGCGCTTCGATTTTCTCGGGATAGGACGAAAAACCGCCTTGGCTCATCATGGCCTGGTATGGGCAACCGCCGCCCAGTGAATTGGGCTGGTAACTGGCCACCCCCCGGTTGATGGCCTGCCGCATATGCCCATCGCGTTGGTTGTTATGCACCGGGGCAACCGGCCTGTTGATGGGGATTTCATGGAAATTAGGGCTGCCCAACCGACTCAATTGGGTATCGGTGTATGAAAACAGGCGTCCCTGCAACAACGGGTCGTTGGTGAAGTCGATGCCCGGCACCACGTGCCCGGGATGGAAGGCCACCTGTTCGGTTTCGGCAAAGAAATTCTCGGGGTTGCGATCCAGGACCATCCGTCCGATGCGTTGAACCGGCACCAGCTCTTCCGGGATGATCTTCGTGGGATCGAGCAGATCGAAAGGAAACTTGTGTTCGTCCTTTTCGTCGATGAGCTGGACTCCCAGCTCCCATTCGGGGAAGGCCCCCGACTCGATCGCATCCCAGAGGTCGCGCCGATGGAAATCGGGGTCCATGCCCGAAATCTTCTGGGCCTCATCCCACGCCACGGCGTGTACTCCCAGCTTTGGCTTCCAGTGGAATTTGACAAACGTGGAAATGCCCTTGGCGTTCACCAACCGGAATGTGTGGACGCCGAAACCTTCCATCATCCGATAGCTGCGGGGAATGGCCCGGTCCGACATGGCCCATTGGATCATGTGCATCGATTCGGGCATCAATGAGACAAAATCCCAGAACGTGTCGTGGGCCGATGCGGCCTGCGGGATTTCGTTGTGGGGCTCAGGCTTCACGGCATGGATGAGATCGGGGAACTTGATCGCATCCTGGATGAAGAACACCGGGATGTTGTTGCCTACCAGGTCGAATATGCCGTCGTCGGTATAGAACTTGACGGCGAACCCCCGGACATCACGCGCCAAATCCGTGGATCCCCTGGATCCTGCTACCGTAGAGAAGCGCACGAATACCGGTGTCGGTTTATTTGGATCCTGTAGAAAACCTGCCTTCGTGTGATCACGCAGTGACCGATAGGGCTGGAAATAACCATGTGCCCCCGCCCCGCGCGCGTGTACCGCGCGCTCGGGAATGCGCTCATGGTCGAAGTGGAAAATCTTCTCACGGAATATGAAATCTTCCAGCAGGGACGGGCCCCGCTCCCCTGCCTTCAGGGTATTTTGGTTGTCGTTGATCCGTACGCCCTGATCGGTGGTCAAAAACGTTTCTGCCGCTGAAACAGTGTCTTTGGATAGGTCCGCCTGTTTGGCATTGCTTGGTTTGCTTGCTCTTTTTGCCATCTTCGTTCGTTGTTTAGTCCGTAATTGCCTTTTCGTTGATGAGGTTAACACATAAGCCCTAGCTTTTGTTGCTGTCTATTTGGCATTCAAGAACCGGGCGGCTGTTTACCGGTGGGGATCGTAAACCAAAAGGTGCTTCCCGCACCCAACTCGCTCTCCGCCCATAGCCGACCGCCGAGGCGGGTAACGATTTCATTCGATAAATACAGACCGATGCCTAGCCCGGACACATTGGGGCCTCCATCCGCGATCCGGTAAAATCGGGTAAACACCAACGGGAGTTCCGCTGCGGGGATTCCCCGGCCAAAGTCCTGCACGCCGATTTCGCATTCAGTTGGCGTGCATTCCAGGGTCACCCTTACCTCCGACGTACCGGGTGAGTATTTGATGGCGTTCGTAAGGAGGTTGATGATCACCTGTTCGATGCGTTGTGCATCGCTGTATACGATAAGCGGTGGCTCGGCCGAGGGCTCGAACACAACGCGGTGTCCTCCCTGCGTATGGGCGATCAGTTCCACCGTATCTTCCACCAGTTTCCGCAGGTCGAATTGCTCCGACTTCAATTGAAGTTTGCCAGCCTCGATCTTCGAAACGTCCAACAGGTCGTTGACAAGGTTATTGAGCTTCTTTGCTTGCCGCAGGGCCTTTTCGATGAAAAACTTGCTCCGATCGCCCACGGGTCGGTCAGCCAGCAGCTGCAAGTACGCGTAGACACTCGTCAACGGTGTTTTGAGTTCATGGCTGGCTAGGCCGATGAATTCGTCCTTCTTGTCGTTCAGTGCCTTTACTTCGGCATACAGCTTGGCATTGTCCAGACCGATGGCTGCTTGCGCGGCGATGGAAACCACGAGTTGCTCATGGTATATCGTGAATCGAGCCCGCTCCGGATGGCCGAAAACCAACCCGCCGATCACCTCGCCCAAGCGTGACACCACGGGCACGGCGAGGAAACTGGCAACCGGTACCGGCGAGGAATCACCGCCCACCCCATGGCGAGAAAAGACATTGCCCTGACGTCCGCCTTCGGTAGTGCCGTCAAGGCGCACTACCCCGTCGGAGAACAGCGAATGGGCCAAAGCCACGTTCCGTGCCAAGACAGTTTGCGCGAAGGCTTCCTTCCTCGTACCCGACAAGGCATAAGACATCTCGGATTGTCCTGCTTCACCGACCTCGTTGTAAAAGAAAGCGCCAAACTTCGCTCCCGTCAATACGGTGGTGCTATCGATAACTTTCTGGACGATGTTGTCCAGATCGAGGTCTTCTGATATGCTTGCTACGATGGAGTTGATGATTTCCAACCGCTCGGTGTAGCGGTTGGTCGCTTCTTGCGCAGCCAACTGGACGCTGATGTCGCGAGCGATCTTCGATGCGCCGATGATGTTGCCGTGGTCATCGATAAGCGGTGAAACGGTAATCGAAACGGGTATTTCCTGCCCGTCCTTACCTATTCGGATGGTCTCGAAATGATCGACTTTATTCCCCTTAAGGATTTCACCGATGATCAACTCCTCCTCATGCAACCGTTGCGACGGGATAATCAACGAAATGTGTTGGCCAATCGCTTCTTCGGCCGTATAGCCGAACATCCGCTGGGCGGCCCTATTCCAACTGGTGATGATACCCTGCAACGTCTTGCTGATGATGATATCGTCGGTGGTTTCAACGATTGCACCCAAACGGGCTTTCCGTTCGACATTTTCGCGCTGCCTGATCTCGTCGTGCTTCTTTTCGGTGATGTCCTGCACCGTGCCGATAAACCGGAATGGATTCCCGTCGCCATCGAAGTAAGCCTGGCCGTTGGCCTTTATCCAACGCAGTCGTTGATCGGCCTTGCCCACCACCCGGTATTCGATGTCGTAGTCGCCGTTGGTCTTGTTCCGGTCCTGCGCGTCGCGGATCGCCGCCAGCACCCGATCACGGTCGTCCGGGTAGAGGCTGTCAACGAAGTCTCGCTCATAGACCACGTCACCGTCGTGCGCGACAGCGAACAATTCCCTGCACCTATTATCCCATTCGAGCCTGCCCGTGGCGAGGTCCAAGTCAAACAACCCGAGCCCCGCGGCCTCCCGGGAAAGCCGGGATTGTTCGTAGGCCTTTTCAATCTCGAATTTGGACATGACCACGTCCGTGACGTCTGCGGCTGTATTCATTACCCCGTATATGTTGCCCATCCGATTCCGTAACGGCGTAAAGCTGTAATTGAAGTAAAACCTCTTCAGGTTGCCTTCGATTGCCAGATCGACCCGTTGATTGCGGGCATGGAACGGTATACCGGTCGTGTACACCGCATCTAGCTGCTCATAAATGTGCTGACCAGCCAGTTCCGGCAGTAATTCGGCATAACGTTTCCCAATCACATCGCTGCCTTTGCCCCACACGTCGATGATGGATTGGTTGGCCTCCACGATGCGCATGTCGCGCCCGGTATACACCGCGATCGGAAAGGGGGCATTGGCAATGATGCTGCGTGTGAGGTATTCACTTTCGGCCAGGTCTTCGTTAGCCGTCAACAGCTCCTCATTGACGGCCCGCAGTTCCTCGTTGATGGCGGCCAGTTCTTCATTGGCCGCGGCGAGCTCGTCATTAAGGTCATGGTTGGGCAACCCGTTTCCTGCTCGGCGCTGCGCTTCGGCCGACTCGTCCAGTTCGGTACATGATCCGATGAAGCCAGCGAAGGTACCGTCCGCGAGGTATTGGGGAACGGCGCGTTCGGAAACCCACCCATACGCGCCATCGTGCTTCCGCAAGCGGTACGCGATTCGGAAAGCGTCGGGCGTCTTGGCCATTGTCTTCGAAACCGCGACACAACGGTCACGGTCGTCGGGATGAACGCCTTCCAACCAACCGTCTCCCTGTTCCTGTTCGGATGTGCGACCGGTATATCGAACCCAGCCAGCATTGAAAAAATACCGTCGATTGACCACACAGGCTGCCCAGAGCAATACTGGCGCGTTGTCAACCAGCATTTGATAATGCGCCTCGCTTGAATCGAATGGTCTGCTTCGTTCCATATGCAATGATGCGGGATGCCATACCCCGCGGACTCCGAAAATCTCATTTAATGACCGGAAGCTGCCTGCCGCCTCCCGTTACAGTCCACATTAGCCTGGTCGTTCCCTACCCGATACGCGACCGGATGCCGACCATCCCGCATGCACCTTTTTCAACAATAATACATCCGTCTGCCACAATTGTTTTGGCGTGATACACATCCGATGTTTGGCGGCGCAAGGCCCTAATCACGTCAACGCGACCCGCTCGCCGGTCGCCATGGCTCGATAAATGGCCTCCAATAGCTTGACGTCCTGTCGCCCCATCGCTCCGGGCACGGGCGTATCCCGACCCGCTTTGATCGCTTTTGCAAAGTCGTCCATCTGATACGCCTGTTGGTTCACTTCCGTACAATCCATCGCACCCGCAGACGTCTCGCCGCTGATCCCGTTGTAGGGATAAGCGGGTTCCAACTTGGCCCAGCCGTACTCGGCCTCTGCCCGCAGGACGTCCATGCTTTCGGAATAGCTTGTCTTGCACAACGCGGTCACGCCACCGGGAAATTCCATCTGCCAGGCCAACGATTCTTCCACGTCCTTGAATTTTTCGGGATCGGTCTTTGGCCCCTCTTGAGCGGTTACGGCTATCGGTTCCATGCCGAGCGTGTAGCGTGCAGCCTGCACGCAATAGATGCCCAAATCCATGAGTGGCCCGCCGCCGGCCAGCGTTTTGTCCAACCGCCAGCCTTCCGTACTGCCCATGCCGTTTTCCGCAATGATATGCTGCACTTTCCCCATACGCTGCTCTTGGCCAAATTGCATCATTTCCATATTGTGGGGTTCAAAGTGCAACCGGTAGCCAATGGAAAGCAGCTTGCCCGCCTCGGTTGCAGCTGCGATCATCCGGTCGCAGTCGGCCACGGTCACCGCCATGGGCTTTTCGCAGATCACATGCTTACCCGCCTTCAGCGCACGGATCGTGTACTCGGCATGCATGGCATTGGGCAATACCACATAGACGATGTCAATCTCCGGGTTGGTCGCGATCGCGTCGAAATTTTCGTAGTTGTATACGTTCCCTTCGGGTATAGCGTATTTACGGCGCCATTTGTCGATCTTATCCGGGGTGCCGGTAACGATACCTGCCAGGTAGCAATGCGAGGTCTCTTGCAACGCCGGGGCCAGCTGGCCTTGGCTATATTGGCCAAGCCCCACCAGTGCTATTCCCAACTTGCGTTCATTCCCATTTTGCCCAGCATTTTCCCGGGCTTGCCGTTGGCTGGCGGGTGCACACCCGCCGATACCCGATAGGCCCGCTAAAGCCACCCCTCCTACCCCCATCAGCGACAGCCGGGCAACAAATTCTCTACGGGAAAAAGCTGCTTTTCCCGAAAACATCAGTACTCGATCCATACGTCTTGAATTACTTTCTCTCCAAGATGACACGTAACTTCCGAAATTGTTGATGAAAATTGTGCGAAAATGGATCAAGGTTCGAGAAATCGTGAATTAAAGGCCAACGAGCCGCAGGCTATCCACCCACAGAAGTTCGCGCGCATCACGGCTGTAGACCTGATCGTGGGCACGTCGCTGCAGCCTACCATCGAAGTACGCTCCATTGGATGTCGCCTCACGGGGAATATTGGCCACGAACCATACGGCATCTACCCCGTCATCTACCCGGCTTCTCGGTGTACTGCGGCTTGCCCGCACGAGTTTGGTATCCATCAAAGACGCGGGGTGTACGCTGTTGATCAAGATCCCCGTGTCGTATAGGCGTTCAGCCAACGTATATGCGAGCATGATCATGGCTACTTTACTCCGCCCATATGCCCGACGTCCGCTGTAATCTTTTTCCAGCATGATATCCGCGAAGTCGATGGCTTCCTGTAAACCGGAAGCGACCATGATAACGCGCGCTCCCGGTGTATTCTTGAGTAGCGGAACCAGTAAATCGGTCAATAGAAATGCTGCCAGGTAGTTGACGGCAAACACCAACTCATAACCGTTCTTGCTCATCTTCCGCTCACGGCTCTCCCCCGGCCCTATGCCCGCATTATTGACCAAAACATCCAATTGCCGATGGGCTGACAATAGCTTATCCGCCAGCATACGGACTTCGTATAGATCAGAAAAATCGGCATTGTAGTAAAGTAAATTTTTATTGCCCGTTTCGCGAATCAGCTCATCAATGACTGCTTCCCCCTTTTCCTGATCGCGGCCGTGCAAAATGAGGCTGTATCCTTGTTCGGCCATTCGCTTGGCCAGTGCCTTGCCCAATCCGTCCGTTGCCCCGGTAATCATCGCTACTTGGCCAGCTGCAGTTTCCATGCTTTTTTTCATCCCATGGAAATTAACAGCGGTGCCGCTGCAATTGTTTGGTCGGCGAAAACCCGAAACAAACCCCATGCATCAGGCGTTATTGACGTATAAAGGGTACGGAAATGCCATCTACTGTCATCAAGGAAATCGTCTACAACGAGGAGACCCGGCGGCTGAAAATCACCTTCCAGACGGGCGCGATCTACACGTACGCGGATGTACCGGAAGCCGTTTATGTCGGCTTGCGCCAAGCCAGGTCCAAGGGCGGGTACTTCAACGCGCAGATTGCCGGTGTATTCCCGTTCAAACGGATAAGCCCGGCTCCAACCGATGGCTAATGTCCGGATGTCGGATGGGGTAGAAAGATTACCCATCGAACTGCTCGGCCCCGACCGCCACTTCAAATAAATGAAACGGATGCGGCTTTCCTTGCAGCGCCAGAAGTGGGAGCGAAACATTCCACACCTTGATACCGTCGGGCGTCTGCGCCTCGTGCTTGCCTTTATGCGCGTGCCCATGGAAGACGGCAATCACCTCGTTTCGCTGGATGGGCTCCAATAACCGCGACGACCCCAGAAACGGATAGATTTCGTGCGGTTCCCCTTCGACGGTGTCGGCAATGGGCGCATAGTGCAGCACGGCAATCTTGGGCACACCGTCGCCATGCTGCCCCAACCGCGCCAATGCGCGCTCCAATTTGAGCGATTCATCCACGGCTTCCTGTACGAACTGCTTCATCATCTCTTCGCCGAACTTCGATAGCATCGCCGAGCCGAAACCTCCGCCGAACCCTTTCACACCGGCAAATCCCAATCCTTCGATGATCGTCGATTCGCCATCGAGGATTTGTACCTTGGCGTCAGACAGGGTCTGCTTGATGATCTTCTGACGGCCTTTCTCGTAATCGTGGTTGCCCAACACCCCTACGATGGGGATGTGGCACCCACTTAGCTCCTCCACCAGCAGGGAAGCTTCGTCTTCGTCGCCGGTATCGGTCAAATCTCCCGCCAGCACGAGGACATCGGCGGCGCGGCAAATCGCCGTGAAGTAATCGGCCCATTTCCCGCGGTCGGTCTCCCGGACATGCAAATCGCCCACCGCCGCTACGCGTATCGTCTTTTCCTTTGTTTCCATAATCACCTATGCTACACCGTCTTGATGGTATAAGACTTGTAATTCCACACCTTGACATCCACCTCGTATTGGGTCTGGTCGATCAGCGGCCCCCGGCACACCTTTTCAACCGAAGGCGGCAATTCATACTGTCGTCTTGCCCGATCCATGAGGTCGTGGAATACCCAATCCGGTATAATGTCACGGTAGTCTGATGGATAGACAAACTGAAAGATCAGCAGTTGGGCCAACAGCAAGTGCCAATGTGCGTCGAGCCGTTGCAAGAGGCGCTTCCAGTTGAGCCGTTGCCCGGTTTTCAGCAACACGTGATTGATGTCCGCACTGTCGTTCCGTTCGCGGTTTTGCACATAGGTTTTGCACCACACCAGTTCTTCCGGCGCGAGGTAGCGCACGGGCTGTCCGAAAAGCTCACCACGCTCGGCGTGCGTATACCAGGTTTCGTCCACCCGGCAGATGCTATTGACCGTATCGAAGATGATATCGATGAAATCGTCGTCTTTGAACACCTTGGCCAACCAACGGGAGTCGGTCAACTCCACCCGGTATCCCTCATCCGCAAAACACGTGAGCAACTGCGGATAGTCCTTTGGTAGGCAGAACAGGTCGAGATCCTTGGTATCGCGTTGTATGCCGGTATAGAACGACAACGCAAATCCGCCACCGATCAAGAAATCGCACCCGTGGTCGCGCAGCAACGCAATGGCATCGCGGTAAAACGAAGCCGGTTGCTTCAATTCATTGATTACAAGGACTTCCATAAACTCCAAATCGATTTGTTAACTGCTTTGTGCCGAGTGGCGTCTACGCCATCCCGTCCAGTAAAGACAATCAACCGATCCAGATGTTTGGACAGCCCGGGATATCCCTATGGAATCGACCCCGATCTTGGCGCCACCTGCTAAGCCCGGCCAAGCCGGTAAATGTGCCGGAGGTGGGATACAAACGCGTGTCCCATCGTTGGATGCTCCAGGTAGGTAACGCCGAATTCCTGGCAAGTGGCCTTCACCAATTTATTGATGGCGGGGTAGTGCACGTGGCTGATGCGCGGGAACAAGTGATGTTCCACCTGGAAGTTAAGCCCGCCGAGCAGCCAAGATACCAAACGGCTGCCCGTGGCGAAATTGGCCGTGGTACTCAATTGGTGTACCATCCATTCCTGTTCAATCTTGCCGCTGTCTTCGTCAGCAACCGGAAATTGCGTGGCCTCCACCACGTGGGCCAGTTGGAAAACGACCGCTAGGCAAAATCCGCAGGTGATTCCCGCGATGAGCCAGCCCATCAACGCCGGAAGCCAGCCGACCATCAGGAACGGAATGATAAAGTATACGCCGGCATAGCAGGTTTTCGTTGCCCAGAAAATCAGGTGCTCGCGCAGTGGCATTGTTTTCCGTTCGGCCTTGGATCCCATTTTGCCTGAAAAATACTTCTCGAAGTCTTGGAAAAGCACCCAGGCGATGTAGGAAATACCATAGAGCACGAACCAATACGCGAATTGGAAGCGGTGGAACCACCGGCGTGGCTGTTCGGCATGCACCCGCATGAACTTGATTTCGATATCGTGATCCAGGCCGTCGACATTCGTATACGTGTGATGGCTGATGTTGTGTTTCTGTTTCCAGAAATAGATGGTACCGCCGAGCATGTTCAGCGTATAGGCCGATAAATTATTCAGCCATGCGCTTTTGGAAAAACTTTGATGCCCACCTTCATGCATGATGTTGAACCCGATGGCGGCGAAATTGACGCCGAGCACCATGCACAGCAGACAGGCCAGCCAAATGGGCATGGCCACGGATAGTAATACGGTATAAAGACCGATGGCAGTGCACACGAGGATCGCGCTTTTGACATAAAGTCGGCGGTTTCCCGTATTGGCCAATTGATGGGTCTTGAAATAATCATTGACGCGCGCACGGAGCGTACCCGCGAAAGGCTTGTTGATGCTGTTGAAACTGACTTTGGACATGGGTGAGTGGGTGAAAGATAAACCCCTTGCAAAAAAAAACCATCCGGCGGTATTCACCGGATGGCTGATACAATATCTGAAAAATGGATTTAAATCAATTTGACATTTACTGCACTTGGGCCTTTTTGCCCTTGGGCGACTTCGAATGAAACCTCGTCATTCTCACGAACCCGGTCTTTCAACCCCGAAGTATGAACAAATACGTCACGTCCACCGTCATTGGGGGTGATGAAACCGAAACCTTTGGTTTCATTGAAAAATTTAATTCTGCCTTCTTGCATGGCAATTTGGATAAAAAAATAAAAAAATAAAAAAATAAATTAATTGCCATAAAGGTAGATATAATTTATTGAGATTCAATTTATTTTTTATTTTTTTCTTTAAAAAGAAAGAAACGGCACCAGCGCAAGCCACCAATGCCTATGGGTATGACGCCTCGCTTTTACCTCAAAAAATGGATTGCAAACATTTATGGGGGTACCGTTGTTGGCTTAGCAAAACAAGCGAGAGATGAGTACAGCAAACATTCAGGATCGGGAGGAAGCCATCGCAAAACTCAAAAAACTGGCGGAAGAAATAGATTTCTGCTTCTTCTGCACGGATCTGGAAGCGGCGCCCGCCGAGGCCTCGCCGATGAGCACCCAAGAAGTGGACGAACAGGGCAATATTTGGTTCCTCGCCAGCAAAGACAGCGAAAAGTACGAAAACATGATGGCGAGCCCGCAGGTACAGCTCTTCTATGCGCTGCCCGGCGACATGAAATACCTGTCGGTTTACGGCGATGCCCACGCGTTGTACGACCGCGATCGCATCGAAAAGTATTGGAACAAATTCGTGGAAGGTTGGTTCGAAAACGGCATTGACGACCCCAACGTGGTGTTGATCCGCGTTGTCCCCACCGACGTGAAGTATTGGGACACCAAAAGCAGCAAGATGATCGCTTACGCCAAGACGCTATTCAGCGCGCTTACCGGCACACCCAACGATGAGGGGCGGGAGGGTACGCTGAACGTCTAGCTTTTTTGTACCTCCAGGTTACCGCCAGCCTAATCCCGGGGCGACATGCTCCAAAATAGCGGAAAGCACGTGGACGTTGTAATCCACGCCCAGGGTATTGGGAATGGTCAACAGCAGCGTGTCTGCCTCCCGGATGGCTTCGTCGAGCGCCAGTTCCTGGATGAGGCGATCCGGTTCGGCGGCATAACTCCGCCCGAAAATGGCGCGTTTGTCGCTTTCGATAAAGCCGACCTTATCGACCCGGCTGGCCTCCTGGCCAAAGTAAAGGCGATCTTGATCGGATACCAAGGCAAAAATGGAACGGCTTACGGAAACGCGGGGCTCGCGCTGGTGCCCGGCCTTTTTCCATGCTTCCCTGTACAAGCGGATCTGCTCGGCCTGCTGCACATGGAAGGGTTTGCCGCCTTCGTCATATTTCAAGGTAGAGCTCTGTAGATGCATGCCGTTTTCGGCCGCCCAAATGGCCGTAGCGTTCGAGGCAGCTCCCCACCAGATACGCTCACGCAACCCTTCCGCATGCGGCTCCACGCGCAACAGCCCCGGTGGATTCGGAAACATGGGGTATGGGTTGGGTTCAGCAAACCCGACACCGTCCAACTTGGCCAGGAATTCCAGTGCCTTGTGGCGTCCCATGTCCGCATCGGTTTCGCCGGCAGCCAGGCCATAGCCGAAATAACGCCACCCATCGATGACCTGTTCCGGCGAACCCCTGCTGATGCCCAATTGCAATCGCCCACCCGAAATCAGGTCTGCCGCCCCGGCATCCTCCACCATATACAACGGGTTTTCATACCGCATGTCTATGACACCGGTGCCGATCTCGATGCGGCTTGTTTTGGCACCAATGGCCGAAAGCAACGGAAATGGCGAGGCCAATTGCGCTGCGAAATGATGCACCCGGAAATACGCGCCATCCAAGCCGATTTCTTCGGCGGCGACAGCCAAATCTATCGACTGGAGCAACGTATCGCTCGCTGTACGTGTTTTGTAGGCGGGGTGGTCGGCCCAATGCCCGAACGATAGAAATCCGATTTTCTTCATGATGATCCACTTTAGGCTGCCCATGCAACCTTTGCAAAGATAAGGATTATCATGTCGCCGCGGACACCGATTGACTCAGGAATCCGCCGTGTACACCGGCAGTTCAAAATAAAAGGTCGAGCCTTCGCCCAATACGCTTTCCACCCCCATCGTTCCCTGGTGCTTTCCAATGATTTCCCGACAGATGTACAGACCGAGGCCAATGCCCGAAACCGCCTCGGTTGTCGCCCCTTTGACGCGGTAGAACCGATCGAATATCTTATCCTGCACCCCTTTGGGCATCCCTACGCCGAAATCCCGTACGCTCACACGCACGTGATCGCCATTGCTTTCCGCCCGGACGATGACATCCCCGCCGTCTGGGGCGTACTTGATCGCATTCGAGATCAGGTTGTCCATCACCTGTCCCAAGCGTTCCACGTCGACGGCGACCAACGGGAGTTCGGCTCCATCGAAAACGATTCGGTGTTTCGAGGTGGTTAGTTGGCCCTGAAGCACATGTTCTTCCAGCAACAGGTTGAGGTCGATGGGTTCAACCTGCAACGTCAGCTCCCCACCGGCGATGCGGCTGGTATTCAACAGCGAATAGATGAGCTTGACAAGCCGATTCACCTGGACGTTCATCTTGGTGATGAGTTGTGCGATAGGCGGAGGCACCGATGGATCCATCAGCCCCGCCAGGATCTCGCCATAGACCTTGATGCTGGTCAGGGGGGTCTTTAACTCGTGGCTGGCGATGCTGATGAACTCATCTTTCTGGCGCTCCAATGCTTTCTGGCGGCTGATGTCGATGGAAACCACCGTTGCGGCCACGACCAGGCCTTCTTTATCGAAAATAGGTGAAACGTGGTTGTTTACCCAGACGACTTCACCGTCTTTCCGGACGAGCCGCTTCTCGATTTCATAGGCCTCGCCCGCAGAGGCGAGCCGCGCGAACGCTGTCCGATTGCGTTCGTGGTCATCCGGATAAACGATATCATTGATACCCAACGAAAGCAACTCGGGCAGTTCGTAGCCAAGCGCACGGCAGAATTGCTCATTGGAAAAAATGATATTTCCCTGCAAGTCGACTTTGAGGATGCCCGCGATGCTCTGGTTGACGATGACGCGATAGTTCTCCTCCGACTCGCGCAAGGCTTCCTCCCGCCTTCTGCGTTCGGCGATATCCTTGAACAATATGGCAACCTGAGCATCCTTGGGATTGCCGATCCGAAAGGCGAAAACGTCATAAAACCTATCGAGCGCGGCGGCACGTTGCTCAAAACGCTGCGCCTCACCGGTCAACGCAATCTGACCGTAGATTTCGAACCAATATCGTTCATGATCTGGAACGGCCTCAAGTATCGTCCTCCCGAGTGGGTTCCTGATCCCGGTCTGCTCTTCAAAAGCGCCGTTGACCTTCAGGAACCGGTAATCGCGAGGTTGACCATTGGCATCGAACAAGACCTCGATGATGCAGAAACCTTCATCCAGTGAGTCGAAAAGCGTATTGTACCGTGTTTCTAGCTGGAACAATTGCCGCTGCTGGTAGGCGATCGTTTCCTCGGCGCGGCGCAACTCCGACAGGCATGACTCGAGCGTCATCGGTGGGTCGTGAGCGTCGTCGCCGGGTTGGGCGGATTGGTTGGCCATTGTTTTTTCGTTCATCGCATAGGCGGATTTGATGTGTGATACAAACTTAGCTAAAAAAACAATCGCGGAGGAAATTTGTTGGACGATAAAGAAAAATGGGGTACATGAACGAAACCGTTTACATCGTAGAAGACGACCTTGATATCGGAGAGTTGGTCCATTACCTGCTCGTTGGCCTCGGAAAAGACGCGCACGTGTTGCCCAGCGTCCGTGCGTTCCGGCAGCGAATGCTCCTGGCCAAGCCCCAATTGATCTTGATGGACATCCGCTTGCCCGATGGGAATGGGATAGCGATATGCGACCAATTGAAGGACGACCCGGCTACGAAAGACATCCCGGTTTTGATGATGACGGCCAACGACAACATGCTATCGGATGGCGCATGCAGGGCGGACGGCATTTTGCAGAAACCTTTCGGCGTCAAGGATTTCGAGACCAGCATATTGAAACACCTAACGAACGGAGCGCGGGACGAGCGTAGGCTCAGGTGATGAAATCCACTACGCCTCGCCTTATCGCGACGTCGATTTTCTTGCCCTTCTTATGCTCCACCAATTCGTCATCGACGTGTACCAACCGGTGTTCGCAACGGATCCTGATCGCTCGGTTAGCTTTCAAGACTTCCCAAGGCACTGATCGCGGGGCACCATCTCCTTGTTGCAACCGCCGCAGGTAATCCACAAACGCTTCACGATCTTTTTCCTGGATCAAAACCACCTCAAGCGCGCCATCCGTCGGGTCGGCATGCGGCGCCAAGATGACGTTCGGACCGACTGAACGGATGTTCAATACCTCGACCAGTAGGTAATCACCTTCATGCAGCCGACCGTCGATCCAGATCTTCGCCGGTTTGGCCCGATAGGTCAACGCGATTTCCAACAGTTTTGCCAACGCGACAGCCAATTCCTGTTGCGGGGTATCGATGCCCGTCAAATCAACATCCTTCATGCGATCGATCAACCTCGGAATGAGGCCACAACCCAGCCCTTCGATAAAAAATCGGCTGCCTCGCAGATTCCTGACCGCGCCGACATCCACCTTCTTCGTATGCCAGGCTGCTAGGCACCGTGCGAAGTCGGTCAACTCAGGCGATATCCCCATCGTTTTCGCGAAATTGTTTGCCGTGCCGCTGGGTACGAGCGCAACCGTCAACGGTTTATCGAGTATCCGGCGGTTCATCAACCGCTTCACGACCTCGCGAACGGTTCCGTCTCCGCCAGCGACCACGACCAACGCCGTCTTGTCCTTGAACCTTTTCCAGCCTTTATCCTTCATCGAGGCGTGCTGACAGGTAAATCCGTGCGATTCGATCACCTCAAGCAATCGTTGTTCTTGCCGGCGCTCATCTCCGGCCTTGGGATTGTAGAGCAAATGGACATGGATGGTGTTTTGCATTGCCAATGATTGGATATCCAACCAAACAAAAAACCCGCGGCACTTGTTTGGATAATCAGTGAACGAAAAAAAACACCCTATGAGAATCTTGGTGACCAATGACGACGGAATCTATAGCCCAGGCATCAACGCACTGGCAACCATCGCGGCGCAATTCGGCGAGGTACTCGTGGTCGCGCCCGATGTAGAGCAATCTTCCATGGGCCATGCCGTCACGCATTCGCGTCCGTTGTCTTACAAGAAATCGCCCGTAGAGTTCGAACCCGGCATCGAAGCGTATCGCGTAAACGGTACGCCAGCGGATTGCGTCGCGCTCGGCACACACCTCAAAAACAACATCCAAGTGGTTTTATCAGGCATCAACATGGGACCCAATCTCGGGAATTCGATGTGGCATTCGGGTACCCTGGCGGCGGCGAAGCAAGCGGTGTTGCTCGGCAAGAAGGGAATCGCTTTCAGTACGCCGGTGGGCGACTCCGAGCCGGATTTTGACGTGCTTGCCCCGTACGTCAAGGAGACCCTCCAGTTGTTGCTGGATGACCCCGACGAAATCGGCCTGTACAACGTCAACTATCCACCGCAACCGGTAGGCATCCGTTGGACGCGCCAATCCGTCAGGTTCTACGACGGGAAAATCATTCCCGGGAAAGACCCGATGGGGCGAAAACACTACTGGTTTACGGTATTTCCGTTAGAGCCGGCCGAACGGGATACCGACCGTTGGGCGGTTGAAAACAACTTCGCGTCCATTACGCCCCTCCGGCTCGACCTCACCGACGAAAACCTGTTGAAAAAGCAACTGGACGCGATGGCCGAAACGGAAAAAAACCGCTGATTGCGAAACCGCCAGCATGGAACCCGCTCAATCAAGAACCAAGCGACTGACGTATCGCGTCGTCCTCGTCATCTCCTTGGTGGCCAGCCTCTACTTCGCTTCGGCGTTCCTTATCCCCATCGTGCTCGCGGCGCTGTTGGCCATGCTGTTGACCCGGGTTGCCGACTGGCTAGAAAAAAAAGGTGCCGGCCGGGGCGTTTCATCGCTCGTCAGCGTGTTGCTCCTCGTCATCGCTATCGCCTTGTTGGGCGCCACCCTCGCTTGGCAATTGAGCCAATTGACGGCAAACATCGATGAAATGCGGGATCGATTACTAGGTAGCGTGGACAGTGCCCGCGAATGGATAAGCCAAACCATCGGAATGGATGTGGAAGCGCAGGAAAAAGTTATCGAGGAACAACGGAAAGGGGCTTCCGGGCAAGTAATCATGGCATTGATCGATTCGCTGACCAACGTACTGATCAATGCGATCCTGGTCATTGCTTACACCTTTCTGTTCCTGCATTATCGCAGCCACCTGAAGCGTTTCGCCTTGCGGGTGGTCCCTCAGGAGAAAAAACGGGATACCGATCGGATCATCCGTAAATCCGTTGCCCTTTCGGGCAACTACCTCACCGGCTTGTTCAGCATGATCGGGATGTTGTGGATCATGTACGGCATCGGGTTCGGGATCATCGGGCTGGAAGGCGCGCTATTCTTTGCCGTTATCTGTGGCGTTTTGGAAATCGTGCCATTCGTGGGCAATCTTGTCGGTAACTTACTGGCGATCTTCGCAGCGTTGGCGCAAGGTGGCGATATGCGCATGGTACTGGGCATTATCGCGGTATACGTAACGGTGCAGTTCCTCCAGACGTACCTATTGGAGCCACTGGTGGTGGGACAACAGGTGAATATCAATCCCCTATTCACCATCATGGGGTTGGTGGCGGGCGAATTGCTGTGGGGCATCGCGGGCCTGGCATTGGCTATACCCGTTATCGGCATCGCCAAGATCATCTGCGACAATGTGCCTGAACTCCGCCCCATCAGTGCGTTGATCGGTCCGGCGCATGCCAAAAGGAAGAAAAGCACCCTACTTGACATCCTGAAACGGAAAACAAACAAAAAATGATCAAACGCCGGCCTGGATGCTGTCTTCCAGAAAAGCGATCAGCCTGATCGTGGCTTCCTTTTTGGTAGGTGTGTGTTTGGGTCTGCCGGCACGCAGGTACGGAGACAACGAACCCGATCGATAAGCTTGGATTAAGCTATCGGGAACATAATAGTGTTTGCATACGGCACGCGTATTGCCCAGCCGATGCGAAACCGCATCCAGCACCGATAGGATCGCCTTTTCGCGTTCCTTCTCGCTATCGCAATCCGGCATTTGGGCAAGTAATCGGAACGCCCAAAGCCCGGCGTACCACGTGCGGTAATCTTTGGAAGAGAATCTCGCCTCGGTATAGCGCTGGATGTAGCCATTGATGTCTCCCGCTGTCAGCTTGCGGATATCGCCTTCGGCAGCGCCATACTGGAAGAGCTGACTCCCCCGCAGCTCGCTGAGCTCGGTCAAGAAGGCAGCCAGCCGATTGCTGCGAACCGTGATTTCCTGCCAAACCCCCTTTTTGCCACGAAACCGGAACCGGATGTTATTTCCATCGATGCGAACGTGCTTTTTCTTCAAGGTGGTCAATCCATGGTTGCCGTATCGCTGGAAATAGTGCGCGCTGCCAACCCGGATCAATGTTTCTTCCATCACGCTCAAGGCGATGGCGGTCACTTTGTCGCGAACCAATGCACCTTCCCGTAAATCCTTCGCCCTACGGCTTCTGATGTACGGCAACGCCTTCCCAAAGGCTGCCATCCGCCCAAGTTTCTTTCGTTGCCTGTCTTTCGTCCATTCCGGATGGTACAAGTATTGCTTCCTGCCTTCCTCGTCGATTCCCGTCGCTTGCAGGTGGCCGTTTCCATACGGACTTATCCACACATCCTTCCAAGCGGGGGGAATGACCAACTGGCGCAAACGCTCGAGCGATTTCGCATCGGTAATGCGCTGCCCACTCGGGCCGACGAAGCCATGTCCCCGCCCGCGCCTCACCCGGCCGTAACCGGGTGTCGTGTCCAATACGTAACGAAGCTTTACCTTCGGATGCTGCGGCGGCTTCAATTGCAGAAGATTACTGTCCTTGCTGCTTCGCCATTTCACTCTGCGCACGGCTGAAAAACAAAGCGATCTGCAGGTTCTCCAACATCCTCATCTCAGAGACTTCGTTCGCGCTTTCGCTATCTGCTTTTTGCTCGTGGCCTGCATGGTCAAAAGGCTCTTGCTGATAAAATACCGGCAGCGTCGATGGCCGCGTGATTACTTTTGCTCTTTTCATTCGATGATAATTTGTTCTTATTTGGCCTCTTGGAACCTGCATTTTCATCGCCTTTCGGATCAGGCGGTGAAAGGGCGGGTTTCCGTTGTTCATAATCCCAATCGACAATCTTCACGTGGGCGGCTCCCGCCACCGGTAATGATCATTCACCGCATCGATGACATCATAGATCTCGAAAGGCTTGCGGATATATGCGTTGGCTCCGCAATGCTGGGCGATGTCATTGATTTCGCGCACGGCCGAAATCATGATGATTGGGATATCAGCCGTTTGCTCATTTTCTCGCAGTTCCTTGCACAGGCTGCTGCCCCAACACCAACTTAACCCCTCATCCATCAATATCAGGCCCACATCGTGGTGCTTCAGCAATCTATACATCGACTTCCCGCTATCGGTAATGACTTCGTAGTCCTCAAACTGCATGATTTCCGATACGATGTCGGCCATATCGGGATCATCCTCGATATACAGGATTTTCTTTTTCACAACCAAGTAATCGTTAGTATCTCCACGAAGTTAACCGACAACAAGCGAATGGACGGTAATCCGTGGCAATAAAGTTCAAACAGTGCTATGTCTCCAACCAATAAGATAACGTCTAGTCATTGTAAAAGATTGTACAAACGAGCCCTTAAAAAAGTTTTGTCGGATTTATTTTTTTGCTGGCGGCGGCGACTCCGGTTTTTTCACATCATCGCGTAACCGGTTGCCCCCTCCGGGCTTGGCATCACCTCGGGATGCTCCTGTACCCTCGGGCACCGTATTCAGTTGCTCGTCTTGGGGGTCGATACCGGCCTCATAGTCCTTCTGTGGCCCCTTCTCCTTGGCATCTTGCTTCACCCCGATCAGATCGTTCGCCTTCTTGTTCCGTAGTTCCTCGCCATTGGCCGATACCTGTGCACTTTCCTTTTTGATTGCCATCGCCTAAATGCTAAATGTTATGTTAATCCCGTTAGTTCTTGTCTTTCATACATCCGACAACCCGAAATTGTTCAAGAAAATCCAAACCTACCCTAAGGTGGTTTGTTAGCATCGTAAATGATTAAGATAATGGCAGCTGATAAAATCAAGGCAAACGAAGGCCAAAAAGCACAGCAGGATCCCGCGGATCAATACCCGAAGCCGCCGTTCCCAAAGAAGCCACAGGACGTTCCTGGAACCGAGGATGCCATGGATCCACGCGCCGATCACGGTGAGCGCTCTTATCGCGGAAACGGCCGGTTGACCGACAAAGCGGCGATTATCACGGGCGGAGATTCCGGCATCGGGAAAGCGGTTGCCATCGCCTTTGCGCGCGAGGGAGCGGACGTGCTCATCAGCTACCTCGACGATGTCGAAGACCGGGACGCGCTTGATACCGCAGATCATGTAGCGCAAGCAGGAAGGAAGGCAATACTTGTTAAGGGCGACATCAGCAGCGAAAAACACTGTCAGAAAATCATAGAAACCGCGTTGGATGCCTTCGGGAAAATCGACATCCTGGTCAACAATGCAGCCTACCAGATGTCGCGGGAAACGTTGCAAGACATCCCGGCATGGGAATGGGAAAAAACGTTCGCGGTGAACATCCATAGCATGTTCTACCTCTGCAAGGCCGCAGAGCCGCACATGCCCCCGGGTTCAAGCATCATCAATACCACTTCGGTAAATGCCTATGACCCCAATCCGACCCTATTGCCGTATGCAGCCACCAAAGCGGCCATACAGAATTTCACGGCCAACCTCAATCAAATCCTGTTGGAGCAAGGCAAGGGCATACGCGTGAACGCGGTGGCGCCCGGCCCGATATGGACGCCGCTGATCCCGTCTACCATTCCGGATCACGAGCGATTTGGCGAAAACACACCCTTCGAACGGCCCGGGCAGCCCGCCGAAGTGGCGCCGGCCTTCGTCTTCCTGGCATCGAGCGATGCGAATTACATCGCGGGTGCCACCCTACCGGTAACGGGCGGACGCATAACCATTTGAGTTTTTATTGTATCACGTTAAAATAATGTAGAGTATGAAAACGCTTAGCTTATTATTGGCCGTTGGCCTATTGACTGGATTGGCCGCATGTGGTGGTCCTCGGGAAGATCGCCATGACAGGGATGCAACGGATTCATTGTTTGTCGATTCCGTAGCGAATGACTCGGCGACCTGGGGCGACACCACACGCACCACCGACTCGCTGGCGAGCCCATCTTTCCCATAAAAGAAGGGAAAATAGGCGCGGGTGCGTGAGGCATGCGCAATCGTGGCACGCGATTTCACATTTCGTATTTCGTATTTCGCATTTCAAATAGCTACCTTTGCGAAAAACTAAATGCTGTATGGCTTTATCACCACTCACGGCCGTATCTCCCATAGACGGTCGCTATCATAACGCTACCCACGAACTGTCGGACTTTTTTTCGGAGTATGCGCTCATCCGATACCGTGTCTTCGTCGAAGTCGAGTATTTCATCGGCCTGTGCAATTCGGGGATCCCGCAATTGCGGCACTTTGACGGTAGCCTCAATGACAAATTACGCTCGATTTACGAGCGCTTTTCGATGGAGGACGCCCAATGGATCAAAGACAAGGAAAAGGAAACCAACCACGACGTGAAAGCGGTGGAGTATTTCCTCAAGGATCGTTTCGAGGCGCTCGGTCTGGTCGATTCGTTGGAATTCATCCATTTCGGGCTGACGTCGCAAGACATCAACAACACGGCCATCCCTTATTCCTGGAAGGCCGCGCTGGGAAAGGTGTACATACCCAACATCCAGGAGCTCATCGCTTCGCTCAAACGCTTGGCCGATGAATGGGCAACGGTACCCATGCTCGCGCGGACACATGGGCAGCCGGCATCACCGACGCGACTAGGCAAAGAAATCCGGGTATTCATCGAACGGCTGACCAATCAATTGACCCAGTTGTCCGGCATCCCGAACGCCGCGAAATTCGGTGGCGCGACCGGTAATTTCAATGCGCACTACGTGGCTTACCCACAGGTGGATTGGATTGCTTTCGGCAACCTGTTCGTAAACGAAACCTTGGGATTGCACCGGTCGCAAACCACCACGCAGATCGAGCATTACGATCATTTCGCTGCGCAATGCGATGCGTTGAAACGCCTGAACAACATCTTGATCGACTTGTGCAGGGACAGCTGGACATACATATCCATGGACTACTTCAAGCAACGGATCACGAAGGGACAAATCGGGTCATCGGCGATGCCGCACAAGGTCAACCCGATCGATTTTGAAAATGCCGAAGGCAACCTCGGCATTGCAAACGCACTTTTTGAACACCTCGCCGCCAAACTGCCCGTGTCGCGCCTGCAACGTGACCTAACGGATTCCACGGTACTTCGAAACATCGGGGTCCCGCTGGCACATACCATCATCGCGATCAAATCGACGTTGAGGGGCCTGAATAAGCTCATCCTGAACGAGCACGCGCTGCAGGTAGACCTCGAACAGAATTGGGCGGTTGTTGCGGAAGCCATCCAGACCATCCTTCGCCGCGAAGGTTATCCCAAGCCTTACGAGGCCCTGAAAGAATTGACCCGCACGAACGAGACGGTCACGCAATCGACGATCGCGGCGTTCGTGGAAACCTTGAACATCGGCGATGACGTCAAAGCGGAGTTGAAAGCCATCACGCCCTGGAACTACACGGGGCGCTAAGCTTTGACGAAACATTGACCCAAGATTCGCGGATAATTTGGTAATTTTGTAAAAAAGATTAAAGATGGCCACGATAAACGTTTATACGGAATACACACCCAACCCGGCGACCATGAAATTCTTGGTCAATAAATTATTGGTGAATGGCAGTTTGGACTATCCCGACAAGGAAAGGGCCCAAGAGTCGCCTTTCGCACGCGAACTGTTCAAGTTCAATTTCGTGAACGGCGTTTTTTTCGCCAGCAATTTCGTGACCATTACCAAAACGGAAGACGCCGATTGGGAAGATATCGAGGGAATCCTGAAGGATTTCGTAAAAGGTGCCGTTGAATCCGAATTGAAAGTGCAGGAAGTGGCGAGGGACGAAGACGTCACGTTCGAAGGCACGGAAACCGAAATCAAGATCCAACAGATCCTGCATGACTACGTGCGGCCGGCGGTTGAACAAGATGGCGGTGCTATCAGCTACAAATCGTTCGAAGAAGGCACCGTCGTGGTCGAACTGCGCGGGTCATGCAGCGGCTGCCCGTCGTCCACGATTACGCTCAAGGCGGGCATCGAGGGCTTGCTCAAGCGCATGGTACCTGAGGTGCAAGAAGTGGTAGCGGAGGCGATGTAATCCATGTGGATGAGATTATGCATTGCCTTCGGTCTAGTCCTCGCATTGGCGTGTGGTAGTCCGTCAAACCGCAACAGCGAAAGCCCGGAGACCACCGAAGAGAACGATACCACGGCCAGCCGACAGGCCAAGAAAAACATCCTCTTCTTTGGCAACAGCCTCACGGCGGGAATGGGACTCGAAAGCCAAAACACATCCTTCCCAGGCATTATCCAGCAGCGGATCGATTCATTGCAGCTTCCGTATCGGGTCATCAATGGCGGCTTGAGCGGAGAAACCTCGGCTGGGGGCAGCGAACGGATCGACTGGTTGCTCAACGAACACATCGATATCTTCATCCTGGAATTGGGCGCGAATGATGGATTGCGGGGTATCCCGACCGAAGAAACCCGGACAAACCTGCAGCGCATCATCGACAAGGTAAAAGCCAAATATCCCGATTGCAAATTGATCCTCACGGGCATGATGGTGCCGCCGAGCATGGGAGGCGATTACGGGAAAGCCTTCTCGGCCATTTTCCCCGCGCTGGCCGCCGAAAACGGGATGGCGTTCGTTCCATTCCTTCTGGAGGGCGTGGCTGGCGAAAACGACCTGAACCAACGGGATGGCATCCATCCCACGGAGGAAGGCCATCGGATCCTGGCTGCGAACGTGTGGCAGGTGCTCGAGCCCCTCTTGTAGTTCCCGGTAAAATCCTTAACTTTAGCGCCAAAATCGATAATAACCATATTAATAATGAGTGAAGACGTTACCAAATTAGAAGAAATCGCATCACAGGTGAGGCGAGACATCGTGCGGATGGTCCATGCTTGCCAATCCGGGCACCCGGGCGGATCCCTGGGATGCACGGACTATTTTGTCGCACTGTACTTCAGTGCGATGGAGCGCAAAGCCGGATTTGACATGGACGGGATTGGAGAGGATCTTTTCTTTCTATCCAATGGGCACATATCGCCGGTTTTTTACAGCACCCTGGCCCGCGCCGGTTATTTTGAAGCTAGCGAACTGGCCACGTTCCGCCAAATCGATTCGCGTCTACAAGGGCACCCCACCACCCACGAGGGTTTACCAGGCATACGTATCGCTTCCGGTTCGTTGGGCCAAGGGCTCTCGGTAGCCATCGGTGCTGCCCGTGCTAAAAAACTCAATAACGACAATCATCTCGTCTACGTACTCATGGGCGACGGCGAACAACAGGAAGGCCAGATCTGGGAGGCTGCCATGTATGCCCCGCATAATAAAGTAGACAACCTCATTGCCACCATAGACTACAATGGCCAGCAAATCGATGGATCGACCGAAGACGTTCTTTCGCTCGGCAACCTGCGCGCCAAATGGGAAGCTTTCGGCTGGGACGTACTGGAAATGAACGGAAACGTGATGAGCGACGTATTGGCCGGCTTGGCCGAAGCGAAATCGCGTACCGGCAACGGTCGCCCGGTCATGATCCTGATGAAAACGGAAATGGGCAATGGTGTAGACTTCATGATGGGATCCCACAAATGGCATGGCGTGGCCCCCAACGATGAGCAGCTCGCGGCGGCCTTGGCCCAGTTACAGGAAACCTTGGGGGATTATTGATTTTAGCCATAAGACAAATGAAGAAATACACTTATACAGATAAGAAAGACACCCGCTCGGGATTCGGCGCCGGGTTGCTGGAAGTTGGCCGTGCAAACCCGCATGTGGTAGCGCTGTGCGCTGACCTCATCGGATCGCTCAAGATGAATGATTTCATCAAGGAATTCCCCGAGCGCTTTTTTCAGATCGGCATCGCCGAGGCGAACATGATGGGCATTGCGGCAGGCCTCACCATCGGAGGCAAAATCCCGTATACCGGGACGTTCGCGAATTTCTCCACCGGACGCGTGTATGACCAAATCCGTCAGTCTATCGCCTATTCGGACAAAAATGTCAAGATCTGCGCTTCACATGCCGGGCTTACGCTCGGTGAAGATGGGGCTACCCACCAAATCCTGGAAGACATCGGGCTGATGAAAATGCTTCCGGGCATGACGGTCATCAACCCCTGCGATTTCAACCAGACGAAGGCAGCGACCATCGCCATCGCCGACCACCACGGCCCCGTATACCTCCGCTTCGGCAGGCCCGTGGTGCCAATCTTTACCGCGCCCGACCAGAAATTCGAAATCGGCAAAGCGTGGATGGTCAATGAAGGCAGCGATGTCAGCATATTCGCGACCGGCCACCTGGTATGGGAAGCCATCCAAGCCGGTGAGCAATTGGCCGAATTGGGAATCGATGCCGAAATCATCAACATCCACACGATCAAACCGCTTGACGAAGAGGCCATCCTGAAATCGATCGCGAAAACGGGCTGTGTGGTCACCGCAGAGGAACACAACAGGCTTGGCGGACTAGGCGACAGCGTCGCGCAGGTGCTGGCCAAGAACAACCCTACACCACAGGAATACGTGGCTGTGAATGACAGCTTCGGCGAAAGCGGGACGCCAGCCCAATTGATGGAAAAATACGGGCTGAACGCGGCAAGCATCGTGGCTGCCGCCCAACGCGTAATCAAGCGAAGGAAATAACAATCCCTTGACAAGGCGTGGCATATGATTGAAGACGCCCAAATATTGGAGAAGTTTTCGGATGCGCGTACGCGCGACGAAGGCTTCTCCTTGTTGTTGAAAAAATATCAGCAAAAAATCTACTGGCATGTGAGACGCCTCGTGATTGACCACGATGACGCCGACGATCTGGTCCAGGACGTATTCATCAAGGTCTGGAAAAACCTCGAAAATTTCAGGGAGGATGCCCAGCTCTACACGTGGCTTTACCGCATCGCCACCAATGAGTGCATCACGTTTCTCAACAAGAAAAAACAACGCCAGCACGTATCGCTGGACGACGAAAGTTCCGCTTATTTGGCTGACTCACTCACGGACACCACGTATTTCAACGGTAACCAAGCGCAAATGAAATTACAACAGGCGTTGCTCACCCTTCCGGAGAAGCAACGCATGGTGTTCAACATGAAATACTTCGATGACCTCAAATACGAGGAAATATCAGCCATCGTAGGCACCAGTGTGGGTGCGCTCAAGGCTTCTTACCACTTGGCGGTAAAGAAAATAGCGCATTTTTTCGAGGCAAACGATTAAACCTTTACGTAACAAAAACATCTAAGGAGTACCATGGAGGAAAAAAACATACATCATACTGCGGACGGTCCGGATGCGTTGCCCGATGCGTTGCGTATGAATCCTTACACCGTGCCGGATGGTTACTTCAAGGGGCTTACCCCGCTCGTGTTGCAACGTTGCAACGCTACGGCAGACCCATCCAAGGCATGGCCAATCCCTTCTGGCTACTTCGAGCAACTGGAAGCCAATATCACCGGAAAGATTGCCGAACAGCAATTGAAGGAATCGGTCTCCGATCCGGGCTTTGCCGTACCCGAACACTATTTCGAGCACTTGGCCGAGCGATCGCTGGCCGAAGCTTCGCTGCGGGAACGCATAGCCGATCCGGGCTATTCGGTGCCGGCACCGTATTTCGACAACTTGCAACACGTCATCGCCTCACGTATGCAACCAGTACGCGAGGATGTGATCCCTGTACGCAAACTCCGCAAGCCGTCTTGGTTGCTTTATGCCGCGGCTGCCTGTTTGGCGTTGTTCCTCACCACGTGGGGTATCTTTAACCGCTTGGGCGATGGCCAAGCCAGTGACTCTTCGTTGGCTTCGGTGCCTGAGCAGGAAATATTCAATTACCTGGAACTCTATGGCTCGGCGGAAGATATCGTCTTTATCTCTGAACAACTCGATGACGCGGGCGAACGCAACATCGGTAATGGGCTTAGTGAGGCTGATATCGAGGCATACCTTAATCATACACTTTGACATGACGGTAATCAAACAGTTGAATTTGATGGCAGCGATGCTCTTGTTTTCCGTCGCCTGCGTCACTGCGCAGGAAAGCAGGGCGGAGCAATTCGAGCGCATCGAGGCCGAGAAAATCGCCTTCATCACGAAAGAACTGAACCTAACCCCCACGGAGGCCCAGAAATTCTTTCCCGTATACAATCAATATTACAAGGAAATGTCGCGATTGCGACACGAGCGGCGGGGAAATAGGAAACCGCCGGGACAGCGTGACGAATTGCAAAGCCAGAAAATCCCGAGCACCAGCCTAACCCCGACCAACCGGGATGTACTGGCCTTCGACGCGAAGGAATTGGACCTGAAAAAAGTATACCGAAACCGTTTTGCATCGGTGGTGGGCCAAGCCCGTGCGTCGAGATTCTTTGAGGTGGAGGAAGAATTCCGTAATTACTTGCTCCGTGAACTGCAACAACGGCGGCGTGACAAGGATCATGATTAAGCCTACGCCCATCGCATGCTTAGCAATCGGCAGCTTTTCCTGCTAAACACCGCGCAGACATCGCACTCGCCACGGCTCATCGAAATCGAACGTGCCGAAGGGGTATACCTGTATGGGCCGAATGGCGAGCGCTATATCGATCTGGTGTCCGGCTTTGCCGTGAGCAACATCGGCCACCGACATCCCAAGGTGCTCCAAGCCATCACCGACCAACTAGACAACTACCTCCATGTGACGGTATACGGTGAATTTGTCCAAGCGCCGCAAGTCGCTTTGGCGACCAAGTTGCTCTCCGTATTGCCCGAGCGCATGGATTCGATCTATTTCACCAATTCGGGTACCGAGGCGACCGAAGGCGCCATGAAGATTGCCAAGAAATTTACAGGCCGACGGGAAATCATCGCGGCTGAAAAGGCCTACCACGGCAGTACGCAAGGTGCGCTGAGCCTCATCGGCAACCCACGGTTCCACGCAGCCTATGCCCCCCTGCTACCCGAAATCGGCTTCATCCGGTACGATGACCCGAGCGCGCTCAACCGGATCACCGAGGCCACGGCGGCCGTGGTCTTGGAAGCGGTGCAGGGCGAAGCGGGCGTACGCGTCCCCTCGGTAGACTACATGCAAGCTGTGCGCAAGCGCTGCGACGATGTCGGGGCCTTGCTCATTTTTGACGAAATCCAAACCGGCTTTGGCCGTACGGGCAGGCTCTTTGCGTTTGAACACTACGGCATGGTGCCGGATATCCTCTTGCTGGCCAAAGCGATGGGCGGAGGCATGCCCATCGGGGCGTTCGCCGCGAATAAATCAGTGATGGATGTCATCAAGGACAACCCCATGCTCGGTCACATCACTACGTTCGGTGGGCATCCCGTAAGCTGTGCCGCCGCGCTGGCCGCACTCGATGTCTTGCTGGACGATCGGTTGGTGGAGCGCGTGGAAGGCAAAGCCCGACAATTCCGCCAGCGGCTCCAGCACCCGTTGATACGTGAAATACGGGGCACCGGTTTGCTATTATGCCTCCAACTGGATAGCTTCTCGCAGGTGGAGCAAGTAAGCCGTTACTGCGCGCAACACGGCGTCATCATCGACTGGTTCCTGCATTGCGAAACCGCGCTCCGCATCGCTCCGCCACTGACGATCGATAACGAGGAAATCGCATCGGCCTGCCAAGTGATCCTGGACGCCATGGACAACGTGATTACCTAACCAAACACAACAGCCCCTTCAGGTATTCGCCTTCCGGAAACGAGCTGCGCACCGGATGATCTTCCGGTTGGCAGAATTGCTGGATAAATTGGATTTCCCGGCCAGCGTCAAGTGCCGCCCAGGCCAGCACCTGCTTGAACGTATGCATATCCATCGCCGCCGAACAGGAAAAGGTGGCCAGTAAACCACCCCGTTCCAACAGCATCAGGGCACGCCTATTCAAGTCTTTGTATGCGCGGGCCGCCTTTTCCAGACTGGCGCGAGACGGCGCGTATTTCGGCGGATCCAGCACAATCAAGTCAAACCGTTCGCCGAGTTCGGCAAACAGGCGAAGTTGTTTGTTCACATCAGCCTGGATGGCCGTGTGTCGCGCGGCGTCAAATCCATTCAAGCCAATATGCTGCGCCAACGCATCGAGCGCAAGGGAAGAGCTATCGATGCTGACCACCGACGCCGCCCCATGCGCCAGCGCATTCAACGAAAAGCCACCGGAATAACAAAAACAGTCGAGCACGCGCCGGCCGACGGCATGCCGGGCGGTAATGGAGCGGTTGACGCGTTGATCGCAGTAAAATCCCGACTTCTGCCCTTCCAGGATATTCACCTGGTAACGCACGCCATTCTCGGAGATCTCGACCCATTCCGGCGGGTGTGTGCCAGACAGGAGGCCATTGGCCAACGGCAGCCCCTCATGCGCACGCGCATTGGGATCGCTGCGTTCGTAAATGCCCTTGCATTCGAGCAACCGATTCAGTTCATCGATGATCAAGGCCTTCCTTCGTTCCACACCAACCGAATGGATCTGGACCGAAATGAAATCAGCATATTTATCGACGATCAAGCCCGGCAAGAAATCGGACTCGGCAAAGACCAGGCGCAACGTATCGGTATCGGGTGCATCCAACAGCGCCCTCCGGGCTTCTACGGCTTGCCGCAAACGCAAACGCCACCACCGCTCGTCGGGTTGCTGATCGACATCCCACTCGATCAACCGCACGGCCACGCGCGAACGACCGTTGAACACGCCGTAGGCAACAAACGTACCCCCTCCGTCGACGACCCTTACGATATCGCCGTCTTGCAGGCCCTCCGAATGGTTGTCGATAGCGCCGGAAAACACCCAGGGGTGTCGCTGCCGCGCAGCCTTTTCCTTCCCCTTCTTTAAACTAACGGTATGCATCGGCCGCAAACATACCTAACTTAAGCGGATTGGACAAGGCTCACGGCCACGTCGATGGTACGAACCGATTCCGAAACGCATTTATTTTGGAATCGGGTGCAACACCGACCGTTCGTTGCGCGTCTATTGGAAAACAGGCGAACGGTGATGGATGGGAACGACAAGGTCGAACTATTGGCTACATCATAGATAAACAAGTAATTGGAAGCTTCATTCAGCGACAAGCATATCGAATTGGTCATGGCCTGCAAACGGGGCGATCGCCAATCCCAATTCAAGCTCTACAACTTGTATGCGAAAGCCATGTACAACACGGCACTTCGCATCGTCCGGGATGAAGCCGAAGCGGCCGATGTCTTGCAAGAAGCGTTCGTCGATGCGTTCGGCCGCCTCGACAGCTTCCGGCAGGAGAGTACATTTGGCCTGTGGATGAAACAGATCGTGGTGAACAAATCCATTTCCGCGCTGCGGAAACGTAGGCTCGAGCTCAGGCCGCTTGAAGACGGCGAACACGTTGCCGAAGAGGAACAGGACGAAAGCGATGTGGAGATGCGTGTGGAGGCCATCAAGCAAGCGATCGATAGCTTACCGGATGGCTATCGATTGGTACTCACGCTCTATTTGCTTGAAGGATACGATCACGAAGAAATCGCGCATATCCTGCAAATCAGTGAAACGACCTCCCGGAGCCAGTTTCTGCGGGGTAAGCGGAAATTGCTTGAACGTTTGGCCAATTGATGGGAAAATGAATTGATGGGGATAATAAGGTAAAAGGACATGAAAGCGCATTTAAAGACATTCATATCGACAAATAGAACGGCATTTGACGATGCAACGCCGCCAACGGACCTTTGGCTCCGGATTTCGGACGAACTGGATCGTGGGACGACGCCGACCCGGAGAATCCCGGCAACACCCAAATCCAGCATCGGGCACGTCCTCAAGATAGCCGTCGTCACATTCCTGGTCGGCACGGCAGGGCTCGCCATCTATTTCTACGGAAAACAGCAAGCCTACGAAGACTACGGGCGCGTCAGTCCGGCGTTGGCGGCGGAACAACAGGCTTACATCCAGCTGGTCACCCAGAAAAAGGATTCTATTACCTATATGGCAACGGCTAACCCGGCATTGCTCAACGAATTCACCGACGCACTCCATCAAATGGAAGCGAACTACGAACTGCTGAAACAAGAATTTGCGAAGAGCCCGAACAAGGAGTTGACGCTTGAGGCGATGATCCGCAATCTTCAGGCACAGATCGATGTGCTCAGCCGCCAACTGCAGATACTGCACTACATCCGTGAACCCAAAAACCACTCGAAAAATGAGCAGATTTAACCGCCATGTCGCGTTCATCCTGTTGTCGGTATGGCCGACCGCCGAAATCCTTGCACAAGAATGTCTCGACCCGATTGACCAGGAATTGCAATCGGCCGTTGGTAACCTTGGCCGTATGGCTTCGCAAATCGGCATGGAATTAGCCAAGTCCATGCAAAAGATCGATTTCGAGCGAATGGATTTCGAGCCCCTGATGCGTGGCAGCTCAGCGATTGCCGACGAAATCTCGGCAGCACGCTCCAAAGTGGACTGGCAACAGCTGCGGGAAAACGCCGAGTTTGGCAACCCATTGACTTTCCAAAAGGAAAAAGTGATCGAAAAGGCCTATCCCATCCAAGCCAATCAACGTCTCCGGATCGACAATCGATATGGAAAAATCAAGATCCGGAATTGGGCACGCAATGAGGTGAAGGTAACGATCCGTATCCGCACGGCCGAAAGTTCTGAACGGAGGGCCCAAGAAGCATTAGACCGTGTTTGCATCGACGAGTCGAAGACAGCCAGCGACATTTCCTTCCAAACCACGATTTCCTCGGGAAATTCCAATTGGTGGTCGTCGCTAACCAGCGACGGGGGTGACCGTTCGCTGAGCATCGATTACGACGTATACCTGCCCAAGCGCAACGCACTGTCGCTCACCAATCGATACGGCGCCATCGAGCTGGATGACCGGGACGGAAAAGTGGACCTATCCGTGAGCTACGGCAGCTTGCGTGCCGGGCACCTCAATGGCCGACAGAATTCGCTTGACGTTGCGTATTCCAAAGCAGACATGGCTTACCTCAATGAAGGCGACATCGCCATACGTTATGGTGGCCTTACGCTGTTGGAGGCCGAAAAAATCCACCTGTCATTGAGTTACGCCAGTGGAAGCGAAATCGGCAAGGTGAACCGCGAGGCAGACGTTAGCGTGCGCTACAGCGGCGGCTTCCGCATGGGCTTGGGGCCGACCATCGAAAAGGCCGACATTTCGGCATCCTACTCCAGTGTCAGCATCATACCCGATGCGAGGGCCGCATTCAATTTTGACATAGCGGTGAGTTATGGCGGTTTCGACTATAACCGGACGTTAGCCAACATCGGAAGCAAATCCGAGGGCAACATGTCTAAAAGCTATACCGGCTATTGGAACAGGGACGCCAACAATTCGGTCAACATCAGCTCGAAATATGGCGCGGTGAGCCTGAAATGATTAGCCGAAACGCTTCCTGAGGATGGCGTACAGTTTATCTACCGAAGCCTGCTTGCCGGCCCAATTGTTCTTCTGGGCGTAATTGGCCTGCAGGAAAGCGTCGGCCGACGCGAAATCATCGTATCGATTCAATAGTTCGATGGCCTCGCTGTAGGCCAGGCTATATCCATTGAACAGATCCTTGATAAACAACAGCTTATCATTCAAGCTAATGGCAGATTTGATATCCTTGATCCGTTCCTCGTCTCCGCGTCTTGCCGCAAAAAGAGAGTGCGTACCCGTAGCACCGGCCCTGCGTTGTTCTGAAATCCGCTCATTGAGCGAAAGCGGGCGCTCGGGCCTGTCCGGCGTTCCTAACCGGATTTCCTTTTCCGCAATCGTTACTTCCTTGACCACGGAATCGTCGGTTTCTGCATCCACTTCACCCCCCTCGATTTCCGCTTCCTCGGATTCAACTTCCTTCGTTGCCACCTCGTCCTCAACCTCGTCCTCAACTTCTTCCGCTTCCTCGGCCTCAACTTCTTCCGCTTCCTCGGCCTCATCGATCTCGGCCTCTTCGGCTTCCGCTGTGTCGATTTCAGCTTCGTCGATTTCAACGTCTTCGGTCACCTCTTCCTCGGTTTCAGCATCTTCGGCTTCCGCTGCTTCCACTTCGTTGACTTCAGCCTGCCCAGGCGAGCTGACTTCCTTGACCTGCTCCGCATGGGCGTCGCGCTCCCGCTCGGTGGAAATGGCCGGCGTAAACGGACTCTCGTCATCGTCGAATGCATCGGGTTCCATCGCTACGTCATCCGTCTGCCCCGGTGCCTCGTCCGCGACCGCCTCCAGCTGTTCGTCATGCGCCGCTTGGTCAGCTTTGGCATCTTTCGTGGGCGTGAAATAGACCTCATTGTCCGGACGAACCGGTTCGGCAACACCATCTTGTTTCAGCAGCTTGCTATACAGGGATGCGTGCGCGGCGAAATAATTCACCGTCGCTTCGAAAAGATCGGCACCTAGCGAACCGCGTTCTGCCGTATCATGCTCAAGTTCTTGGTATTGTTCGTTGATGTCGTTGAGCAATACCCCCATTTTCGCTAAAACCTGCTGTTTTGTTGCCATACCAATAGATAACGTATTTGTGCTTGATAACGTATTTCTTTCGTTAACCCTGTCCAAAATTAACATTAAATTCTGATATTAGCAGGCCCCGTAAACACATAAATTCATGGGGCCAGACGACGTAACAGGATCACACACCATGCTTTTGCCTGAAGACCGATTTTCATCCCACGCCACTACACCTGGAAGCATCGAAGTCATCTGTGGTTCGATGTTTTCCGGAAAGACCGAAGAACTCATCCGGAGGGTCAGGCGTGCCCAATACGCAAAGCTCCAAGTCGAAATCTTCAAGCCATTGTTGGACAATCGGTACCACCCAACCGAAATCATTTCGCACGATAGCAACAGTATTCCGTCCACGCCTGTCGATCATTCTTCGGCCATCCTGCAGGTGGGCGAATCGACCAAGGTCGTGGGCATCGACGAATGCCAATTCTTTGATGACGGCCTTCGCGAAGTCTGCAACACGCTCGCCAATAGAGGAATACGGGTTATCGTTGTCGGGCTCGACATGGATTTCAAGGGCAGGCCGTTCGGACCGATGCCGGATTTGATGGCCATTGCCGAACACGTGACCAAAATCCATGCGGTCTGTATGCGTTGCGGTGCATCGGCAAGTTACTCCTACCGCATCGTAAAGGACAATGAAAAATTGCTGTTGGGCGAAAAAGAAAGCTATGAGCCGAGATGTCGCACGTGCTATTACCAGCTCGGCTGATGCGATCGCCGATGTCTGCTATAACCTGTCGGTCAGTTCCGCGTCGAGCGGCGCTACCTTCGATCGGTATCGGTGGATCAAGTTACCCGATTCATCGATCAGGAATTTCTCGAAGTTCCACTTGATTTCACCCGTGAAATCACCGTTCTTGGCGGTTGTAAGGTAGTCGAAAAGCGGCGATATGTCGTCGCCCTTCACGCTGCTCTTCTCGGCCAACAGGAACGTGACCCCGTAATTCCGCTCGCAAAATCCCTGGATCTCTTCATTGCTTCCGGGTTCTTGCCCACCGAAATTATTGGCCGGGAAACCGATGACCACCAACTTGTCGGCATAGCGCTCCGACAACTCCTGCAATCCGGCATACTGCTTCGTAAACCCGCATTCGGAAGCCGTGTTTACAATCAGTATCTTCTTGCCCTTGAAGTCGGCAAGCCTCACCTCCTTGCCATCGATGGTCTTGAAACCAAATCGATACGCATTGTCTCCCGGATTCGCGGCGAACACCGTCGCCAATACCAACATAACCAATTTCATAGCTACTTTCTTGTTGTTTAACGTACCTTACTATTGGATTTCGTAATCCTTCTCCCGTTGGATGACGAAATTGAATAATTCTTCTATCGGGCGCCTCAGCACCTTGCCGATCTTGATGCCTTGCTGCCCACAGACATCGCGCAGCTGCTCCATGAAATGGAAAGCAATGGATCCCACGAAATGAAACACGTACTCCCGGTAATCCGGAAACGGCTTGATGTTCGTCGCGATGAAATCGTTGAAACCCACCCGCAATAGCTCGTCTATGAAGGGGTGGTCCACGTGCTCGCCCATGAACGGGGCGAACGAGGCGAGGTATGCATTGGGCGATGCCCGCTGATAGACGTTCTTGATGATGATTTCCTTGTTGATCCGGTATTTGGCATGAAACGCTATCGCCAAGTCCGCTGGCATGGCGCCATAGAGGAATTGGGTAACCAACTGTTTACCAAACCAGACGCCCGACCCTTCATCGCCGAGCACGTACCCCAGGCCCTGTGCGGTTGGACGTACGTCTTGCCCGTCAAAAAAGCTCACGTCAGAGCCCGTACCCAACGTCGCGATATACCCCTTACGGTTGCCGCACGTTGCATAAGCGGCACCCAACAGGTCGGTCTCGACAGCGATGAACGCGCTTGCAAAAAGTTGCGACAGGGCATTGGACACCATCTCGCGCCTGTCGGGGCTGGTACACCCTGACCCGAAAAAGTACACTTCATCGACCTGATCGGCATACGGCAAAATCTCGGGGACATTCTGGATCACTTTGGCGATATCCTTTTCATTGACAAAGAACGGGTTGAGGCCTTTCGTGGTAAACGCCATGCGTTTGCCATCGGGCAAACCCAGTATCCAATCGGACTGCGACGAACCGCTATCGGCTACTAAAATCATTCCACCTCCTACTGTTTACAGATCAGTTTCATTTGGGATACCAAATATAGTTTTAAATTACGAAATACGAAATACGCGACACGAAATGTTGCGCGGTCAATCTACCTGCAGTGTCCCGGCTATCTGGTTCAGGGTGAGCTCGGCCAACTTCGCTTGGTATTGTGCAGCGCTGTAGCGGGTACTCGCATCCACGAAATTGCGCTGGGCCTCGCGGAACTCCAAGGGTGCGATGCTACCGAGCTTGAATTTCTCCAACGTGATATCCATGTTCTCCTGCGCGATACGTTTGTTATTCGCCTCAAGCCGCACCAACTCCAGGTTCATCAGGTAAGTCCGGTACGCCGCGAGCAATTGTGCTTCGATTTGCTGACCGATCCTATCGACGTCGATCGCTGCAGCCTCCAAGACAAACTCGGCATTTCGTTCGTTGGTACGTTGCCTAAACCCATCGAAGATATTCACCGAAGCGGCAATACCGTAATTGAAACCATTGTTCCGTGATCGCGTGGCAAATCCGAGTTCGGTACTGGATCGCGAACGCGTATAGGCCGACGAAAAGACGACCGACGGATACCGCTCGCCCTTGACCCGTTTCAACTCCAATTGGCTGATCCGGTGATTGACGATGGCCGATTGCAACGTCGGGTTCAATTCCTTGGCGAGTTGCGACAGCCTGTCATGGTTCAGGTCGGTCGCGATCACCATGGTATCGGCGATGCCGAAATCGGTATTTACGTCGCGGGCCAACAATTCATTGAGCCGGATCTGCGTGCGCCGGTATTGATCACGCTGCCTGAGCAGGTTGGTGGTATCCGTGTTCAAGTCTACGCTAGCCGCGAGCACTTCCAGTTTGGACGCCCGCCCGATCTGGTACCTGTTCTCGGCCGTCTGCCGACGGAAAGCCGATAAATCCAACGCGGTTTGGGTGGCGCTGATGAGTTGCTGTTGCTGAACCAGGTCGAAATAGCTGCTCACCACTTCAAAGACCGTGTTCAGTATCGCCCCTTTCAGGTTGGCTTCGCCCAAGGCCTTCAGTTGCTTGAGTTGTTCGTAACGCGTGAACATCTGGAAGCCATCAAAAATAGTCCAGTCCAAGCTGGCGCCATAAGCCGTCGATCGACTTCTCGCACCCCGCAAAGCCCGGGTTTCACCACTCAACAGCGTTTGTGTCGTGTTCTGTACCCCCGCTGCCGATGACACATCGCCCGTGACCGTCGGCAGCATGCCGGCATTCCCGACCGAAACGTTGTTCTCGGCTATGGCTACGTCCTTGGCCACCAGACGGATGTCGTAATTGTTCTCCAAGGCGATGGCAATCGCCTCGTCCAATGGGAGCACGGGTTGTGCCGCCCCAGCCAAGGGTATCGAAAAAAACAGGATGCAAATCAGTATCTTCATCATCAATGGGCACTTGCAAGCGTTTCTTGCTCGATGCGTTCAGCCTCTTCCAGTTCGGGATTGGCACGGTGTTCCTTTGACCACATGGCGTATACGGCAGGGATGATGTACAGTGTCAGCACCAGTGAAAACAGCGTACCGCCTACGATCACCACCCCCATGCCGATCCGGCTGGTCGCCGCGGCACCGAACGCCATGGCAATGGGCAATGCGCCCAACGCAATCGCCAAACTGGTCATCAGGATCGGGCGAAGCCTCGCCTCCGCAGCCTCGATGATGGCCTTGCCTACAGGTTTACCTTGCGCTTTCAGTTGGTTGGCAAACTCCACGATCAAGATGCCGTTTTTCGTCACCAGCCCGATGAGCATCACTGTCCCGATCTGGCTGAAGATGTTCCAGGATTGTCCGGTGATCCAAAGGGACAGCATGGCCCCGGCCACGGCCATGGGTACCGTGAGGATGATGATCAGCGGGTCGAGGAAGCTTTCGAATTGCGCGGCCAATATCAAGTACACCAGCAAGAGCGCCAAGCCGAAAGCGAAAAGCGTATTGGAGCTGCTTTCCTTGAAATCGCGTGACTCGCCACCAAGATCGACCGAAAAGCTGTCGTCCAGCACCTGCGCGGCGATGCCATCCATGGCCACGATCCCTTCATCGATCGTCTTGTCCCGGGCCAGCGAAGCGGAGACCGTAGCCGACATGAAACGATTGTTGTGGTACAATTGCGGCGGGCTACTTCGTTCATCCATCTCGACCACGTTGTCCAGCTGGATCAGCTCGCCCGTGCTGCTACGCACGAAAATGGTGGCCAAATCCAACGGCGAACTCCGATCCAGGTCTGAAAACTGGCCAATCACCTGGTATTGCTTGCCATTCATCAAGAAATAGGCGAAACGTTGCCCACTCAATGACAGCTGCAGCGTCTGGGCCACGTCGAGCACCGATACGCCCAGGCTTTGCGCCTTATCGCGGTCTATGCTGATGTTCAGCTCCGGACGGTTGAACTTGAGGTCTACATCCACGTTCACAAAGGTAGGATCGGCGGTCGCCCGGCTCATGAATTCCGGAATCTTTTCCTCCAACATGCCAAAATTAGGGGCTTGGATGATGTATTGGATCGGCATCCCGCCCCGACGGCTCACCGAAATGGTAGGCTGCTGCGAGACAAAGGTACGGGCTTCGGTAAAACCACGCGTCTGTTGGGTCAGGGCTTCTGCGATTTCCTCCTGCGATCGTTCACGCTCCTCGGGCGGCACCAGGCCCAAGCGCATCATCCCGGTATTCGCGCCGCCGGTTCCCGAAAAACCGGGCGAGGTGTTGACCATGTTCACTGCTTTTTCCGGTATCGAATCATTGACCAACCGCGTCAGTTTCAACATGAACCGATCCATGTACTCAAAGGTGCTCCCTTCGGGCGCAGTGGTACTGACACGCACCAGGCTACGGTCTTCATAGGGTGCGGTTTCTTTCCGCAGGTTTACCCAAAACCAAGCGATCAGGCCGAAACAGATGGCCAATACCGGAAAACTAACCCATTTTGCGCCCATAAAGCGGCGCAACGAGTTGGCGTAGCCGGTGGTCATTTTCACGAAGTAGGGTTCCGTGGCATGATAAAACCGGGAATGCTTGGCCCCGCTGCGCATGAGGTAAGCGTTCAGCATGGGGGTAAGCGTCAACGCCACGAAGGCCGAAATCAGTACGGCGGCCGCGATGACCACGCCGAACTCGCGAAAAAGCCTGCCCACGAACCCTTCCATGAACATGACCGGCAGGAATACCGCCGCCAAGGTAATGGAAATGGAAATCACGGCAAAGAAAATCTCATTCGACCCCTTGATTGCCGCCATGATCGGCGACATGCCTTCCTCCACCTTCTTATAGATGTTTTCGGTGACCACGATCCCATCGTCCACGACCAATCCGGTAGCCAGCACGATGGCCAACAACGTGAGCACGTTGATGGAAAAACCGAACAGGTACATGATGAAAAATGTGGCGATCAATGATACCGGTATGTCCACGAGCGGGCGGAAGGCAATGCTCCAGTCGCGGAAGAAAATGAAAATGATCAAGATGACCAACACAAGGGCAATGACGATGGTCTCGGCCACTTCGATGACCGACCGCTTGATGAAGAGCGTATTGTCTATGGCCACCTCCATCCTGATGTCGGCAGGCACCTCGTTCTTGAGCTGCTCGAACCGTTCGTAAAAGACGTTCGCGATGTCGAGGTAATTCGTGCCCGGCTGTGGGATGATGGCCATCGCCACCATGATATCGCCCGATTCCCGAAATTCGCGCTCGATGTTTTCGGGACCAAGCACGGCATTCCCGATGTCGCCGAAACGGACGATCCGATCGCCTTCCGACCGGATGATCAGGTTGTTGAATTCCTCTTCCGTGGTCAGGTTGCCTACGGTCTTGATGGCCAATTCGGTGTTTTCACCTACGATTTTTCCCGAAGGGAGCTCCACATTCTGACGATTCAAAGCATTCCGAACGTCGAGCGGGGTCAGTCCGTAGGCGGAGAGCCGCATCGGATCGATCCAAAGCCGCATCGCGTACCGCTTTTCGCCCCAAATCTGCACCGAACTCACGCCCGGCAACGTCTGCAAGCGTTGGGCGATGATGTTATCGGCGATGTCGCCCAGGTCTAACGCCGATCGCGACTCGCTTTGGACGGTCATCACGATGATCGGTTCGGAGTCGGCGTCGGCCTTGGAGACCACCGGTGGCGCATCGATATCCTGCGGTAGGCTCCGCATGGCTTGCGATACCTTGTCGCGGACATCGTTGGTCGCCTCCTCAAGGTCTTTGCTCAACAAAAACTCGACATTGATGCGACTGGAACCTTGATTGCTGGACGAGGAAATGTTGCGGATGCCGTCTATCTGATTGATGGCGCGTTCAAGCGGCTCGGTGATCTGCGACTCGATGATATCCGGATTCGCCCCGGCATAGTTCGTGCGCACGGAAACGATCGGCGGATCGATGGACGGGAATTCGCGGATACCCAAGAACGTGTACCCGATCACACCGAACAACATGAGCACCAAGTTCAACACGATGGTGAGAACGGGCCGTTTAATACTGGTGGTGGAGAGACTCATCGTGTTATCAGTTAAGCCTATTCAACGAGTTGTACGCGCACCGGCATACCATCCTTCAGCGACATCATGCCCGATACCAGTACCGTATCGCCCACCGACACCCCGCTGGTGATCAACACATCCCGCCGGGTCCGGTTTTCGGCTTCCACGTCTACGGCCACGGCGGTTCCCTGCCGCAGCAGGTATACTTGCTTGCCGTTTTGGACCGGAACGACCGCCTCGGTGGGTACCAATACCGCATTCTCGACCCGATCCAACGGCAATTCGATCCGGGCGAACGACCCTGGGAATAACTGCCCATCGGCGTTGCCCGCCAAGGCCCGGATACTGATCGTCCGGGTGGCCGCGTCGACACCCGGCTCGATGGCATAGGTCTTCGCTTCGTGCTTCGTGTCCGATCCGCTCACACTGAAACGCAACCCTTGCCCTACCCGGATCTGCCCACTGTACTTCTCTGGCACCGAAAACTGGATCTTGACCGGATTGTTGTTCAGCAGGTTGGCCACGACCGTCGATGGTGTCAGGTATTCGCCTTCTGAAATGGACCGCAGGCCGATCTTGCCGCTAAAGGGCGCTCGCACGGTGGTTTTTGCAATCTGCGCACGGATGAGGACGCTTTGCGCCTTGGCCGTCTCGAAGTCGGCATGCGCCACATCGTATTCCTGTTGGCTGATGGCCTCTTTCTCCAACAGCAGCCTCGCCCGGTTTTCGTTGTCTTCCGCCAGCTTCTCGCGGCTTTGCGCCTGCAAGAGTTGGGCTTGCAGTTCCGTATCGTCGATGCGCAACAGCAATTGCCCCTTTTGCACCGTCGTGCCCTCCTGGAAGGCGAGGTTCCGCACGATACCCGGCACCTCGCTGCGTATCTGCACCTGTTCATTGGGTTCGATGGAACCCGATAACGTAATCACGTTGGCAAACTCCCTGGGTTGCACCACGATGGCATTGACTTCGAGGATGCTTCCACCCTGCGCTGTTTCGGGCGGTGCAATCTTGGCCTTGCCGCTCCGTGTCAGGCGGTAACTCACAAAAGCCACGGCAACGATTGCGATCGTGATGTACAGGTACTTCTTCTTCATTTCAATACATCAAAGCTACTGCAATAACCATGGATTATACCGCTGTATCACATTTTTTACCAAAGCCACCCAGCGGCCCATCAAATGTAAAGCCCCAACAGCAATACCCCCAGAAGCCCCACGACCGATACGATACTCTCCATCATCGACCAGGACAAGATCGTATCCCGGATGCTCAGGCCGAAATATTCCTTGAACATCCAGAAACCGGTGTCATTGACGTGCGAAAACATCAAGGATCCGGCTCCGGCCGCCAACACCATCAGTTCAGGGCTCACGTCGGTCGTTCCGAGGAGCGGCAAGGCAATACCGGCGGCCATCAAGCCCGCCACGGTAGCCGAGCCGAGGGCCACGCGGATAATCGCGGCGATAGCCCACACCAGAAACAACGGTGACAGGCTAAGCTTCCCCGCCCAAGCCGCGATGTGGTCGCCCACACCGCTAGCCACCAGCACTTCCTTGAACGCACCGGCGGCCCCGATGATGAAGAGGATCATCGCAATGCCCCGTAACGACTCTTCCAGGCTATCCATGATCTCCTTCATGGTTTTGCCGCGCGCAATCCCCATGGTAAACATGGCGACCAATACGGAAATGAACAGCGCAATCACCGGATTGCCCACAAAGGCCACGACCTCGGCAATCCACGTGCCGGCGGGGAGCACCAGCAACAGGCCGGAAGCGGTCGCGATGAGCAATACCGGCAATAGTCCCGTGAACAAACTGACCCAAAATCCGGGGACATCGGCTTCGGCAGGTTCTTCCACTTCGAGGAATTGCGCGGGCGGATTGGGGGTTATGCCTTTCAATGCCCACGAAAACACCACGCCCCCCAGCACCACGGCCGGAATCGCGACGGCGATGCCATAGATGAGCGTAAGCCCCATGTCCGCGTTGAACAACGTACCAATCGCCGTTGGGCCGGGATGGGGCGGCAGGTATCCGTGGGTGACCGACAGCGAAGCCAACATCGGCAACCCGACGTAGATGAGCGGCAAGCCGGTCCGCGCCGCAATGGCGAAGACGAACGGGACAAGGATGACGAAGCCGACATTGTAAAACATCGGGATGCCGACGGCGAAGCCGATCACCACGACCGCCCATTGCACGTTTTTGATGCCGAAGGCCCGTATCAAGCTCGTCGACATCCGGTGTACGCCGCCCCCATCGGCGATCAGCTTGCCGAGCATGACGCCAAAGCCCAAAATCATCGCCAAGGATCCCAACGTACTCCCCATCCCCTTTTCGATGGCCTGCATCACATCGGCCACCGGCATACCCAGCGCCACGCCCACGGCCAGCGAAGTGATGATCAGCGAAAAGAACGCACTTAGCTTGAACACGATGACGAGCACCAACAGCAGCAACACGCTGCAGAGAACAATTATAATCGGTATCATATCAGTTAGAATTCATCCTTTACTTTATCGTATAACCGTTCGAATCGGCCAAAATTTTCCATGTATACGGGCCGGTTCGCCGCATTCGGGCGATAGACCAACGGATTCGAGGTATCTTCGATATCCTCGAACCCCGCGACCTTCCCCAACGCCTTGAGCACCACCATATACGCACCCTTTGCCGCATCCTCTACACTGCCCCCTACCCGTATCTCCTGCTGGAAAACATCCGCGAGGAGCTGCACCCAATAGGGTGAGCGTGCAAAGCCCCCGTTCGCCCGCAGGGTATGGATGGGCCCGGCGATCTCGGCCAAGGCCTTCCCGACGCTATACATGCCATAGCTGATGCCCTCGAATACGGCTCGCGTCACATGCGCTTTCCGGTGGTGGAGCTGCAGCCCGAAAAACAGTCCCTTTGCATCGGCATTCCAATGCGGTGCGCGTTCGCCAGTCAAGTAAGGCATGAACACCAGCCCTTCGGCGCCCGGCGCCACGGTAGCCGCCTCTTCGGCAAGCGACCGATAGGCGTCCGCGTCGTGCCCGAGACCGAAATTATCGCGGTACCAGCGCAGCACCATCCCCCCGTTATTGACCGCGCCGCCCAAGACGTAACGGTCTTCGCTGAGCACGTAACAGAATGTACGTGCCCTATCATCGGTTTTTGGCACCCCTGCTACCATCCGGATCGCACCGCTCGTGCCGATGGTCAATGCCGCGTCGCCGGGGGCGATGGCATGGCTTCCCAAATTGGCCAGGCACCCGTCGCTCCCGCCCAACACGAATGGCGTATCTGCAGGGATCCGCATCGCTTCGGCAGCCTCTTTTTCCAGGCCGGACAGCGTATGCGTTATCGGCACCGGCTCCGAGAGCTGCGCAGGCGACACCCCGACCAAATCGAGCGCCGGGCCGTACCAGTCCAGCCCGTGGATGTCAAACAGCCCGGTGGCGGAAGCAATGGATTCATCGACCACATAGCGGCCGAAGAACCGCAGGAACACGTATTCCTTGATGGATATGAATTTGTGGGCAGCACGGAAGATCTCGGGGGCGTGTTCGCGCATCCATCCCAATTTGCAGAGCGGAGACATCGGGTGTATCGGCGTACCGGTCGCCGAATAGATACGGTGCCCCAACGGTGTGCGTTTCAACTCGGTGGCAAACGGTTCGCTGCGCGTATCCGCCCAGATGATGCATGGGGTGAGGGGGTGCCGGTGCTCGTCCATGGCCATCAAGCCATGCATGGCGCTGCTGAACCCTACGCCCAGCAGCCTCGCCGTCAAATCGATGCCACGCACCGCACCGGCCACCTGGCCGATGGATTGGACGACGGCAGCCAAAAGCACTTCGGGATCCTGCTCGAGGTAACCGGGCTGCGGATTGTGCATGGGATAGCCGATATGGTGGTCGGCGATCGGTTCACCCGAAACGTGAAAAGCGACCGCCTTTGTGCCGGAAGTACCGATATCCACACCGATGATATAATCCATTAACGCTGATCAGGTATAATTTGGAGACATGAAGCCACAAATATATAAAATTACTCAACTTTTCCATTTTTTACTTAACATTGCATCATCCAATCACGAGCGTACGCATGCGAAAGCACCTTTTTGTATTGGTTTTGTGTTTATCCCCCCTGCTGTTGGCGGCCAGGCAAGACGGTCGCATCGTGCATTTCATCGCCAAGGAAAACCTGATCAAGAACGGCAAGCTGGCCATCATCGCGACCGATTCGGCCGAAAACCCGCAAGAGTCGGTTTCGGGCACGTATCAATTCGTCATCAATGGGTTCAAACAGGACCTGACGTTCCATGAAGGCGTAGCCACCACGCCAAACGCCATCGAATCGTCGGCGTTCGTTTTCCTGAAACACCGCAACCAGCAAGGCTCGCAAGGTCGATTGTATTACGTGCTGAAAAACGATAAGGGGCTGAATCCGATCGCCATCAATTGGTACTACCTCATCCTTGTACCGGCGGTCATCTTGTTGGTGGCCTACCTCTTCAAGCGATTGCTCATCCTGGCCATCGTGGTACTGGTGGGGCTGTTCCTGTTCAACTACAACAAGGGGCTCAACCTGGAGAATATCGTCGAGACCATCATTCACGGCATCAAAGGCCTGATTTGAAGATTTTCAAATCAGAAAGGCATCCCGATCCCGAAGTTATATTGCAGGAAGTTATACCGGTCCGGGGCGTTTGTGGTGCGGTACTGTTCCTTGAATGCCCGGCTATTGAGAAATTCGGTGATCACCCACTGCCTGCTCCCATCGAATTGCGGATCGCGCACCTTGATGCCCGCATCCAACCGGATCACGAAATAATCCAGGTCGAACCGCAGCCCGGCCCCGCCGCCGATAGCAATCTGACCAAGGAACCGATCGAACCTGAACTCCCCGCCGGGGTTCAATTCGTTCTCGCGGATTCGCCAGATGTTACCGAAATCGGCGAATGTAGCCCCTTTCAACTTCGCGCCGAACAGGTTGTTCATCACCTTGAACCGATATTCCAAGTT
The DNA here is from genome assembly GCA_037190485.1 of Parapedobacter sp. Classification (GTDB taxonomy): domain Bacteria; phylum Bacteroidota; class Bacteroidia; order Sphingobacteriales; family Sphingobacteriaceae; genus Parapedobacter. The sequence goes on from JBBCJB010000038.1 coordinate 78,528, forward strand.
CCCTTCCAATTTGATCTCGCCCAGCTGGTCGAGGTTACGGAAGTTGAGGCGCAGGCCGGGATCGAGTGTTTCGCGGTTGTAGTTGCCCGGACCCAGTGTACGGGCCTGCCAGGCGCGCATACCGTTCATCCCGCCCCCGAAAAAGCTTTTCTCGAAAATCAACAGGCTCGAGTTGTTGCCATACGGCACGGCTACGCCCGGATTGAGCCGAAAAACCAGCTGGCGGTCGCCACCAAGGTGCCTGTAGAAACGCACATCCGTCTCGATTTTTGCATATTGCAGGTAGGGCACCCCGAACAGCTCGCGCTCGCCATTGTCGTTCCTACGCACGTCCAACACCTGGCTGGCCAGCGCCAACAGGTTGCCGCTGAGTTCCAATGCGCCCCTGAAGTACACGAAATCGTCCAATGTAGGCAACTTGACGGCGTTTGCCGTATAGGCATACTGCGACCCCAGACCGAAATACGCCCGGTTGTTGCTTGCCACATACAACAAGTAGCCCTGATTGATCAAGCTATCGGCAAATGCGCTATTCAATTGGCCGAGCCGGTATTCCAATACCAACGGCGTGAGGTTATGCTGTTTGTACCGCGTATCGAACCAACTGTACGACACATTGCTGCTGAAGTACCGATTGGAATACGTGCGGAACTGATCGAAGGCCTGCGCATTGAACGAAAAAATCGTTCGTGGCAAGCCCGATTTGCTCATGGATGGCACCGGAAACGGCGTGAGTAACCGAGGTATCGCGACATTGACCCCTACCTGGAAGTCGTTGTTGAACACGCGATCGAACAAGCTACCCGACAATCGGGAATCGAACAACACCCCGTAACGAAGCTTCACCTCCAATTGCGCCAACCCGCCGAACAGGTTCCGGTGCGTGAAGGTATTGCCGATGTTGAATCCGCTCATCCCCGCGTTGAACGTGTATTCCCCTTCGATCTGGTTGCTCATGTACGGCCTCGGCACCAACTCGTAGTGGACGTTGAGCCTGTTGGAGTCGGGCTTACCGTAATTGACCCGTACGCTACGAAACCCATTGAGTTCGTACAACCGATCGTAGGTCAGGTTTTCGAAATCTACGTTATACACATCGCCGTGTTGCTGGAACAGGTAGCGCGCGATGGGTCCTGGCCGGAAACGCCCGGAATAGTCGTTGAAAAACAAGTTGCCCGGCATTTCGGCCCGTTCGGGCACGTGCAGGTTCAGGTCGGGGCGATCGTGCCTTATCGACACGAAACTACTGTCTATGGTAAACTTCGTGTGCCCGTGTCGCCCATCGGGATTATCCACGAAGATCTTCAGGTCTGCCTGGTTGATGCGTAGGCTGGTATCCACGTCCACGCGCATGTACTGCCTCAGGTAATCGTGATATCCGTGTTGGCGCATCAGGTGATACAGCTGCTCCCGTTCGGCAACCAGGGTGTCGGTATCGTAACGTACGCCGGGCCTGATTTTGCTGAAACCAGCCTTTCGCTCGTCATACAGCCTGGACAGGTTTGTATCGGCAATCGCCACGTCGACACGGCGCAACGTATAAGGTTCGCCCGGTATCGCGCGGAAATGGACATGCGCCCGCTTGCCCTTCAACGTGATTTCGCTGGCCACCTGGGCATTGAAATAACCCTTCGATGCCAGGTATCGCTCGATTTGCTGTGCAGCGAAATCGACCAGTGCACTATCCAATACACGCGGGGGTTCGCCCACGTTGCGGATGTTTTCGGTTCGATAGCGCCCACGGCGTGCGTTGGCCAGGTTGTAGATGAACAGATTGATCCGTGAATTGGGCTTGATGTCGGGTGGGATGTAACCTTCGGCCTGTTCCTCGAAACGGGAATCGACCCCTTCGATCGTTGCCTTGGTGACCAACGCCTGCCCTTCGTCAAGCAGCCGGGTGGAACGGCACGATACGGATAATACCGACAAAAGCAGTATACTTGCACAAGTGAAAGGGCAATTCCGTTTAATCATTGACAATGCTTTCAAAATCGCAAATCCGTACCATCACCTCGCTCCAGCATAAGAAATTCCGTAGGGAACATGGGCTGTTCATCGTGGAAGGCCTAAAGTCTGTAACGGAATTTGTCCAATCGGATTATGCCGTAGCAGAAATTTTCCATACCCCCCAAGCGGCCGCAAAATTGGGTAAAATCGCGCAGAATATAAAATCCACGGCCGTCAGCGAACAGGAACTCCAACGGATCAGTGCCTTGAAGGCGCCACAGGGCATACTGGCGTTGGTGGCCATCCCGCATGACGCACCGCTTGACCAACGGTTGCTGCGCGATGCCTTTCACTTGGTACTCGACGATGTGCAAGACCCCGGCAACCTAGGTACTATCATCCGCACGGCGGAATGGTTCGGATTGAAGCGCATCATCTGTTCGGCGGGCTCGGTGGATGCCTACAATCCGAAAGCCGTACAAGCCAGCATGGGGTCGCTCGCCCGTATGCACGTGCATTACACCGACCTCGCTACCTTGCTGACCGGCTCTCCCGTACCGATCTTCGGTGCCGTCCTCGACGGCGCTCCGATCTATCAAACCGATTTTGGACGCGAAGGGCTCATCGTATTGGGCAATGAGGGCAATGGCATCGGCCCCGCGGTACTGGCCAACATCCAACAGCCCGTCACCATCCCGCGTGTCGGCCAAGCCGAATCGCTCAATGTGGCGGTTTCGGCCGCGCTGTTCTGCGCGGAACTGGCGCGGCGCAACGCGTTGCACAAGTAAACGGATTGTCGTAATTTTACGGACGATGGATAAACGGTATGCATTGATCACGGGCGCAAGCCAAGGCCTCGGCAAGGCTTTTGCATTGGAATTGGCCAAACGGCAAATCAACATCATCCTGGTCAGTTTGCCCGGAGAGGGCTTGGCGGCGGTGGCGTCGCAAGTGGAATCATTGGGGCAGGAAGCGCATTGCTATGAAACCGACCTCACCCAAACCGCTCAAATCATCGCGCTTGCCGCTTGGGTCAATGATCGGTTTGCCCTGTCCGTATTGGTCAACAATGCCGGGTGCGGCGGCACGCAAGCGTTCCAGGACGTGAGCGTGGACTACCTTGACCGCATCATCCAGCTCAATGTCAAAGCCACCTCGTTGCTTACGCACCAGCTGCTTCCCAACCTGATGCAACGCGACAAGGCTTTCGTGCTCAATGTGGGCAGCGTGGCCGCGTACAGCCCGATCGGTTACAAGACCGTTTACCCGGCATCCAAAGCGTTCGTGCACAGCCTTACGCGCGGGCTTTACCAAGAGTTTGCGGACAGCAACGTCTTTTTCAGCGTGGTCAATCCCGGGCCGATGATGACGAATGCCGATTCTTCCGCACGCCTGCAACAGCAGGGACGTTTTGCCAGCATGGGTTTGCTTACGCCCCAGCAGGTCGCTGCCATCGCCATCCGGCAGCTCTTCAGGCGGGATACGCTCATCATGCTCAACTGGGTGAACAAGCTCACCTGGATGGTGATGAAATTCCTGCCGATCTATATCCGGTTGCCGCTGTTGACCAACGCCATCAAAAAGGAAATCAACCGCCCGGCATGACGACGCTCGTTACCGGGGCGAATGGCTTGTTGGCCACCAACACGATCCTTGCGCTGCTGGCGCGCGGCCACCGCGTGCGGGGACTCATCCGCGACCCCAAGAAATTCCTGTTGCCCCTGCACCCCAACCTCGAGTTGGTGGTGGGCGACATCACCGACCGCGCATCGTTGGCGCGCGCGATGGAAGCCTGCGACCATGTCATCCACTGCGCGGCCACGACCGACCAAAGCCTGTTGCGCTACGAAGATTACCGCCGCATCAATGTCGTGGGCACGGGCAATGTGCTGGAGGCCGCCAACCAAAGCGGCGTCAAGAAAATCGTCTACGTGGGTACGGCCAACACCTTCGGGTTCGGGACGCTACAGCGGCCCGGAGACGAAACGCGCCCCCCGCAGGCGCCGTTCGCCGACGCCTGGTATGCGAAAAGCAAGCTCGAGGCACAAGCGCTCGTATTGGCCGCCAACGCCGCGGTCGCCGTCACGGTCGTGAGCCCCACCTTCATGATCGGCGCCCATGACGGCAAACCCAGCTCGGGGGCCATCATCCGGATGGGGTATGGCAGGCGCGTGGTGTTCCATCCGCCGGGTGGCAAGAACTTCGTCAACGTGGCGGATGCCGCCCAGGGCGTGGTCGCGGCCCTGGAGCACGGCCAAGACCGTGAGGCCTACCTGTTGGCCGGCGAGAACCTCTCCTACCGGGAATTTTTCAAGAAGCTGAACCGCCACGCCGGAAACCGCCAGTTGCTGCTCCAGGTACCCCCATTTGTCTTGCGGGTTGCCGGCTATCTCGGCGACGCCTGTCGGTGGATGGGCATCCGCACCGCGCTTTCATCGACCAACATGAACATCCTGTGCATCCGGAATTATTACACGGGTGCAAAAGCCGAAAAGCGGCTCCACGTGCGCTTCCGCCCCATCGACCACGGCATCCAGGAAGCCGTGGAATGGTTCAAGGCGAACGGCATGCTTCCGCGTTGAGGATTTGGTACAACCTTTGCACTACGGGCTTCATGAAACGGAATTACAGCATCAAGCATACCCTCCTCGTCGCGACAACGGCGTTGTTTTCCACGATGGCCGTACAGGCACAACAACGGGCCACGGAAATCACCCGCAAGAATTCATGGATCAAGGCCGGGATCAACGCCGGCATCCCCATCGGTTCGCTGGCCGATCGAAGCAACCTCGCGCTCGGCGCAGAAGTCAAGGGGCAACTCATGTCTACGCCGAATTGGGGGCTGGGTCTCGCCTCGGGTTATACGCACTACTTCCCCGCTACGGGACACGAGAACTTTGGCTCCGTGCCCGCTGCCGCATTCGTTCGCTATTACCCGGCCCGTCAAGGCGTTTTCTTCGGCGCCGACCTTGGCTATAGTTTCCAGACCGGTAGCGGCACGAATGCAAAAGGGGGCGTATATGCACGGCCGCAGATAGGCTACCACAACCGGCTGTGGAATATCTTCGGGTATTACAATGGTGTTTTCCGGAAAGAAGCGAACGGCGGACACCTCCAACACCTGGGCGTGGGCACCACGTTCAACATCCTGTTTGATTAGCACGGGGCGCCAGCGGCATTCACCCTGAGGCACTACCCCCACGTAGCGATGCCTTGAAGCCGATTTATGCAAATTCTTGGGCACGATTCCAAAAAATGCTTACCTTTGTATCCCGTACGCATTAGACAGCAAGCACCCAAGATTTGTCATGATCAAATACATTTTTGTTACGGGCGGCGTAACCTCGTCGTTAGGGAAAGGCATTATTTCGGCATCGTTGGCCAAGCTCCTCCAAGCCAGGGGTTATCGGGTCACCATCCAAAAATTCGACCCCTACATCAACATCGATCCAGGCACGCTCAACCCGTATGAACACGGCGAGTGCTACGTCACCGAAGACGGTGCGGAAACGGATCTCGACCTGGGCCACTACGAACGGTTCCTCAACACCCCAACCTCGCAGGCCAACAACGTCACGACCGGCCGGATCTACCAGCATGTCATCGACAAGGAGCGCGAAGGCGCCTATCTCGGCAAAACGGTGCAGGTGGTACCCCACATCACCGATGAAATCAAGCGCCGGATGTGCCTGTTGGGCGCCGACGGGAAATACGACATCGTCATCACCGAACTCGGCGGTACCGTAGGCGATATCGAATCGCTGCCCTTCATCGAAGCCGTGCGCCAGCTCCGCTGGGAATTGGGCAGCAACAGTTCGTTGGTGATCCACCTCACGCTCGTGCCCTTCCTGGCCGCCGCCGGTGAGCTCAAGACCAAGCCCACGCAGCACTCCGTGAAAACACTGCTGGAGTATGGCATCCAACCGGATGTGCTCGTGTGCCGTACCGAACATCACCTCAACTCGGACATCCGGAAGAAACTGGCCCTGTTTTGCAACGTGAACGTCAATGCGGTCATCGAATCGATCGACGCCCCCTCGATCTATGATGTACCGCTGCTGATGCTCAAGGAGCAGCTGGACAAGACCGTACTCGCCAAACTCAAGCTCTCTACCAAGAACGAACCCGACCTGGATAGCTGGAAAGTGTTCCTGGGCAAACTGAAAAATCCGACGGCCGAGGTCACCATCGCGTTGGTGGGCAAATACGTCGAATTGCCTGATGCGTATAAGTCTATCAGCGAGGCGTTCATCCATGCCGGGGCGATGAACGAATGCAAGGTCAGGGTCAAGTACGTCGCGGCCGAAAGCATTGACGACGGCAACGTCCAGGACAAGCTCAAGAAGGTGTGCGGCGTGCTGGTGGCGCCCGGATTCGGCGAGCGCGGGCTGAATGGCAAGTTGGCCGCCATTCGCTACGTGCGCGAGCACAACATCCCGTTCTTCGGCATCTGCCTGGGCATGCAGTGCGCCGTGGTGGAGTTTGGCAGGAATGTACTGAAGTTGAAGGATGCCAACAGCTACGAAATGGACCCGAAGACCAAGCACGCGGTCATCAACCTGATGGAAGAGCAGAAAAAGGTGAAAAACATGGGTGGCACGATGCGCCTGGGCGCCTATGACTGCGAAATCAAGAAAGGCTCCAAAGCCGCAGCCATCTATGGCAAAAGCCGGATATCCGAAAGGCACCGCCACCGCTACGAATTCAACAACGACTACCTGAAGCAGTACGAAGAAGCGGGCATGGTCGCCTCGGGCATCAACCCGGACAATAACCTGGTCGAGATCGTTGAGCTCAAGAACCACCCGTTTTTCGTGGCCGGGCAGTTCCACCCCGAATTAAAGTCGACTGTAGCAAATCCTCATCCACTTTTTGTTAGCTTTGTGGCCGCTTCGTTGGCACACAGCAAGGTGGTAAAACAGAAATAGCGAAAAATCAAGAAATGGATAGAAATACGATAACGGGCCTGGTGTTGATCTTTGCGATCATTGCGGGTTCGTTCTACTTATTGCAACCTTCGGACGAAGAAATCAAACGGGAGCGCATCCTACAGGATTCGCTCGCCCGCGTACGGGCAGGCGCCGTAGACCCCGTGGTGGACACGGCCGCGCCGGCCACGGCAACAACCTTGGATTCCACCCTGCTCGCCGGGCCGTTCGGCGGGGCGATCGCGGGCGATGAAAAACTCGTCACCGTTGAGAACGAGCACATCAAAGCCACCATCAGCACCAAGGGTGGGCGCGTGAAATCGGTCGAGCTGAAAAACGAGCAGACCTATGACGGGCAGCCGCTCCTGCTATTCGATGGCGAGCACAATAAATTCGGCCTCTTTTTCTCGTCGGCCGGCAAGAACATCATCACCAATGACCTGTTCTTCGCCACCGACGGCACTGCAATCTCGGTTGCTGGCCAGGATTCGGCTTCCGTGACCTTCCGCCTGAACTACGGGCCGGAGCAATACATCGATTACGTCTATTCCATCAGGGGCGGCGACCACAACCTGGGGTTCACGATCGTGACCAAAGGCATGCAGGACGTGGTGGCGCCCACCGAAAGCCAGCTCGTGCTCAATTGGGAGAGCGCCCTCTTCCAGAAGGAAAAAGACATGGATAGCGAGCGCCAGCGCTCTACGCTCTATTACGCCGTGGGCGACGACAAGGTAGACCACCTGAGCACGGGCAACGACGACGACGAAGAGCTGAAGGACCGCGTACGTTGGGTTTCGTTCAAGCAGCATTTCTTCTCCAATGTATTGGTCTCGGACCACGGGTTCGCTGGCGGCAAGGTCAACGTGTACACCAGCGCGGATAGCCGCATCGTCAAGCTGTTCTCGGCCAACCTGCGGCTGGATTTCAACCGGCAGGACATCAACACCTACCCGATGCACTTCTTCTTCGGCCCCAACCAATACAAGGTGCTCAAGGCACACGGCCACGGGTTGGAGCAACAGATCGACATGGGATGGGGCCCCATGAAATGGATCAACCGGTTCATCACCATCCCCGTGTTCAATTTCCTCGACGGCTTCAATTGGAATTACGGCTTGGTCATCCTGGTCCTCACCGTATTGCTCAAACTGGTGCTATCGCCCCTCACCTACCGTTCATACGTATCCATGGCCAAGATGCGGGTGCTCAAGCCCGAGATGGACCAAATCAAGGAAAAGGTAGGCCAAGACAACCCGACGCTGCTGCAACAGGAATACCTCAAGCTCTACAAGCAGGCGGGCGTGAATCCGCTGGGCGGCTGTATCCCGCTCTTGCTGCAGATGCCCTTCACCATCGCATTCTTCTTCTTTTTCCCGAACCTCTTCGAGCTGCGCGGCGAGAGTTTCCTGTGGGTAAAGGACCTGTCGACGTATGATTCGCCCATCACGTTCCCGCGCATCCCGCTTATCGGCGACCACATCAGCCTGATGTGTATCCTGATGACCGTGGCCACGTTGCTTTCCACGTGGTACAACAACGCCGTATCCGGAGCGGCCGCCAACGCGCAAATGAAATACATCGGCTACTTCATGCCACTGATTTTCCTCTTCGTGCTCAACAGCTTCCCGGCGGGGTTGAACTACTACTACTTCCTGTCTACGGTATTCACGTTCGGCCAACAGGTGGTCATCCGCCAGATGATCAACGACGACAAGATCCTGGCCATCATCCAGGCGAACAAGAAAAAGCCGGAAGCGAACAAGAAATCGAAGTTCCAGCAGCGCATGGAAGATTACATGCGGCAGCAGCAGAGTAAAGGCGGGAAAAAGAAGTGATCAGACGAACGCGCTGAACCCGGTGATGGACCGGCCCACGATCAGCGAGTTTATTTCCTTGGTGCCTTCGTACGAATAGATGGCTTCGGCATCGGCCAGGAAACGCGCCACGTCGTATTCCAGCAGGATGCCGTTGCCACCCATCACTTCCCGGGCCCTGCTCACGATGTCGCGCGTGCGCAACGTACAGAACACCTTGGCCAGCGATGCGTGTTCGTCCTTGAGCATCCCGGCGTCCTGCAATTCCGACAGGCGGAACACCAGCGTCTGCATGGCCGTGAGGTTGGAGAGCATCTCCACCAAATGGTTCTGGATCAATTGGAACGAGGCGATCGGCTTGCCGAACTGCTTCCGTTTCCGTGTGTAATCCAGTGCACTTTCATAGGCGCCCCGCGCGCAACCCACGGCCATCCAGGCCACGCCCGCGCGCGTGAGTTGCAGCACCTTGGCCGTGTCCTTGAATGAATCGGCATGCTGCAGGCGATCGGCCTCGTCTACCAAACAGTCCGTGAGGGTGATCAACCCGTTCTGCACGATGCGCAGCGCCATCTTTCCCTTGATCTTCTCGACGGCAAATCCGGGTGCCGCTTTCCGCACCAAGAATCCCTTCACCTGGCCATCGGCCACATCCTTGGCCCAGATCACGGTCACGTCGGCGAACGGCGCGTTGCCGATCCACTTCTTCTGCCCGTTGAGCACCCATCCCCGCTCGGTGCGCCTGGCCGTGACGGTCAGCCCGCCCGCCGCTCCGGAACCCACCTCGGGTTCGGTCAGGCCGAACGCGCCGATGACCTTCATCCGCTGCATGGCCGGCAACCATTCCTGCTTTTGCGCGTCGGATCCGCAAAGGTAAATGGATCCCATGGCCAAGCCGCTCTGTACGCCGAAAAACGTGGCCACGGATGCATCCACCCGCGCGATCTCCATCGCGATGATGCCTTCCATCAACGAAGACCTGCCCGCGCAGCCGTACCCTTCATAGGTGAGGCCGCAGATATCCAGTTCGGCCAATTTGGGGATGATCTCGAAGGGGAACTCATCGCGGAGCCAATATTGGTTTACCAACGGCTTGATCTCGCGTTCCATGAAATCGCGCACCTTCAATTGCAAGGCGCGATCCTCGTCGCTCAGCCGCAAATGCAGCGCATAGAAGTCGCCGTTGATGGGCGGCAGCTCTTTCTTGGGCCTGCCCCCTTCAAAAAACTTCATCAAGCTGTTCAGTTGCTTCTCGTCCAATTTCGCAAATGAATCCATCACTTTGGCCAGGTCCACCCTGCGCGAGAGCTTATCCAGCTTCTCGAAATCGATGCTTTTGAATAATTGGTAAGCTTTTTTGATCTTTGAAAACATCACTTCTCGTTTTAGTTAAGTTTGCATCACCCCCACGTTGAAGGGCTTCTCGATCGGCGATTGGTTGGCCGCCTCGATGCCCATCGAAATCACCTTGCGCGTTTCCAGCGGATCGATGATGCCGTCCACCCATAACCTGGCCGCCGCGTAATAGGGTGTGGTCTGCGCGTCATACCGCTCGGTTATCTCCTTGAGCAGCTTGCCTTCGGCCGCTTCATCCACCGGCTGGCCCTTGGCCGCAAGCGATGCCGTTTGGATCTGCAGCAGCGTCTTGGCCGCCTGCGCGCCGCCCATCACCGCGATCTTGGCCGACGGCCAGGCGTAGATGAGCCGCGGATCGTAGGCCTTGCCACACATCGCGTAGTTACCGGCGCCATACGAGTTGCCCACCACGATGGTGAACTTCGGCACCACCGAGTTGGCCACCGCATTGACCATCTTCGCGCCGTCCTTGATGATACCGCCATGCTCCGACCGGCTCCCCACCATGAAGCCCGTCACGTCTTGCAGGAAGACCAACGGTACCTTCTTCTGGTTGCAGTTCATGATGAACCGCGTGGCCTTGTCGGCGGCGTCCGAATAGATCACCCCCCCGAATTGCATTTCGCCCTTCTTGCTTTTCACCACCTTGCGCTGGTTGGCCACGATCCCCACGGCCCAGCCATCCACGCGGCCCAGCCCGCACACGATGCTTTGGCCGTACAGCGCCTTGTATTCCTCGAATTCGGAGCCGTCGACCAATCGACGGATGATTTCCTTGGTGTCGTAGGGTTTCTCGCGCGATGCCGGCAACAGGCCATAGATCTCCTTTTCGTCCAGCTTCGGCGGGGCAGGTTTTATCCGGTCGAACCCGGCATCCTTCGGTTTGCCCAGCATGCCCATGATGTTGCGGATCGAATCCAGGCACGCGTGGTCATTGGGGTGCTTGTAATCGGTCACGCCCGAAATCTCGCAGTGCGTGGTCGCCCCGCCCAGCGTCTCGTTATCGACGGTCTCGCCGATTGCCGATTTGACCAGGTAAGACCCCGCGAGGAACACCGAGCCGGTGCCCTCCACGATCATCGCCTCGTCGCTCATGATGGGCAGGTAGGCCCCACCGGCCACGCATGCGCCCATGATGGCGGCGATCTGCACGATGCCCTCGCTGCTCATCCGGGCGTTGTTGCGGAAGATGCGCCCGAAGTGTTCCTTATCCGGGAAGATCTCATCCTGCATGGGCAGGAACACGCCCGCGGAATCGACCAGGTAGATGATCGGTAACCGGTTTTCCATCGCGATTTCCTGCGCGCGCAGGTTTTTCTTGGCCGTCATCGGGAACCACGCACCCGCCTTCACGGTGGCATCGTTGGCCACCACCACGCACTGGCGCCCCGCCACGTAGCCGATCCCGGCCACCACCCCGGCCGAAGGGCATCCCCCCTGCTCCACATACATGCCCTCGGCGGCCAGCGCCCCGATCTCCAACCAACGGCTATCCTTATCCAATAAATAGGCGATCCGCTCGCGGGCCAGCAGCTTCCCTTTCGCGTGCTGCTTTTCGGCCGCTTTCGGGCCACCACCGGCAAACGCCTTTTTCAGCCTGCCTTTCAATTCCGAAAGGGCGAGCTTGTTCAGATCTTCGTTCTTATTAAATTCAAGGTTTATCATCGATGGCAAGATACGCCATAGTTTTGTCTTCTGCAATCGGCATATGCAATCGATTTGACGGCACGCTGCCCAAAACGCCGTCAAAACCTCAAAAAGACGCGCTTTGGGCCACGAACCGCAACGTGGCTGCTTGGACTCCCAGCCCAAGCAACACACCCTATACAACCAGTGATAGCTTCATCACTTACCCTTCGTAAGGCTTCTTCGCCGACTCGATCAGCTCTTTCATCTCGATCTTGATGTAATCGACGTTGGACGACGAACCGGTCAAAAAGTACCGGATGTTACCCTCCTTGTCAATAACGAACTTGGCCGGGATACCGTTCACGCCCATTTTTGCAGCCAAAACCTGTCCGGTCTCCGGGTCTTTCCGATCGTCAAAGAGCACCTCGAACGGATATTGGTTCTTTTCGATGAAGTCGGCCACGTTGGCTTTATACGCCTTATCGCGTTCCCAGGTATTGATGAACAGGAACTCGACCTCCTGATCGTTGGCATAGCTGTCTTGCGCAGCTTTCATGCCCGGAAACGAACGGATGCAGGGCTGGCACCAGGTTGCCCAAAAATCCAGTACCACCACCTTGCCTTTCAGGCTGGCCAACGAAACCAGCTCGCCTTTCAGGTTGACCAATTCGAAATCCGGCGCGGGTTTGTACATTTCTTTTTCCTTGATGTGCGTACGCACCGATGCGACCAGTTCGTCCCTCAGCCCGGCATTGAACCGTTCGTATCCCTGCAGGGAACCATTGAGATCGGCATACAGTTTCTTGAGGTCATCCTCCACATCGAATTGTCCCTTCGCGTATAACTTGCAAAGGATGTTATAGGCTTCCAGCTTGCGGCCTACGCCCATCAGGGAACGATAATGCACATTGGCCAATGCATCCGCTTGCTGCGGGGCAACCTGGAGGGCATCATCGATATACGTCAGTGCCTCGGTGTATTGCCCCTTGCTTACCAGGATGTTGACATAAGCCGACATCGAACCCGCATACCCCATCGATGCAAACCGCGCCTTGTTGTCCTGTTGGTCTTCGGGCAGTGTCAGGTAATGATAACCATCGTCCATCACCACCTTGAACAGGGACGCCGCCGTCGTGGTGTCGCCTTTAGCCAGCAGCGTCTGTCCGACGGGGAGATACCCATTGCCTCGCCAGAAACGCTCCTTCATCTGGCCAAGGTAGTGCACCGCCTTTTGCGTATTGCCTTCCTTTGCGAAGTCGCCGGCTAGCGACGCCAACGCATACTCATAGGCCATGTTCTCCTCCTTGAAATTATCCATGGGCCATTTTTTCACCAGTTCATTATAAGCCTTTTCCTTGGCCTGTGTCGATTCGGCCTTGTAGAAGACCTGTTCGATAAAGGCATCCCGTGTCAGCGCCCCTTTCGGGAATTTCTTTATGGCCCATTTCCTTACGGCATCCCTTTTGTCTTCGGCGCCTAATGAATGCAGGACATTGATCGCCAAACGATATTCCTGTTCGGTCTTGTACGATTGGGCCTCGTTGGCAAGGACATTGGCCAACGAGTCTTTTTGGACGGCGGTGCCGCTTTCGATGATGGGACGGTACGCCTCCATGGCATTCGCTCCCGGGCGTTGCGCTTGCACGGCTCCCGCCGCCAGCAACAGAACCCCTAACAGTTGATATTTCATGTCTTTAAAAATTTAAACCAGTGCAACATACAGCCCATCAATCCGCATACCCGTCGTTTTGGTTCAGCGATGGGTTAAGCAGGATCTGGGACTGCGGAATCGGGTACAGCACGTCGGTTGGCTGCCAATTCGCTTTGATTGGGGCCAACACCTCATTCGCCCGGTTGGTCCGCTTCAGGTCCAGCCAGCGATGCCCGTATTCACCGAACAATTCATGGAGGCGTTCCTGTTCGATCGCTTCGAGCAATTGGGCCTGCGTCAACCCGTCACTCACCGCTGTCAAACCCGCCCTTGACCTGATCGCATCCAGATCGGCCTTGGCTCCCATGAGGTCATCGCCCCTGGCCCTGGCCTCGGCACGGATCAAGTACTGTTCAGCAAGGCGCAACACCACGTGATATTCGTTCCCGGTTCCAGACGCGACCGTGTACTTATTGACGGCGTAATAGGTCCTGTCCGAAATGGTCTTCGGGGCGATCCAACTGCTGCGCCTCAAATCCACGTTTGGCGCGGTCTCAAAACCGTCGTAGACCCGCTCAGGAATCGAGTAACCGGGTATCACGTTCGTTGCCGTTACGTAGTTGATGCCGAATGTCGTCACGCCGGTTAGATTGGCCAACTGAAAGATCACCTCGTTGCTGTTATTTACGAACGTGGCCGCAGGGGCCGGCAGCTCGTATCCAGTGGCGGTTAGCACCTTGGTGGCATAACGTTCGGCATTCGGGAAATCATTGCGGTATAGATACACCCTGGCCAAAAGCGCACTGGCCGCGTGCTTGTTTACACGGGCCCGGAAGGTTCCCTGGTAGGCGGCATCCAACTTGTCTTCGGCATCCAGCAGGTCATCCACGATCTGTCCGTAGACCAAGTCGAGCGCTGTCCTGGGCAAGACGGCATTTTCAAAGACACCGTAGTCGTCGGTCAGCGACAACGGCACATCGCCATACAGGTTGACCAAATAGAAATAAGCGTACGCCCTCAGGAATTTGGCTTCGCCCAAAAGTTGGTTCTGCATACGGCTCGTCAACGTCGATGATCGTTGCAGGCCGGAGATGGCATTGTTCGTGTTTTTGATCGACTGGAAGAGCATGGACCACAACGATGCTACGCTAGCATTCGTATTCAACAGCCCATTATTCGCAAATTCCAGAATACCGGCATCCGTCGCATTGTACTCCAGTTCGTCTGCCGCCACCCCTGTATGCAGCGTGGTCATGCTGGATATATTTGGGTTGTTGTTGTTTCCTGTCATGGAAACATAGAGTCCGAGTACCACGCTTTGGGCGGAAGCATCCGTCGCGAATGCATCTTGATAGGAAACCTGGTTCGGAGGCGCCCCGAGCTCCACGAACTTTGCGCATGAGGTAACCAGCAACGCCAGGGAAACAACCCCTATCGATATCTCTTTCCTGAATAACTTTCTCATCGTGATGTTGTTTAAAACTGACAATTAAATCCAAATACGATCGTCCGCAACGGCGGCAGTACCTGCCCGAGCGTACCGGTACCCAATCCCGACGGGCCTCCCTGTACGGTCGTCTCGGTATCCAAGACGTAGCGATTCCGCGCCCACGTAAAGAGGTTTTGGCCTTGCACGAACACGCTGCAATTGGCCATCCTGACTTGGGATAGCCAGCGCGAAGGCAAATTGTAAGACAGGTTCACGGACCTCAGCTTGATGTAGGAGGCATCCCCATAGACGGCATCGGAACTGGTGAATTGATTGTAGGAAGTATACAAGGGGCTTCCCGCCGTGGCGGTGGCCGCCGGAATCGCGGATCCCTGGTTTCCGGAATTCCACCGGCCCAGCCAATATTCATTCTGGTTGAGCATCACCCCGGGCCTTGTATTCAGGATCTTGGTCACGCCAAACCGGTGGTTGAATTGAAAGAATACGCCGAGCTCGAACCCCCTGTAGCTGAACGTATTGTTGAAGCCGCCGTAAAACGGTGTCCCGATATCGGCGACGTAGCGATCGTCGGCATTGATGACGCCATTCCCATCGCGGTCCTCGTACGTCGCCATGCCTGTGGCGGCATCGACGCCGAGGTATCGGTAAAGCCGGATGAGATTGATCGGTTCGCCCACGATGTAGCTGCTTGCATAAAAGGATTGTTCCAGCCCCGGAAACTCCAAGAGTTCATTTTGGAAGAACGTGAAGTTGGTCGACGTTTTCCAGCTGAAGTTTCCCTTGGCCACATTGGTGGTGTTCAGTTCCAATTCCAGCCCTGTATTCTGGACTACCGCCGGCAGGTTGGTTGTATAGCTGTTGTAGCCCGCCTGGGTCGCTACCGATGCCGACGTGATCTGATCGCCCGAGCGATTCCGGAAGTAATTGGCGGTCAATAGCACCCTATCCTTGAAAAAGCCCAGATCGAGCGCGAACTCCAACTTGTGCGTCGTTTCCCATTGAATGGATTCATTGGGCAGCGTGACCAGATTCATGGTCGCTTGCCCGAGGTAAGGGGTCGAAGAAGAATACAGCGGCAGGTAGATGTAATTGGATATCTGGTCATTGCCGGTCAAGCCAATGCTCCCCCTCAATTTACCGAAGCTCAGGAATTTGGCGTTGTCGACCATGAAGTCTTCCTGTGAAAACACCCAGCCTATCCCGATCGCGCCGAAGTTGCCGAATCGATTCTTTGGACCGAACCGCGACGAACCATCGCGCCTGAATGTCCCGTTGAACAGGTATTTCCCATTCCAATCGTAGTTCAGTTTGCCGAACACCGCATTGTATTTGTAATAGACCAAATCATTTCGCGTGGTCACGGTACCGGCCGCGCCCAGTGAACCGAGCAGCGCCTCATTGCTGTAGTTCGTGCCGGTTATCGTCTGCGATCCGGAAGAGTTCTGTTGGAAACTGGTGCCTATCAATACGGTCAGTTTCCCTTGCCCGATATCCTTCAGGTAATCGAGCGTGGGCTCGATGATCCAGTTCTGGGCCCTCGTGTTGGAAAACGTAGACGAACTGGTGGGGTTGTTCGCGGGGTTCAATGTGGATGCCGGTGTTTGGTTATTTTGCTGCAATTGCGTCGTGGTATAACCGAAATTGGCCTTCGCCGACAAACCGGGAAGGATCTTGTACATCAAATTGACATTCGAAATCAAATTGTTGGTCGATCCGATGTACTTCCGGTCAAGGACGGCCAGCGGGTTGTTTATGCCCGATCCCGTCAGCCAATAGAACCGCCCGTTGTCGTCATACAACGGGTAATTGGGCGGCAGGTTATAGGCCGACGTGATGTCGGAGCTTGGCAGGTCCGTATCGTCATTGGAGTAGCTTACCGAGAACGCGGCGTTGAACCTTCCATCGGCAGAGCGGTGATCCAAGTTCAGGCGCGAGCTGAAACGCGCGTTTTTATGATCGCCGTAGAAAACCGTGCTCTCCCTGCGGTAACCCGAATTGAAAAAGAAACGGGTTTGGTCGTTTCCGCCCGACATGTTCGCCTGGACGTCGGTCAGGTGTCCGGTGTTCCCGATCAGGAGTTTTTGCCAATCGGTAGCCGCATGCTGATCCCACAGCATCAGGTCAGGCGCGTTGACCACCGTGGGGGTCGTGCCGTCATTGGCGAATGCCTCCCGCCTGATCGCCAAATACTCGTCCAGCTCCAGCATCGGGATGAACCTGTTCACGTTGGTGATCCCCGAGTTGAAAACCACGCCCACGCGTGTTCGGCCGGCACTGCCCTTTTTCGTGGTGATCAGCACCACGCCGTTTGCTCCCCTGCTCCCGTAAATCGCCGTCGCATCGGCATCCTTCAGGATATCAATCCGTTCGATATCGGAAGGGTTGATCATGCTGAAGGGGCTCATGCCACCGCTTGCGCCGGATATACCCATCGAATTCAGGTTGTCCGTGGCGGGTATGCCGCCATTGAAATTGGTGAAAGGGACCCCATCGATGACATACAACGGGATGGATCCGGAGGTGGTGCCCTGCAGCGAACTCTGGTTCCGTATCTGTACCTGCACGGAACTGCCAGGAATTCCGTTATTTTGCGCGATCAGGACGCCAGACATCCGGCCGGACAACGCGGCAAGCGGGTTGCCAACCGGTTGGTTTTGGATGTCCTTGGCAGAAATCGAACTCACGGAGCCCGTATTGAGCCGCTTCGTGGCCGTACCGTATCCGATCACCACCACTTCATCCAGGCTGCCAGTAGCCGGTTCCATGCGGACCGTCCCGTTTTGGCCGGCCAGCTGCTTGGGGGCATACTCCACGGTCTTGTACCCCAAGAACGTGAACACCAATGTGATGTCGTCGTTGGGAACCATCAATGACCAATGGCCGTTGCGATCGGTCGCGGTACTCATCTGGATCCTGCCCTGCTGCTGCCGCCAATCCTTGATCGATATGGAAACACCGGCCAGTGGGTTGCCGTATTCATCCAGGACTATGCCCCCGGCCTGGTTCTGGCGGGCTGCCCGCGGCTTGATCGCAATCAGGTCGTTCTCCAGCAGCTCCCAGGAAAGTTCCGTCCCTGCGAGTGCCCGTTGCAGCACGTCGCGCACCGTGATTCCCTTCGCTTCGATTACCAGGGATTTTTCCGGGATGATGCTGTTGCTGTATACCAGCTTGTATTTGGTGTGCCGGTCTATTTCCGTGAGCACGTCGCGGATGCTGCCGTTCCTCACCGACAGATCCATCCGGTCGGTCTGCGAGTAGACCGCAGCCTGCATCTGCATCGTGCATATCAACACAAAGAGGAAAATAAATCTCATTTCAATTGAAATCTTGGGTATTTTCTTATACATTTAAATCAGTTTTAAAAGTCAGTCGCTGGCTGGCAGGTGTCTTATTTGGTCATTCGCCCTGCTTGGCCCGTTACTTACACCAAAAGGGGGCATCCGTGTCCCCTTTTCCCCGTTTCTCGCTTCAGTGAATCACGATCTTTTTGTTCCCCTCCTTTCTGTATTCAAATGGAACGACCAGTTGCAGGGCCTTCAGGATGTTTTCCAAGGCCTCGTCGTCAAACGTGGCCGAGTACACCTGCTGCGCCACGCTTTCGTTCTCAAAGACTATCTCCACGTCATACATGCGTTCCAACCTGCGCGATAACACCCCGAGCGATTCGTCATCGACCGTGATGCGCCTGTACATCCATTCGGTCTCCTTTGCCGTGCCGATGTCTGCCGACATCGGCTTCACTTCGGCGCGCTGTGGCGCGGGTACGGGCTGGACGGCGTTGGCCGGTTGGGCCAAAGGCAAGCTTTCGGTTCCGTGTTTGTAAACGGTGAATTTCTGGTTGGGGTCGAGGTAAAACTTCTCTTCGGGGCGATCCTTCCGGGCCACCTCGACCTTCCCGCTCAG
This sequence comes from Parapedobacter sp., assembly GCA_037190485.1. GTDB lineage: Bacteria > Bacteroidota > Bacteroidia > Sphingobacteriales > Sphingobacteriaceae > Parapedobacter. The sequence goes on from JBBCJB010000038.1 coordinate 97,203, forward strand.
CAATGCGGTTTCGGCCGTCGCGTCCGCGTCGTAATCGCGTACGTTGAATGACGTGCCCAATACCCGTATTTCCATGCTGGGGGTATGGATCAGGAACGGACGTGCCGTGTCACGGGCTACATCAAAAAACGCTTCGCCGACGAGGGTCACCTCCCGGGGTCCGGTGCCCGCGAAGGAAGCGGGATAGGTCAATTTGCTCGATGAATTCAGCCGGATCTTCGTGCCGTCGCTTAAAACAAGCTCGCGCTGTTCGCTCCGGCCGACCGACATTTCCCCGTGACCGCGATCATTGGCAAACCAGTAAACAAGCACCACGGAACAGGATATGACCAACACAGCCGCCGCTGCGAGCCGCCGCAGTCGAAAGGTCCTCGCTTTGGCAGCGGCGGCTTCGCGATGGGTTATTTTGTCGAACAGCCCCCTTCTCATGCGCTCCTTCAGTTCGAGCCGATCGTTCGCGGATAGGCCATCCGTGAAATCGGGCCGGTCGGCAAATGCATCGAAATATTCGCGTGTGGCCGTAGGTTCGCCTGGCTTGCCGCCGCGCATGCATGTCGCGACAAGCGCCCTCAGTTTTTTGTTCAATCCGCTCAGCATACCCATAGTTACGTTCGCTATTCAAGGGTATACGTATAACCCCAGCGCAAAACGTACTATCCAGACCGGCTGATTTTTTAAGGATTTTTTATAAAAACCTGTTTTACAGCGCTATAAAATCAACCATAGCGACAATGCAAGGAGAAAATGTTTCGTCAGCAGGTTCCTGACGATTGAAACCACCGCGCTCAGCTGGTTCTGGACGGTATTTTGGGAAATGCCCATTTTTTCGCTGATCTCTTTGGTTGAATACCCTTCGATGAAGCGGAGCTGGAAAATCTCCTGCCTCCTTTTCGGTTGACGGTACAGGCAATTCTCCAGAAAGGCCAAAAGATCGTTTTTCAGGCAAAGGTCGTCTGAAGCAGCCGTGGCGGAATCGTCCTGCAGGCTGAAGGCGTCGAACAATTTTTTCTCCCGGCCGTTCTTTTTGTAGTGGGTGAATACCTGGTACCTTACGCAGGTAAACAGGTACGGCCATAGCTGGAGTACGTTCTTCTTTGCGCAATTGAACCAGAGATCCACCAATACATCCTGCACGATTTCCTCGCACCGGGGCAGGTCTTCCAGCCTTTTGTACGTTTCATTCAATAGCTTTTCCCAATACCGGTCGTATATCGCCTGCATGGCCGCGACATCCCTGTCCTTGAGCAGCCTCAACAATTCTTCGTCGGTGTATGTACTGTACTGGCGCATATCTAACCTCCACTTAACCAAACGCTCTCGCTACGTGGTTTAACTCGTCCTTATCCCGCCCTTCAGTCTATATTGGTCATTGGGTACGGCAAATGTATCAAAAGGTTTGAATTTTCCCACTAAATTTTTTGAAATTCCGGGTATGCGCCAGCACACCTGTGCAACGGACGGTTTCCGATTCCAGGCACCTGCCTTCCTAGCCCGGTTTAACCGGGCGTTCCCTGGTCGACAGCCAGCACAGCACCGAACCGATGCACACCATCAACGTTCCCTGCCAAAAGGTCAACCCCAACGGGGCAGCCAACAGCACGGAAGAGAACACGGCGGAAAGCACCGGGGTGAAGTAGGACGCCCCGGCCAGCAATGTCGTGTTCCCGTGCAGGATCCCCACGTTCCATGCGGCATAGCCGAACCCCATGGCCGCCGCCGCGGAAAGAAGGTAGCAGACCGAAGCGAAGCTGACCTGCATTCCCGGCTGGCCTCCCGAGACCAGGAACTTCGCCCAAAGGACAATCGACACCAGCATGAAAAAGAATGCGATCCCGTTGGTGCCGCTGGCCATTCGTGCGGTGACCACGCAATATGCCGCCCATATCAACGCTCCCGAAAAGGCCAGCCCGTAGCTCAGTGGATTCGTGGCGATGTTGGCCGCCATCCCCCGGATGTCCAACCCGTTGTCACCGCCCAGTACCCAAACGATGCCGACCATCGAGAGGCCCACGCCCGGCAGGATCAGCCAGTTGGTCGCTTTCCGATTGAAAACGATCATCGCGACCATCGTAAAGGTGGGCCATAGGTAATTGACCATGCCGACTTCGATGGCCTGTTGGGCATTCGTGGAGTAACCGATGGAAAGTGAAAGGCACAGCTCATAGGCCACGAACAGCGATGCCCCATACACCAGGTATGGCCGGGGGAATTTCCGCAACGGGGTCCACCCAACCGTGAACAGGAGAAATACCGACGCAACGGTGTAGATAAGTGCCGCACCGCCGGTGGCGCCAAACGACTGGCTCACCTCTTTGATCAGCCCGACGATCAGGCTCCATAATGCAACGGCTCCAAGGCCGATTGATGTCGCTTTGGTTTCTTGCATATCCAGACTCACACGATACAATACCTAACGTCGAAACGATTTGGAACGGATTATCATCACCCGATCAGTCGCCCGATATGATCGGCGCATAAAACTCGCCGTCGGTGATGCTGAGCTGTGTCGAGCCGTTGCCGTCGGAGGGGGAAATCTTCCCAGAGAATTTACCTTTCACGTAATCGCCCGTCATTTCGTCGATGGACAACGTAAAATCATCGTGGTGTCCATCGGCACCGAAACTGTCTTCCCGATCATATCGAGGCAGATAGATGACGCCTATAGCATCCCCTCGATAGGTCTTTTCCGAAATCGGGGTATTGAAGGCCGTCGCGGCGACGGTCAAACTGGACGTGACATTCCCTGGCGCGCCGACGCCCGCGATGCTGATGCTGTACACGGTAGTGGTTTCAATGCGTTGCTCATGCTTGTAAGCCACCACCGTCGTCCTGAAATCCCGCTGCGCACCGTCGAGCTTGAATTTCACGTAGTAGTCGCCCTCAGGAGGCCGTGGATCGCCCTTCTTGCATGCGCCCATGGCCAACATGCAAATGACCGCCAACAATATACCGGTTACTGACCTGACCGAGGTCCTTGTCCTAGGAATCTTCATGCATCAAATCTAGGAAAGGTTTCACGGAACCGGAGCTACATTCCATCGAAATCGAATCGTAAAATCCTGGATCGTGGCTTTTCCACTACGAACGACTGGATCGGGGAGACAAGCGACCAAGGACGATCGATGCGCGATTGGCGGTGGATGACACCCGGCCAGGGATGAATGGTAGCGATTCGGGGACGAATGGTCACCGATCGGAGATGACCGGCCACACCACTAAGCAAACACCCGTCCAGAGCCGATTATAAACGGATATAAACGTTTATATCCGTTTAACGTCCGGCTAGCGGGTGGTGGCATGCCGATGTTTGCATCGGATAATCAGTCAATCAAAAAAATCATATGATGGAAAATCAGGAAAACACAGGAACACCGCGCATCGGCAAATTCATTGACCCACTGCTCGACTATTCGTTCAAGCGAATCTTTTCAGGAGATACCAATAAGCAGAACCTCATCGAACTGCTCAACGATCTGCTTGCCGGCGAGAAACAGATCAAGGATCTGGTGTACATGCCCACCGAGGAGCTCGGCGACAATAGCGACCTTCGGCGGATCATCTTCGACCTGAAGTGCCTGGGCGACAAGGGGGAGATTTTTTTGATCGAGATGCAGCGGCTGGATCACCGTAATTTCCGCGACCGTACGGTATTCAGTACATCGCGCATCATCAGCAACCACTATGCCCAGGGCGATGATTACCGCAAAACCGCCCTGCCGGAGGTCTATTTCATTGGCATTTTGGAGTTCCGGATGGATCAGGATGAGCAGGAGCGATATATCCGGCGCGTTGACCTTGCCGAGCGGGAGACCGGACGCATTTATTACAATAAGTTGAAGTATATATTCCTGGAGTTGCCTAACTTTGCGAAAGGCGATGACGAAATCCGGACAGACATGGACCAATGGTTCTGGCTGTTCAAATACCTGAGCGGCGCGGATAGGCTGCCCGCATTCATGAAAAAGAAGGTATTCAAACGGATTTTCAACATCGCGGAAATTGCTAGCTTAACAACGGAGGAATTGATGGCATACAACGCAAGCATACAGGCCAAGTGGGATTGGGAGAATGCCGTATCCTTGGTTGAGGAGCGCGCTGTGGAAAAAGCGATGGAGCAAGAGCGTGCCAAAACAGCGGAACTGCTTAAGCAGGAGCGTGCTAAAGCAGCCAAACTCCTTAAAGAGGAACGCACCAAAGCTAAAGAAAAACTCGCTAAAGCCGAGGCCGATAAATTAGCTACTGCCAAATCCATAAAAGAAATGGGGATATTGACAGACCAGCAGTTAGCGGATAAGTTCAACCTACCATTAGCGGTCGTTGAAGGGCTTTAACTGGCCATCCCCGCATGGCGGAGGCCAACGCCTGCGCCGGGGAGTTGGTGGCCTGAGCGGCGCAGGATACCCCTTGCGGGACGGAAGCTACCGGCTGTGCCATGCAACGGATCGACTGCGTGACCGAAGGGGCCTCTTCCATCGTGGAAGGTATCGACTGCGTAACGCAAGCTACCATTTGCGTCACGCAAGCGATCATTTCAGCCACGCAAGCGATCATTTCAGCCACGCAAGATACCAACTGCGTAGCGAAAGCTATCGACTGCGTAGCACAAGCTATTGCCTGAACGCCCCAAATCTTGCCCACTGTACATAGATTTCCCCAAAAATACCCGTCAAGACCCTACCCCTCCCTTGGCGGCTCGCTGTTCCACCAGGCCAAGAACGCATCCTTCCGCCGGTCGGACACCCGGATGCGCCAGCCGGGCCGCCCGTGGCCGAGTATAACGAACACGTCGCCGCCGTCCTCGTCGACTTCGCGGATCGCCGCACGGCCCACGATGCACTCCGGCCGAACCTTGAAGAAATGGCGGCCTTCGCACTTTCCGTGGAATGCCTTCATCGTATAGGGTTCCCGGTCGCGCCTGCCGTCGAGCCGCGTGGACCACGAGGCGCCGTTGCCTTTCCTGTAGGGTTCCAGCAACGCCAGCCAGTCC
>JBBCJB010000039.1:0-66082 GCA_037190485.1 Parapedobacter sp.
GGCCCGAGCTGTCCCGCGCCTGCCTGGCCAGCCCGCAGGTGGACAGCCGGGTGGATGGCTCCATTTCCAGGTAGGCCCAGCAAATCACGTTGATGAATGCGTTCGCTTCCCGGGCATCGAAGCCATCGGCGAGTAATAGCAAGACGTTTTTCATTTTCGTAGCTAATTCAGATTTATTCCCGTTTCAAAATCCGGATGATGCGTTCGGGCCACGCGCCTCCGTTGCGACCCGTTGCCGCAGGCCGGGCAAGCCGCTCACCGGGGTTTTGTACCGGGTGAGGTACCGCTCGTCGATGTAGGCGAAGAGCGGGTCGTCGGCGGATAGGAAGGCCATGTTTAACGATGGATATTGATTCATAGGATATTTCTAAGGCTTTTTGTTCACTCCTTATCTGCCAACTAATTGCTTTCAACCGTGGTTTATAGATTGCTTAGTCTCGATGACACAAGGGCGGTAAAATCCCCTGACCGATTGTGCCGGTCAGGGGATTCGAAATGGATTACTGTTCAATGGCATCCAATCCTAGATGTTTCCGGATCAAGGGTTCCAGCCGCTCTCCGCGTGCATTCCAGTCCACAATTTTGCCTTCTTTATCCAATAACCAAACCGTGGGCAGCGAACCGATCCCGTACTTGCTGGCAAGTGGATCCGACATGCCCTGTCCAGTGAAGCGCTGTGGCCAAGGCAATCGATACTTTTCGATCACCCCCTGTACCTGTTTTACATTAGCCTCAAACAGTTCACCATTTTCCATCAAACCGGCATCCAGCGAAATGCCCACCACCTCAAACCCGGCTTCGTGGTATTTATCGTACATCGCTTTGATGTGCGGCATGCTCTGCAGGCAGGGCTGACACCAAGTGGCCCAGAAATCGACCAATACAACTTTGCACCTCAACTCCCTGAAATCCACCTGACGACGATCGAATGCGGTGAACTCTAAATCAAAAGGCAACTTGCCTGACGAAACCCCATCCACGTTCATCATTTCCTGCGCCGTTTCCACAAGCGCCTGCACGCCCTGCTTTTTCGTCAGTGGGTGGGCAGGATTTCCATAAATCTCAATGAAGCGGCTCCAATGTCGTTTAACCACCTCCTCCGTCTTTTTTCTACCCGCTACTGCGCCCAAAAAATTAAGCGCTCGATCGGCAATCACGGGCAAGTCCGGATACTGGTTGATGTGGCGATCAAATCGTAACCAGAGTGCTTCCCAATAGTGTGTCGCAAAAAGACTCCAGTAATCATTTTCCAAGATTGCTGTCTCCGCATCGGCATGCTCATTGCCTTGCGGTATCTTTGTCCATCCTGAGGCAAATTGTCCATAGTCACGCGTAAAAAGGCTCCAGTCCAGCAGTTCCTTTTCCTCCACAGTTTGACCTAATCTAGCCAAATCCTCTGCAACCATGCCATCTGTCTTCTTCCGCTATTCCGCTTCTGCCTCAACATCACGAGGCAACATCCTGAATACCGGCGGGCCAGTGGCTATGCGCTTTCCTTTTGGCTGCGAGATGAGATAGTCCTCGTTTGCTTTCTCAAGTCGTTGATTGATTATTTTCATTAACTCTGGTGTCATTCTGGCCGTATCGATCCAGGGTAGTAGTACACCCATGTGTGCTTGCAAGAGTATCGTTTTCGCTTCATCTCTTCGTTCGTCTACACGATACTTATCCCAAAATTCATAAGCCTTGTTTAGCAGATTCCTATGGTATATTTCACCATACAATTGCAATTCTGCCCATCCCAAATCCTTTTCCTTCTGTTGATAATCCGTACCCATTTGATTATCAAACAAAAGCATCAACTCGCTCCAATCGGCATTGGCTTGTTGACGTTGCTCATCCCATCTTTCGATTTTATTTTTTGTTTGTTCGACCCACTCCATTTCATCTTGAATTTCATGCTTCTTGGCTATTAGCCTTGCGTCAGCAAGAACAGACAAAGCCGCCGTCTTATCAGCTTTTATCTTGTACATGATTACCGCCTTTTGACACATACGTTGTACCCGGTAAGATCCGCCGGCGTCATTTGCTGCGCGATCGGCAACATCCAGAAACCGCTCGTAATTGAGCTGCGGCAAACGTGGCGTCGACGGGGGCAGCGCGTTTGAGATTAAACCAAGCACACTGACCCAATCGTTTTCTTCGGTATGACCCATGATTTCCACCAAACATTGATCGGCTGTGACCGAATCGGCAAGGATTAGGCTCGACATGAATTTTTCGGGGACCAATCCGGTTTTTATATGGTATTTTTCCTCATGGTTTGCTGCTAAAAGCGCGCTATCCACCAGACGAACAACTTCCCGGTAATCTCCCTTGACTTTCAATGCATCAAGCTTGGCTAACAGGACATCATGATTAATCTGGCGTTGATTGATCCGACCGGCCGAACCCAGCATACCATCCACCTCATCGTATCTTCCCGTCTTCAGTATCGATTCCACCGCAGCGGTCATGTCATGATCGCCTACATGTATGTAGGCAATTTTTCCCTCCTGGTTGACTATGAAACACGTAGGGAAGGCCTGTACGCCCCAAGCTTTCATCGTCCGGTTCTCTGCCACATCCACTGCCACGCCATAGTCCATCTTGTCGCCCATGTTGCTGACAAACTTTTCTACCCGTTTTGGTTCGTTCATGGTATATACGACGAATACTTCCAGTTCATCCCGGTATTTTTTGGCCACATCGGTCAACTTGGGTATAATGGTGATGCATCCAGGGCAAAACACGATGCTGATATCGACCAGGTAAACTTTTCCTTTCTCAAACGTGCGAACAGGCCCTCCTTTGATCCATTCGCTAACAAACAGTTCCGGTGCTTCGTCACCAACTTTCATGCGTTCAGGTACTTCCTCCTGCGCAATTGACGGAATAGCCGTCGCCAACACCAACATGGGTATGATTAAATTTTTTAATTTCATTAGATAATAATTATTTCATGAGTTCGCAAGCTCGGTTTGTTCGTTAAAGATCTGATGAAACCTGCATTTTTATCGCCTTATGTATCAGGCGCTGACAGGACAGGTTTCATCTGTAAGACCTAACATTCAATACATGATAATACGAAGGCGATTGCCTTCGACAAGACATTATCCCCTGACCATAAACTGCTTCAATACCCCTGGTTGTTACCACCTAAATTAGGGTTCTTATCCAATTCGCTTTGGGGAAGTGGGTAGAGTACATCTGTTGGTTGCCATCCGTTCTTCATTGGAGCCAACACAATATCAGCCCGATTTGTACGCTTTAAATCGAGCCACCGATGACCCCATTCCACAAACAATTCAACCTTACGTTCCTGCTCAATTGCCATGAGCAAGTCGCTTTGACTTATTCCAGGATTAGTATCCAAAATCAATGGTAATCCCGCGCGATTACGGATTATGTCAACATCATGAATAGCCGCATTCAAGTCGCCATTGTTAGCTCTCGCTTCAGCGCGAACCAAATATATCTCAGCCAACCGCATGACTAACATGTACTCTGTAACAGGGCTTCCATAGGTAACTTTGAATTTATAAGGATAAAAATAAGTATTACCTCCATAACTAGCCGAACGAATCCAATTTGAAAATCTCAGATCGTCAGGCTCAAATGCTTCATACAACGATTCATTCAATGAGAAAGATTGAAAACCGTCTGGAGGCCCAAATATCAAGTGAGTATAGTAAGCTTCCCATGTATTCAATCCCGGAGTGTTCGGTTTCAGTTGCCAAATTGCTTCTATACTATTGGCGAGAAATACCGAATTTAGATCTTCCGATATTTGGTATTGTATATTTGAGATTACTTCGTTCGCTTCTTCAATTGCTTCATTCCATTTTTCTCGATACAATAGTACCCTTGACAGTAGAGCTGTTGCAGCTCCCTTATTAGGTCTTATCCGTTCAGAAGTTGCATAAGCTGTAGATAATAGCTCCTTAGCCAATCTTAAATCATCTTCTATTTGCTGATAAATATCCACAAGATCACTTCGACCAATGCTAGAATTGATTGAATAGTCGGTAGTTATTACTAAAGGAATTTTACCAAAAAGGTTTGTCAGGTAAAAATGACTAAAAGCTCGAATAAAGTATGCCTCCCCCTGAAGTTGTCTTTTAACAGAAGGAGTGACACCAACTGAGGTTTCGAGACCTTCCAGTATTGAATTCGCTTGATAGATTACCCAATACATGCTGTTCCAGCTATTTAGAATATGCGGATTGTCAGGCAGGATATTGTTGGTTTCAAATTGTTTTAATGTAGCACTTGCCCCGCTAGATTCAACATACAATTCGTCCGCTGATGCACCTGCTATACCCCAAATACTTCCCTTCTCACCACTGGCAAAAGCATTAGGAAATATGATATTGACGTACATCCCAGTTACTGCGGAGGTAGCTGTCACGTCATCGGAAAATACATTCTTGAGATCGATTTTTGTTTTGTTCAAATCGACCTCTAAAAAACCCTCACAACCTGACAAAACTATTAAAGCTACAAGTCCTACACACCTTACTAAAAGTCTGATTTTCGAAGCTGCTATATATATTACATGATTTTCCATAGTCCCTATAATTTAACTTGAATTCCTAATGATAACATTTTCAATGGTGGAAGTCCACTTCCTGTTTGAGGATCCAATGTTTCAAAGTCAGTAAACGTCACTAGATTTTGCCCTTGCAAATACATTCGAGCGTCTTGCAGACGTGCTTTTGACACAAAACCTGCTGGCAAAATGTACGAAAACGACAAGGTCTTCAGCCTTAGGTACGAACCATCCACATAACGCATACTACTGTTGCGAGCAATGTTATATGTATTCGAAGTTATGTCCTGAGTAAATCTCTGAACATTAGAAACATCTCCATCCTTTTGCCATCTACCTAAAACCTTGACAGGTTGATTTGAGGAAGACCCTGGTGCGTCTATGCCCATAAAAGTCTCTGAAAATGCGCGCGAAAACTCAAACAAAACTGACATCTCAAAGACTCTGTAGTGAAATGTATTAATCATTCCACCACCATATTTTCTGTCTAATGGCATCATGAATTTTCTGTCGCCATTTTCAATAGAGCCGCTACCGTTGGTATCTTCAAAGTCATGCAAGCCCGTTTGAGGATTTACACCTTTCCACGCAAATAATCGCTGTATCGATAGCGGTTCACCAACCTTGTAGACCTGACCATAACTAGTATCCTCAATCTTGTCAAATCTTACGAGTTTATTTCTCGGTAAGGTGAAGTTGATTGAAGTGTTCCATGTGAAGTCATCTTTAATAATATTCTGGGTGTTGATTACCATTTCAAAACCAGAGTTTTGCACCGTAGCATCTAAATTCGCAAGTATACCAGGGAAGCCGGTTGTTGAAGGAAGAGGATAAGATACTAGCTGGTTATCGGAGTCATTTCTATAATATACGCTTTCGAATGAAATCCTATTGTTTATGAATCCCAATTCAAGCGCCAGTTCTAGTTTTTTTGTACGCTCCCATTGATAATTGGCATTAAATAGCGCACTGGGATTAATACCAATCTGTCCATCGTAATCTCCCCCCGTTTTTACATAGTAATTGTAGTATTGATAGTCTCCTATCTGGTCATTTCCAGTTACCCCGTAACTACCTCTGATCTTTCCGATACTTAGCCAGGGCAAGCCTTCCGAAATAAAGGTTTCATTTGAAAATATCCATGCAGCGCCGACAGCACCAAAGTTCCCAAACCGGTTATTAGGCCCAAATCTGGAAGAGCCGTCTCTGCGGGCTGTCAAATTTAAAAGATATTTATCAGCATAATTATACCCAAGGCGTGCGAAAACTGAATTATACTTGTATTCATCAATTCCTTCGGCAGACACCCTGGACCTTGCGGCCCATTGCAAGGCGCCTAGCAAAGCGTCGGAAGTATATCCCTCGGCCCTGATGGACTGATACTCTGAAGTGCTTCGCTGCCAGGTTGAACCTATGATTAGATTGAAATCATGATTATTAATCTTCTTTGTATAGTTTAGCTGAGGCTCGACAATCCATGATTGGCGGTTATTATTCCCAAACGTATTTTCCGGTAAGCCTGTAATGCGATCTGCTGGAGTCATCGATGTGAATGGCAATTTTATTAACTCTTTATTTCGCAAATCAGTGAAGCCTAGACTAGATTTTATGACCAAGCCTCTTACCAATTCATAACTTAATACCGTGTTTGCCACCAAATTATTTGTAATTACATCATGGGCTTTCTCTAAAGCGCTTAATGGATTAATCCAAGACTGCTTAACGCTTGAATTCATTTCCCAGTTCAGTTCCCCATTGTCATCGTATAATGCAGGCGCATTTGGTGCTAACCCCAACGCTGCATTTACGAGGTTAGCATCGTTAGATGTATTATTCTTGTCGACACCGTAGTTAACTGCCAGTGTTGCTCTGAATTTTTGATCATTTGATCCATGATTAAGATTGAACGATGTTGTTGCACGTTGGTAAGCAAAATCGCCCGGGAAAACTTGAGTCTCCTTATGGTAGCCGCCGCCCAAGCGAAATGACGTATTCATTGTGCCACCGACAATCGTGCCGTTAAAATCTGTTATGTTTGCCGTGCCACCAATCAAAACCTTTTGCCAATCGGTGTAACGGTTTCTATCCCACAGCACCAAGTCAGGAGCGGTATTCTCATCCGGTGTGGCTCCATCGTTGGCAAAAGCCTCTTCCCGCATCATTAGGTACTGATCCGTATTGAGCAAGTCGAGCTTGTTTGCAACGCGCCCCAAACCCCGGTAAAAACCCACATCAACGGTTGTTTTTCCTTCACCGGCTTTGGCTGTTTTGGTGGTGATCAGGATCACACCGTTTGCCCCCTTTGAACCATAGATAGCCGTTGCATCCGCGTCCTTCAACACCTCGATGCTTTCTATATTCGAAGGATTAATGGTGCTCAACGGGTCGAAGGGCCCCAAAAGCCAGCCACCACCGGATCGTAAAGGTCTAGGTTCTAATTGAACGCCATCAATGATGTAAAGTGGAAAACCACCGTTTGCCCTCAAACTATTTTCACCCCTGATCCTAATTTTTATAGAGTTACCAGGAGATCCATTCGTCGGCGTGATTTCCAAACCAGCGACCCGTCCCTGAAGCGCCATCAATGGATTCGTCACAGGCTGCCGTTCTATATCTTTGGACTCGACTTTTACGATACTGCCCGTCTTTAGCCTGTCCGTGGTGATGTAATAACCGCCGCTGACCACCACTTCGTTGAGGGCGGCGACATCCTGCTCCAGCACGACGTCAATCACCGCCCGCGAATCAACCAGCACCTCCAACCTTTTATAGCCCATCGAGCTAAACACCAGCACCTCATCGGGATTTGCCGCTATCGAATAAAACCCATTCGCCTGTGTCATCGTCGCAATGGTCGTGTTTTTCACCGATACGCTTGCGCCCACGATCGGATTCCCTTGTTCATCCTTTACGGTGCCCCTGATGATGGTAAAGGTTTCAACGGTTTTAGGCGACTCGGGTTCGGCGCGCCGCGGGGGATTGGGGAGGGGAGCCTCCTTCTGCTCAATGACGATGAACTTCTCCTTTTCCTCAATGGCATAGGTATAACCCAGTTGCCGGGTGAGGCCGTCCAGCACGTCGCGGAAATCCGCATCGGTGCGGTCTACCGTGACGCGCGGCGCACTGGTCAGCAACTCCTTCTCGATCAGGATGCCGTAGCCGGTCTGTGCCCGCAAATCGGCGATGACGGATTTGAGCGTGGCATCCGTGCGGTGGATGGACACACGCTGCGCCGAGCCCTTCTCGGCGAAGCCGACCACGATGGCCGTGGTGAGGATAACGAGGATACACGCCATGCGCATAAACAGCTCTTTGTAAAAGCGCGGTGGGGTGCGGTGGCCATATCCCTTAGGCAATGGGTAATCACTTTTTTTCATAAAGTTTGGTTAATAGCGTACAACCTAACAAATCTTTGGTTAAGTTTGTCGCTGGGTTTATCCCTTGAATTCATTAATAGTTAGTCCTATGCGTGGTTCATGCCCGACCAGGTCGGGGGGATAGGCCGAAAGGATCAAGCGGTAGCCGGTTACAGCCGGATGCCGCTTTTTTTTGGGGCCTATCTCCAGTTGTGATTGCCTATCTGTATATGGTCAGCCTCCTTTCCGCGCGTGGTTCAACATCTTGTTTATTGCTCCGTTTTATTTCCTCGACCCGGTAGCGCATGGCGGGCACGGCCCGCTGCAGCACATGCAGCACATCGCCCAGCGCGCGATCGCGCGGGAAGGTGATGGCCAGGTTTACCGGCTCGTCGATTTCATCTTCATACACCACCTCGATGTCGTACCACCGGCTGATTTCCTTCAGGATGGTGGGGATGGTGCCCTCCAGGTAGAAGAAGCCGTCCTTCCAGCTGGCGTATTGGTCTACATCCACGTTGTTGATGGTGGTAGCCGTCCCCCGGGTGGTGGCTTGTTGGCCGGGGGTTAATGTTACACTCGATTTATCGGGCGAATGATTATTGGGCGAATGTTTATTCGCCCCTACATCCACACGCACCTTTCCGGTTACCAGGGTGGTTTTGGTCTCGGGGTCGTCCGGGTAGGCGGAGATGTTGAATTGGGTGCCGAGTACTTCGACGGTTTGGCCGGAGGTCAGGACGTTGAAGGGCACGCGCGACACGCGCGCGCCAGGAAAATCAGCATTAGACGCTGGCGTCCCGAAAGCTTTCGGGGTGCCTTGGATTTCCTGGATGTCGAAAAACGCTTCGCCCTCCAAAATCACTTCCCGGGAATCCCCCGTGAAGCGGGATGGGTATTTCAATGTGCTGTTGGCGTTGAGCCAGACACGGCTGCCATCTGGCAGGGTGATTTGGTAGGTGCCGCCTTTTGGAGTGGTAAGTTGTAAGTCATAAGTCGTCAGTCCTGCATGCGGGCTATCTGCTGGACTAACGGCGGATCCATCGTCATAGGTGATGTCCTCGGCTCCGACGACGATCCCGGTCTGGGCTTCGTCCAGGTTGATGACACGGCCGTCGGCGAGGGTGAGCGTGGCTCTGTTGCCGCCGGGCAGGATATCGGTGGCGGCGAGGCTATCGACTGTCGACTGACGGCTATCCACCAGCAGCAGCCAACCGACCGCAAGGAGGATTGCTGCTGCGGCATAAGGCAGCCACCGGCGTATACCGGCACGTTTACGCTTTTCCCGGATCAGGATGCGCCCGGCGATACCGGCCGCTTCACGTTCGGCATGGGCCGGGGCCAGCGCGTCGAACGCCAGGAGTTCGTTCCGGAGCCAGGCGTCATCGGCTAGGCTGTCCATCAGGCCCCGGTTATCGGCATGTTCATCCGCCCAGGCGTCCAATCGCTCGGCCTCCGCCAGGGTGAGTTCCTCCCGGAGGTATTTCTGCAACAAGGTGACGATGGGTCCGTATGCCATGATTCCGCCTTTTTCCGGTATATACGATTGTACCCGCGGAATCTGTAATGGGTTGAGAAAAAAATACCTACCCTTCGCCGAAACAGGCCAGGAAACACAGGTAGAGCAGGAAATCGCTATTCCTGAAGACCTTCTGCAGCGTTTTGGTGGCCAGCGACTTGTTGAGGTATACCGCGTTGAGGGTGATGCCCAGCCGCTCGCTGATCTCGCCCGCCGTGAACCCTTCCAGGAAGCTGAGCCGGAACACGTCGCGCTGCTTGTCGGGCAGGTTCTCGATCTCGCGGTAGATGGCCTCCATGAGTTCGGCCTGGATGAACCTGGCTTCCAGGTCCGGTTCGTTGCCCGCCACGCCGTCGGCCTCGCCGGTGGCCCGGCCATATTTGACCCTTGCGGACTTGAGGTGATCCAGGCTGGCGTTCTTGGCCACGCGGTACAGGAACCGTTTCACCTCGAGCAGGCTCCCGAACCGCTCGCGGGCCTGCCAGAGTTTCGTGAACGCGTCATTGGCGATTTCCTCGGCGGTTTCACGATCCTTCACCAGCGTCCAGGCATAGTACCGGAGCGTATGCATATGCTGCTTGATGATATCGCGCAGCGCGTACTCCTCGCCCTGCCGGAGGCTATCCAGCAATTCGTTCTCGCCTTGCCCAATCTGCGTTGTTTCCATACACCCTCGTGTAATAACGGGGGCAAAATACGGAAAAAACATGATTTTCAAGAGCGTTTCGATTGCTCTTGTTTTTGCTGTCTGATCAACCCATGGATGATGCCCCATGCCAAGAGATAGGTCAACCCGCATAGCGTGAACAGCAGGTTATACCCGCCGCTCAGGTTGCCCTGGAGCTTGTAGCTATCCAGCAGGTAACCCACCAGCATCGGGAAAAGGATGCCGCCGACCGCACCGGCCATCCCGGCGATGCCCACCACCGAACTCACCGTAGACTTGGGGAACAGATCCGAAGCCAGCGTGAAGATGTTGGTGGCCCAGGCCTGGTGCACGGCCACCGCCAGGCTGATGAGCCCCACGGCCATCCAGATGCCACTGGCGAATTGCGCCAGGATGATCGAGACCTCCAAGGCGGCGAAAACCAGCAATGCGGCCTTGCGGGCCCTGAGCACGCCCCACCCACGCCTGATGAGCCAAGAAGAAAAGTATCCGCCCCCGATGCTCCCCACCGTGGTGGCCGCGTAGATGACCATCAGCTCCGGGCTGAGCTTGGTGAGGTCAAGCGCGAACGTGGACGCGAAGTACGAGGGGAGCCAGAACAGGAAGAACCAGTAAATGGGGTCGATGAGCAATTTGCCGGTGATGACGGCCCAGGTCTGCGGCATCCGGAACAGCGCCGTCCAGCCGATCGGCTTTTCCCCGGCCGTTTCCGTGCCGTCCTGCCCGGATCGGATGTAGGCCAGCTCACCGTCGGTGATGCGGCGTTGCCGCGCGGGCAGGTCGTAGAGCCACCACCACAACGCCAACCACACGAAACCCAGCGCCCCCGTGATCCAGAAGACTTCCCGCCAGCCGTAATGCGACAGGATCCAGGGGGTGATCACCAAGGCGGTGACCACCCCGACGCTGGTGCCTGCATTGAAGATGCCGGTGGCCAAGGCCCGTTCCTTCTTGGGGAACCACTCCGAGACGGCCTTGACGGCAGCGGGGAAATTGCCGGCCTCTCCGGTGCCAAGGCCCACCCGTGCGGCGATGAAGCCGCCCACCCCGCGCGCCACGGCGTGCAGCATGCCCGCGGCGCTCCACAGCACCACGCTGATGGCATACCCCCACTTCGTGCCCACCACGTCGATGAGCCTGCCGAACAGCACCAGGCCCAATGCGTAGGCCGCCGTGAAGGCCATCACGATGTGCGCGAAGTCGGTCTCCGTCCAGCTGAACTCGGCCTCGAGCGTGGGCTTGAGCAACCCGATGACCTGCCGATCCAGGTAGTTTATCGTGGTGGCTACGAACAGCATCGCCACGATGAGCCAGCGATAGTTGTTGATTTTCAATTCGTTGATATAGCTATTCACGGCATCGACGACTCACTATCTTCACGTAAAAAAATCTCTAATACGGGTATCTCCACATTTGGTTTTACTACAGGCAGACTAACGATCAAATCATCGTGTGCAGCGGTAATTGCCATATGATCGTTCGGGCCAGACGAAGTGCGTGACGTAAATCTCACTTCGGAAGCATCGTGAAGAAATTGTATATATTCGACCCTGCCCTTAAAGCCCGGCAAATACAATGTCTTGAACGGCCATTGAAGCAAATGCACATACAACCGATTGTTTTCGGGATTGTAGGTCAAAAAAGTATTGCCAGGCTTTAAAAAATCCTCAGGCGCGGCTGTGCAACCATAGATCGCCTTCCCATGATACCTTACCCATCTACCAACGGCATCCAAGCGGTTTGTCGCCCGCTCATCAAAATTCCCCCTGGCGGTCGGGCCAACATTGAGCAACAGGTTACCGCCTTTGCTGACCGTTTCGATGAGCATCGCGATCAATTGGTTTGTTGTTTTCCATGTTTCTTCGTCACGATGGTAGCCCCACGAACCAGAGAATGTCTGGCAAGTTTCCCACGGCACAAACTGGCCGTTGCGTCTAGGCCAACTAACCGGCATGAACTGTTCAGGCGTAACGTAGTCCCACCCATCAGGATAGTCGTGCAAATCAAGGCGATCATTAATAATGATATGAGGTTGCAGGCCCCTTGTCAATTTAAGGATGCCCTCGCTATCCCATTCGACACGTCCCTTCCCTTGCACACCTGGGTAAGAGTAGTCAAAGAAAATCAAATCGATTTTCCCGTAATTGGTCAATAATTCGCCTATCTGCCCTTTTACAAATTGCCGGTATCTTCCCATATCCCGTGTTGGATTCTGCAAAAATGCGCCTTTGTCGCCCCTTAACGGATGCAAACTATCGATCAGGAAATCTGGATGACGCCAGTCGATTAAAGAAAAATAAAATCCGACCTTAATGTCCGCATCGCGACAAGCATCCACAAAAGACTTGACCAAATCCCTTCCCGCTGGGGCATTAGTCGCATTAAAATCAGTGAACTCCGTGTCCCATAGGCAAAAACCATCGTGGTGCTTGGTCGTCAATACAATATATTTCATTCCGGCCGCTTTCGCATGATTCACCCAAGATACTGGATCATACAGGTCCGCATCGAATTTATCGAAATATGTGGCTCTATAATTTACATGGGCCAAACGTTCGTGTTGCTGGACCCACTCGTGCCGAGCCGGCAGGGAGTAGAGCCCCCAATGGATAAACATACCAAACCGATCTTTTTTCCACCAACGCATCCGTGCCTCTTTCTCTTCTGAATCTTGCGTTGGAAAATCATCCGGCAAACCACCTTGTGAAAAAACACTTCCCGAGTATAGGATTGCCAATAAACCGAAAACGACCATCCTGAACAATATACCTAACGTTCTCATTGTACATTATCGTTTGATTCCACCTTGGCTTATCACAAGTCTTCTGTCATCCAAATCACAGACCGACAACGGCGTGGCGTCCATTAGCTGTTGCTCGGAAATCGGCAAGCAATACACCAGCTGCTCTTTCATCCGATTGAAATCGTAGGTGATGAAGATGTTTCCTTCTTGATCCTGTATACAATCGGGATAAGAAACACCGTCGCGATAGTCAAGCAACAGCCCGTTGGACCAGCTGACGCCATCGTCATACGACAAGAAAGCGGTCAAATGAGACCTGCCCCTAAACCTAGGTTGCAAAACGGGTTCTTCTGAAATTCCTCCATGCTTTATGAGAAGCAAAGCATTGGATGCCAATCGACCGATGAAAAACCTAGACTCGGTATGCCGGATAGCGGATGGCCTTACGTTTGTCCACGTATATCCGTTGTCGGTGGAGAAGGCTTCACCGATTCCATATATCGTTCTGACCAACATCCATAATGAGCCATCCAGCCTTTCGACGATCATGTGCTCATCGGAAGATTTGGATGCCGCTGGAACGAATGCACCTCCCCGCAAGTGCCAGCTTCGTCCTTCGTCTAAAGACACGACCATTTGAGCACTGTGTCGCTGACTATCCACCGAAATCGGCAAGACCCACTCTCCAGTGGACAATACGACAGGTTTCCCCGTCATTACTCCTCGTTGAAGGATGAATGGTTTCCCTAAGCGGTATACACCATCATCCGTATCAATCTTTATGGACCACAACTGGGAAGTTTCTCCATTCTGCTTATAAATCGACTGTGACCAAAACAACCATAACGCTCCATTGGGGTCATTCCATAACTGAGAGTCGAATGCCCTGATTTGACCATCCTTGTCGGGATCGATATAAAGGTGCTCCGTCCAATTAAGTCCGTCATCGTCGCTATACGCCAAAACCACGTAGTTATTGTGATCTTCTCCTGCCGTCTTTCCTGCATACCACGTACTCCATAACCTATTGAGATTGTCTTTTTCTATACTCGGTATCCCGCTAAACTTCCTGTTTGCCGGGTTATATATAGCATCGACAGAACCTGTATCTGAACCAGCGGAATTGTAAACCAATTCCGGCACCTCCGTCTGCGCATGGCCTAACAATACTTGCAATCCACAAAAAATAAATAACATGTGTCGCATTTTGGAAATTACCTTTTTCATGATGAGTTGCTAGTGAGTTGTAAATGTTCAATTGTATCCGCTATTTTGTTCCATCAACGGATTCATATCGATTTCTCGTTGAGGAATAGGATACAACAACCTCCGGGCATGATAAGGCACGATATTAAGCCGTTCGGTCCTGCCGCCCAACCATGTTTTGGTCGCAGAATTGTATGTCGGTAGCCCTTGAGGAAGATTCGGGAGGAGTGTGGAAAACATATACTCATACATGGTTGTTCCTGTCGGCGATTTCATTCTTACCAAATCGAACCACCGCTTTCCTTCGCCGACGAACTCTAGCCCTCGCTCATCAAACACCTTCAACCTGAATTGTTCTTTGGACAATCCCAATTCCAGGTCAAGGGGTGTCAATCTCAATTCCCCGTTAGCATTCCTGGCTCGCCTACGCAATTCGTTAAATGCTTGATATGCGATATCGGTGGGTCCGTTAAGCTCATTTTCCACTTCAGCCTTGATTAGGAACAATTCGGCCAGCCTGATAACATAGAAATCGTTTTCGTGATTATATAAATCGTATCCGTCTCCGTCGATGTATTTCTTCAGAAACGGTTGAGCCACCGCGGCTTGGTTCCCTTGTGGTATATATGGATAGGTAACATATTCCCTATCTAGCGTGTGATGAGTCCACTGTGTCAAGAAAGTGACCTCACTGCGATAGTCACCGTCATATTCACCCCTCGAATAGACATCAAAAAACCACGGCTGGACCTTGAAATACTCCAGTCCATTCCCGTTGGGCTGCTGTCCTGTCACCCCGCCGATTGAAGAGGGCATGTAACGGATGCCGTATTGCGACCCAAGCCGATTGGCGCCCGTACCCACCGGGTCTCGGGTAAAGCGAATACCAAAAACAACCTCCTGCTGATAGTTTTGCACCTCCTTGGTAACATCAAACAGATCCGCGAAATGACTAGCCAGTTGATATTCGCCTGAAAAAATCACGCTGTCTGCATATTTGCCCGCAAGTTTGTAGTAATCTTGGCTGTGAGCAATTTCTCCGCGCAAGTCCAAGTGGTTGGCGAAGGTTAGATACGCCTTTGACAACACCGCTTGGGATGCGCCTTTATTAGTGAGCCCAAGACCCGCGATTGACGCGCTCGACTTGTTTTCCAGTAGCGCATTGACGCGCAACAACTCATTAAAAACAAACGCATATACTTCCTGCACATCATTCCTTTTACCAAAGAATTCCGTATCTGAATTGGTAGCCTCATAGCGCAAGGGAACACCCCCAAACCACCTTACCAAATCGAAGTAAGCAAGGGCCCTAAAGAATCGGGTCTCTCCCTCCACTTGCCGTCTGAAATCATCATTGATTGGCAAATCCGGCAACTTTTCAAGCAAAAAGTTGCAATTCAAAATCATTCGATAGAAATTCTGATAGACGCCTCCAAGATTGGAATAGTCTGGCTGCATAATTTTCTGCGCGTATGGAGCAAAGCCGGCCAGCGTGCTTGAAATATGATCGGCAGATATCTCCATCATGTAATAGGCTTCTGCCTTGTACCCATTCTGCGCCTGGAAATAGCTGTATATTCCGTTCAGAAAATTGATTACGTCAGCCGTTGAAGCGAGATAATTCGCCGCTTCAGGCCTATCTTTGATTTGCTCCTCTAGGCTACATGACCATAGAAATGCTATTGACATTGCATACAATAAAAATCTTCTCATGACAATTCTTCTAAATTTAAAACCTATTGCTACAGCGTGACGTTCAACCCCAGAGAAAATGTTCGAAACTGCGGAATCGTCCCATAGTCGATATTGCGCAATAACGCATTAAAACCGAAAGCACTGACTTCTGGATCGAATCCCTTGTAACGCGTGAGAATGAACAAGTTGGTGGCGCTCAAGAACACTTTAAGACTCGAAATATATGGCAGGTTCACGAAGTCATGGTTATAAGAGACATTAAGATTCTTAAGCCTCACGAACGAACCATCTTCGATAAGGTAACTACTAAACCTATTATCCAAGAGACTGCCTGTCATCCTTGCGCGAGGATAGTACTCACTTGTTCCCGCTCCGGTCCACCTTCCCTCCCAGGCTTCTCGCCGAATGTTACCAGCAATCGGATATAGCAATCCGTCTGAATAATAACGATTCAAATTAGCGATATCATTACCGATAGAACCGTTAAAAAGAAATGATAACGCAAATTTCTTCCAACTTAGGTCACTTCCGATGCCAAACGTAAAATTGGGGTTCGGATCTCCTATGATTGTCCTGTCGTCAACCGTAATCTGCCCATCAGGAAACCCGTCTGCACCCCCGACATCCGCATACCTAAAATCGCCCGGTTTGGGCAGAATTGCATCCTCCGGTCCACTGTCAATTTGAGCTTGATTCTGATAAATCCCATTTACTCGATATCCGTAAAATGCTCCTATGGGATACCCGGGTTTAGCAATCGTAGCGGGCTGGTTTAGTGCATTCCCGATAACGGAAGTGCCCATTATCGTTGCATTGGAGCCGAGGTCGACTATCTTATTCCTATTGAACGAGATGTTGGCGAACACGTTCCAACCAAGCTGCCCAGACGATATCGCTGCGTCGGCACTGATGTCAATCCCACTGTTTGCTATATTGCCTGCATTGGTGGCGTAACTCGTGAAGCCATTATCAGCTGGGATGGCTAAATTCATCAATAGGCCTTCCGTTTGCTTCTTATAAACATCTATCGAAAGACCGTACTTGCCTGAAACAGCTTTGAAATCGACACCTACATTTTGTTGGTGGGTTATTTCCCAATGTAGCGCATTATTCTCAAAACTAGACAATACGATTCCCGTACCGATCTTACCATAGTCTACCGCAGCGCGTGTGTTGGCGAGCAATGCCTTTGTTGCCCCAACCGCGATTGACTGGTTACCAGACACCCCAATACTTCCGCGAATTTTCAATTGACTGATGAAGTCGTTGCCTTTCAAAAAGTCCTCATTGCTCAAGTTCCATGCCGCTGCGACGGAGGGAAACATTGCCCATTTATTGTTAGCTCCCAATCTCGACGACCCGTCATAACGACTCGTAACGGTCAAATAGTATTTGCTTTTAAAGGAGTAATTGAGCCTAGCGAGAAAAGACGACAACGCCCAGTCCAAATGGTTTGTGATTGGTGCACTGACCAGACCTCCATAATGCAATGCATAATAGCTTAGGTTGTCATTCGTAAAAGACCGGGCACCTGTTCCCAAGCTGGAAGACTTCCAAGCTTGCCATGTAAACCCGCCCAAAATGTCCAATGAATGGCCGCCTACGACCTTTCGGTAATTCAAGGTATACTCAGTCAGATAGTTAAATCGCTTGGACTCGCCCTGATATGCTTGGCCGCCATTCGTATCGCCATTATACGTGCCCCTGCCATAATATGTGTTTCTCGTGTTGTCGATTTGATTGAGTCCGCCATTGAATCGGAACTTCAAATCCTTCCCGATTTTATAATTGAGAAAAAAATTGGTAATAATTGACGAGGTCGAATTTACGTTATCCGTATTCATTAACGTAGCCATTGGATTGTTCTGTAGTGCCAAATCCAACTCCCCGCCATCATCGAATGGTATACTTAAAGGAGAAAACCGAAGCGCGCCTGCAACTACCGACCCTCCTAAATCCGCATGATTTGTTGATTGCTGTACAGAGATGCTTTTACCGTAACTTGTGTTGATGTTCAGGCCAACGTCAATGTGTCGCGAGACTTCACGATCCAAGTTTATGCGCACCCCACCCTTTTTAAAATTGGACAAGTTTACAACGCCGTCTATGGACGAGTAGTTAGCCATAATAGAATACTTTGTCCTTGAATCACCACCGCTTATCGAAATTTGATGATCGGAAGACTTTGAATTACGAAAAATCAAATCCTGCCAATTGTTATCAATACCTGCCAGTTCCCCGATACGAATTGAATTGAAAATGGAATCCCTACCATCGTTCATCGCCGCTTCATTTGCATATTGAATAAACTCGGGTCCACTAAGGACATCGATCGTTTTTGGTAAACCGCTGAAGTCGACACGGAAATTATAAGAAATCTTGTCCCTGCCCTGTCTTCCACGCTTAGTGGTAATCATCACCACCCCATTTGCCCCTCTTGATCCATAAATGGCTGTCGACGATGCATCCTTAAGGATTTCTACAGACTCGATATCATTTGGATTCAATAATGACAACGCGTTCCTGGGGGGCTGTGCCGTGCTCCAGTAGTCCGCTCCAATATCAGTGGTCACGGCACCGCTTTCTGAATCAATGGGATACCCGTCTATTACAATCAGCGGTTGATTGGAACTCAAAGAATTCATCCCCCGAATGTTGAACAGGATTCCGCCGTCCGGTGCCCCGGAAGTCGGCGTAATCTGAACTCCAGACACCCTGCCTTGAAGTAATTGCTCGATGGAGACAGAAAATTGTTCTGCCTGATCTTTAAAGGTAGCCTTTCCAACGGCTCCGGTTAAATCACCTCTCTTCACCGTCCCATAGCCAATTGCTACAACCTCCTCAAGATTCGTAATCAAGGTTTGCATGACTACATCGATACGTTGACGATTGCCTATCACCTGCGCTGACGAATGAAAGCCCACGATGGTAAATAACAACTTGGTTCTGCTTGACGGAATAGAGATCTTGTAATTGCCCTCCCGATCGGTCGTGGCAACAGCGAACGTTCCCTCACCCGTCACCGTGACCCCCTCCAGCGGATTCCCCTGCTCGTCCGTAACCGTGCCGGAAACGGTTTGTTGCTGGATCTGATCGCCGGACCGATTGCCTCCACGGGGCTTGTCCGCTTCTTTTCGCCTGCTGATCACGATCGCCTGCGCTTCCACCCGAGCTTCCAGCGGCTGGTTCTTCAGTATGAGCCCGAGGAATTGGTCTAACGGCATGGCCTTCACATCCACCGTGACCGGGTGGGTTCCATCAAACATGGACTGGAAGCCGTAGACGCCCAGCCCGGTTTGTTTCCGCACCGCGTTGAAGACGGTGCCAAGTTCCAACGATTCGCCCTTGAGCGTGACCGTCTGCGAAAAGGTGGCCGCCGACACATGCATGAAGCCGACCAGCCAAAAAAGCACGAGCAATCTCATTACCTTAAAAAGTAACTTATTTTTCATTAATTTTGACGTGTTTGGTTATTTAATTGTGTTAGTGGGCATGACGCGACGGTCTTGTCGAGTGCGCCATTACCCCAGATACCCAAGCTGTTTGAGGGGAGTGTCGGAAGCACTTCCCTTATTTTTGAGACGCCAGCGAAACGTCTTGATCATCATAATCCGGTTAAAAAGTCCGCTTCGGAATCCCTATTAGCTCACCTCCCTTTATTGGTTCAAAATGGTTAACGTTCGGCCGTCCAAACGGAAACGAATCCCTCCAGATTCGAGTAAGTGCAGGACGACCGATAGATTTTCGGTTCGCTTGGTCATGCCGTAGCCGATTTCGCGCGGGATGTGGCCTTCGTAACGGACCTCGATGCCATACCAGCGCTCCACCTCACGCATGATCTGGTCGAACGGCTTATCCTGGAAGCTGATCCAACCGTCTCGCCAAGCGGTATACTGTTCGGTGTTTACTTCGGTTTTAGTTATTCCCTTGCCATCGGATGTCCCCTGCTCACCGGGTACGAGTTGCAACCTCGCGCCATCGGTTTCAACAGACACACGTCCTTCCACCAACGTGGTTTTGGTTTCGGGCTCGTCCGCGTAGGCGGAAACGTTGAATTGGGTGCCGAGTACTTCGACGGTTTGGCCGGAGGTCAGGACTTTGAAGGGCACGCGCGTGTCGCGCGCGCCTTGGATTTCCTGGATGTCGAAAAAGGCTTCGCCGTCCAAAATGACTTCCCTTGAATGCCCCGTGAACCGACTTGGGTATTTCAACGTGCTGTTGGCATTGAGCCAGACCTTACTGCCATCCGGTAGCGTGATTTGATACGTGCCGCCCTTTGGAGTGGTAAGTTGTAAGTCATAAGTCGTAAGCCCTGCATGCGGGCTATTTGCTGGACTAACGGCGGATCCGTCGTCGTAGGTGATGTCCACGGCTCCGACGATGATCCCCGTTTGGGCTTCGTCCAGGTTTATAACCCGGCCGTCGGCGAGGGTGAGGGTTGCTTTGTTGCCACCCGGCTGGATGTCTACGATTTCGTTACTGCTCACCGATGGCCGAATGCCTATAGCCCACCAGCCAACAACGGAGGCGACAAGCAGCACTGCCGCAGCGTAAGGCAACCAGCGCAAGCGTCTACCCGGCGTGCGCTTGGATTGATAAACGGCCTCCCGGAGGTTGGTGCCTACCCGTTGGAACGTTTCCTGCACCTGTGCTTGGTTTTCCCACGATTCGGGTGGTAGCGTGTCAAAACTTGTCTCAATCGGCACGCGCAGCTCGGTGGCCTCGCCCCTCCGATGGAAGTGCAGGAGCAACGCAGCGCGCTCTTCGGGCGTCAGCCGTCCGTCGAGGTATCGCTCGTATAACTTCCTGTAATCGATCGGCTCTTCCATCGTGCTCGTTTATTGCTATACGAACGGCAACGGCGCATGGCCTGCTCCGATAAGGATTTTTTTGCTTTTTTTTCAGAAGCTGAACGAAACGGCCAACAGCAGCATCAGGATGCCATAGTCGTCGCGCAGGCTGTCGCGCAGCCATTGGTTGGCCTTCACCACATGGTCCTGCACGGTCTTGCGGCTGATGGATAGTGCATCGGCCACTTCCTCGTAAGACCGGCCTTCCATGCGGATCATGCGGAAAACGCGCTGCCGCTGCGGCGGAAGCTTGGCGATGGCCTCGCCGAGCAGCGCCTCGGCCTCCTTGAAGTCGATGTGCTGTTGTACGTGCTCATAGCCCTCGTCTTCGGCGAGCACGGCGGCCGCCTCGATGATGCGCTGCCGGGCTTCCCGTCGATAGAAATCGATGGCCAGGTTGCCCGAAATCCGGAACAGGAACGCCTTGAACGACTGGCTAGGGTCAATGCGCTCGCGCAGCTCCCAGACCTTCATGAATACGTCTTGGAGCAATTCCTCGGCAATGGCCTCGGAGCGGACAATCTTGAGCATGTTGTAGTAGATGCGGCTCCGGTACCGCTCGTAGAGCGCCTCGAAGGCCGAGCCGCTGCCCTGCCGCAGGGCCTCGAGCAACGTGGCGTCTGCCGTGTCGGTGGTTGGTCTATCGGTTTCTTCCCCCATATCAACGCGCGCTAGTGCATCACGGGGCAAATAAAAGCAATTTCCCCGGATTATGTGTGGATCCGGGGAAATTTGTGGACGGGACTCATCCAATGCGCTTAAGCAAACGCCTGTACCGAACAAGCGCTTCGATGTAGTAATAATCAGCGTAAGTAAGCGGAACGTCAACCTCGCTACCATGCGGGATGGATCCGACGCTGTGTTGCAAGATGAATCCGCCATTATCCCCTATCCTGGCTTTGTACGGGGGTTCCGATAGACCTTGCAGGATGACCTCCGCGCGTGAAAGATGGCCTGAACGGTCCGTGCCGTCGGTAAAATGGGCCAATTCGATCAGCGCGGAAGCCAGAATGGCCGCGGTGGAGGCATCGCGTAGCTCGCGCCGTGCGGCATACGGGCTATCGGCCGGTAGATCGGGCGCATCGAAGTCCCAATATGGAATCAGGTCTGTCGGCATATTGGGATGGCCAAAGATAAAATCGGCTATTTTCCTGGCGAATTCAAGATAAGTTCCATCGCCGGTCTCCCGATACATCATCACGTATCCATACAGCCCCCATGCCTGCCCCCTGGCCCAAACGGATTCGTCATAAGCGCCCTGATCCGTGCGCTTCCGTACGACCTTTCCATCCGCAGGATCGTAGTCAACCACATGATAACAGCTGTGTGCTGGGCGGTAGTGGTTTTCCATCGTGGTCTTCGCATGCGCTATCGCGACCTTCGCGAACGCGGAATCCCCGCTTAACCTGGTCGCATTCAACAGGTATTCCAGGTTCATCATGTTATCGATGATGACCGGGAATGCGCCCCAATCCCACGAGCGTATGGCCCGTACAACCGGGTTGTATCGACTCATCAGCGACTCGGCGCCGGTAAGCAATATGTCCTTGTAAGCCGCCGTATCACCCGTGATCCGCAACGCATTGCCAAAGCTACAATACAACATGAAGCCCAAATCATGGGTATCCGTATTGAACTTTTCCTTTTCGAGCAGGTCCAGCCGCTGTTTTGCCAGCGCCAACAACGTGTCGTCACCGGAATATTCATAGAGGTATAACAGGGAGCCGGGGACAAAGCCGGATGTCCACCATTCGGTACCGGAATTGACATGCTTGCCGGCCTCGAATGTACGCGGCATCTCCTGGCCGGGCACCCGGTCCAAGAGCATCTTCAGCTGGGCGACGCCATGATCCAGTTGTTGGTCAATGAAGTCTATACGCAACGCGGGCGACGCATGGTAAGCGGAGCGCCGCGGGCCATGGCAAGCAACCAAGGCCACAAATGCAACAGCCATCAGGCCTAGGCTACTCTTTGCCATACACCCGTATGTTATAGGCTTTGTAAAAAGGCGAAGCACCAGTGATGAACTCGTAGATGGTACCGCCCACCATTTCGGCAGCATATGTGCTATGCGCGTGCCAACCGCCGGCAGTACCTACCAATGTCCCATTGCCGGTAGCAATGCCCCGGTCTATCACCGCGCTCCCGAAATCAAGCCCCGTGATATGTGAAACCCGGGTCGACACCCCCCTGTCGGTAATCCAGGATTCCAATACGCCGTCGGTACCATCGGTGTCCATCTTCACGTAGTTGGTCAAGGTAATCCACCTTCCCTTGGGCACGACGAACGACGGTTCGACATAGCCATACAGTCCGTCGCCCGAGGTCGTTGTTCGCAAAACGCCGTTTTTCCGCACCGCGTAGTGGTACCAGCGGAAGGACACGTTGCCCGACGACTTATTCCATGCCCAGTTCATGAAACAGACGGCGCCACGCTGATTTTCGGGCAAACACACCTGGCTGACCGCGGGATAGGAGGAACTGAAGCCGGTTGAATCGGGATTGTCAAGCCCAGACTCGCCCACCTGGATACCGAAGGCGGTCTTTCCGTCTGTCCTGACACCGTCATAGGCGTTGGTGGCGTCCAAATCGATGCCTGCCGGTATGAATAAGTCAACGGCCATCCCAAACTCCTTGAACTGCTGCGGCCACCACCCGGTTGCATAGCATTCATTCCGTAATCCATTGGTGAGCTGATCGACCTGCAATACCCGGTCGCCCACGTACCCATCCAGCACGAAAGATCGCCTTTCGCTTTGTATGGCCCCGGAGCGCCTGCCCCGGTTGGGCTGGAAGAGGTCGTTGGGATCGGTGTAAACATAGTCCCCTGTTCCGTCTTTCAAATGGAGCTGATCCTGCCAGACAAAAGCCAATCCTTTTTGCATGAGCACGGAGGCGGCTTTGGGCTTGCTCGATACCGATAAATAGGGCACATTGGTGCCTTCCTTGCTATGTATGTACACGAAACTCGTAGTGGGGGATGCAATCAAAAAGGAAGCGGTTTTATCGCCCTGCAATTCTTCCGTAACGTAGTGCGAAATATCCACCGACACCCACCCGGGGCTTGCGCCGCTTACCGTAGCGATCTTGTCTCCTGCCAATGGTTTGGTATTCCAGGTAATCCCGGCCTCGGTCCAACCATCGTCTGCCACTCCATACAATTCAAAGACCGTACCCGTCGAGGTCGAGTCAACATACAGGTTCAGCACCGCCCTGACGTAGGTGGCGTCCTGACCGGTAAGGTCAAACTTCATGTAAGACTGCCGGTGGTAGGCAGCGTCGCTATGATAGCGACATTGAAGCCGGGCCGAACTACCATAATTCGTGTTCGCTTGGGCACCTCCCCATACATACGCATCCGCTACGGGATAAACGGTATCATCATCAAACGCGGCGATAGTCGTTATGCGGTTACCGATACCCAGGCTGTTTTCGTGCGTGTCCATGAAATCTGCCTGCAACAGGCTTTCGCAAGCGAATGCATGGAATAAAGATCCTATACCCAGGATCAAGGGCAGCCGAAAGGCCATGCTATTGTTGGTTTTCATGATACAAATTAAATGCTACATCCATTTCAAAATGATGCTGTGCCTCTTCGGGCACAAACCTTGTTGACACCACAAGCCTTCCATCTACCGTACTATAGGTCAAGGCCTCGACTTTTCCGCGGTCTGGAAAGAATCGATAGATGCGGATCGCCCCACCGGGATGTTGGCTGTAATCACACAGCAGGGCATGCACGGTATTGCCTGAATCGCCAGTCAGTTGCTGATGCAGGGCATTGGAACGGCTTTGATCGCCAGATTGGATGATCCGGACATTCGCATGCTTGCGCAGGCACTTATCCCAGATTTCCTGAGCGGTGTTGCCCTGGTTTCCATGGCACTTCGACCAGCGCATGACGCCTTTAGCCCCGCTGAAATAGTCGTCCGGATTTTCCGGTTGTTCCCTCGGCCCCAAAAACATATGCGTATTGATGATGGCAAGGCGGTCTCGATGGGCTACAAGTACCGAATCTGCCCAGGCCAGTGCTGCGTCCGGGGCATTGCACTCCAGGTTAAGTACCAACAGATCCACGCCTTGGGCCGAGACGAGCTGGAAACTGTTGGTATTGTTGGCGTAACTCCCGCCATACCATGGAAAGGCGGCGTACCTACTCGCCGGAAATGCGGCTTGGTATAAAGCGGAGTTGCCACTGACCTCTTCCATATCGTGGTTTCCAACAGACATGCCGTACGGAATCTTGCCGTGAATGACGTCCATGTTTTGCCTGGCCAACTGCCATTGCAGCGCATTGTTCACGTCTACCAGGTCTCCGGAATGAATGACCAATACGATATTTTGCGTCTCTTGGTTTGCCACGATCCAATTCACCTGCGAATCAAACACGGGATTGCTGATTTGCTCATCGCTATGTGGTGTTTTCTTTGTGCCGTTGCCTTGGTACCCTTGGGTATCTGACAGGACCACGAGACTGAACGACCCCGAATCAGGGGGTAGTGGTTGGGCCTGGCCATCCAAGACAAACACCAGGTACGCCGCTAGGAATGTGACGATAACGCTATACATCGCGCTTTTCATTACCAGTTAAGATTCTGTACCATGTTTGGATTGGCATCGATCTCGGCACTTGGGATTGGCCAAAGCAGGAACTTGTCGGTCCAATCGACGATGTTAAGCGGTTGGACCCGACCGCCGGTCCACCGATTTTGCTGTGCATTGAACGTAGGCGCTGACTTCGCCAACGTAGGGAAATAGTCTTCATAAAGGTAGTTGATCATCGGCTTGGCAGTTGTGCCATACCGCATCCGGACGGCATCGAACCAGCGGTGCCCTTCGCCGACCAGCTCAAGGCCACGCTCCTCGAATATCCGCAGCCTGAACTCCTCCTTTGTCAGGCCAGGCGCCAAATCGGCCGGAAACGACCGCTGGCTGCCATCGGCCAACCTAGCACGGACCCTCAGCCGGTTAAAGGCCTCATACGCATTGGCGGTAGGACCGTTCAATTCATTCTCGGCCTCGGCTTTGATCAGGAAAACCTCGGCCAGCCTGATGATGAAGAAGTCATTCTCATTGTTCCTGCTCAGGTACCCTTCCGGATCCTTGTATTTGTCGAGATAAGGGTACGCTTCGGTACGCTCGTTGCTATTGCGCACCTCAGGAAAGGTAATGGTTTCCGAATTGCTGTCCTGATAGGTAAACCTGGTCAAAAAGCTGACCTCGGCACGATAGTCATTCACGTAATCGCCTGTTTGGTATTTTTCATGGAACCAGGGTTGTATGCGCATCGTACCACCCCCCCTTCCATTGGCCACGTCTCCACTGATGTAAAACCGGTTCGTGGGTTGTGTGTAGTAGGCCAATTCCGAACCCAGCGACCCGCCATTCGACGAGGTTCGGCCATCACGTGTATGTTGCACCGCAAAAATCACCTCCCGGTAGGCATCCCGTTCACGATTTACATCAAAAAGGTCTGCGTAGTTATTGGTCAAGGTGTACTCGCCGGAAATGATGACGCTTTCGGCATGATCTTTCGCCTTCGCGTAGTGACCCGCGGCGCCGTGGTCATCCCCCGCAAAACTGAGCCGGTTGGCGTAGGTCAAATGGGCCAACGACAACATCGCCTGGGCGGCGCCTTGGGTAGCCCGTCCCAACTCCTGCGCCGGTTGCTTACTGAAGGGTAGGCAGGCGCCAGCCGCCAGTTCGAAATCGTCGAACACCAAGCGATAGATATCCGCGGCAGGCGTTCTGGTGGGGTAGAAATCGGTGTTGCCGTCGACCGGGTCGGTCAGCAACGGAACGTCGCCGTGCAGCCTAACCAAGTAAAAATAGCTGAATGCCCGAAGGAAGTGGCATTCTCCGGCCAAACGTTGTTTAGCCTCTTCCGAAAGGGTGTTGTTGGCCCCGAGTAATCCCAAAATGGCATTCGCATGGTTGATGATCTTGTAAAACGATTGCCAATGCGTCAAATACTGGTTGGTGGTCGGGACGGTCCTGTTGTTAAACATCAGGTATTGGGCAGAAGAGACCGCGATGTCATCGCCCCCATATAGGATCAACCTGTGGAGGTTGCTCTTAAAACCATTGAATGCAGACAACTCGGCATACATGCCGTTCATCAATGCGGATGCGTCGGCTTCGGTCTGCAAGAATGAGTCTGCCATGGGGTTATCGAATATCCGTTCGTCCAGGCTGCAACCGGGCATGAACGACACGGAAACGATAAATATGCAAATGCTGTTTATTTTTGTTAATAGCTTCATATCAGTTAGGTTTATAAGCGTAAATTCACACCGAAAGCGTATGTCCTGTATTGGGGGATGCTACCAAAATCTATTCCCGGCATCATGGGGTGCCTGCCCTTGCTATTGATTTCCGGGTCATAACCCGTGTAGCGGGTGAAGGTGAACAGGTTCTCTGCAGACAGCAATATCCGCACTTCCCGAATCAACATGTTATTGACCGGCAACGTATAGGATACATTGACATTCTTCAACCTGACAAAAGAGGCGTCTTCTACGATGAAATCCGTAAACCGGTCGTGGAAGCGGGATGCCGTGGCCGTGGCCTTCGGATAGACATGGCTGGTGCCTTCGCCGACCCACCGTTGCGTATAGGCGCTGCTGCTGACGTTGGAGGTGGTGCCCCCGGCAAGCGCATCGAGGTAATGCCTATTGCCGTTGATGACATCTTGCCCGATACTGGCATAGACCAAGACCGAAGCGCCAAACCTCTTCCACTTCAGGTTGTTGGTGAGCCCCGCAATGAAATCGGGATAAGGATTGCCGATGACTTGCCGATCGAACGCGTTGACCTCGCCGTCCGGGACACCATCGGGGCCGCTGATGTCAGCGTATTTAAAGCTGCCGGGTTCGGGGTTGGAGGACGCGTCCGCAGGCCCTTGGGCCACCTCGTGTTCATTCTGATAAATGCCGGTGATGCGGTATCCGTAAAAAGACCCGATGGGATAGCCCGGTTGCGCGATGTGCAGCGCCTGGTTGCTGATGGCCAGCAATTGCGGGCCGAGGAACGAAGAAGCCCCCCCGAGGTCGATGATCTTATTCCTGTTGAAAAAAAAGTCGCCCGACACGTCCCAAGCCAACTTGCCCGTGAGCACCTTGGCCGACAACGCCAATTCGAAACCCCGGTTTTCCACGCTGCCGAGATTGGTGTTGTAACTGGTGAACCCGTTGACCGGGGGAATGGTCTGCGCCATCAACAGGTCTTGGGTCACTTTCCGGTAATACTCGATGGTGAGCGAAACGCGGTTCTGAAACAACTCCATGTCGAGCCCCGCATTCCATTGCGTCGTGCGTTCCCAACGCAAGGTCTGGTTGGGAAGATTGGCCAATTGATACCCGATCTGAATGGATTGGTTGACCACTGACGTCAACGAACTAAGCCGCGATCGCGTGGAACCAACCGCGATGACCTGATTGCCGGATATGCCGTAGCTGCCCCTAAGCTTCAGGCTACTCACCTGATCCAAACCTGCCATGAATCGCTCGTTGTGCACGTTCCAACCCACGGCCAGCGAAGGGAACATATCCCACTTATTGCCGGGAGCCAACCGCGTCGAACCATCGGCGCGACCGGTCAATGTGAACAGAAACCTGTCATCGTAGCTGTAATTGATGCGGGCTACCATCGACGCCAATGCCCACTGCGATGTCCGCGTTGCCGGGCTGCCGATGTTGCTCGCGCTGCCCAGATCGTGATAGCTCAGGTTATCGTTTGGAAAGTTCGATGCGTTGATGCCGAAGTTACGGCGTATCCATTGCTGCCACGTGTATCCTCCGATTGCGCTTATGCGGTGCTTTTCACCGAGCTGCTTCTGGTAGTTAAGCGTATACTCGGTCAAGTAGTTGAATGCGGATGATTGTCCCCGATAGGCATAGCCCCCCATGGAATTGCCCAATGCCGTGCCTAGTGGCAAGTAAAAATCGCGGTGGGCGTAATTGGCGTTTACCCCACCATTGAGTTTGAACACCAAATCATCCGTAAGCTTGTAATCAACGAACATGCTTGATATGACCGTAGTGACGCGGTTTTGATCGTCGGTCCGTTCCACCAAGGTCAGTGGATTTCCTAACTGCGACTGATCTATTTCATCATCGGGGGTATACGGTGAATCGAATGGCCTAGAGGTCAATACTCCCAAGATTGCCGACCAGGAAGTCTCTCCGCGACTGGCCGATTGCAAGACGGCCTTCTCGCCGCTCATGGTAAGCCCCGAACTCAGTCCAAACGACAGTTTCCTGTTGATCTCTTGATCGAGGTTTACCCTGAAATTCCCGCGATTGAAGTGTGTGTTGTTGATGATGCCTTCCTGGTTCAGGTAGCCCCCGCTAATGGCGTAGCGTGTCCGGTCCCTTCCTCCCGACACATTGAGTTGATGGTTTTGGCTCAATGAATTCCGGTAAATCAGGTCTTGCCATACGGTATTGGTCTTCAGGTGACTGTTTACGGCAGCTTGGTTGAATAACGAATCGCGGCCACTGTTGAGATAGGCCTCATTTGCATAGGAAAGGTAGTCGGCGGTACTCAATACGTCAATCTTTCGGGCTAAACTCGACAGGTCGCTCCGAAAAGCATAGTTTACCCGATCGGCGCCTTTCTGCCCGCGTTTGGTAGTGATCAATACCACGCCGTTCGAAGCGCGCGACCCATAGATCGCTACGGCAGATGCATCTTTCAAAATCTCGATATTGGCGATATCAGCCGGATTGATCATCGCCAGTACATTGCTTTCCGGCTGTTCGGATAGGTACCCGGATTGATTCCCCACCGTTTCTTTGGCAATGTCGTTATCGGAATCGATCGGGTAGCCGTCGATGACAATGAGGGGTTGATTGGAGCCGCTGACACTGGTGACTCCCCTGATCGAGAATGTCATCCCCCCACCGGGTGCCCCTGAGTTATTGATGATTTGGACGCCAGCTGCGCGTCCCTGCAATAACTGTTCGATCGAATTAATCGGTCTATCGTTTACATCCGCTGCCGATACGCTGGTGACCGAACCCGTCAGATCGCTTTTTCTTATCGTTCCGTATCCCACCACCACGACTTCTTCCAAATCGCTCACGGCCGCTTTCATCGAAACATCGATGGTGGATTGACCCCTAAAAGCCGATTCAACCGACTCGAACCCAACAATTGTATACGTGAGCGCATTCCCGCTGCCCGGGATGCTTAGCGCGTAGCGGCCTCTTGAATCGGTGGTGGTCGCTATCGATGTACCGTTGACCCGTACCGTCACGCCCTCCAACGGGTTGCCTTGCTCATCGGTAACGGTTCCGGTAACGCCATGCTGCTGGGATCCGCCAGCCAGTTGGCGTGTTGCATCCAATTCGACGTGCGTCCGTTTCCTCCTGATGACGACCGTCTTTTCTTCGATGGTCGCTTCAAGCGGCTGGTCCGTCAGGATCCGGCGCAAGAACTCGTCAAGCGGCAGGTTCGCGGCATCGATGCTGACCGGCTTGGCAAACCGCAACAGGGCCTTGTCTGCAGTAATGGCGTAGCCGGCTTGCTTTCGAATCGCGCCAAGCGCTTCCGTGAAGGGAATGTTCGCTCCGCTCAGCGTTATTTGTGAATAGGTGGTGGCCGAAACATGCATCAACCCCGCCAGCAAAAAGAGCACAAGTAATCTCATTACTCTCAGAATGTAACGTAATTTCATTAAGTTTGTAACTGGTTTGAAAATGATAACTCATAAATATCGGTTCAGACTGCTTGAGGGGAGTGTTGGTGGCACTTCCCTTACTTTTTAGACGCCAGCCGCACGTCCCTTTTCCGGTCGTTCCTCGCTAGTGCTCCTTATTTAAAATGGTTAATTCCCTACCGTCCATGCGGTATTCGAGCTCCGCACTCTCCAACATGCTCAGCAAAATGGATAGGTTATTGTTCCTGAACGCGTCGCCGTAAAATTCCTTTTTTGGCACGCCGCCTTCATAACGTATCTCGATATCGTACCAACGCGCGAGTTCGCGCATCACCTGATCGAAGGATTTGCCGTCAAAGGTGAAACGGCCGGATTTCCAACTCGTGTATGGCTCGGTGTCTACCTCGCGTTTGGTAAGGCCGTTCTCGGCCAACGTTCCCTGCTCGCCGGGCACGAGTTGCAAACTATGCTGGTTGCGGGCCGAGTTTGGGCCACCAGGACGCAACAAACTCGCGCCATTGGCTTCCACGCGCACGCGTCCTTCCACCAACGTGGTTTTCGTTTCCGGCTCGTCCGCGTAGGCGGAAACGTTGAATTGGGTGCCTAAGACCTCGACCGTCTGCCCCTGCGTCATCACCCGGAACGGAAGGCGTTTGGCCGACGGCCGATGGCTGACGGCAAAGAACGCTTCTCCGTCCAAAATCACTTCCCTGGCATCTTCCGCGAATCGGGATGGGTATTTCAGCGTGCTGTTGGCGTTGAGCCAGACACGGCTGCCATCGGGCAGCGTGATGGAATAAGTACCGCCCTTCGGTGTGGTGAGCTCAAGCGTGTGAATTTGTGAATTCGTGAGTTCGTGAGTTTCCTCACGGATTGATTCACCAAGCACGGAACTGCCGTCCTGGTAAGTAATCCCATCGGCTACGACAATACCTCCTTGCTCCGAACTCAGGGCTATCGTCCGGCCGTTGGCGAGGGTGAGGGTTGCCTTGTTGCCGCCGGGCTGAATGTCAGCGATTTCGGTGCTGATAGCCGATGGCCCAATGCCGATAGCCCACCAGCCGGCGACGGAGGCAACGAGCAGCGCCGCCGCTGCGTAAGGCCACCACTTCCGGAATCGCTTAACCGTGGGTGGCGAAGCCGGTGTGGTTTGCGAAAGGACTGCATCGTCCATACGCTGCACCAACGCATCGAGCCGGTCGGCCGCCAACGTAGCTGGAAGTTCCTGTTCGAACCGTGATCGGATAAGCCTGCGCAATTCATCGCCGTGCCAATCCAAACCGAAATAATCAAGCAACCTGTCCACCTCCTGCGGGGTGGTGGTGGTTGCCAGGTATTTCCTGAACAGGGATTCGATATCGGGGTGCTGATCGCTCGCCATTTCCAACTGATTACCACCTTATACCATCGGTGGCGAAAAATTAGTGACACGGGAACTAAAAAATATTCAAAAAACTGAATTTCAACAACAAAAGATCAGACGGATTGCACAATGAGTAGCGCCAACAGGAGGTCAGGCCGGTCGAGGAGCAAGGAACGGAGGTGGGTCGCCGCCCGCTTGAGGTGGGTATTGATGGTGTTGGACGAGATGCCCAGCCGCTCGCCGATCTCGGCATAGCTGTAGCCCTCGATCTTGGCCAGGCGGAAAACTTCACGCTGTTTTTCGGGCAGCTGATTGAGCAAAGATTCGAGCACTTCGGCGTGCTCTTTGCGCGCGATGTACTCATCCACGTGGTTTGACGCCTGCTGCAAGGCCAGGTGGAACGCCTTGCGGGCACTTTCATCCTTGCCGGCCCGCTCGAACAGGCTATAGGCATGGTTGGTGGCGATGGTAAACAGGTAAGCGCGGAAAGATTTGTGTTCGTCCAACCGGGCGCGGTTTTCCCAAACCTTGATAAAGGTGTCTTGTGCGATATCCTGTGCCAATGCGTCATCACGGAACAATGAAAGCAGGTGACCGGCAATGCGCCTCTTGTAGCGATGGTATAGCCGTTCAAAAGCCTGGTGATCGCCGTCTCTCAAGCGGATCAGCAATTCTTTCTCGTCAAGGCCCTCGTTTAATTTCATCGCGTTTGGAAGTCTTCCAAAAGTAGGTATTTGATTTTACTTTTGGAAGACTTGGTACGAGGCCTGACTTTATTGGTTTTTTGAGAATATTCAAGGACTAATCAAAGGCATCGGCACTGAGCACCGCGCCCTGAGCAGCCAATTTCTCGCGCAATAACTTGGGGTCGACCTGGTGAACGGGCGTATTCGCCTGCAAACTGATCGAAGCCGCCAAACCCGCCGCGTGACCCATCATCATGTATACCGGCTCCATTCGAATCGATGAAAAAGCGATGTGGGATGCCGATATGCATACGGTGACAAATAGGTTATCTGCCTCGGATTGCCGGGGCAGCAACGATCGGTAAGGGATATCGTAGGGTTTGATGGGGTGCGCCACACCGCCCTCGCGGACAACGCCGGCGCTGGAATAAAGTCCGAAATTGTCGTCCTGTATCGGGACATATTGCGTAGGATGAACGTCAAGCATGTAGCTACCGATCGCTATGCCATCTTCTTTGAACCGATTCTGGAGGATATCCGCTTCGGTCATCACGTATTCGCCCATCATGCGCCGCGCTTCCCGGACGTACAGTTGATAAGGCCAATGATCGTTGTCGGTGAATTCATCCTTTGCGATACCCCAGCCTCGGAGCGCCCCCCTGATGTGCGGAGGTACCGACGGTTCGGTGAGCAGGAACCAAAGGTAGCCCTGGGCATATTCGCGGTGTTCATAGGCCATTTGTTTGCGCTCCCGATGGTGTGCCGCCACCCATCCGCTCGAACCACCTAGCCAGCCTTCACCGACCCGTACGTCCGTTTTCCGGTTGGGAATCAGATTGAGCGAGAGGACGTCTGTGAGCTTCTTTGGTGGGCTATGCTCCATGTAAGCCATGTCTATCATAAACATGGCTCGGTGATAATTGGTGGGCCTGCTGATCGGCACTTGGTTTTCAACCGAGTCGGTAAGCACGAGCCGATAGACGAACCGTTGGATTTTTTCACTTGCCTGCCCTGTCTTATCGGCTGGATAGGTGGTACCGGCAAGCCTTTCATTAAAATCGCTCCTGCTATCGCGGCCCACTTTAAACGAGATGTTGGCCATGGCCAGTAAGTCACCTTCGTAACTGCCATCAATGAACACCTTGGCGTCGATGACCCGGTGTCGCGACGTGACAACCCTGGTGATGCGGGCCCCGTCTTTGTACACGTCAACCAGCTCTTCTTCGGTAAGCAGCCGTACCTTCGCATCCATCAACCAGCTTGCGAATATCTTTTCGGCCACGTGGGGTTCAAACCGGAAGCCATGCTCGCTGGCCGCTACCTGGGGGGAATCGGCACCATATTGGTTTACATAATAAGCATAGACCTCATCATGGAATGCTTTACCTAAACCACCGAACGTTTCGACAACACCGAGATTATGCATGGCCAGCCCACTGGTACGCATACCGCCCACGTGCTTGTAAGGGGAAAGCATAACCACCGAAAGTCCCTCCCGGGCAGCGGCTACAGCAGCCATGATCGATGACGGCGTAGACTCGTATACGAATAGATCGGCCGAGAGATACTGGTCGCCTACTTGAGCATTGGCCTGTATGGAACTGCAATAAGCCGTGATCAGGAATGCCAAAAACAACGGTTTGCGTTTTCTGTTAGTAATCTTCATTCTGTATTATTTTATCGTTCACGTTGATTTCGGCTTGCGGAATCGGGAATAGCCAGTTACTCGTACGGAACGAACGTTGGATAACCTGACGGTACGGCTGGGTATTGGTGTCATAACGTGGATTGCCGTGCTCATCGATCTGTGGGATGCTGGAAATGGTTTCATAACCGCGCAGAGGCCGCCCTACCACAGGGCCAGCCAACAAGCGGTCGGCAAGCTTCCAGCGCCGGATGTCATAAAGGTGAAACCCTTCGTTTGCCAATTCGATCTTCCGCTCGGTCCGGATGATCGTGCGCAGTGCTTGCTGGCTGGTGGTCGTCACGACCGGATACCGGTCAGTATCGGCAAGCGAGACGCCGTATGCCCGCGAGCGCACGGTATTGACGGCGTCTAGCACAGATTGATCGATTTCATTTCGTTCGATCTTGGCCTCTGCATAGATGAGCAACGCCTCGGCGTAACGCATAAGCATGATACTGAGTTCGGATGCCTGCCTTCGATCCGGTAAATCGGCCTCGGAATTGTATTTTCGCCACAGATACCCGGTATAGGTGGCAAATGCGTTCGTGACGTCCTGGTTACCGACACGCTGTGCAGGGACCCCACCGACGATACGCCAAGTACTGGTGCTATCGGGATGGGTCTCGAATACGTAACCGAAAAACACAGATTGTGGATGAATAATCGATGCCGCCAACCGCGGATCCCGATTGAGGAACGGTTTGCGCGGGTCATACAGCGGCGACTTATCGATCGGCATTCCGTCAATGGCCGGATAGGAGTCTACCATGGCCTGGCTAGGAACGACCGTACTGACACACCCGGCCATCCGACTACCCGCACGGCGCGAGTAGCCGTGGATCATTACGCCTTGTTGGTAAGGTACATCCAGTATCGCCTCGCTGCTGCGGATACCGTCGTAATCAAACAATTTTCGGTAATCGGGATGCAACCGATATTCGCCGGAGGAGATAACGGCGTCGCTTTCGGCAATCGCCAACGCATAGTCTTCGTTATACAAGGCCACACGGGCCAGAAGCAATGACGCTGCTCCGCTGGTTACCCTGCCGGCATCCCCACCCTGCCACTTGGGAGGAAGATGGCTTTTTGCATATTGCAAGTCTTCCCGGATCTGCGACACCACTTCGGATTTGGCGCTACGCCCAACAGCGGCATCCGCTAGTGGAGGCGTATGGGTCAATAAGGGGACACCCCCGAAAAGCTCAACCAAATGATGGTAAAAATAAGCCCTTAGAAACCTGGCTTCCGCCTCTACACGTTGCAGGAAATCATCAGGCACGTTACCGCGCGCTGTCTCAAGGTTTGCCAGCACGTTGTTTGCCCGGCCCACGCCGCTATACAAATGGATCCACATCGCCTCGATGGCACCGGTCATGGACGTAACGCTTCCGTCTGCAATGCTTTGCAGACTACCATCGCGAAGAAAACCGATTTCGGTGGTATTGTCCAGGCTTAATAGCGCGTGATGCGTGTCAATATGCCACCAAAGTCGATTGTAAACACCGGCAACGGCCATTTCGACTTCGCCGCGGTTTTTGTAGAAGGTTGCATTGCTGGGTTCGTCCAGCGGGTATTTCACAAGTGCGTCCTTGCATCCCATCACTGACAGGACAATCAATAGACTATATATTCTTTTTATGGATGAATTCATGGCTTGTCTATAAATTGATATGGAATCCGAAGCTCAATAGTTTGGAAATCGGGAAATAGGTATCGCCGTTGGGAACGTTTGGATCGACGCCCTGCGGCATCTTCGAAAACGTGAATAGATTCTCGCCCATCACGAACAAGCGAATCGAATTGATTCGGAGCGCCTGTAGACGATCCTCGGATAGGGTATACCCCAATTGGAAATTGCGCAAGCGGAGGTACGATGCGTTGAATACCCAGAAGTCGGATGCCTGGAAGTTGCTGTGCGACGTACCTGCCGTTAACCGAGGCATGGATGCATCGGGACGTTCCGGCGTCCAGAAACTTTCGGCTTGCCACGTACGGATATTCGTACCGTTGTACAATGGCCACGCTGCATAGCCAGACAAATAGACATCGCGATTGCCTACGCCTTGCAGAAATGTAGATAGGTCAACCCCTTTATAACGGACCGATAGGTTGAATCCGTAATTCAACGCCGGGAATGAATTGCCGATAACGGTACGGTCATCCGCGTTGATAACGCCATCCGGATTGATATCACGGTATTTTATGTCGCCTGGTGCGATAAGCCCGACTTGTTGGGCATGGTCGCTGATGTCGGTCTCGTTCTGATAGAGGCCCAATGATTGGTAGCCAAAGATGGATTCCATCGCGTAGCCTTCGGCAATGATGGTCGCCCCGGCGATAAACGGTCCGGCCCCACGGAGATTCGTGACACGGTTTTTCACATGGGAGATGTTGAATGACGTGGAGAAATGGAAACCGGATGATAGCGTTTGTTGATAACTGACTTCAAACTCGGAGCCCGAGTTACGCACCTCGCCGGCATTCTGGTAGGGTGCGGTAAGGCCTAAAATCAAGGGCACGGGAAGCCTCAGCAGGATATCTGAGGTGTTGCGCACGAAATAGTCATACGTGATATTAAACCTGTTGTTCCATAACGCAAGGTCAAATCCGATATTGGTGTTCTCGTTTCGCTCCCACGTGATGATTGGGTTGGCCAGCTCCAACTGTGCCGCTCCCGAAACGGGAC
This sequence comes from Parapedobacter sp., assembly GCA_037190485.1. Lineage (GTDB taxonomy): Bacteria > Bacteroidota > Bacteroidia > Sphingobacteriales > Sphingobacteriaceae > Parapedobacter. The sequence goes on from JBBCJB010000039.1 coordinate 36,651, forward strand.
TGCCCCCGAAAATATAACTTTGATTGAGGTTCATCGTAGACAGGAATGGGTAATTGCCGATTTCCTGGTTGCCGAGGATACCCCATGAACCCCGTATTTTCATGTAATCCAGCCAATCCGACTGCCGAAGGAAACCCTCTTCCGAGATTACCCAGCCAGCAGAGAACGAGGGGAAAAGGCTCCATTTGTGGTTTCGCTCAAACCGCGAGGATCCATCATAACGCAGGTTGCCCTCAAGGAGATAACGGCCGGCAAAACCGTAATTCAAACGGCCAAAAACGGATTGAAGCGCCCATTCAGAGGCCTTGCCCGAATTTAGCTGGTTGGCGACGGAACCGGCATCCAGTTCTTCATAGTCCTGGATTTCGAAGTTATTGCGCGAAGCCGAAAAACCCGTGTTTTTTGAAGACACAAATTCATATCCTGCCATCGCCGACACCTGGTGCTCGGCCACTTGCCTTCGATAGTTGGCAACCACGTTTGCATTGTGGTTAAATACCGAGCCATAGGTGTTGGTTAACCCATTGATTTCAGGCATTACCTGTTCAACAGCGCCCCGGGAATCGTTGATTTCATAGTGCTTCACCATTCGCTTATCAACGACGGTGTTTTGCACAGGGGAATATACGAAATTGACCGAAAGCCCTTCCGTCGGTTTGATGGTAGCCGCCAACCTGATCCTGGAATCGGTTGTGGCGCCGGTGGCAAGCCCACCATCATGGATATAAGCGATGGGGTTGTGCAGGTTGAATGCCGGCCCCCAGCCGCCGTGGCCGAATCGGGAGACATAGACCGCTGGCAGCCGGTAAATATCCGTGATAATCCGATCGATTCCCTGGGAAGGACTGGTTTGATCTCGCCGCACAACGTTCACGTCGAAGTCAAAGCCCAATTTATCAGACACCTGTATGCCACTATTGAGTCGAAATGAATAACGTTTGAAGTTGTAGTTGGGGATATTGGACTGCTCATTGTCGTAGGCTATCGAACTGAGGTAGGTGACCATATCGTTCCCCCCGGAAACACTGAGTGCGTGACGCTGTTGTAATCCGGCTTCAGAAAATGCCTCTTTCACCCAATCGGTAGACGGATAATTGTCGGGATCGGTGACATGCGATTCCCGCCATTGGTTCAGGTAGTCGTCTGACCAGATGGGTGTGGCACCTAGATTCGTTGCTCCGAGATTCTGTAGACGCATGAATTGCTCGCCATCGACGAATTCCGGTTGATTGGTGGGCGACTGCAGACCGAAAAATGTCTGGTAGCGGACTTGGGGCTTGCCAGTCACGCCTTTTTTGGTCGTCACCAAAATAACACCGTTTGCCGCACGGGAGCCGTAAACAGCGGATGAGGCGGCATCCTTCAAGATGGTTACGTTTTCAACGTCGACCGACGGGATATTGTCGATACTGCCCGGAATCCCGTCGATCAACACCAATGGATTTGAATTCCCCAAGGTGCCTATACCACGGATTCGGATCGTACCGCTGTTTTGACCCGGTTGCCCAGAATTCTGTACCACTTGGACACCGGGTATTTTGCCCATTAAAGCCGCAGAGGTACTGACAGACGCCTGGGAGGCCAGCTGTGACCCATCCAATTGTTTCACGGATCCCGTGATGGTCGACTTTAACTGCGTGCCATACCCTACAACGACAACTTCGTCCAAATCGCTTACCGTCGTCCTGAGCACAACGTTTAAGGTACGTTGATCGTTGATGGCGCGTTCCTGCGTTTCAAATCCTACACTGGTGAACACCAACGTCGTGGCGTTGGCGCCCACGGTGAGTTGATAACTTCCCGAATCATCTGTCATGACTACCGTGGAAGATCCTTTGACGACAACGGTGACCCCGTCTAGCGGTGTTCCTAGTTCATCCGTTACCTTCCCGACAATGACCCGTTGCTGAGCATCTTGACGCGCAAGGGGAAACGGAAGCTTGTCTGGAGCTGTTCCTGGCCGAATGATTATGGTCTTTCCTTTTAACGACCACGCCAAGCCATGGTTTGCCAGGATGAGATCCATGGCATCCGGCAGGTCTGCACGGTCTATCGTTGCGCTGACACGCTTGGAGGCTATGTGATCTCCGCGGAAAAAGAAAAGGTAACCCTGCTGCCGCTGAATTTCTTTCATCACCTCACGCAAGGTCTCCTCTTTGACGCTAAGCGTGATTTTCTGTGCTTTCCCTTCGGCTATGACCTGAAACACACAGGCGACCGCCAAGAAAATGGCAAGTTTCATAATACGTAATAATCGGTACGCAAAGGGCAAAAACGCCCCTTTCGTACATTCCCTAAAAATCATAAATTTGTCCTGTTTGGATGGTTAAAAAATCGGTTAACGAACTTTGGCATTAAGCCGACCAGTCCAAGCATAAGCACTGGGTGGTGTCGCGAGCACCATCCGGTGTTTTTGGAATGACCGCCTTTCTTCTTCTAATCGCTGTTTGTCATGGTCGCCCTCCTGTCTATCATTAATTTATAACTGGTTTAAAATCTGCTCAATGAGGTCGAGGGTTATTCACCGACAATGATCAGCTGAAGCCCGTCCCTAGCTTGAACAAGGTTAAATTCTATTCCGCTTTCTTTCAGGATATGTAATACGTCACTCAGATTTCCGTGTTTGTCTATCATCCCGAAAAATCGAATAGCGGGTGTTTTGCCCTGATAAACCACCTCGATGTCATACCATCGGCTCAATTGTGCCAGCGCAACCTGTGGAGTCATCCCGTCAAAATAGAAAAAGCCGTCTTTCCAAGCGGTGTATAGGCTTGCGTCCACTTCGGTCACCGTGGTCGCCGTGCCGCGAGTGGTGGCCTGTTCCCCTGGCCTAAGCACGTGGCCTGAAGACTGAAGACCGGAGAGCGAAATGCCGGGCGTCACCTTTACCTCTCCTTCTACGAGGGTGGTTTTGGTCTCCGGCTCATCTGCATAGGCGGAGATATTGAATTGGGTGCCGAGGACTTCGACCGTCTGCCCCGCCGTCACAACCCTGAATGGCATACGTCCCGCTGTCGGCTGTCGGCGATCGGTTGTCGGTTCTTTGCTGACAGCCGATTGCCGATGACTGACCGCAAAGAACGCTTCTCCTTCCAAAATAACTTCACGTACATCGCCTGTAAAGCGGCTCGGGTACTTCAATGTGGAAGCGGCATTGAGCCAGACTTTGCTGCCGTCGGGGAGGGTGATCTGGTAGGTGCCACCCTTTGGAGTGGTAAGTTGTAAGTCATAAGTCGTAAGCCCTGCATGCGGGCTATTTGCTGGACTAACGGCGGATCCGTCGTCGTAGGTGACGTCCTCGGCTCCGACGATGATTCCTGTTTGGGCTTCGTCCAGGTTTATAACCCGGCCGTCGGCCAGGGTCAATGTGGCGCGGTTGCCGCCGGGCAGGATTTCGGTCGCGGCGAGGCTATCGACCGACGACTCACGACTATCGACTAGCAGCAGCCAACCGACTGCAAGGAGGATGGCGGCTGCGGCATAGGGCAACCACCTACGTAAGCGATGCACAGGCGGTTCTTCGGCTTCGGTGCCTGGGAACAGCTTGCCGAACACCCGATCTTCAACGCGATCGGCGATGGCCTTGACGAGCTGGCCGTCGGGGTCGACGGCGGGCTGGACGGCCAATTGTTGGTCGATGAGCGCTTGGAGCCTGTCGCTTTCTTCGGGAAGCTGGAAATAACGCAGCAACTCATCCAGTTCTGCCTGGGTGTGCTGGTTAGCGGCGTATTTCCTGAACAACGATTGGATACGTGCGTGATCTTCCACTTGCGCTTTGTTTTGGGGGTAATACGCTCGGCGCGGAAAAAGCAGGTAGTCGAAATGAAAAAAAATCGAAAAAACTTACACCACCCCTACGAGGAGCGCGTGCGCGACCAGCATGGCCGTCAATCCGGGGTTGCTGGCGAAGTGGCTTTTCAGGAACGCATTGGCCTTTTTGATATGCACATTGACCGTTCCGGTCGAAATGCCGAGCATCGTTGCCACTTCTTCGTAGGTTTTGCTTTCCAGCTTGCACAGCGTGTATACCCTGCGCTGTTGGGGCGGCATCAGGTCTATCGCTTTGCGGAGCTGCTCCTGGTACTCGCTGGCGATGATCCGTTCCTCCACATGGCTATAGCCTTCTTCCAAGGAATACAGCAGCTGCCGGTACAGCTGCCGGTCGCGCATGGCCTTACGCATGGTATCGTACACGAGGTTGCGGGCCACCTTGTACAGGTAGGCTTGTATGGACTTGTCCACGTCGATGCGCGCGCGGTGTTCCCAGAGTTTGAGGAACAATTCCTGCATCAATTCCTCGACCAGGTCTGGCGATTTGACAAGCCCCAGCAGATTGGCGATCAGTCTGTTTTTATAGGTGTGGTAAATATGGGCGAATGCGCCATCATCCCCATCCCGCAACCGCAAGAGCAAGTCTTTTTCGTCGTTTTTGGAAGTGGAACTCATCCGATCGCATCAGTTAGCAACCCCAAAGTTAACGCGATAGAACGGAAAATGGAAATCTAGGTTGAAATTTCGGTATACGCAAAGGAATACTTGCTATATTTAGCGGTTTGAATGAACCAACATGTCCATAACGACCAGCATGATGAATAAGACCTTCGCGACCTTGACGGTTGCCGCGTTGCTATCGGGTTGCCAACGTACCACGCAAATGCCCCCGGCCAAGGAACTGGATCCCGCCCAAGCGGCCCTGCTCGCCGCCGAAATCGAACAACGCGTCAAAGCGGAAGTGGACAGCGGGCTGACCTTGAAGCTGTGGGCCGTCGACTCGCTCGTGATATCCCCCATCGCCATCGACATCGATGACCTTGGCCGATTGTTTTACACCACCACCGACCGGCAGAAGAACTCAGAGTTCGACATCCGCGGACACCGCGATTGGGAAATCCCGTCCATCAGCATGAAAACCGTGGAGGATCGGCGGAATTTCCTGCGCAGCGAACTCGCCCCGGAAAACAGCGCGCGCAACACGTGGCTGGCCGACCTGAACGGCGACGGCTCGCACGACTGGCGCGACCTGACCATCCAGAAAGAAAAGGTATACCGCGTGGAAGATGTATCAGGCGATGGGATAGCCGATCGTTCGCAACTGGTGGTGGATGACTTCCACGACGAAGTGACCGACGTGGCGGGCGGCGTTTTCGCCGACGGTGATGACCTTTACGTGACGGTGGCGCCCGACCTCTGGCGGCTCACCGACAAGAACGGCGACGGCATCCCCGACACGAAGAAATCGATCTCGCACGGTTACGGCATCCACATCGGCTTCAGCGGGCATGGCATGTCGGGCGTGAAGATGGGGCCCGATGGCCGGTTGTACTGGCAGATCGGCGACATCGGCTTCAACGGCACCGGCCCCGACGGCACGCGATGGGAGCACCCCAACTCCGGGGTGATCGCCCGGTCGAATCCCGACGGCACTGACTTCGAGATCTTCGCACACGGCCTGCGCAACACCCACCAGTTCGTGTTCGATGAATATGGCAACATCATCAGCATCGATAACGACGGAGATCATCCCGGCGAGCGCGAACGGCTCGTGTACATCGTGAGCGGATCCGACGCCGGATGGCGCAGCAATTGGCAGTACGGCAAATACAATGATCCGGCCAATAACCCGTACAAGGTGTGGATGGCCGAACGGATGTACCTGCCGCGCTTTGAGGGCCAAGCGGCCTACATCACCCCTTGCATCGCCAACTACATCGGTGGCCCTGCCGGCATTGCCTACAATCCGGGTACGGCGCTGGGGCCGAAATACAGGAACGGCTTCTTCGCCGCCGAATTCTACGGTAACCCGTCAAGCTCTGGGGTGCACCATTTCAAATTGAACCCGAAAGGAGCATCGTTCGAACTGGGCGAGCATCAAAAAGTGCTGGGTGGCATACTGGCTACCGGACTCGACTTCGGACCCGACGGCGCACTGTATGTGGCCGATTGGATAGACGGCTGGGGTACGCACGACTATGGACGCATCTGGAAGCTCGACGGGGAGGACAAAACGTACGACGCGATCCGCACGGAGGTGAAAACGCTGCTCGCCACCGACTTTGCCAAGAAGGAAGCGACCGAACTAGGCGGTTTGCTCGGACACGAAGACATGCGCATCCGGCAAAAAGCACAATTTGCATTGGCCAAACGTGGCGGGGATGGTGCCGAAACGTTGCAGGAAGCGCTGCGGCGAACCGACAACCAACTGGCCCGCATACATGCCATCTGGGGCATCAGCCAATTGGCGCGAACCGACCCGAAACGTGCGGCTTCACTCCTTCCCCTGCTCGGCGATGCCGACATGGAAATCCGTGCCCAGGCCGCAAAGTGGCTGGGTGATATCCGGCACCAAGCCGCTGGGGATGAACTGATCGGACGCCTGGCCGACACCAGCGCACGGGTCCGCTTCTTCGCTGCCGAAGCACTGGGCAGGATCAAGCACGAGCCTGCGGTGCAGCCGCTGATTGCCATGCTCGAAGCCAACGACGACAAGGATGCCTATTTACGGCATGCCGGATCGCTTGCACTGGCCAACATCGGCAAGTCCGAACCCATCATCGCACTGGCCAACAGCCCATCGCGCGCACTGCGGATCGCGGCCGTCGTGACGTTGCGGCGGATGGGCGATCCCGGAATCGCGCGGTTCCTGGCCGACCAAGACGAGTTCGTGGTCACGGAGGCCGCCCGTGCCATCAATGACGACGGCGCCATCGAGGGTGCCCTGCCGGCGCTGGCCGACTTGGCGCACAAGACGGCCTTCACGAATGAGGCGCTGGTACGGCGCATCATCAGCGCCAACCTACAGCTGGGCAAACCCGAAAACACCGAGCACCTCATCGATTATGCGAAACGTACCGATCGCCCGGCGGCCATGCGGGCCGATGCAGTGGATGCATTGGCGACGTGGGCCATGCCCTCGGTACTGGATCGCGTAGATGGGCGCTATCGGGGTGCTGCGGCACGGGATACCGATGCACTGAAAAAACTGGCGGCAGGTGCGTTCATCGGATTGTTGAAAGACCGTGAAATCGCGGTACGGCTAAGCGTGGCCAACGCCATCGGCAAATTGCAGATCGAGCAAGCGGCCGACGCGTTGCTCGCCGCCTTGAAGCAAGACCAGGAAGCGCCCATGCGGGTGGCAGCGCTCAACGCGCTGGTGTCCATGCAGGCAACGCAGCAGGAAGAGGCCATCAAACTGGCACTTGCCGATCGCGAAAAAGCAGTGCGCGTGGCCGGGCTCGGCTTGCTGGAACACGCCACGATCGATCGGCCGGTGATGGTGGGGTTGCTGGCCGAGGTCATTGCCAACAAGACCATGGAAGAACGGCAGGCGGCCATCGTCACGTTGGGCAAATTGCCCCCGGCGGATTCCTCACCGCTGCTGGGGAACCTGTTGACGGATATGGAACAGGGACGATTGGGGCCTGAACTCTACCTCGAACTGGGCGAAGCGCTTGATAGTACGCGTGCAAGGGCGCTGATCGATCGGTACCGCGCGATCAGCCAACGCCTGGAATCCGAAGATCTATTGGCGGCCTACGCCGGGGCGCTACAGGGCGGAAATCCGGAGCGCGGACGATGGATTTTCTTCAACCATCAGCAAGCGCAGTGCATGAAATGCCACGCATACGACGACCGCGGCGGCAATGCCGGGCCACGGCTCAACGGGGTGGGCAACAAACTATCGCGTGAACAACTGCTCGAGTCGCTCATCGACCCGGGCAAACGCATCGCGCCGGGCTACGGCATCGTGATCCTGGAACTCAAGGATGGCGAGCAACTGTCCGGAATCTTTCAAGGCGAGGATACCCGAGGCGTAAAGATCAAGAAAGGGCAAGCGGCCGATCAGGTGATCCCGCACGGCGACATCACGAAAAAGACATTCTCGCCGTCCAGCATGCTGGACATGAAAGAGATCCTCTCCAAACGCGAAATCCGCGACGTGGTGAGCTTCCTCGCGACGCTGGCCGATGGCGAATAAAAAAACCCCACACGCCCATACTGGATGTGTGAGGTTGTTGGAATAAATTATTCCGTGTGCTTATTGGTTCGCGTAGCGAAGCCCAGCGGCGCTTTCCGTTCCCTTGACCTGACCGGATTTCAAGAGGTGGTTCAATCGGAACGCAACGACCTTCTTTAGCTTGAGCAAGCCGTAGCTAGGCTCTAGGCCATTGAGTTGTTCGATCAGTTCCTCTTTGGTGCTGTCCTTCTTCTGGCCCAACGCATAACGGATCTTGTCATCCATGATGGCCTTGGCATCGAATGAGGTCGGCACGGACTGCGAAGCGGCGGCCGGAGCAGCGGCTTTCTTAGGAGCGGCTTCTTTCTTCGGTGCAGCGGCAGGTTTGGCAGCCTTCGCGGGTGCAGCAGCTTTTTCCGGTTTCGCCGGAGTGGCTTTTGCAGCGGCTTTAGGCGCTTCTGCCTTCGCCGGAGCGGCAGCCTTCTCCGCTTTGGCCGGTGCGGCCTTTGCAGTGGCTTTAGGTGCTTCCGCCTTCACTGGAGCGGCAGCCTTCTCCGCTTTGGCCGGTGCGGCTTTCGCAGCGGCTTTGGGCGCTTCCGCCTTCGCTGGAGCGGCAGCCTTCTCCGCTTTGGCCGGTGCGGCTTTCGCAGCGGCTTTGGGCGCTTCCGCCTTTGCCGGAGCGGCAGTCTTCTCCGCTTTGGCCGGTGCGGCTTTCGCAGCGGCTTTGGGCGCTTCCGCCTTTGCCGGAGCGGCAGCTTTCTCCGCTTTGGCCGGTGCGGCTTTTACAGCGGCTTTGGGCGCTTCCGCCTTTGCCGGAGCGACGGCTTTCTCTGCTTTGGCTGGAGCGGCTTTAGGTGCCGCAGCTGGTGCTTTTTCTGCTGCCTTCTTCGCCGGGGCTGCTTTCGCTACTGGCGCTGGCGCGACTGCACTGGCCTTTGCCGCTGGCCTGCCGATTTTTTTCTCAACAGGTGCAGTTTTTTCCGGTGCCGGAGCGGCAACAGGCGCTTTAGTGGCTTCTTTCTTCGGCGCTTCTTTTGCAGCTTTCGGGGCCGTAGCCGGAGTTGCTGCAGCTTTCGAAGCCTTCTTTTTCGAAGCCGATTTGGCTGCTTCCGCAGGTGCGGCATCTGTCGACGTGACACGCTCTACCAGGGCTTCAGCTTGGTTTTTAACGCCTTCGATGGCAGATGAAACAGTCCGCTGGATGGCCTTAACGGCTTTTTCAAGCTTCTTTTTACCCTTTTTCTTGCCTTTTTTGTCCGACTTCGTACCTACACCGAACGTAGTCAGTGCCGCTTCGATTTTGTTCAGTTCGTCATGCAGGGATTGCTTACGTTCCTGAAGGTAAGCAAGCACATCATTATCTGCAATTTTTGATTTTGCCATACGCTTTGTGATTGTTTTTTTGCCAAAAGTATTCATTTTTAACGAAATAACAAATCTACGCAATTAAAGTTTTGCAGCAGCGCGTTCATCGACCATCCACGAGACCCGTTCGCCCGCCCGATCGAGCAGTTGCGCGGGGTATTGCTCGACATGTCGAGTGCCCTTGATGACTTCATAAAGCGCATCTGCCTTGTTGGCTCCATATGCAATAACCGCTACGCGACTGGCCCGATTGACCAGCGGTACGGTGAGCGTAATGCGGTACATATCCTGCGATTGCAGGTAATATGCGGCGACCCATTTACTGTCTTCGTGCAGTACACCGGTATGGGGGAACCATGATGCGGTATGGCCATCGGCGCCCATACCGAGCAAAATCAGATCGAATTGTCCATCGGGCCGCAAGTGCAGCCGAAGCAGTTGCTCGTAGCCACGGGCAAATTCCTCGGGCGAAATGCCATCGGCCCACATCGGGAATATTTGGGCTGCCGGAATGGGCACGTGATCCAACAAGGTCTCAAACGCCATGCGCGCATTGCTGAGTTCATCATCGAACGGCACCCAGCGTTCATCGCCCCAGAACACATAGACCTGCTCCCACGGCACTTGCTCCCGATAGGGCGATGTGGCCAACAGCCGGTACAACCCGATGGGCGAACTCCCCCCGGTCAATGCCACGGTGAAACGACCGCGCTGCGCGACGGCGGCAGTGGCCGACTGCACGAACAGTTCGGCAGCCGCAACATTCAGTTGTTGTAAATCCTCGAATACAGTGATCATGAGAACGGTCTTACGTATGCAAATTCAATGCCCAAACGTGTCCTTGGCGGGCGATGAGCGCTTCCGCACTTTCAGGCCCCCACGCACCCGCGGCATAATTCGGGAAGTCCAGCGAACCGCGGCTCTCCCAGGTTTCTAAAATCGGTGTAATCACGTCCCAAGCCTCTTCCACCTGATCGGAGCGCATATACAACGTGGTATCACCGCGCATGGCATCCAGCAACAGCGTTTCGTAAGCCTCCGGTGTCTGGGTAGAACAGGTGTCGTAGTCGAACACCATCTCGGCGGGGTTGAGGCTCATCTCCAGTCCCTGCTTCTTCGCGGTGAAGCGAAGCCGGATATCCATGGTCGGCTGGATATTGATCGTCAACCGATTCGGCATCAGGTTTCCAGCCTGCGATGCCGAAAAGGTGGAGTGTGGCACGGGCCGGAACTGGATGGTGATGGACGAGGTCTTCTCCTGCATGCGCTTGCCGGTACGCAGGTAGAACGGTACACCCTGCCAACGCCAATTGTCGATATACAGCTGTACAGCGGCATAGGTCTCGACATTGGACGCCGGATCCACGCCAGGCTCTTCGCGGTAACCCGGTACCTTTTTACCGGCAATCCAACCCGGGCCGTATTGGCCGCGCACGGCATATTTATGCACTTCTTCCGGCCGCAACCTACGGATAGCCCGCATTACATCCACCTTGCGGTTCCGTATCTCTTCGGCCTTGAAGGAAATGGGTGGCTCCATCGCGATCATGCACAGTACCTGCAACAAATGGTTCTGGATCATGTCGCGCAGGGCGCCCGACTGTTCGAAGTAGCTGCCTCGATCTTCGACGCCCACTTGCTCGGCTACGGTGATCTGGATGTAGTCGATGTAGTTGCGATTCCACAAGGGTTCAAAAAGTGCATTGGCGAAACGGAAAGCCAGGATATTCTGGACGGTCTCTTTACCTAGGTAATGGTCTATGCGGTAAATCTGTTCTTCCTGGAATGTACGGCCCAACAGCTCGTTCAGCGCTACCGCGGTTTCCTTGTTGTAGCCGAATGGCTTCTCGACGACGATGCGGTCGGAAGCAGCGACGTCGGCCAGGTGATACGTATTGATATTCAATGTAGCGGCCTCGATGAACTGCGGCGCAATGGAAAGGTAGAACAACCGATTGGCGCGGATGCCCCACTCCTGATCGAAAGCGTTCAGCTTTGCCGCCAGCCCTTCGTAGGCGCTTCCGTCATTGATGTTCGATTCGAAATAGGAGATGGCTTTGTTGAATTCCGCCCACTTGCCATCATCCGGCTTGCCCTTACGTGAAAACTCTTCCAATCCGTTGTGGAGGTGATCCTTGTATTTGCCATCGCTGAGCTTGGTCCTGCCTAGACCGATGATGGCGAACTTCTCGGGCATCCAACCGTCGATATACAGGTTGTAGAACGCGGGGACGAGCTTCCTTTTGGTCAAATCGCCGGTTCCGCCGAAGATCACGATGATGGTAGGGGGTATTTTTTTACTTGATTTCATTGCTGAATTAAAAGATGCTTTCAATTGTTACTAATCACTTGCGCGGCCTACCGACGGCGTGGGTTTTCGAGCGCGATCACTTTCTGCAGACGCCGCTCAAAGCGATCGCCGCCATCGTAAGATGCCTGGAGGAAGGCCGTGACCAATTCCCAGATCAACATCGGGCCAATGACACGGCCGCCCACGCAAAGCAGGTTCATATCGTCATGCTCCACGCCTTGATGCGCCGAATAGGTATCGGTAATCAACGCGGCACGTACGCCCCGGATTTTGTTGGCGGCTATCGACACCCCCACCCCGCTGCCACAAACGGCGATTCCGCGATCGACGGCGCCGCTGCCGATGGCAGCCGCCAACGGGACGATGATATCTGGGTAGTCGTCTGCCGGATCGAAGGCATGGGCGCCGTAGTCATGCACGTCATACCCCAGCTCGATGAGCTTGGCCAATAATTGATTTTTCTGTTCAAACCCGGCATGGTCTGCCGCGATGCCTATCTTCATTGCCCTATGGTATAGCCTACACAAAAATGCATTACCGGAATACCCCGGCAAAACAGCCGATGAAGATATGCAAAAAATCCACTAACCTATTAATTTTATCGTCATTTTCTGAAAGCCATCGCGAAATCGACGATTCGCGCTATTGCCGGTCTCAGGCTGGGAGCCATCCCATCAACTCGCTGCTGCGTTCCTCGAGCCATCCATAGCCGGCCGCTCCCTCGGGCCTGACAAAGAGTTTGGATCCCAAACCCACAGCACTCACGCCCGCGTCAAACCAGCCTGCCAGGCTCTCTTTCGTGGGGTTTACCCCACCGGTGGGCATAAACCGCATGGTTGGGAAAAGCGGTTTGATGGCCTTCAGGAAACCAGTACCCAACGCATCACCCGGAAAGAGCTTCACGAGCGGTGCCCCCAGGTCTTCCGCTTGGCTGATCTCGGTGGGCGTCATGCAGCCCGGCACCCACAGGATACCCTGCTTGAGCGTGACATCGGCGATATCGCCCTTGACCACCGGGCTCACGATGAATCGCGCCCCCAGCTCGATATAGGCCGAGGCCATCGCCGCCGTCTTGATGGTGCCGATGCCCAGCAACAGGCCGGGCCAGTGCTCCGCTTGGTGAGCCAGGAGTTTGGCGAAATTCGCCCGCGCCTTATCGCCGCGGTTCACGAATTCGAACACGCGGATGCCTCCCCGGTAACAGGCATCCACGACGGCGATGCATGTTTCCAAGTCGTCATGATAGTAAACCGGCAATACCGGATAATTCAGGATATGCTTGAGTGTATTGTCCATTTTGCTCATAAATCTCCGTTACCGAAATCGCCCTTCACGAACAATTTCTTGAAACCGGCGGCCGTGGCCACATCGATTACGCCCTGTCCGCTTTTCCCCGTTGCAAGCGCATAGATCAATCCGGCCATGAACGCATCGCCACTGCCGATGCGGTCGACGACCTGCTGCGTCTCGTTGATGGCCGAGATGACATCTTCTTCGCGCGTGTGGTAACTGCCATAGAGCAGGTTATGCGTGGCCGAATCCATGAAACGGAATGTATACGCGATGTGTTGGCACGTGGGCAATAAGTCAAATACTTCTTGCGCAGACGATTTTGCCTGCTCGAAATAAACATCGGGCGCCGTATCCCGCGACAGGGTCTCCAACACCGACGTGCCCAGCATTTTATTGGCCGCCCAAATGTTGCCCATCACCACATGGCAGTATTGGAGCAGCTCGGGCATCACGGCAATGGGCTGCTTGCCATAATTCCAAAGCTTGTTGCGGTAGTTGAGATCCACCGAAACCGTCAACCCGTTACGGTGCGCCGCATCAAGCGCCTCCTTGCATACGGCCGACAAGGTTTCGCTTAGTGCAGGCGTAAGTGCGCTCCAGTGAAACCACGTGTGGCCGGCCATCGCTTTGTCCCAATCGATGCGGCCGGGCTGCAGTGCACCGAAAGCCGAATGCTTCCGATCGTAGACCACGTCGCCCTTCGTAAGGCCGTTGGCAGACAAAAGGAAATACGAACCCAACCGATCGCCCTCCAACAAGGTCGGCGATACGTCGACCCCTAGGCTATTGAGCGCAGCCAAGGCTTGCGCTGACAGTTCGTTGTCTGGAACGCGGCTCAGGTAACTGCATGGTACGCCCCATTGGCCCAATGAGGCTGCGACGTTGGCTTCCGAACCGCCTGGAAAAACCACCACTTGGTTGCCTTCTCCCAGGAAGGTTTCGCCCGACGCACTGAACCGCAGCAGCAATTCGCCGAACGAAAGTATCTTGTGTTCAATCATGGCGGCGCTAAAGTAGTTATTTAAATACGAGATGAGAAATACGAGATACGAAATGCGGAATGCAAAATACGAAAACGATTACGAAGCGCTCAGCGCTTGCGCAAAGTCGGCGATGAGATCATCGATGTGCTCGATCCCCACCGAAATGCGCAGCATGCCGTCGTTGATGCCCGCCTTTCGCTTCTGTTCAGGCGAATGGTGCAACCCCCACATGCTTGCCGGATGCACGGCCAGCGACTCCACACCGCCCAGGCTTGCCGCATTGGCGAAGATCTCGAGGCGATTCAATACGGTTTGCGCGCGGGCGAACTGCGCGGCTTCATCCTCACCGGCTAGCTCCACGCAGAGCATCCCGGTAAACCCCTTCATCTGGCGCTTCGCCAGTTCGTGTTGGGGGTGCGAGGGTAGCCCGGCGTAGACAACCCGCTTGACAAGCGGGTGCCTTTCCAGCCATCGCGCCATGGCCATCGCGTTTTCGTTGATCTGCCGTACACGGAGCGAAAGCGTGCGTAACCCCCGCAGCAACAGCCAGGCGTCAAATGGTGCCAAGGCACCACCCAAAGCAAGTAATTTTTTCCAGGCCCCGTCTACGGCAGCCGTTGTTCCACAGATGACGCCCGCGGTCAAGTCGCTGTGCCCACCCAGGTATTTGGTGGCACTGTGCACAACGATGTCGATACCGAAATCCGTGGGCCGCTGGTTGATGGGACTGGCGAACGTGTTGTCGCAAATGGTGGTGATGCCCCGCCGCTTGGCCAAGTCGCCGACATACGCCAGGTCCGTAATGGCCAGGTTGGGATTGGATGGGGTTTCGAGGTAGATCAACACCGTATCCGGTGTAACCGCGCCCGCAAGAGTCGACGGGTCAAGCTGATCGAAAAAAGACACCGTGACGCCGAATTGCGGCAGCAATTCCTTCAATAGGATGCTGGCCGCCGAATAGTGCGATCGCTGTGCGACGACGTGGTCTCCGGCCTTGACGACCGAAAGTATCGCCGTGCTGATGGCGGCCATGCCCGTCGCGGTGAGCAACGCCGCTTCGGTGCCTTCGAGCTTGGCCATCAGCTCGGCCGTTTGGCTGCTCACGGGGTTGCCATGGCGGTGATAGAAGTAGGGATGGCGCGCCTCGGTGGCGGCCTTGACGTATTCATCGGCGTTGCTGTCCGCGTAATACGTGGCCGTTTGGTAAATCGGGGGAACGACCGAACGCGTGTTGTTGAACGATTTGCCCGAATGGACTAAATCGGTTTCGATTTGACTCATGCTTGAACTGAAATTTGTACGGCTAAGGTAAGGAGATACCGCGAGTTTATCAAGGACGCCGCTAAGAACCCGCCTGCAATGCCGCCCAGACGGCAACCAGAAACGCGATCGCATTGGCTGAAGTACGTATACGGTGATAACGGTTCCACCGGCCCTCGAAGGCCTGCCGCTGTTTCCGGATGTCCTCGGCCGAGGCCGAATCGAGGTCAACTTGCGCCAATGCATCGTTGAGTGGCACGTTGCCCCGCACGGTAACCAAGAACACCCCAAAAAAATAGAGCAGGCTGCTTCCCAAAAGCCCATAACAGGTCGACGTTGGACCCACCAGGCGAAATTCCAGCCACGTGGCCACGGGAAGCAGGAGCAGCGTGCCGATGAACGTCAAGAAGAAGAGGGGGTTGAGTACGGCACGGTTGATGGATTGCATGGCCCGTAAGTACGCCTCATCACCCAAGCGGCCAAGTCCGGCATTGACGGAACAGGAATAGGCATAGAAAAAACCACCGATCAGGCCCGTAGACAAAATAGCAAGCAACGAAACGATATCCAATACCATGATTCTGATGAAAAGAAAAGCCCCGAAACGGGGAGAATCGGGGCTTTCTAACTAACCAATTATAAACCTAAATTATGAAAAGACAATTTTACACCCTTCTACAATCAAGTACCGTGCCAAAAAGCTATCGCCAGGTGTTTTTTTTGATTTTCGGCAGTCGAATCATTGCTTTTCAGCATATCGGATGAAATTATCGAGGATTGCCTGCCAGCCGTCTCGCTGCATATCGACCGGATTTTCCTGCTCGGCTTCGAACACGGTCACGATGTCAGTTTGACCGCCCTGCGCTACGAAATCGATCGCCACCTTCCGGCCATCCCCCATGGTGTAGGCAATCCGCTCGTGGGTGTCCACTTCATCATACACCCCCGCGAAGTCAAATCCGAAGCTGCCGTCTTTTGCCTCCATCCGCGAAAGGAACCTGCCCCCCGCACGCAAGTCGTTCTCCGCCCGCGGCGTGTGCCAGTCGTCCGACGCGGTATTCCATTGGACGATGTGTTCAGGGGTAGTCCACAGTGTCCATACTTTCGCCACCGGTGCCTTCACCGTGCCTCGCACCGTGATGCTTGTGTTCGCTGTTGCTGCCATTTTGTTCATTGATGTTGTGTCAATACGTCATGTAATTCTTTCTAACGAAACAAAGGTCTGCTTAATATCCCATCGCTGCACATGGTGAAAACGACATTGTGAAGGGGGAATCACGACAAACAATAAAAGATATTTTTGTCTTTTATTAAAAATGCCCTATATTTGCCGCATAACGCAACGTGGATGTTTTCTAAAACGTGTGAGTACGCTATACGCGCGGCCATATTCATCACCCGCGAATCGAGAGACGGTAGGCGCGTAGGCGCCAAGGAAATCGCCGATGGGATCGACTCACCGGTTCATTTCATCGCCAAGATCCTGCAGGAACTGAGCAAGAGGGGAATCGTCCAATCGTCAAAAGGCCCAACGGGCGGATTCTACATGGACGCGGACGCGCTGGGCCATACGCTGGCAGACGTGGTCATCACCATCGATGGCGACAGCCTCTTCAAAGGCTGCGTGCTCGGTCTGGACGAATGTTCGGAAAAAAAACCCTGCCCGATGCATTTTGAATTCAAGCGGATACGCAAGGAACTGCACACGGTATTGAACAAGACGAAATTGGGCGAGCTGCAGGACAACCTGGACATGTCTACGTTCTACTTGAGCAGGCGATAAAAATTTTAAACTAATAAAAGACAAAAAGGTATTAATATCATCAATCAAAAAATGATCGGCAGCAAGACAGGTTTTTTGGCGATATTGGCGCAAGCACCCAATGTGTACACGTGGCGGATCGGCTGGCAGGAAGTGGGGATGGCGGCCTGTATCGCCACTGTCTTGATACTATTGGGCGTACTGCTTTCGCTTTACCATCACGTGGTGCATATCCGCACCGATACATCCGGTGGGCCGAGCACCCGGATAAAACGTCGCATCGAACAATTCAACAGCGAACAGCTGGGCCGCCTGCTGCATCACAAAGAAAGGCGGCGCTCGGGCACGGAAGCCCGAACCGCGACCGGAAAGCTCCTGGGTTCGGTCATCGCGCTCACCGCCTGCCTGCCAGCCATGGCTCAGGGCACGTCGGTTCCATCCGGCATCGCTTGGGGCAACGCGGGAATCGCCATCACGCTGGTGCTCATCCTCATCCCGATATTGTTCGGGCTCGTATTGATCGTGATGAAAATACGGAAAACGCTGACCCGCTACCAGCGGCGGCAGCATAAGGCGTTGGCCGACGAGCTGGCCAAGTATTTGGACAGTTTGGAAGACCCCGAAACATTGGAAAAATTGGCCGCACGCAAAACGGCATTGGATTACAGCCTGACGCACACCGAACTCACGGGCGATAAACGTCCCGAAGACCGGCGTGGGTTGATCGCATCGACCGCAGCTGACGTGGCCCTGCCCATCGCGGCCGCGAAACAACGGGCCGTGCGGCGACCGAACATCGACGGCGGACTAAGCAGGTTGATCCTGTGGTACATCGCCACGGCAGCGTTCTGGCTGTTGTTTGGCACCACCGTAGGCCAGTACCTCGGCATCAAGTTCGTCGCCCCCGAGGCCGACCAGCTCAGTTGGCTCAGCTTTGGCCGCCTGCGTCCGGTGCATACCAACGCGGTTTTTTGGGGATGGGCATCACTAGGCATGCTGGGGCTTGGCCATTACATCGTGCCGCGAGTGAGCAATGTCCCGTTGGCGAGCCTACGACACGGCTGGTACGCGCTCATCCTCATCAACGCCACCGTCGTGGCGGGCAGCGTCAGCCTGATGGCAGGCATCAACAACGGCGGCGGCGAATACCGGGAATACATCTGGCCCATCATGTTGCCCTTCGCCGTCGCCTTGGCGCTTACCCTGGCCAACTTCCTGAAAACGATCGCCCGCCGCAAAACGACGGAAATATACATTTCCAATTGGTACATGGTATCGGCCATCATCTTCACCGTCGTGATCGTCCTGGTGGCCTACCTCCCCTTCTGGCAGGACGGCCTCGGCGAAATCATCGTGCAGGGCTATTACATGCACCAAGGCGTAGGCATGTGGTTCATGCTCTTCACGCTTGGCATCGTCTACTATTTCTTGCCCCAACAACTCAACAAACCCATCTATTCCTATAGCCTCGGCATCCTGGCATTCTGGACGCAAATCCTATTCTATACGGTAATCGGTACACATCATTTCATCTTCAGTGCCATTCCGTGGTGGCTACAGACGGTCGCCATCGTCGGAAGCGCGGGCATGGTCATCCCCGTCGTGGCCGGGACGACCAACTTCCTGCTCACCTTCAAGGGCGCGTGGTACAAAGTGAAGGACAGCTATACGCTTCCGTTTTTCCTCGCGGGCATCATCTTCTACTTCACGGGTTCCATGCAGGGCACCGCCGAGGCGTTCCGCTACACCAACTTGCTGTGGCATTTCACGGACTTTACCGTGGCGCACTCGCACCTGACCATGTATGGCATCATCACGTTCTTGCTGTGGGGGAGCATCTACGCCGTAGTACCCAGGCTCACCGGCCATGAACCGCCGCAACTGACCGTTGGCGCCCATTTCTGGCTTGCCCTCATCGGCCTGATGTTCTACACCGTACCCCTGATGTACGGCAGCACGCTCAAGGGCCTGCAATGGATGGCGGGGAGACCGTTTATCGACAGCGTGGTGCTGATGGCGCCCTACTGGCTCTGGCGGGCCATCGGCGGGAGCCTGATGTGGTTGGCGCATGTGCTGTTCGCCTACAACCTCTACAACATGTACCGCAGTGGCAAGCAGGCCGACATCGTGGGGCAAGCGCTCCGAAAACTGGAAGGTAGCACAATCGATCCGGAGTCAACGAGGTAAGCATAAGCTGATGGAATTCGCCAATAATCATACGAAATTATTTACAGCCGCATTCCTGCTGTTTGCGGCACTTACGCTATTCGTGGCCATCATCCCCGCGATAAGCAACCAACGGAACAACGCGGAACTGCCCGATGCCGTGCCGCTAAGCGCCGAGGCGCGGAAAGGCAAGGAACTGTTCATTGCCAACGGATGCGTGGCCTGCCATACCCAGCAGGTCCGCAACGTGGAGATGGACGCCGTATGGGGTAAACGTCCAGGCATCGCGGCCGACTACGCAGGCATGAAACGCATGGACCTGTGGCGCAATACCGCGACACTGGCGGGCACCGAGCGCACGGGGCCGGATCTCACCGACGTAGGCAATAGGCAGCCCAGCCTGGAATGGAACCTTGTACACCTATACAATCCACGCATCGTGGTGAAGGAATCGGTCATGCCGTCATACCCGTGGCTATTCGACCGGAAAGCCAACCCATCGGTCGACGATGTGGTGGTGAATGTACCGGAAGCTTTCCTGTACGGCACGACCGGTAAGGTGGTGGCCAAGGCCGAAGCGCTGCACCTGGTGGCCTACCTACAAGCGCTCAAGCAGCCAACGTTGCCCGGTGAAAACAGCGCGCCGGAATTCCTT
This sequence comes from Parapedobacter sp., assembly GCA_037190485.1. Lineage (GTDB taxonomy): Bacteria > Bacteroidota > Bacteroidia > Sphingobacteriales > Sphingobacteriaceae > Parapedobacter. The sequence continues at coordinate 56,400 of JBBCJB010000039.1, forward strand.
TATAAACGGGCGAGCGAACCAACCGACGGCGATAATGCGGCAAACGACGACGCGGTAACGGGTGCGCTGCTCTATACGAACAACTGCCAAGCCTGCCATCAAGCCGATGGGCAGGGCCTGCCCGGTGCATTTCCATCGTTGGTGAATAGCCCGGTTGTATCCGGCGACGACCTCGGACTATACGTAGCGATCATCATGAATGGCTACGATGCCCGACCGGAATATGCCGCCATGCCCGGCGTGGGCACACTGATGGGCTTCACGGCGGGTGATGTAGCGGCCATCATCAATCATGAGCGCAGCAGCTGGGGCAATACCGGCAAACCGGTAACGCCCGAGGAGGTACAGGAAATCATGGACATGCTGGCAACAAACGAATGATAAAAATGAACAAGATAACCCTCCTACTGGTCCTGTGGTTATTCGGAACCTGGGCGGCCCTGGCCTGCCCCGTCTGCGAAAAGCAACAACCCAAGGTGCTGCAGGGCATCTCGCATGGTGCGGGGCCAAACAACGACTGGGATTACCTGATTGTCTGGGTGATGGTGGCCCTCGTGGGCTTCACCCTGTATTTCTCCATTAAAATGCTGATCAAGCCCGGAGAACGTATGCAAAACCACATCAAACGAACGATATTATCGATGGACGATGGCACCGAAAAGTAAGATAACAATCTACATGGACGATGAACCCAATCCCATTGCATCCTTCGAAACACCGATAAATTTCGAGCTGGATACGCGCAAGCTGGTAGACGGACAACACCTGCTGACCATTGTGGGCAAAGATCCCTCGGGCAAGGAAGGGATACGAAAGATCCCGTTCGAGGTACGCAACGGACCAGCCATCAGCATCGAGGGGATCCGCGAAAATGCGGTGGTGGACGGCATCATCCCCCTCATGGTAAACGCTTATGGCAAAGGTGATCAAAAGGAGTTCCTGATTGCGGGCAGCGAGACACCCCAAAGCATTCCGGCATGGGTTTGGCTATTGATCATCGGATTCGTCGGGTGGGCATTGTTTTACCTGATTCGGTATATTGCGCTGCCCTAAAGGGAAAGTCATGGAAAAAAAGAAGGAAATAACATCGATGGATGACATCCGCCTGTTGGTCGACACCTTTTACGCGCAGGTAAGGCAGAACCGGCTGATCGGACCCATCTTTGACGGCGTCATCCAGGAACGCTGGCCGGAGCACCTTGAAAAAATGTATCGTTTTTGGCAGACCGTGTTGTTCGGCGACCACACGTACTACGGCAGCCCGTTTCCGCCGCATGCGAAGCTGCCCGTATCCAAACGGCATTTCGACGCTTGGCTGCAGCTGTGGCACGGCACGATCGACCGCTTTTTTGAAGGTGAAAAGGCCGAGGAGGCCAAATGGCGTGGGGATAAGATGGCCGAAATGTTCCAGATCAAAATCGAACACTACCGCAACCATCCGCTACCACCGCTGCAATGACAGCAACGAGGAGGTGATATGCACGGATTCCAATTGAAACGAATCTACGACAAGGTCGCGGACGATGATGGCTACCGCATATTGGTAGACCGCCTGTGGCCAAGGGGCGTCAAAAAAGAAGCAGCAAAACTTGACGAATGGGCCAAGGACATGGCGCCGTCGGCGAAGCTGAGGCAATGGTTCGGCCACCGGCCCGACCGTTTCGACGCGTTTTCCGCACGATACCGAGAAGAACTCGCCGCCAAAAGCGCCGATTTGGAGCGCTTGCGACGCCTTGCGAAGAAAAGTAAGGTAACGCTGCTTTACGCGGCGCGCGACACCGCCATAAACCATGCCCAGGTACTCAAGGAATCCTTGGAAAATACGTAATAATCCCCCGCCCTCATGGATAATGCCAAGCCATTGAAACGAAGCGAACACCTGAAACCGCTGAGCCGGGATCACCACCACGGCCTGCTCCTGTGCTGGAAAATCCGGGAAGGCTTCAAACGGAATGTCGATACAGCACGTATCAAGCGCTATGCCGATTGGTTTTGGCGCACGCACTTGGCCGACCATTTCGAATTGGAAGAGGAGCATATCTTTCCCATCCTAGGGAACGACCATGAATTGGTGAAGCGCGCATTGGCCGAGCACCGGCGATTGAAGCGGCTTTTTGACGAGGAAACCGAGATTTGGCGGTCGCTAAGCCGCATCGAGGAAGAACTGGATAGCCACATCCGTTTCGAAGAGCGAATACTATTCAATGAAATACAGCAATCAGCGACGGGCAGCCAGTTGCTTAAGGTGACGGAACACCACCGTGAAAAACTGCAATGCGACGATTGGCCCGATGCGTTTTGGACGTAACGGGAATATCGCTACCTTTACCTGCCATGACGACCAATGTACTGCTGTATGACGACCATGCCGGGCTGCGGATGAGCATATCCGTGTTGCTATCCACCCAACCGGACATGGTCTTGGCCGCCGCCCTGCCCAACGCGCTTGCCGTGGAGGCCGACCTCCAAAGCCATCGGCCGCATATCGTACTGATGGATATCGAGATGCCGGGCATTACGGGTATCGAGGCCGTGAGACGAATCCGTGGCGTCGACAACAAGGTACCCATCCTGATGCTCACGGTATTTGAAGACAATGCGCATATTTTCGACGCTGTCTGTGCCGGGGCTTCGGGCTATATCCTCAAGAGCGCCGCTGCCGAAGAACTGCCCCAAGCCATCCGCAACGTCCTGACCGGCGGTGCGCCGATGACGGGTTCGGTGGCGCGGAAAGTCTTGCAAATGCTTCCAGCCGCCGGGCAGTCCCAACAGGAAAACTATCAACTTTCGCTACGCGAAACAGAAACCCTCCAACTCCTCGTCAAGGGATACAGCTACAAGATGATTGCCGCCGAACTGAACTTGAGTATCGATACCGTCCGGTTCCACATCAAGAAAATCTATGATAAGCTGCATGTGCATTCCGCTACGGAGGCTGTATCGAAAACCCTGAAAAACCGCATCCTTTAAGCGCCCTGGCTGGTGTTCGGTCGGGCGCTACGCCGCCATGTCCTCGAGGATGTCAATCGCTTGCCCGATATCCGGTACCCGCTCAAAGGCGATACGCAATGACCCTTTCACCTCCTTGAGGTTGCAGATGGTGGGGTTCTGCTGCACGAACTCAAGCACCTTGCCGAATCGGTCGCTCTCGAAGTAGCCAGGATTGGTGGCAAAATAGCCCCGGAGCACCCCGTTCTTGAAGGAAATCTTTTCGAAGCCGATCTCCTTTCCCAACCATTGGAGGCGCAGCGTATTGAGCAATTCCTCCACCTGCGGGGGGGTGGGGCCAAAGCGATCGCGCAGCGACTGCCTGAATGCCTCGAGCTGCGATTCGCCCTCCAACTTGGCGATTTCGTTGTATAGGTTGTACCGCTCGGACACGCTCGTTACGTATTCATCCGGGATGAGCACCTCCAGATCCGTGTCAATCTGCGTAAAAGAAACGAAATCGCGTGGCTTCACGTCTTTGAACAGGTCGGCGAACTCGTCGTCCTTGAGCTCCTGGATCGCTTCGTCCAATATCTTGTGGTACATCTCGAAGCCGATTTCGGCGATGAACCCGCTCTGTTCGGCCCCCAGCAGGTTGCCGCTTCCGCGGATATCGAGGTCGCGCATGGCCACGTTGAAGCCGCTGCCCAGCTCCGAAAACTCCTCGATGGCGCTCAATCGCTTGTAGGCTTCGGCCGTGAGCGTGGAGAGCGGCGGGCTCAGCAGGTAACAGAACGCCTTCTTGTTCGATCGGCCGACACGGCCCCGCATCTGGTGCAGGTCGCTCAACCCGAACATGTGGGCATGGTTGATGATGATGGTGTTCGCATTGGGGATATCCAAACCCGCCTCGATGATCGTGGTGGCCACCAACACATCGTACCCGTGATGGATGAACTTGAGCATCACGTCTTCGAGTGCATCGCCTTCCAGCTGGCCGTGGGCCACGCCCACGCGGGCGTGTGGCACCAGCTTCATGATCAGGTTGCCCAACTGCGGGAGATCGGCCACGCGGTTATGGATGAAGAATACCTGCCCGCCGCGATCCAGCTCATAGGCTACCGCCTCTTGGATCAATGCCTCGTTGAATACGTGCAGCTCGGTCTGCACCGGCTGTCGGTTAGGCGGAGGCGTATTGATGATGCTGAGGTCGCGCGCGCCCATCAACGAGAAATGCAATGTACGGGGTATCGGGGTGGCCGTGAGCGTGAGTGCATCCACGTTGGCACGGAGCTGCTTGAGCTTTTCCTTGGTACCCACACCGAATTTCTGCTCTTCGTCCACGATCATCAGGCCCAGGTCCTTGAACTTGACGTCTTTGCTCACCAAGCGATGCGTACCGATGATGATGTCCAGCTTCCCTTCGGCCAACCGTATCAACGAATCCCGGATCTCTTTGGTTGTCTTGAAGCGGTTGATGTAATCGATCGAACAGGGAAAGCCCTTCAACCGTTCGGAAAACGTACGGTAGTGCTGCATGGCCAGGATGGTGGTGGGTACCAACACGGCCACCTGCTTGCTGTCGGTCACGGCCTTGAAAGCCGCCCGGATGGCCACTTCCGTCTTGCCGAAGCCGACATCTCCGCACACCAATCGATCCATGGGATGCGGCGATTCCATGTCGCGTTTTACATCCAGTGTGGCTTTTTCCTGATCGGGCGTATCTTCATAGATGAACGATGCCTCGAGCTCGGTCTGCAGGTAGGTGTCGGGCTGGAACGCATTCCCGGTTTGCGACTTGCGCTTGGCGTAGAGTTTGATCAGGTCGCGGGCAATGTCCTTAACTTTTTTTTTTGTGGTCTTCTTCAGCTTGTCCCACGCATCGGTACCCAACTTGTTCATTTTGGGCGTAGCCCCTTCCTTGCCCGTGTACCTGGAAATGCGGTTGAGCGAGTTGATGTTCACATACAGGAGGTCGTTGTCGGCATACACCAAACGGATCATCTCCTGCATCTTGCCGTTCACCTCCACCTTTTCGAGCCCGGCGTATTTACCGATACCGTGGTCGATGTGCGTGATGTAGTCTCCTGGCTTCAGGTCGCGCAATTCCTTGAGCGTGATGGCTTGCGAGCGCTCATAACCCTTTTTGCGCTTGTACTTGTAGTACCGATCGAACACCTGGTGATCGGTATAGCAGGCCATGCCCAACGCCACATCCACGAACCCTTCGCGCAGTGCGGTATGGACAGGCGTGAACGTAACCGATCTGTCGAGGTCGTCCAGGATGGCCATCAAACGCTCGATTTGCTTGGGCGAATCGCTGAAAATGCAATTGAGGATGCCTGCGCTGGCATTTTCCTTGAAATTATGGATCAACAGGCTGAAATCCTTGTTGAATGACGGTTGCGGACGCTGGTCGAAGGTCAGGGTCGCCGTGGCGTGGTAAAAGAACTGCTTGCCGAATTCAACAACGGCAAACTCCTGCAACAGGGCCGCGAGGTTCTTTTCGTCGGTAAAGTTGTACTGCGGATTCACCCACTCCGCATGCTGTTGCTTATCGCTTTCGGGCAACGCCCGCCACAGCTCCAATGCCTTTTTATGGCCCTTGCCCACCACATCCAGCGTGAATTGGACGTCTTCGAGCCACACCACCGCGTCGCTGGCCACGTATTCGAGCAGCGAGATATTCCCTTCGGTGAGGAATTTGGCCTGCACATTGGGTACGATGGTCACGGTGTGGATCTTGCTCACCGAAAGCTGGCTCTCGATGTCGAATGTCCGGATGCTCTCGATATCATCGCCGAAAAATTCGATGCGGTAGGGCAGGTCGTTCGAGAACGAGAAGATATCCACGATGCCGCCACGGATGGCATATTGTCCCGGTTCGTACACGAAGTCCACACGCTCAAACGCGTACTCCTGCAAAAACTCGTTGATGAAATCGATACTGAGGTTACTGCTCTGCACGATTTCAAGCGTGTTGTTCGTCAGGTCCTTGCGGTTGATGACCTTTTCGGTCAACGCCTCGGGGTAGGTCACCACCATCCGGGGTGATTCCGTGGAGCGGTTGAGCGTACTCAAGGTTTCCGCTCGCTGCAACACGTGCGCGCTGTCGGTCTGCGTGAAATCAAACGCCTTGCGGTAAGAGGTGGGAAAGAACAACACCTGCCTGTCCAGCAGCCCCTCCAGGTCGGCGAGGAAGTAAGATGCGTCCTCATGCGTGGGCAATACGAAAACCATCGTTCGCTGCCGCAGCGCGTACGATGCCACCGCCACCATCGCATCGGCCGACCCGATCAATCCCCTGAGCTGGATTTTCGGACTTTTGCCCTGCAACGCCTCCACCAACGCCGTTACCTGCTCGCTTTGGCGGTATTTCGCTAAGATATCGTCTATACCCACTGTCAAAAAACGGGGCGAAGATACGGAAAATGTGGATCATTGCAAAGCCCGCGCCGCCATCCGCATTCCGGCAACGGGATGCGCTGGCACGGCCTTTGCCTTTTCAGGGTATAAACAAAACTATATCGTCATGAACAACGTAGTAAACAGGATTGGAGCATTGGTGGTCGTTTCATTGCTATTTGTAGTTTCGTGCAGCAAGGATACCGATCCGGCTGACACAGATGTATTCGTAGGAACCTATGAAGGTTCGATTTCCTTCACCGATGGTGAAGAGACCATCATCGATGAGGACGGACGGGTTACGGTCGCCAAAGCCGGCAACTCGTATTCATTCATTTTTGGCAGTGGCATACCTGACCTGACCGACGTCCGTTTCGAGCGGAGCAGCGACAACACGTACGTGAGTGTCGGCGAAGGACTTACCGGGATCACCATTACGGCCAGCTCACTCGACATCGCGGTGATCAATAGTCGCGGCGCATGGACGGCAGACTGCTCACGATAATCAATCAGGCACGGTAAATGGCCCGCTCGAATGGCGCCATTTACCGTTTTCAAGTTTACTAAAAGGTACAATGAAGTCTCTTTTTGTCGACAGTCGCCACGAATACGGCATTTCTCGTACCTTTGGCACCATGCTTAATCGAGTCATTTTTTTTGCCTTACTGGCCGCACTGCTCGCTGCTTGCGGTCTGGACAAACAGACCAAAGCGTTGAAAGCCTTGGAGAAATGTCGCTATGAATTCGTTTCGGCCGATAGCGTGTTGCTGGCCGGTACGGACATCACGAAAATCGTGGCCAACGGGCGGGTGGATGTGAGTCGCCTTCCGGGCGTGGCCATGGGATTCCTGAGCCGCGACATCCCGCTTTCGGGAAGGTTGAACCTGCGCATCACCAACCCAACCAACCACCTTGCCGGCATCCAGCAGTTCGCCTACAAAATCGAGGTGGAAGGGAACGAGGTCTTTGACGGCACTTCCGACCTGCCCATCGAAGTAGCGCCCGGCGAAACGGCGTTGGTGCCCGTGAAACTCCAGACCGACGTCTATAAATTCCTTTCGGATAGCAAAACGCTCAATAAGTTGCTGGCATTCATGCAAAGCGCACGTGGGGGTGCAACGGACGAAACGATAAAACTCACGTTCAGGATCAAGCCCACACTGGCGTTGGGCAACAAACAAATCAATTACCCCGGCTACATCAGCGTCGACAAGCACGTAGACGCTGATTTCCTCGTGAAACAAGGAATCATTCGCTAGCGGATACGCCCAGTAGCCTATGCGCGGCCCGCGTATTGCTCTTCGTAGTATTGCTGGTAGTGGCCTGACGTAACGTCCTGCAGCCAGGCTCCATTGGCCAGGTACCAATCGACGGTCTTTTCCAGGCCTTCCTCGAATTGCAGGCTCGGCGCCCAGCCCAGCTCCCGCTGCAGCTTGCTCGCGTCGATCGCGTAGCGCAGGTCGTGCCCCGCCCGATCCTTCACGAAGGTGATCAGCTTGGCCGACTCGCCCTCGGCCCGGCCAAGCTTGCGATCCATGATGCGGCACAGCAACCGGATCAGGTCGATGTTCTTCCACTCGTTGTGCCCCCCGATGTTGTAGGTCTCGCCCGGCGCCGCCCGATGGAAGATAACGTCGATGGCCCGCGCATGGTCTTCCACCCACAGCCAATCCCGAACGTTCTCCCCCTGCCCGTATACCGGGACGGGCCGATTGCCCGTGATGTTGTTGATGGCCAGCGGGATCAGCTTCTCCGGGAAATGATGCGACCCGTAGTTGTTCGAGCAATTGGAAATGACCGCATCGATGCCGTAGGTATCGTGGTAGGCACGCACGAAATGGTCGGAAGAGGCCTTCGATGCCGAATACGGCGAATGCGGGTCATACCGCGTCGATTCGGTGAACATCCCCGAATCGCCGAGCGCGCCGTACACCTCATCGGTCGATACGTGGTAGAACCGGTGGCGATCGTAGGCCCCTTCCCAATGCCTGCGCGCCGCATTGAGCAGGTTCACCGTACCCACCACGTTGGTGAGCACGAATTCGAGCGGGTTGCTGATCGAGCGATCCACATGCGATTCGGCCGCCAGGTGGATCACCGCATCGGGCTTTTCCTGGCCAAAGAGCCGGTCGATGAACGGCGCATCGGTGATGTCGCCCTTCACGAAACGGTAGTTCGGCCGACCCTCGATGTCCCGGAGGTTGGCCAGGTTGCCCGCATACGTGAGCTTGTCCAGGTTGACGATCGCATAGTCCGGATAGGTGGTCACGAACCTGCGTACCACGTGCGAACCGATGAATCCGGCCCCGCCGGTGATGATTACTTTCTTCATTCCTATAATTCCATTGGTAACCCCAGCTGCTGCATATGGGGGTTCATCCGCGATCCGTGGGCAAAGGCCAGCGCATCGTTCAATTCATCGCGGAACTCAAATTGCAGGTCTTCATGCAATTTGCTGAATTTACCCAAAATGTATTTGATGCGCCCCGCTTGGTAGCTGTACAATTTTTCGGTGGCACCCGAATCCTGCAGCTGGAACAACGCCCCGAACTGCGCGAAGGCCTGTGACACCAGGAAGAGGCGCAGCCGCACCTCACTCATCTTGTCTTTGGTGATGGCCGCATGCTCATTGATGATGCCGCTTCCGTACTTCAGCTCCACCATCAACGCGTGCGCTTGGTGATGGGGATACAGGCGCGACAGGCTCGTCGGCAACCGATCGAATAGCTGTTGCAGCCTGCGCTGGGCTTCTTCGGCCCGATCGTCAAGATCGGCCTCGTCTTCCAGCAGCTGGAAATGCAGCTGATTCATCAACAGGCTGTCCTTGCCGACCAAACGCACCAGCAGCTTGTCCTTCTCCTGTTGGGGAAGCGCAAGGACCGCTTTCTTCAGTTCCGGATGCTGATGCAGGGACATGTGCCTAACCTAAATTATTGCAGCGGATGATCCTTCAAATATTGTTCCCATTTCCAGGCGGAGCGCATCATCTCGTCGATGCCCAATCCCGCCGTCCAACCGAGCTCCCGCGTGGATTTGGACACATCGCCCCACACTTTCTCGATGTCGCCCGCCCGGCGGGCGCCGATCTGGTAGTTGAGCGGCACGCCCGTGGATGCCTCAAATGCCCTGATGACCTCCAGCACGGTGCTGCCATTGCCCGTGCCCACGTTGAATACGTCGTAGTTGCCGTTCGGGTTGCCCCGCTCCAACAGCCCGATCGCGGCAACGTGTGCTTTGGCCAAATCCACCACGTGGATGTAATCGCGGATGGCCGAACCGTCGGGCGTGTCGTAGTCGTCGCCGTAGACGGTGATCGGGCCGCGCTTGCCGATGGCGCTCTGCGTGATGAA
>JBBCJB010000040.1:0-2171 GCA_037190485.1 Parapedobacter sp.
TACAACGAGCGCGACGAGGTGACATCCGCCGTCAAGCGCCTCCCCAACGACGACCCGCTCGCCGGATGGCAGCAGGCCTTCGCCTACGACTCTCTCGGCAACCGCACATGGGCCCGCGAGGGCGGCGACGAAAACGGCGCCAACCTCCGCCAGATCGACTACACCGCCAACGCCTTGAACCAGTACACGCAGATCACCCGTCCCGGTGCCTTCGACGTCCTCGGACGGGCCCCCTCGAATGTCGGCGTGACGGTGAACGACCTGCCCGTCGTGCGGCAGGGCGGGTTCTGGCGCAAGGAACTCGACGGACTGCCCAACGCCCTGGCCGCCCTCTGGCAATCGGTGAGCGTCGACGCCCTCGATCCCGGCGCCGGGCCGGGCGGGGCCGACCTGCCCGCGCACCGTTTCGGCCACCGCTTCGTCCCGCCGGCCCTGGAGGCGCCCGCATACGACTCCGACGGCAACCTCATCTCCGATGCGAGATGGACCTACGCCTGGGACGCCGAGAACCGCCTCGTCGAGGTCCAGACCGGCCCGGCGGCCTTGGCGGCGGGCGTGCCAGGGGAACGCTACCGCTACACCTACGACTCGCGCAGCCGCCGCATCGGACGCACGGTCGAACGCTGGAATCCCGACACGCAGGCTTGGGTACCGAAGACCAGTGAGCGCTTCGTCCACGACGATTGGAACGTGGTCGCGGTGGTCGATGCCGCCGGGGATCTCGTGCAGCGCTACGCCTGGGGCAACGATCTCAGCGGCACGCCCCAGGGGGCCGGTGGCGTGGGCGGGCTGCTCGCGGCCTGGGACGCAGTCGGCAACCGGGCATGGTGCTACGCCTACGACGGGAACGGAAATGTCAGCGCCGTCGTCGATCTGGCGGACGGCACGAAGGTGGGACGCTACGACTACGACGCCTTCGGCAGGACCATCGCGCAATGGGGGGATGAGGAGCTGTGCGAGGCGAACGTCTACCGGTTCTCGACCAAGCCTCTGGACGGGACGGGGCTGTACTACTACGGCTTCAGATACTACAACCCCGAAACAGGAAGGTGGCCAAGCAGGGATCCCATCGAAGAGCAAGGAGGAGTGAACTTGTACGGGTTCGTTTCAAACGACCCCACAAACAGCATGGATAGACTAGGGCTTATTTGTTGTGCAAAAGACCTCAAGGTTGAAAGCGATGGATGGGCAAATAAAATCTCAGGTTGGTGGTCGAAGAATTACACATATCGGCATCGAGTCAGATTGACACTTACCATTGGCGACGGCGGAAAGAAGGAGGATTGCGTCATCCGCCAGTATTTAACTGGCGTAGTAAAGAAAAAAGGTCAAGTTATTGATAGCTTCCGAAGGACAGAAGATGGAACCGTCCCATTTTGGGACGGTTCGCGCTGGTCGATTGGAAGCGATTCCTCCGCAGGGGTCCCAAGCCCTCGATGGTCAGGAAATACTGCCGTTTTCTATGATGCCCCCGGCTTTAAGGGAGTTGGAGATAATGACTTTCCATTGTATTTTGGAGGATTTTCCGTAGGCGATCCATTGAACCCTCCCGGATGGAACTACGGCGTACACAAGCCCTCAATAATGGGCGGCAGCAGCTACCAACCACCGATTGCAACAGAATCCGATTCCGGTGAATACTTCATGTTTGAAACCGTTGTCGAGGAACGGGATCGATCTGCGTTAAAATCAGTGAGATGGGGAATACTAATCAATGTATCATCACCGTCCAACGGTGGCATATTTGGATTTAGAATCGAAGGAGCAGAGTAATGAAAGCGATTTTAATTGCATACTCTATTCTATCATTTTGTTTTTTGATATTCTACCACCCATATCGAAGCGAAGCTGTAATGGCTTCAAGGCCGCATCGAAAATGGTTTCTATTGTATGAGAACAAAGCGGTTACTTACGAGTTCGATTTTGCGACATTTATTCTAGCCTTTTTATTTATATTCATTGGAGGCATATTGTTATCCATGTTCGTCAAGCGAACCCAATAGCGGCAACCCATAGCGTTGCATGTGCGAAAAATAGTGGCAACCAATAGCGCTGAACGTGCCAACCTATTTGAAAAATGAAACCCGGAGTCAGCTTCTCGCTATTCACGGCCCTGAGTGCCCAAACGTTTATGGGATCCGGCTGGCTTTCACTTATCGTCAGAACGCTTC
>JBBCJB010000041.1:0-62879 GCA_037190485.1 Parapedobacter sp.
TGATGGCGAAATTGATGCATCTTTTGTTCAATCGAGGCTCGTTTTTGAGTTCGTAGCTGGTTGCTACGCGCTCAAAAATAGCCGAAGAGTGGGCGAAAGAGGCGCAATTGCAGACCAAAGGATAAAGTTTAAACAAGCTCAAATAATGGATATTGGCAAAAATAGGAAATAATTCGATTAAATTCCCGATGCCCGATGCGTAGGCGGCGGCTACCAAGCCTTAGTGCCAATTTTCAGGCGGCGGTTGGATGCCTGATGCGCCCGCTTCTTCGGCCGCAGCGGTAAGCATCCGGCCACCATTGTAATAATAGCGCTTCCAATAGGCCTCATTCAGGTCACTGATCATTACGCCACGGCTTGAAGAGGCATGGGCAAACTTGTCGTCGCCCATATATACGCCAACATGCGTGATGCTACGGCTCCTTATCTTGAAAAATACCAAGTCGCCTGGTTTAAGGTCGTCTTTCTTCCTTATGGGATCCACTTGCGTATAGATATTGCGGCTGTTATTGCCTAGCGTGGTGTTGAAGACACTTTCATACAGCTCATAAGCAAACCTAGAACAATCCACGCCACCCTTCTTTGTCTTACCACCGAGGCGGTAGGGCGTACCTATCCATTCATAAATGAACTGGTAAAGTTTGGTGTTCGTGGTCGCAGAAGCGGCGACACCCATAATCTGGGAAAAATAATCCTTGGCTAAATTATCTGGATCTGAGGTGGTTACGGGTTGTTCGGTTGCGGTCTGTGCTTGCGATACGGCAACAAAGCAAGCCACTAGCACAAAGGCTAACATCGTTTTTTTCTTCATTAAATTGCCTTTTTATTAAACACGCAGACGTTGACTGTTCAGCTTGGGTACGGCCAATCCACACCCGTTAGGTCGCGAAGTTATGGTATAATAACTAATTCTCCAAAAAAAATACAAGTTATCTCGTTTTTGTTTTAATGAATTTAAAAAATGCGGAAGTCGCAAAAAAATCAGTTTTCTCTTGCCGAATTCAAAATAAAGGCTTTTCTTTGTCGCGGAAATATCAAAACAGTGACTCAATACACCACCATTACAACAACGATTACCACCGGGGCAAGCAACCGGGGGAAGTAGTTTATGTTGTAATCGTAAAGATAAAAAGCATAGAGCGCCTTCCTCGAATACGGGAAGGCGCTTTTGATTTAAGAAAAGGTAGAACGATGAAGATACTTAAATTTGGCGGCACGTCCGTCGGCTCGGCCGACAGCATACAGGCGGTACTGGACATCGTGGAGAAATCGCAGGAAGCCGGTGAGCGCCCGCTGGTGGTCTTGTCGGCGATGGGCGGCGTTACCAACCTGCTCATGCAACTTGCCGTGGATGCCGCCGACGGTAGGGGCTTTGTAGACGGGTTGCAGGCCATGGAATCGCGTCATTTCGCCGTGGTGAAGCAATTGATCGCCGTAAGGCAACAGAATCCGGTATTCACCAAGCTCAAACTTTACCTCAACGAGCTGGAGGACATTTTGCAAGGCATCTTCAATCTCCGTGAGCTGAGTTCGCAAAGCAAAGACCTCGTGTTAAGTTACGGCGAACGGTGTTCGACCTTTTTGGTCAGCAAGATCGCCGAGCAGCGATTTCCGGAGGCGGTTTTCGTGGACGCCACGAAATTGATCGTTACGGATAGCCTTTTTGGCGCGGCCCACGTCCATCAGCACCTGTCCGAGCAATCGATCCAGGCGTTCCATGCGGCAAATCCGGGCAAATTGATGTTCGTTACCGGATTCATCGCGGCCAATGAGCGGGGCCGGGTCACGACGTTGGGGCGAGGAGGGAGCGATTATACCGCCGCGATCATTGCGTCGGCCTTAGGGGCCGACGCCATCGAGATCTGGACGGACGTGGATGGCATGCTCACCGCCGATCCCCGCATCGTCAGGAAAGCCTTTTCGCTGCCCGTACTTTCCTATACGGAAGCGATGGAATTGTCCTATTTCGGGGCGAAGGTCATCTATCCGCCGACGATGATCCCGGCATTCCTCAAGAAAATCCCCATCGTCATACGCAACACGTTCAATCCCGGTTTCGCGGGGACGACCATCCAACACGGCAGTGGGAAGACGGCATTGCCCATCAAGGGCATATCTTCCATTCCGGCCATCAGCATCATCAATTTGCTGGGCAGCGGGATGGTTGGTAAGGCGGGCTTTAGCGGACGGCTGTTTACGTTGTTGTCCAGGGAACAGATCAACGTCGTGTTGATCACCCAATCTTCATCCGAGCACAGCATCACGTTTGCGGTACATCCCGCGGACGCGGCGCGGGCCAAAGCGCTCATCGAGCACGAGTTTGAACTGGAGCTGCAGGCCAACAAGCTTTCCGAGCCGGAAATCGAAGAGAACCTGTCGGTTTTGGCCATCGTAGGGGAGAACATGAAACGTACGCCTGGGATGGCCGGTAAGCTGTTCCACGCGTTGGGCCGCAACGGCATTAACGTACGTGCCATCGCCCAAGGATCGTCCGAGTACAACATCTCCGTCATCATCGGCCAATCCGACCTGTCGAAGGCCCTGAACGCGGTACATGATGCCTTTTTCGCCCAATTGAACAAAACGCTTCATGTGTTCAACGTCGGCACGGGGAATATCGGCGCGACGCTGTTCAGGCAAATCCGGGAGCAGCACGATTTCCTGTTGGACCATAACGACATCGAGATCAAGGTGGTGGGCGTCAGCAATTCACGCCTGATGCTATTCGATCCGGAGGGGATCGACTTGTCTCGTTGGGACGAGCGGCTGTTGGAATCGGGCGAGGCGGCCGATCTGGATGTGTTCATCGGCCGGATGAAGGCCATGAACCTTCCGAACTGTGTGTTCCTGGATAACACGGCGAGTGAACTGCCCATCGCCCACTACCGCGGCATATTCCAATCGAACATCTCGATCGTGACCTGCAACAAGATTGCCAACTCGGGAACATACGGCCAATACCTGGAGTTGAAAGACACGGCCAGGCGCCATGGCGTGGACTTTTTTTACGAAACCAATGTCGGGGCGGGCTTGCCCATCGTGCGGGTGCTCCGGGACCTCATGCTCAGCGGCGACCGGATCATCCGGATCGAGGCCATCCTTTCGGGCACCATATCCTATATCTTCAATAACTTCAAGGGCGATGCGTCGTTCCACGACGTGGTGAAGAACGCCCAGCGGCTGGGCTATACAGAGCCCGACCCGCGCGACGATTTGAAGGGGACGGATTTCATGCGCAAGATGCTCATCCTGGCGCGGGATGCCGGGCACGTCATCGAACCGGAAGATGTCCAGTTGGGCGGCATTTTGCCCGAAGCCTGCGTGCAGGCCGCGTCGGTGGAAGAATTCTATGCGGCACTGAAAGCCGCCGACGATTACTTCGATGGGTTGAAGCGACGGGCTGGCCAAGCGAACAAGGTGCTTCGCTACATCGGCAAGTTGGAGGAAGGCAAGGTTTCGATCGCGCTTGAAATGGTGGACGAAGCCCACCCGTTCTTCACGCTATCCGGCAGCGACAACATCATATCCTTCACGACCGAACGTTACAAAGACCGGCCGCTGGTGGTGAAAGGTCCCGGCGCAGGTGCTGAAGTCACCGCAGCGGGTGTTTTCGCCGATTTGGTCAATGTGGGGGCTTGAGGAGGATACGAAATAAGAGATACGAGAATATGCAGCAGCAGAGAGACAATGTTCATGTATTCGCTCCGGCAACGGTAGCCAATATGGTCTGTGGGTTCGATATCCTCGGGTTTGCCTTGGACGAACCCGGTGATGAAGTGGTGATGAGCAGGGTAGATCGACCCGGTGTTCGCATCGTGGAGATCACGGGCGACGATGGCCGGTTGCCCTGGGACGCGGCCAAGAACACCGTCAGTGCCAGCGTGATGTCATTCCTTTCGCATATCGGTCGTGAGGATGTCGGCGTGGAGATCGCGCTGCACAAGCAAATGCCCATCGGCAGTGGGTTAGGCTCGAGTTCCGCCAGCACCGTGGCGGGGTTGTTCGCCATCAACACCCTGCTGGGCAATCCGTGCGCTCGGCGGGAGCTTTTGCCCTTCGCCGTCCAGGGCGAAGCGCTTGCGTGCGGCCATGGACATGCCGATAACGTCGCCCCAGCGCTATTGGGTGGTATCACGCTCGTGAAGGGCTACCATCCCCTTGATGTCGTGTCCATCCCCAGCCCGCCGTCGTTGTATGCGTCGGTGGTCTTCCCGCACGTCGATGTGCCTACACGCGATGCACGACAGATGATCCGTTCCAAGATTGCGCTCCAGGACGCGGTTACCCAATGGGGCAATATCGCGGGACTGGTCGCGGGGTTATACACCCATGACTACGCCCTCATCGGGCGTAGCATGCACGATGTGCTGATCGAGCCCACCCGAGCCATTTTGATTCCGGAGTTTCATGAAATGCGGCGTTTGGCGATGGAATCCGGGGCGCTCAGCTTTGGTATTTCCGGATCCGGCCCGTCGGTTTTTGCCTTCGCGCAAAACAGGGAAACGGCAGGCCATATCACTGCCGTGATCCAAGCGCACCTCACGGCGCATGGCATCGGCAGCAACGGGTACGTATCGGGCATCAATGCCGAAGGGCCGAGGGAGGTCAGTAGAGACGCGATTCATCGCGTCTCATAAACAGGTGAGAGCAAGTAAACCAGCGAAATAAGCGAATAGCATATGCAATTTTACAGTACGAATAATCCGAGCCTGCGGGTTTCTTTCAAAGATGCGGTTTTCAATAGCTTGCCGGCCGATCGTGGACTTTACATGCCGGAGACCATCCCCACCGTCGATGCCCATTTCATCAGGAACCTGCAGCAATATTCCTTGCAGGAAATTGCCGCCAAGGTGGCTGGGTTGCTGATCGGGAACGACATCCCCGAAGCCGACTTGCGCCGCATCGTCGACGACGCGATCGACTTCCAGGCCCCGGTCCGTCCGTTGGACAGCGGCTTGGCCGTCTTGGAATTGTTCCATGGTCCATCATTGGCGTTCAAGGATTTCGGTGCTCGGTTCATGAGCCGCGTCATGGCCTACCTGTCTACCGGAGACGACCGGGTGCTGGACGTGCTGGTCGCCACGTCGGGCGATACCGGCGGGGCGGTGGCATTGGGTTTCCTTGGTGTGCCCGGTACGCGCGTCACGATCCTGTATCCCAAGGGCAAGGTAAGCCCCGTGCAGGAGTTGCAATTGACCACGAATGGGCAGAATATCCGGGCCATCGAGGTGGACGGTACATTCGACGATTGCCAAGCGCTGGTCAAGGCCGCGTTTAATGACCCCGAGCTGGCATCCGCTTTCCGGCTCACGTCGGCCAATTCCATCAACATCGCCAGGCTCATCCCGCAGACCTTTTATTATTTCCACGCCTATGCCCAATTGTTGGCACAACGTATCGACAAAGTCGTGTTCGCCGTGCCAAGCGGTAATTTCGGCAACATCGGTGCCGGTCTGCTCGCCTACAAAATGGGTTTGCCGGTGGCGCGTTTCATCGCCGCCACCAACGTGAACGATACCGTCCCACGATTCCTGGCGAGCGGCCGCTACGAGCCCCTGCCGTCAGTACAGACGTTGGCGAATGCCATGGATGTAGGCAATCCCAGCAATTGGGTACGCATCATGGACCTGTTCGGCCAGGATCGGCAGGCCCTGCAACAGGCCGTGCTATCCTATTCATTTACCGATGCCCAGACACGCGAGGCCATCGCGGCGTTGGCCGACCGCTACGGTTACCTCGCCTGCCCCCATACCGCCATCGCTTGGCTGGCTGCCGAGCGTTACCGGAAAGGGCACCCGGGCACCTATGCATCGGTTTTCCTGTCAACGGCCCATCCCTGCAAATTTCCGGAGGTCTTCCCCGAGGCGTTGGCCAGGCGGATTACCGTCCCTGCGGAGGTAAGGGCTTTGGAAGGGCGCGAAAAGCAGGCCGCGGCGTTGGGTACTGACTTCGGTGATTTCAGGCGGTACCTATTGGCTGCCGGTGGCAATTGATGCGTTCATTGCCAATCGAATTTCATCCAAGCGTCCTCGTCACGTCCGAAAAAGAAATGCTTGGGATGGATGATCTCGGCCAGCATCTCTGCGTCGTCGGCAATCTGGGCGCCGGGATGCCGTAAGTGGTCACGGTGATGCATGATGTAGATCCGGTTGTTCGTTACGGCCGGTATCCCCGACCATTGCGGTTCCGCCAGCATTTCGGGTAGCTCGGCCAGGAGTTGCGGCATGGGCTTATCGTTCACTGTGATGAGGATGTCGGGTTCCCGGTCCGCGCCGGATGCGCCGCAGGTATGAAGGATGCCGCCCGCTAGCCGTACCAGCTCGCCGAGATATCCCGCCGCGTCCGCCTCCAGCGGCGTCGTATCGTTCAATAGCAAGACGTGGGGCTTGTTTTCCGCCGTGATGAATTTCAGTTTGTGGGTGATGATGTCGATCCGTTCTTGTAGGTCATCGGCCAGTTGGTCGGCCCGTTGCTGCACGTTCAGGATCGCGCCGATGGTGCGGATCGCAGCGTAGACGTTTTCAGGGGCATAGCCTTTGTTCGTGGTGTCATCGAGCCGAGCCTCTTCGAGGAGCGGCAGGCACGCAGCGTCTAGACCCAATGCATCCAATACGCTCCGCAGCGACAATCGTTGGTGTTGCATGGACGCAAAGGTAAGCAAGTCGCTGCATTATCGCGACAGCAATACCTTAAAAACGTTCGCCTCTGGCAGTGAAATAAACGAGGCATTCAACTGTATGCGCTCTTGGATGATTTCGCTTCCGGTCTGCGCCGCCATCACGAACAGGATCACGACGAAAGGAAGGATCAATAACAGGAAGGGTGAAATGTTGCCGATGGACTTTTTCATTTTTCGTTATGTTTGCAAGGTTATCCAATCACATCAATTCCGAATGCACAGTACAAAGAAACCGATTATTGTTTTCAGGCCGAAAAGTTTTAGACCAACCGCCCGATTTCGTAGACTAACCGGCCCAACGGATTCGTCCGGTTTTTTCGGGAGTTGGCCGATGGAAGTCGGGGATTCGTCTAACCTTTCGGACGATATCGACCGGGAACAGTATATTTGCCATCATGCTAAAAGGTAGGGTCATCTGGGTACACATCCTCGTATGGGCGGCATTGCTCGTGGTGCTTTACCTGTTGAACGCGCGCGAACACGCCGGGGATGCGGTGGTCATCATCCTGGTGTATGGTGCACTCAATATCACCATTTTCTACGTCCATTACTTTCTCGTCAATCCGTTGCTGATCGGCAACGGGCATTACTGGCGGGCTACCGCCTACATGGCCCTTTTATTGGTCGTATCGGTCGCTATCAAGTATGGTATCGCCCACTATCATGCCGATATCATCCTGGAATATCGCAATACCGAGAATGAACAGAAAACGATCGGTCCGATCCAGTACATGGTCGTGGCCACCATCAGCGGATTGTTTTTCATGCTCCTCAGTTCGTCCGTGTACGTCATTTCGTCCAATTTCAGGAGCCGGGAGCAGCGCAAGAGCCTCGAGAACGAAAAGCTAAATGCCGAGCTGGCCTTCCTCAAGTCGCAGATCAATCCGCATTTCCTGTTCAATTCGTTGAATAACATCTACTCGCTGGCTTACCAGAAATCCGAAAAGACGCCCGAGGCCATCCTCAAGCTATCGGAAATCATGCGTTATATGCTCTATGAGAGCAATGAGGAGACGGTGAGGTTGGAAGATGAGATCAATTACCTGCAGAACTACATCGAATTGCAGAAGCTGCGCTTCAAGGAAAACATCTTCGTGGACCTGCGCGTGGACATCGACGACCGCAACCACCGGATCATGCCGTTGCTGCTGATCTCGTTTCTCGAGAACGCGTTCAAGCACGGTGTATCCACCGATGCCAGCAAGCCCATCCGCATTACCATCGAAGTACAAGAAGGGCGGCTGCATTTCAAGGCCGAGAATGCCAAAAATTACGTGAACAAGGATCAAACGAAAGGGGTGGGACTCACGAACCTGAAACGCAGGCTCCAGCTGGGCTATCCCAATCGGTACACCATCAATATCATCGAAACCGAAAATTACTACAGTGGCGAACTTTTCCTATATTTATAACCTCAAAAGTAGATGCACATGGTAAGATGTATAGCTGTAGATGATGAACCACTGGCATTGGACATCATAGCGGACTACGTGGCCAAGGTACCCGAGTTGACGTTGGTAGCCAGCACCACCAATGCGATCGAGGCACTTACCTTGGTGCAGCAGGGTGAGGTGGACCTGGTGTTCCTCGATGTGCAGATGCCCGAGCTCACCGGCATCCAATTCCTCAAGATTATCAACGGCAAGTGCGATGTCATCCTCACCACCGCCTATCCGCAGTATGCCTTGGATGGGTATGAGCTGAATGTGGTCGACTACCTGTTGAAGCCCATCGCCTTTGATCGGTTCTATCGTTCCATCCAGAAGGTGTTGGCCAGCAAGGCGGCTAAGCCATCGCCCGCGACCATTGCACCACAGCCGCCCGATGCACCGGTGGATTTCATTTTCGTCAAGACCGAACACAAGATACAACGCGTCGATTTGGACGACGTGTTATACATCGAAGGGCTGAAAGACTACATTTCCATTTACACGCCCGTCGAGCGCATCGTCACCTTGCAGAACATGAAAAAGATGGAAGATATCCTGCCCGGCAACCGTTTCGTGCGTGTCCACCGTTCATATATCGTAGCACTCGATAAGATCGCTAGTATCGAGCGTGGCCGGATTTTCATCCAGGATAAGGTCATTCCCGTCGGGGATACCTATCGCGACGCGTTCTATAAATACATCGGTGATAAAAACGCCTAATAGCGGCGTACATTTCAGCATCCCTTACGCATGAACGCACTCTTGACCCTCATTCGCGTGCTCGCAGCCGTTGCATCGGCCAACCCGGCACCAAGGGAAGAAGGGATGGATGGTCGTGTCAGGCACCCGGCCGAGGGAATGGAACGCATCGTCTTGGACAGGGATGGGGATGGCTTTGCGTACGCTTCATCGGGAACACCCTTTCGTCCGTGGGGGTTCAATTATGACCATGACAGTGCAGGGCGTCTCATCGAAGATTATTGGTATGACGAATGGGATACCATAACGGAAGATTTCAGGGAAATGAAAGACTTGGGGGCCAATGTGGTCCGCGTACACCTGCAACTTGGTAAATTCATGCTTTCCGCCGAGCAGCCCGATGCGAACGCCCTGGATCGACTTGGCAAATTGCTGCACTTGGCGGAAACCACGGGTTTGTATCTCAACATCACCGGCTTGGGCAATTACCACAAGCAAGATACCCCGCCTTGGTATCAGCGGTTGGATGAACAGGGACGTTGGGCCGTTCAGGCAAACTTTTGGACGGCCGTCGCCGCGGTTTGTGCCGAAAGTCCGGCCGTATTCTGTTACGATTTGGTCAATGAACCCTTATGGCCTTCCGCCAAGAAGGAATCCGAATGGCTAGCGGGCGAACTGGGTGGCAAATTTTTCTGTCAGCGGATTACCCTCGACCTAGACGGGCGGGATGCTAAACAGGTTGCGAGGCAGTGGGTGGACTTGCTGGTTGCCGCGATCCGTTCGGCAGACAGGCGTCATTTGGTCACGTTAGGGGTCATCCCTTGGGCATTGACTTTCCCGAATGCGAAGCCGACGTTCTATTCGGCCGAAGTCGGGGAGAATCTGGATTTCGTGAGTGTCCATTTCTATCCGGAAGAAGGCAAGGTTCCTGAAGCGATCACCGCGTTGAAGATCTATGACATCGGAAAGCCACTGGTTATCGAGGAACTTTTCCCCCTTAGGTGCAGTATCGAGGAACTCGACGCGTTCATCACGGCTTCCAAAGACATAGCCGATGGTTGGATTGGGTTTTATTGGGGCGTGAAACCCGAGGATTACGCGAAAGACGAGCCGGCGGGTTACATCACGCGGTCTTGGCTGGAGTACTTCCGGGATAAAACGCACGAAATGTTGCCCTGACGGCATGCGACAACGTTGGCCATGCGAAACGCAATGGCTGGAAATGCCGTATGGTGCAAAAAGATTTTTGTCTGATATGTACTGAAATTTTATATATTTGCACCCCCAATCGGGTTGTAGCGTAGCCAGGTATCGCGCCAGCATGGGGTGCTGGAGGTCGTGGGTTCGAATCCCGCCAACCCGACGGAAAAGCTCAGCGTTTGCTGGGCTTTTTTTTTGCGGGTTGGCACCCTACCTTTTTGGGCCTACTTTTTGCTTTGGGAAAACCCAGGAACACGGACGAATCATGCTATCGAAAGAAGGGATTGGCTATAACTACCTGAAATACCTGCTTACCGGTATCTTTTCAGCGTTGCTGGTTATGGGGTATGCGCAGGAACCCACGCTTTTGGATTCCATCGATGTCGTACGCGATTACCGGCCGATGTTGGCCGATGCCGTAAAGGTCCGCCGGAGCCCGGATATGCGTATCGATCGGGAGGCGCTTGCCGTCGAGCTGCGCCAGATCGCCGCCTCCACGTATTTTGCAAAGAACCCATTCAGACAGGCTTATTACGGCAAACTGCTTGAACGGCATCCGGACGCTTCACGCAGCAATATCGATAATTACCGGATCGGGTTCCTGGCCTACCAAGCTCGCGAATACGAAAGAGCGACTGCTATCCTGGAGAAGTTGGCGGCGTCGGATGCCTTTTATCAGGGCTCGATAATCGCTTTAGGCCATATAGCCCTGGAAACCGGCGATAAGCAACGTGCACGGAATGCATTTGCCAAGGCGTCCGGGCTGGATTTCGATCGGGCATTGAAAGCGGATGGGCTGTTTAACTATGCCAAAACCTTATACGAATTAGACTCCGCCCGGGCGGCGCTGGAAGTTGC
Source organism: Parapedobacter sp. (assembly GCA_037190485.1). Taxonomy (GTDB): domain Bacteria; phylum Bacteroidota; class Bacteroidia; order Sphingobacteriales; family Sphingobacteriaceae; genus Parapedobacter. The sequence continues at coordinate 10,867 of JBBCJB010000041.1, forward strand.
CCAGGAATATATCGCTCAGGGACATGCGGATCGTAAACCCGATGGTAAAGATACGGAGAATCCGGAAACACTGTTGGCCGAGATCCTGTTGGGCACGAGTAATTTCCACGCAGGAGTGAATATGCTGGAGGCGTTCAACGACAGGGACAGGGCAGCCGATAGGACCTATCAAAAGGTCACGTATTACCGCGGATTGGAGTTCTACAACGAGCGCGCCTTCGAAAACAGCATATCCACGTTCATGCGATCGGAAAAATTCCCGATCGATGCGGAAATGGCGGCGTTGGCCACGTATTGGAAAGCCGAGGCGATGTATGAAGTGCGCAAGTACAGGGAGGCGGTAGAAAACTTTTCCCGGTTCCTCCAGTTGCCGGCGGCACGAAACACCGATGTATACAGCTATGCGAACTATGGCCTGGCGTATGCGGCGTTCCGCAACAACAGCTTTGGCATGGCAGCCGATTATTTCGAACGCTTCCTGGCTACCGAGGGCAGTTCGCTGGACGAAAACGTGCGTCACGATGTAATCGCACGTTTGGGCGATTCGTATCTTGCCGTGCGCGATTACGGCCGAGCCAACCGATACTACGACCAACTGATCGACAGCGAAGCGCCCAATCAGGACTATGCGTTGTTCCAACGCGGTGTTATCCAAGGATTGCAGGGCGACAACGAAACGAAGCTCAGCACCCTGCGATCCGTTGTGGAACGATTCCCGGGTTCAAACTACGCGGATGACGTGGCCTTTGAGATCCCGTACACGTATTTCACGATGGGAGACCACGATACGGCCATCGAAGGGCTGCAGCGGATGATCGACCGGTATCCCCGCAGCAGCTATGTCCCCCGGGCGTTGATGACCATCGGGCTTGTCCAGTACAATAAAGATGACACCGAAGCGGCGAAGGCCACCTTCCAGCGGGTGGTGGAGGAACATACCACAACCGATGAGGCGGGGCAAGCGCTGCGTTCCATAGAAAACATCTACCTGGATCAGGGGGATGCTTCGAGTTATATCGATTACGCGATCAACACCAATATCGGTAATCTGAGTGCCGCGGAACAGGATAACCTGGCTTTCCAGGCAGCCCATTCCTTGTTTGCCAGGGGACAATACGAATCGGCTGTCGAAGCGATCAATGCGTATTTTGACCGATTTCCGAAACCCATACAGGAAAAACATGCCCGATATATCCGCGGAGTGAGTTTGTACCGCGCCGGTCGCCCGAGGGAAGCGCTGCATGACCTGAACATCATCCTGAACGACTGGACGAGCCCGTATACGGAGAATACCTTGCTGACGGCGGCGGCGCTATACTTGAGCTTGAAGGAATACAACGAGGCCATCGTGCACCTCAAAAAGCTGGAAATCACTTCGGCATATAAAGAAAACTATGGCTATGCGGTAACCAACCTGATGATCTGTTATTTCGAAATCGGTGACCTGGAGCAGGTGGCCAAATATGCGAAGTTGATCAAGGGTTACGATCGATCAACAGAGGAGGACATGGCCAAGGCACACTTGTACGGTGCTCGGGCCATGTTGCGGGAAGGGAAAGTGGAGCCCGCCATCAAGGAACTGAATCTGGCAGCGCTGAAGAGCCAAACGGCAGTCGGCGCAGAGGCACGGTACCGCGTGGGGCAACTGCAGTATGAAGACAAGGAATACGACAAAGCCCAGGAAACGGCCTTTGATGTAATCAACAACATGGGGTCACATAACTATTGGGTGGCCAAGAGCTTCATCCTCCTTGCCGATGCCTATGCGGGCAAAGGCGATGACTTCCAGGCGAAGAGCACGTTGGAAAGCGTGATAGAAAATTATGAGGAAGATGATGATGTCATCCCTTCAGCAAAAGAACGTTTACAGAAATTGAACAATGAGTAACAAACCAAACCTGTCATCCCGACCAACCAACAGAGCCCCCCGATAAAAATGTATTTTTTGAAAACGGTAAATATTTATTGTTTATCAATAAATATTTATTATTTTTGATGCGTAAAATAAATTCATAAATCGTTATGAAAAGAATTTCAATCGTATTTCTTCAGGCAGTCATCGTGCTCATGGGCGTTGTGGCGCTTGCCATTTTGATTCGGTTTCCGCTGACCGAAGGACGGGCCACGAACCTGAGCTTGTTTGACATTTACTTCGACGAATTCATCCTATTCGGTTACGCGGCATCGATCGCTTTTTTTGTTGCGTTGTACAAGGCATTCAAATTACTCGCTTACGTTGGGCAGAATGACGTGTTCTCATCAAACGCCGTCAAGGCCATAAAGGGCATAAAGTTTTGTGCGATCATTCTATTTGTTTCGATCGCGACGGCAGGACTTTACATAGAGCTATTCCATAGCAAGGAGGACGACCCCGCAGGTTTCCTTGCCATTTGTATCGTGGCTGCTTGCGCGACTGCCGTCGTTGCGACCACTGCGGCAATAGTTGAACGAATCCTGCAAAAGGCCGTGGATATGAAATCTGAAAATGACTTGACAATTTGAGCGATGGCAATTATTGTAAATTTGGACGTGATGATGGCAAAGCGGAAAATTTCGTTGAATGAACTTTCTGAACGGGTTGATCTGACGTTGTCCAACCTCTCCATTTTAAAGACCGGTAAGGCAAAAGCAATTCGTTTCAGTACCTTGGCTGCAATTTGTAAAGCATTGGACTGCCAGCCAAGTGACATCTTGGAATATGTAAATGAAGAAGAAGCAACAACGAACCGCTAAGGATGGTTTAAAAAGAATCGCGGTATGGCCTATGACAACGAATTGGCTCAACGGGTAAGGGATTACCTCCGGTACGTGCCCGACATCACCATCGAGGAGAAGAAGATGTTCGGCGGGCTCGCGTTCCTCGTGAATGGGAAAATGTGCGTCAATGTCACCGACATCGGCCTCATGTGCCGGTACGACGAACGGCAAACGGCCGCCGTCGCCAAACGGCCGGGCTATCGCCCGATGGTCATGAAAGGGAAGGACCTGCCCGGCTATTGCTATGTCAGTCCCGAGGGGTTCGGCGAAGCGGACGGCTTCAGTTATTGGCTGGAGCTTTGCCTGGCATTCAATGGCAGCGCGAAGGCGTCAAGGAAAAGCAAGCCGAGAAAGGCGTGATCATGCCCCGTTGGGTTTCTGCTTTTGCCCGGCGCTGAATTTGATGCGGATTACCTTGACAGTCTCAGTCGGGATGTAATCGTAGCCATTCAGGTCATAGCGCACCACCACGTTGCTATCGGTAACCTGTTCCAATACGCCCGCCGACTTCCCCGTGGTCGTTTTGATCTCGGTGCGGTAAGCCACCGCGTACCGCGTTTGGTCATGCCGCGGTTGTTGTGCCGCAACGGTGCTGCCTAGTCAAGCGAAGGCAAGGCCGGACACCATCGCTTTCCATTTGATTTCCATCCTTATCATGTGCGTTTGCGTTATGGATGGTCAAAAGCCAGGCCATCGCAACCTTCGCCAGGAAAATCCATATTCGAGACGGTGGTGCTAAACTTTTTTTGAAGATATCCGACTTTTCGTTACTTTTGATTTCCATTTGGCCGGTTTGAAGGTTGATGGGAACCAATTGTGCGACTGAACAATTTGTTAACGGAATCGTAATAAGGGGGTACCAAGTTTTCAATTAATTTTGAATCCGTTCTTGGTCTAGAGATATGGCGATGCAATCCTATAAATCGGTATGCGATGGTGAACTGGTCGAAATGCTGCGATCGGACGACCACGGAGCATATACGGAACTTTATGATCGGTACGCGGATAGACTATATACCCACGTGCGCACCAAGCTGCGCGACAGGGAAGACGCCAAGGATGTCGTTCAAGAGGTATTTACGGCACTCTGGAATAACCGGGAGGGATTGAAACCCCAAGCGAGCCTATTGCCCTACTTGTTCGCAGCGGTTCGCTATAAAGTCATCAACCTACTGCTCCAGCGCAACCTGCATGCAAAATACATCGATGCGGAGACGCCGAAGTTCCAGGAAGAGCCAACCGCTTCGGATCATCTCGTCCGTGAACGCGAACTCCAACAATTGATCAATGATGAAGTCTCCCGACTACCAAAGAAAATGCGCGAGGTATTTTGCCTGAGCCGGGATCATTACCTGTCGCACCGTGAAATCGCCGAGCGGATGGAGCTGTCTGAGGCGACGGTCAAAAAACAGGTAAACAACGCATTGAAGGTGCTTCGGTTGAGACTTGGTACACTCCTTTCCATCGCCCTGCTATTTATTTCATGATTTTTCTTTTTTTTTCTACGCCCAACGGCCATGTTCGTTGAATAGATAAGGTGAGTGGGGAACTGGATCCCCTTCCCGAATGGAAGAAAAACGATTAAGAGAAGTATTGACTCGTTACGTTGCGGGTAACTGCACGGATGCCGAACGCGCTTGGGTAGAAGATTGGTACGCGCGTGGAGGCCTGCAAGGCATCGCCCGGGACCAAGGCACGTTTTCGGACGAGGAATCGCGGGAAGATCTGGCAGCCATCCGAGCCACGTTGCCAAAACCAGAAGCAACCGTTCGCAGGTTTCGTCCATGGATGCCCTATGCAGCGGCCGTACTGGTCGTGGTTACGGCCTCCGTATGGATATTCCAGGGTCAAGTCATGGATTACCTATTCAAGGGAATGCATGGCAGATCCGGTGTGGTCAACGTAAAAGATTTCGCACCCGGCACTAACCGCGCCACGCTGACGTTGGCCGATGGCCGGACAATCGAACTGAGTGCTGAACACGCTGGCGTCGTGATGGGCGATGGCATTACCTACCTGGACGGAAGCGATGTACTGAGCGGATCGAGCGCGCAAACCCACACACTTTCGCTTACCACACCAAAAGGCGGTACCTACCAAATCACGTTGCCTGATGGGACCGCCGTTTGGCTCAATGCAGCCTCGCGGTTGACCTATCACGAAGACAACTTAGCCAGGCAACGGGTTGTGGAATTGGATGGAGAAGCTTTTTTTCAAGTAAAATCAGCCAAAGACCGGCCCTTCAAGGTACGCACCAAGGGTCAGGAAGTGGACGTGTTGGGTACCAGCTTCAATGTCAACAGCTATCCAGACGAACCGACGATCCGCACCACACTGGTCGACGGCGCCTTGAAGGTTACGGGGATGGCTACCCAACAAGCGGTCTTGCTGGCACCTGGGCAACAGGCAACGCTAGATCGAGGCCATCGGGTTCATGTGGATGAGGTTCGCGTTGAAGACGCCGTAGCCTGGAAAAGCGGGATGTTCAGTTTCAACAACACGGATATCGAAGCCATTGTACGCCAGCTTTCGCGATGGTATGACGTCGAGGTGGTGTTTCAGGGCAACAGCCCCCACATCAACCTTTGGGGCGAGGTATACCGGGACGTGAACGCCTCTGAAGCACTTGATATCCTGCACTATTTCGGGCTCCGCTATCGCGTGGAGCAACATGGGAATAGCCAACGGATTGTAATCTATAACGAATGATTAAACGGAGTAAGCGATGAAAACAGAGAATTATACGTAGCGCCCAAGAAAAGAATCGCCCTCCGATGGCCGTCGGAAGGCGAGGGATTTGAGTTTATTTTTGTCGAACAATTAACCCAAACATTACAAAGGTAATGAATTTAACTCGGTGTATAACCGCAAAATTTCTCATGCGATTCCATTTGATCCTGAGTATTCTGCTGATCGCATTTATGCAGGTAAGCGCCAGGCTTACGGCACAGCAACTCTCCATCCAGGTACGGGATGCCGCCATGGATGCCGTGTTCGCTTCGGTGAAAGCCCAGACGGGCTACGTGGTTGTCTACGACAGCCACGAACTCAAGCGGGTCAAGGTCACGCTTGACCTTAAGGACGTATCCGTAGAGCGGGTCATCGCCGCATGCTTGGCGGATTTGCCATACGCGTATTCCATCCGGGGCAACCACATCCTGATCAAACGGAAGGAAGTCACTATCGGTGCCAAGGAACCGTCCAAGGCGGCACCCGCACCGCAACGGGAGGCGCGTGGCCGCGTCACCAACGATCGGGGCGAACCCTTGGAAGGTGTTACCGTGGCCGTAAACGGATTGGCGGGCACCACGGTCACCGGCGCGGATGGTAACTACCGCCTGCGATTGCCCCCGGGTGCGACGGTTTTGGTTTTTTCGATGATTGGACACACCAGCGAAGAACGTACGGTGTCCGAAAGCCTCGTGGTCAATGTGATCCTGAAAGAACTGGTCTCCGGCCTGGACGAAGTGGTGGTGGTTGGTTTCGGCCAACAAAGGAAAGCCACGGTTACCGGGGCGGTGTCTTCCATCGGTACCAAGGAGCTTGTGCAGTCGCCCCAGGCCAACATCAGCAACTCGCTCGTTGGCCGGTTGCCGGGACTGCTTGCCGTGCAACGGAGCGGGCAACCGGGCGAAGACCAAAGCACCATCCGTATCCGGGGCGTGGGGACTTTTTCCGGCTCGCAAGAACCGTTGATCATGGTCGATGGCATCGAGGGCGTCAATTACAATAGCATAGACCCGAACGAGATCGAATCCGTCACGATACTGAAAGACGCTTCCGCCACGGCGGTATACGGCGTACGCGGCGCAAACGGCGTGGTGCTCATCACGACGCGGCGCGGCGTGATCGGCAAGCCCAGCGTAAGTTTCACCTCCAATTTCGCCTTCACCGAGTTTGCCAATACGCGGCCCAGCATATCGGCCGAAACGTTTGCCCGCGGCTTCAATGAAGCGTTGCAGTATGATTCGTACATTACGGGCGGCTACAACCCGGTGTTCACCGATGACGAGATCGCCAAATATGCAGCTGGCGACGATCCGCTTTTCTACCCCAACATCGATTGGTTTTCGAAGATGTACCGGCCTGCCTCCATGCAAAATCAGCAGAACCTCAGTTTCAGCGGGGGTGTCAAAGGCGTCAAGTATTTCGCTTCGGCGGGCTACTTTGACCAAAATGGCCTGTTCAGCGAGGAAGTGGTCCAAGCGGTGGAGCAGTACAACGCACAGCCGCGCTTCCAGCGCTACAATTTCAGGACCAACCTGGATTTTGACATCCTCAAGGGCCTCACGGCCAACATCAACATCGCCGCGCAGTCGGAAATACGGCAGGGCAACACCAGCACCATCAACCGGACCATCGAGTTGGCGCAGAAAGTACCTCCCACCATTTCGCCGGGACTATGGGAAGGCAAGTTGATTTACCTGCCGGACGCGCCGAATGTCACCACACCGATAGACCAGCTGCTGCGCAGCGGCTACAGCAGGGGCTACCGCAACTACCTCAATGGAGCCGTTCGGCTGAACTATGCGCTTGATTTCTTGGTGGATGGGCTTGATGCCCACGGTACGGTTTCGTACATCAACCACAACTCGCAAGACGGGCACTTCCCGAACATAGAACTGGCGTATACCCCCCGTCGGTTGCCCGATGGTTCGGTGGTATTCGTGCCGCAGGGCGAGGAGTCGGCTTTTTCATACAACGAAAGCGTACAGAAATTCCGCAGGGATTACGCCGAATTCGGCCTGAACTATGCGGGTACGTTCGGTCGCCACCAGGTGGGGGCACTGGTGCTCTATAACCAAGGCAAGCTGCACGATCCCACGTTGGCATTCCTCGTACCGCAGGGCTACCAAGGGTACGTTGGCCGTGTTACCTACGGTTATGATGGCCGATACCTGGCTGAATTCGATATGGGCTACAACGGTACCGAAAACTTCGCCGAAGGGCGCCGTTTCGGTTTTTTCCCGGCTTTTTCTGCCGGATGGGTTGTATCCGAGGAGCCGTTGTTTCCTAAAAACGAATGGGTGAACTTCTTGAAATTCAGGGGTTCCTATGGCGAGGTGGGCAACGATCGGGTTGGAGGAGATCGGTTCCTGTACATGCCCACGTCCTATAATTATGCCAACCAGTATTATTTCGGCCTCACCGGCGTGAACCTCAACAGCTATCGGGTTTCAAACGAAGGCAAGATCGGCAACCCCGAACTGACGTGGGAGCGCGCACGCAAGACCAACATCGGCACCGACATCCGGCTCTTGGACAATCGGGTCAGCGTTACGGTCGATTGGTTCGACGAGCGCCGCGACAACATCCTGGCCAACCTGGGTACGGTACCCACCATCGTGGGGGCCAACCTCCCCGCGTACAACCTGGGGCGCATGCGCAATTCCGGCATCGACGGCGAGATCACCTTCAACGGCAAGGCCGCCGCGTTCAATTATTGGGTCAAGGCCAATTATACGTATGCCCATAACACCATCCTGTTCCAGGACGAAGCGCAGCGTGCGTTCACCTATCAAAACCGCACCGGCCAGCGCTTCGGCCAGCAATTCGGATTGCTGTTCGACGGATTCTACAACAGCTGGGAAGAAGTCAATGACCCACATCGTCCGCAAACGCAATGGAACAACAACCGCCTGCAACCCGGTGATGTCCGCTACGTGGATATCAACGGCGACGGCATCATCAACACCAACGATCAGGTGCCGATCGGTTATTCCAATTTCCCCGAAAAGATAGTGGGCGTTTCGTTCGGTGGCGATTTCAAGGGCGTCGATTTTTCGCTGTTGTTCCAAGGGGCGAGCAACGTGTCCGTCAACTATTCGCGCCATGCCCGCTACGGGTATCGCGAGTTCGAGAACGTGCCCTATTACATCATCGACAAGAGTTGGACGCATGAGCGTTACGTCAGTGGGGCACCGATTGCCTTCCCGCACCTGTCTGAAGGCGATACCAACAATCAGCACAACTACCAAGCCTCGTCGCTATGGATCAGGGATGCCAGCTACATCCGGCTCAAGAATGCCGAACTCGGTTATACCTTCGATGCCCGTTGGCTCTCGCGGCTCGGCCTCCAGTCGGCGCGGCTATTCGGCAACGGCAACAACCTGCTCACGTTCAGTGATCTTTTCCCGGGCATCGATCCGGAAAGCAATGTGGCCGCCACCAACTGGGAGCCTTATCCACTCACGAAGACATTCAATTTCGGTTTGAATATAAAATTCTAGACATGAACCATACATTATCCATAGCATGGTGTGCAGCGTTACTGCTGTTATCCTCGGCATGCAATACCGATTTCCTGGATAAGGCCCCAGGTATCGATGTCGACGAGAATACCATATTTTCATCCCAGACCGAGGTCGAGACCTACATCGCCGGCATGTACCTGCAAGGCGTACATTCCATGCTGGGCCTGCATACCCAGGTGGCGGGTGTCACCAGTGCACGATTCGGTACCAAGGGTGCCAGCGACGAAGCCGAGCTGGGAGCCACGTGGGCCGATGAGCAGGGGTGGAACTCGGGCAGTTTGAGCACCACATCGGTTCCTTATGCCGACTACCGATACCACATCCGTTGGGCGGCCATCCGCAGGGCCAACAACTTGCTGGCCAGGGTCGAAACCGTGCCGGGCGTGTCTGCGGCCTATATCGGCCAGGTCAAGGGAGAAGCACAGTTCATGCGGGCCATGAATTACTTCGAGATGCTCAAGCGTTATGGCGGCGTGCCGATCGTGGACAAGGTGCTCACGTCGGGCGATATACTGGAAACCCCGCTCACCAGGAATACCTTTGCCGAGGTGGTCGATTTCATTGTCGCCGATTGCGACGCCGCCGTTGCCTCGCTGCCAAACCAATACCCCGGCGAGATGCGCGGGCGCGCCACGAAGGGTGCCGCGCTGATGGTCAAGGCCAAGACGTTGCTGTTGGCGGCCAGCCCGTTGTTCAATACCGCTGCGCCCTACCTGAGCTTCGGTGCACATACGCCGTTGATCGGTTACGGCAATTTCGATGCCGAGCGATGGAAGCGTGCGGCCGATGCCGCCAAGGCGGTGATTGACTGGGCGCCGCAAGGCAGCATCAGGCTGATCGACGACCAAGGGGTAGACAAGAACTACAAATACATGTGGGAGGTGCATGACAATGCCGAGATCATTTTCGAAAACAAGCATGCCCCTTTGCGCCGCACATACCATTACCCGTTTCTCGGCATCCTGCCGGCCAGCATCTACGGGGGCTACGGCGGTACCAGCCCCACGCTCAATTTCGTGAAGCGTTATGAGAAGAAAGACGGCATGCCCCAAACGTGGGATCCCGCGGGCGGCAATGACCTGCAGCAGAAGTATGCCGAGCTGGATCCCCGCTTCGCGCAATCCATCCTGTACAACGGCGTGCGGCTCAATACCGAATACCCCCGCATCGAAACCTTTCAGGGCGGGGCCCACGTCGCGGACTGCAAGGGCGGCACGTGGCAACGCAAGTTCGTGCCGGATATCCTCAGCAACAATACCGGAGCCATTCCGCACAACTACATCTACCGGTTGGCCGATGCCCTGCTCATGTTTGCCGAAGCCAGCAACGAATACAGCGGGCCTACGGCCGATGCGCATGCCGCCGTCAATGCGATCAGGGCACGTTCCGGGATGCCGGACCTTCCAGCGGGCATCGATAAAGACGCTTTCCGTGCTCGCGTGCGAAACGAACGCGCCATCGAACTCGTGTTCGAAGACAACCGGCTCTGGGATATCCTGCGCTGGCAGATCGCCGAAGAGGATGGGGTCATGAAAGGGGCAATATGGGGTATCCGTATCCATCCGATCGTGGGTAGCGATGAATACCGGTATGAACCCTATGTATTCGAGGAGCGGAGTTTCCCCACACGTATGCACCTGCACCCGTTCCTCCAGGCAGAAGTAGACAAAGGTTACCTGGTGCAAAACCCAGGTTGGTAAAAAGCAGATTTAAAGGAATGAAACGATCAGAAGCGTATCATATAGCCATTTTCGTATTTGGCATGTTAGCCTGCATGGTTCATGCAAGTAGAGCCCAGGCCATCGATCCCGGCACATCGAGGCCTGTGCCCGATAGTACATACATCGAAATCGCCTATGGCCGGCAACAGGCCGCGCGCAACGTCGCGGCGCTTTCCACGGTGCATGGAGACGAGTTGTCCACCCTGTTCAGCACCAACCTCGGAAACTTGCTGAGTGGCCGTCTGGCCGGATTGACGGTCATGCCGCAGGGTTACGAGCCCGGCTTGGCCGCCCCGAGGTTGCTGGGCCGGGGTATCGGCACATTCGCGGGTGGCACGGCCCCCTTGGTGATGGTCGATGGGTTCGAAAGCAATTTCGAGCAACTGGTTCCCGAAGAGATCGAAACCATCAGTTTGCTCAAAGACGCCGCTGCCACGGCCGTCCATGGCTTCCGTGGAGCCAACGGCGTGCTGCTGGTCACCACCAAGCGGGGCAGGCATGCGCCGCTCCAGGTGCAGTTCGATACGAAGGTGGGGTTGGGCACGCCGTTCCATTTGCCCGAGTTCCTCGGGGCTGCAGGCTACGCGACGCTGTACAACGAGGCACTGGCCAACGAAGGCCGTGCCGCACGCTACACCGAAGCGCAGTTGCGCGCCTACCGCGACGGAACCGATCCATTTTTCCATCCGGATGTAGACTGGTACGGCCAGTCGCTGCGTTCGGTGGCACCGATCAATACCCATCAATTGAATTTCAGGGGAGGCAACGATGTGGTGCACTACTTCGGCCTGCTCAGCATGATGAACGAACAGACACTGTTGAAACGCACCGAGAAGCTGTCTGACAATACCACCAACAGCGGTTACCGCCGGTATAACTTCCGCACGAACATCGACGTCAACCTGACCAAGAACCTGACCGCGATGCTCACCTTGGGCGGGTCGGTAGAAGACAAGCGCAACCCCGGGGCCAGCGAGACGTCGTCGCTCTTCGGAGCCATGTCGGTCATTCCGCCAAACGCATTTCCGGTGTTCAATCCAGACGGTTCATACGGCGGGAATTCGTTGTTTTCCAATCCGTGGGGAGACATGGTTGAAAAGGGTATGTACACTTCAAACGGGCGTACCTTGCAGACCTCGCTTCGTTTGCGGCACAAGCTGGACATGGTCACGCCGGGCTTGGCGTTGTCGGCAGCCGTGTCGTTCAACAACTTTTTCCGGAATTTTTCGATTAAATCCAGGACCTACGAACGGTTTGCGCTGTCGCAAAGCGCCGCTGGAGACACCGTGTATACCCGGTTCGGCCAAAACACGTCGCTACAGGGCAGCGAGAATGAATCCGAACAGTGGCGCAACGTAGCCGTGCAGGGATTCGCCAACTACGATCGTGATTTCGGGGCGCACGGCATCGACATCATGCTCATGGGCAACTACGACAGCTACACGGTGAGCGGCGACGCCTATCCGTACAAGCATGTCGGATTGGGCGGAAGGTTCAATTACGCGTTTAACCAGACCTATCTCATCGACTTCTCCGCGAGCTACATGGGATCGGAAAACTTCGCCAAGGGCAATCGCTTCGGGCTTTTCCCGGCGGTCGGGGTGGGCTGGGTCGTATCCAATGAGCCGTTCATGCAAGCGAATCGGCTGTTCGATCGGCTCAAGATCCGGGGTTCGTACGGATTGGTGGGCAACGATGTCATTGGCGGCAACCGATTCATGTTCGACCAGGCCTACCGCTACTCATCGGCCTACTATTTCGGTACCGGCAATGCATCCATCAGCGCCATCGAAGAAGGGCAGATCGCCAATCCGGGCGTTACGTGGGAAAAGGAGAAGAAGTTCAACGTCGGGTTCGACGCGGCGTTGCTCGGCAATGCGCTCCAGCTTTCGGCTGATTATTTCTTCAATCACCGGTATCACATCCTGGCCAGCCCCAATCGCACCATTCCGGGGTTTTTCGGCATGGATTTGCCGATGTTGAATGTAGGCGAGGTGCATAACCGGGGCGTGGAGGCTATCGTTGCCTACCACGGCCGCCATGACCGCCCGTTCGGTTACGGCATCCGGTTCATCGCCAACTATGCCAACGACAGGATCGTCGCCATGTCTGAAGAACTCCGGGAATTCGGCTACCAGCAAACCACCGGTCGGCGCATCGGCCAGCCTTTCGGCTTGGAAGCCATCGGGTTTTTCCGGGATGAGGCCGATATCGCCAACAGCCCGTTGCAGACGTTCACCACCGTTTACCCCGGCGACATCAAGTACCGGGACCAGAACAACGACGGGTACATCGACGATGCGGACTACGCACCCATCGGCAACCCGGGTAGCCCCACGTTCTGGGCAAGCTTGCACCCGTCTTTCAGGTACAAAGGGGTAGACCTGCAGTTCTTGCTGCATGGCGTCGCGGGCGGCAGCCTTTACCGTTCCGGATTGGCGTACCATGCATTCCAGGACAACGGCACGGTGGCCCGGATTGCCGAAGGACGCTGGACGCCCGCTACGGCCGACCGGGCGACCTATCCGCGGCTTACCGCCACGGACAACCAGAACAACTACCGGTACTCCTCGTTCTGGCAGGAGAAAAGCGATTTCCTGAAGCTGCGCAACGTGGAGCTGGGCTACACGCTATCCCATCTTCCGGAGGCGGTGGGCATCCGCAGCGCACGGGTCTTCGCCAACGCCACCAACCTCTTTTCGTGGGGTACCAGCGGACCGGAAGACCCGGAAAGCAACACCACGGCCACGGCCTACCCGGCCATGCGCACGTTTCTGGTCGGAATCAATATAGCATTTTAAGCATAGCACAATGAAGAGAACCCTATATTTCGGCGTATTGCTGGGCCTATTCGCTTCGTGCGAGGACACCCTTGACCGCGATATCCTGACCGCGCTTTCCAAAGAGCGGGTCATCCATTCCTACGATTTCACACGCAACACGGTATCGGCGGTATACAATGTGCTGCCCGACGGCTTCAGCGAGATCGGCGGCGCGTTACAGGCCACGGTTACCGACGAAGCCGAACACACGTCCGAGAATTCCAGTGTACACCGCATCAATAACGGTGCCTGGAACCCATACAACAATCCGGACGACCGGTGGAATCACTACTACCGGGGCATCCGCAAGGCCAATCAAGCCCTTGCCAACATCGACAGCGTAAACCTGGACATGTACCGGCTCGATCCAGATCCGACGCAACAGCAGGTATACGGCGAGCGGTTGGCCGAGATGAACCGGTGGAAGTACGAAGTCCGGTTTCTGCGCGCATTCTTTTACGCCGAGCTGATCAAGCGTTATGGAGGCGTACCCATCGTGGAGGGTATTTTCGAACTGGATGCCGACGTGGGCGATATCCGGCGCAGCACATTGGCAAGCAGCATCCAATACGTGCTTGACGAATGCGACAGCGCAGCCCGGGTGCTGCCGGCCACTTACGGCGGTGGAGACCTGGGGCGTGCCACCAAGGGCGCCGCGCTGGCACTGAAGAGCCGGGTGTTGCTGTACGCCGCCAGCGACCTGTACAATGACCCCTCGTGGGCGGCAGGGTATGCCGACCCGGGATTGATCGCGTTGCCTGCGGGCGACCGCGTGGCGCGCTGGCAAGCGGCCGCAGCGGCCGCCAAGGCGGTGATAGACCTGCCCGGGGCGGGATACGCATTGCATGGCGGATATCCAGCACTGTTCAAAACCTTCAACAGTCCTGAAATCATCTTCACCAGGCGCAGCGGCGCATCCAATAGCTTCGAGATCGCATCGTTCCCGATCGGATACGACCTGGGGCAGAGCGGCAACGCCCCTTCGCAGAACCTGGTAGACGCCTATGAAGTGCTACGTGCGGACGGCACCGCCGAACCCTTCGATTGGGACAACGCGGCACACGCGGCCGATCCATACGCTAGCCGGGATCCCCGGTTGGCGCACAGCGTGCTCGTCAACAACACCGCGTTCAAGGGGCGTGCGGTTGAATCGTGGGTGGGCGGTCGCGACGGCCCCGGTGCCAACATGGCCTCCAAGACCGGCTACTACCTCCGGAAATACGTCGACGAAAACGTCAACCTCCTCACGGGCACCACGAGCATCCACAGCTGGATCTACATCCGCCTGGCGGAAGTGTACCTCAATTACGCCGAAGCGTTGAACGAGTCCGATCCAGGCCACCCGGACATCAAGCGATACGTAGACCTCGTCCGGGCACGCAGCGGCGTATCCATGCCGCCGTTGCCGGAGGGATTGGACCAAGCCCTGATGCGGCAGCGCATACGCGCCGAGCGGCGCGTCGAGTTGGCCTTCGAAGGGCACAGGCTGTGGGACACCAAGCGTTGGATGGTCGCACCCGAAACGCTTGGCGCACCGTTGCGCGGCGTGGAGATACGCCGATCGGGCGATAGCGGATTCAGCTACCGGGTCACCCAGGTAGAAACGCGGACATTCCAGCCCCGGATGTACTGCTATCCCATCGGCCAGCAGGAACTGCTCAAGGCAACGGGGCTGGTGCAGAACCCGATGTGGTAATTTTCAACGAACATTAATCAGAAACTCACAGATGATAACGATGATGAAAACGCAGGCAGGCCGACTCGTCCTTTTCGGGTGCACCTTGCTCATGCTGGCTTGCGGCAAATACGAGCAGTTCGCGGATGCCGAATACCCCGACCCGGTGATCTATATGCCTTCGGCATCCACCGTCTATGATATTTCGGTGGCCAATAACCCTTACGAGGTGCCGACCCCCGGGCGCCCGTACCGGTTCCAGGTCGATGGGCAAGGCAACCGCTTGGTGGTGCCGTTGGGCGTGCTCCGCGGCGGCATCCACCGCAACGGTGTAATCACGGTCGATATCGCCGACCGGGCCGATACCGTCGCGACAATGATCGCCGAGGGCCAATTGGACGCCATGCAGTTGCCTGCCTCGGCGTATGCGTTGCCCGCCACGGCGTCCATTGCCGACGGCGAATCGGGCGCGTCCTTTGCGCTGACGATGGACCTGCGATACCTGCGCGATCGCCCGGGCCAGGTATTCGCGGTGGGTGTAGGCATTTCCAGTGCGCAGCGCGCAACCAACCCCAAGCTGGCCACCACCGTCGTGTTGGTCAAGGCCGATCTGTTCACGGAAATTGGCGATTGACATGAGGGGGCATTTGTTCACGTTATGGGCATTGCTGTTGCCCTGGGTATCCGTCGCGCAGCAACCGTTTGCGATTTCGCATGGCCCGTACCTGCAAGCCATGGGCACCACGGGCGTAGACATCCTATGGACCACCAATCGGCCGGCGATCGGTTGGGTCGAGTTGGCGCCGGATGACGGGAGCCATTTTTACCGCGAGGAGCGAACCCGGAGATATGCCGTGCGTGATGGCATCAAGCGCACGGACACGCTCCATCGGGTGCGTATAGACGGACTGGCCCCCGCCACGGCATACCGTTACCGGATCTATTCGCAAGAAGTGACGGGCCACAGCTGGGGCAAGGTCCAGTACGGCGCGGTGCAGGCCACCGATGTCTACCGCAAGAAACCGTTGCGGTTCACCACGGCCGCTCCAGACGCCCCTTCGGTATCCTTTGCCGTCATCAACGACATACATGGCAAGAATGACGTCATGCGAGATTTGCTCGGGCAGGTAGACGTTGAGGAAAACGACCTGTTTTTCTTCAACGGCGATATGGCCAGTTTCTTTTTGGACGAATCGCAGGTGTTCACGGATTTCATGGATACCGCCATCGCCGGGTTCGCGGCCGAGCATGCGTGGTATTACGCCAGGGGCAACCACGAAACCCGGGGGCCCTTCGCCGTGAGGTTCTCCGATTACTTTCCGGGCATCTCGGGCAAGCCGTACTTCCTGTTGCGCCGCGGGCCGGTGTGTTTCGTGGTATTGGACAGCGGAGAGGACAAGCCAGACACAGACGTCGAATACAGCGGCATCGCCGCATTCGATGCGTACCGCGACGAAGAGGCGGCATGGCTCAAAGAAGCCCTTGAGCGGCCCGAGTTTACCGAAGCGCCATACAAGGTGGTCATCTGCCACATGCCGCCCTTCGGCGGCTGGCACGGCGAGCGCGAAGTGGCCACCAAATTCGTACCGTTGCTCAACGCCGCGGGTGCACAGGTCATGATCAGCGGCCACCTGCATCGCCATGTCAAACAGCTGCCGCAACAAGGCGATGGACCCGCATTCCCGATACTGGTCAATTCGAATACCGCGTTGGTCAAGGCTACGGCCGACGCGCAACGGTTGCGCATCGAAGTGACCGGACAAGACGGCAAGGTGGTAGACACATTGGTCATCGACCCCAGCCGGTAGTTAAGACAAGATTTAACATGAAAAAGCATATCCTGATTGCCGCGGCCATCATCGCCGCATGCATAGGCACTTCCACGGGACAGGGCCTGGCATACGGTCGTGGGTGCACCGCACAAGACACCACGTTGCGTTCCATCTGGACGCCGCGAAAACATCAGTCCGTGTTCACCGAATCCGGCCGAACATTCACGGTCGAGCTCGAGGCTGACCAAGGGTTGCCTGCCACGGGATGGCACGCCCATGTCGAGAACGATCTCAACCGTTGGCCGTGCGAAGTGGTGGCCGCCGCACGCGGGTCCATCGACCGCGGCACCCGGCCCGGCTGGTTGCTTACGTTGCGTGCCGCGGCCGACGTGCCGCCGGAATTGTTCACCCTCGAGGTGCAGGGGCCGCTTGGCGGACGCGTTTCCACCCCGCGGTCGGTACACGTCGTCCCGGATCTGGAGGCTGATTTCTACATCCTCCACCAATCCGATCAACACCTTACGCTTGATGCCGCCGCCGAGCCTGGTGGCAGGGCCAGTACGCGGTGGGGCCATGGCAGCAAGGAAGCCCTGCAATGGGTGGCTCCGGTGGTCAACCTCATCAACCCGCGGCTGGTCTTCGAAACCGGCGACAACATGCACCTATACAACATGAAAGACGATTGGTGCGGTATGGATGAGGCCAAAAATCGCGTCGATCGGTTTTTCGACGGGCTGTCGTCATTCGCGGTGCCGACGGTGCTCACCACCGGGAACCACGATATCGGCTGGTCCGACTACGTGGACATCGCCGCGTGGCGTGCGTTTTACAACGACTACGTAGGCCAGCGTGCCTTTTCGTTCCGGATGGGGTCGATGTATGTACTAAGCAGCGAATGGACCACCGACGAGTACCTGCCTTGGGCCAGGGCAGACTACGCCAGATCATGGCGGGATACCGGCATCCATTACCGGATGCAGATCACGCACTTTTACGATGGCCTGGATGGCTGGACCACGGCTGTTCCAAGCGGTGTGGCACCTCCCGATCTGGTCTTGGTGGGCCACAACCACCGTACGCGTATCCTCCAGGCCCATCCCTATCCCGTGCTGTCCGTCGGTTCGGCGCAAGACCATCAGCGGGCGTCCTACATCGACTTCAAGCGCACCGCTACGGGGTGGACCAGCGCGCAGCCCGCCGCTCACGCCGATAGCGTGAATGTCTTCCGGTTGCTCGGTCCGCATGGGGCACCCACGGTCTCGGCGGCCTATCTTCATCCAAATGACGGGCGGGCAGAGTCAAACGAGGTAACGGTCACCAATGCGCTGCCCATGGATTTCTACGATGGCCGGATCCGCTTCCTCATGGCGAAAGGCGATTATGCCGTATCGGGCGGGCAGGTGCTCAGCCAATACGACACCGTCGATGGCCGGCGCACCGCCGTGCTGGTCAAGGTCGACCTGCGCGGGCAGGCAACGACTCATGTGCGCATCTATCCTAATCGGTAACCAACCCTTCCATCACCGGTACGGGCTGCTTGTGTTCATCGATGGCCACGAAGGTAAATGTACCCGTGATGGCCAGTTCGCGGTGCAGCTCATACATCCGCTCCACGAAGATCTCCACCTGCACCTTCAGGCTGGTGCGGCCTACGTGGATCACGCGCGCCACCAGCTCCACGATGGTACCCGCCGGGATCGGCTTGGTGAAATCGATGCGGTCTGACGATACGGTCACCAGCCGCTTGCGGCAGAAACGGGTTCCGGCGATGAAGGCCACTTCGTCCATCATGGCCATGGCCGTGCCGCCATACAGCGTGTCGTAGTGGTTGGTCGTGTTCGGGAATACGGCTTTGAAGATGTGGGTTTCGGATTGCGCGATGCGTGCTGCTAAAGTCATGGTGCAAAGTAACGGATTATCCTTTCAATATGCAGCATCCCGAAGAGCCACAACGGCATCTTGTTGCGGTTTTCCCATTCCCGTTGTTGACCTTTCGGTACCCAAACCGATTATAGGGAAACAACAGGTTTATCATGAAACAGCTATTGATTGTATCCGGCATGGTGTTCATCGCGATGGGCGGCTGTGCCGAGCGCGGGCAGCGGGCCGACACGCAGGTCGTAAGCGAGGACAACGGCGGGGAAGCGACGCCCCAAAAGGCCAAGGCGGCTGCGGCGGGCAGCGATTGGGAACGGCTGGTGATGGTGCCGTTCAAGGACGCCAAGGGTACGGTCGTCGTGGAGATGCCCTTCCCGTCGTCCTGGAAATTGCACGGCAAGGTGCAATCCGGCCAGCCGCACATCACGGGGCCAAAGGGTACACAGGTGATCGACTACCCCTTGCAATCGTACCTGTATCCCACCGATCCGCAATTGCAGCAGATCTACAGGCAGAGCGGCCAGCCCATGCGGCCGATGCCGAGCAGCATCGATGAATTGATCCAGCAGGATTTCGTGCCCTGGGGCGAGCGGAATGGATTGCGGTTCGTTTCTTACGAAGAAATCCCCGAGATCGCGCGCATCGACAATTGGTACGACGACCAGCTGTTCAAGGTCGCGCCACCGAAGAAGCAGCTGCATGCCATCGGCACCGAATGGACCAAAGGCAACGGCGATCCGTTCTTCCTGCTCATCCGGCTGAACGCGACCGAGATGCTGGGCACGCTGACCTGGAGCTATTGGTGCTCCAGCCTGGAATCCAGCAAGGCGCATTACGGGCTGGCGAAGAAGCAATTGGTCTTCGCCATCGCCAATGCGCATTACAACCCCGAGCCCATCATGGAATACAACCGCATCGAGGCCCAGAAGGTGAACCAGAGCTGGGCGGCATTCAACCAGCGGATGGCGGCCAACCAAGCGGCCTTCCAGGCGCAGCAGCGCGATTTCGTGAACCGCAGCAACGCCGTCAATGAGGCCATCATGGGCGGATGGCGTGCACGCAATGCCGCGAGCGACGCTTCACACGAACGGTTCGTCGACGCCATCACCGAACGCACCAATACCTACAATGCCGCCACGGGGACCCATCAGAAAGTGGAAAGCGGCTACAACCAGTACTGGATGAACAGCGACGGCAAGTACATCAGCACGAACAGCCACACCTACGATCCGAACCTCGACGAGGGCTTGAATAACCAGCGGTGGGACAAGCTCGAAGAGGTAAAACGGTGATATTTGTTCCGAATTTCGTAATATTGGCACCGAACGACTACGGAGGCCAATGCAAATTCCCGAACAACCGGATAAAACGCTGCTTATGCGCCTGCAGGAAGGCGAAGCGCGCGCTTTCGCGACGGTGTACGAGCTGTACAAGCAGCCCATGGCACTCCGGCTATTGCAGTTGGTCCGTAACGAGGCCTATGCCGAAGAGCTGCTGCAAGACGTCTTCATGAAGGTGTGGGAAACGCGTGCGTTGATCAACCCCGACCTGTCCTTCAAGGCCTACCTGTACCGGATCGCCACCAACATGGCGTTCAACTTCATGCAGCGGGCCAGCAAGGAGCGCGAGATCATGGAACGGATCATCCAATCGTCGACCGAATTGTATGAACACGTCGAGGCCGAATTGCTCAACAAGGAAAACGAACAGCTGATCGCCCGCATCCTGGACGGCCTGCCCACGCAATGCCGATCGGTCTTCACCGCCGTGAAGCTGGATGGGTTTAGCCATAAGGAAGCCGCCGAACGATTCGGGATATCGACCCACACCGTGAACAACCACGTGCAGAAAGCCAGCAAATACCTGAAAACCTACCTCACCTCGCCGGGCGGATTGCCGTTCTTGCTAGCGCTGTACCTGTTTTCGTGAAAAAATAAAAAAAAGGCCACTTCGGCATAGCTGATTTTCCCGCGTTGTTTGTATTAGGGGTAAACGACGGAACATTGGCGGCTGAACAGGACATCAAGCAATTATTTGAACGTTATCGCTCGGGGCAGTGCAGTGCCGAGGAAATCGTGCGGCTCTACGACCACTTCGGCATCGACGCCAACCGTGCCGTGCTCGAAGAGCGGATCGCGGATGCGCTGGCAAACACCGACGAGGCGCCGCGCGCCCTGGTGTACCGCGCCCAGCAGGTGGCCGATCGCGTGGGCGCACGGCTCCGGGAGCGTGTCGTAGCCAACCCCAACCCGCCCGGCCCGAGACCGCGCAGCTTGCGTTGGCTGCCGTACGCCGCGGCGGCGATGTTGGCCGTCGCCATCGGCTGGTGGGCAATCGGCCAACGGTTGGCGCACGATGGACAGGAAACGGTGCCCACCCTTGCCGGTGCGGTCGACATCGCCCCGGGCGCCAACCGCGCCACGCTTACGCTGGCCGACGGTCGTTCCGTCGACTTGAGTGAAGCGCAGGCGGGGATTATCATCGGATCCGATGATATTACCTATCAAGACGGCGTGTCGTTAGGACTGTCCACCGTTGGGGCAGGGGGGGGAACAGCCATGGAGGAACTTGTGCTCACTACACCAAATGGGGGAACGTACCAAATCACCTTGCCCGACGGCAGCCGCGTCTGGCTCAATGCCGCCTCGACCCTCAAGTACCCCAGTCGCTTCAGCGCCGACGAACGGGTCGTCTTTTTGGAAGGGGAAGCGTTTTTCTCCGTCACCCGTCAGCCTTCGGCGGGCGGAAGTATGCCATTCAGGGTTGTGACGGATGGTCAGACCATCGAAGTGCTCGGTACCGAATTCAACGTCTCGGCCTATGCCGACGAAGTGGAGACCAAAACCACGCTGGCTGAAGGCTCGGTGCAAATCGTCAATCAACGATCTGGAACCGTCAATCGCATCGCTCCCGGCCAGCAGGCCGTGACACGCGAAGGGCATACCGACATCAGGCACGTGGACGTAGCACAATACACGGCTTGGAAATCGGGCCGGTTCCATTTCAACCGTACGCCGTTTGGCGACATGATCGGGCAGGTGGCGCGTTGGTATGACGTGGAGGTGGTGTATCGCGGCGCGGTGCCCAAGGAAACATTCACGGGCAAGATGGGGCGCGACCTATCCTTGATGGAGATGCTCGGCCTGATGGACATCTCGGATGCCGCCATCCGGCTGGAAGGCCGCACGCTGGTGGTGCAATGACGAAACAAAAGGAGTAAACCAATTTTTATAAACGTATTTAATGATCAACGCTATGGAGAAAACATGACGATCGCCTAAACAGGAAAGGGAAGTGCGACCAACACTCCCCTTCTTGTACAGACAGCACCAGTAGTAAATCCGATTTATAACCAGTTTTAAGCTATCTTAACGTACAAACGTAATGATAAAATCTGTATTTTACCCATCGGTAGGGAGAATTAGGACCGATGGGATTGACCAAGTGTTTCGAATTATGAGATTGACGTCGCTGTTTTTGGTATTGATCTGCGTGCACGTGAGTGCGGCATCGAGATCCCAGACAGTTACCCTGAATGTGAGGCACCAGCCCATCACCAACGTGTTGGCATCCATCGAAGCCCAGACGGGATACCTGATCGTCTACAACGATCGCTACGTGACGCGCGACGTGTTGGTTTCCCTGCAGGTGGCAGACCAGCCCCTGGAGACGGTATTGGACCAGGTGCTCACGCCCCGTGCGTTATCCTACCAGATCAAGGGCAAGACCATCGCGATCCGCGGCGAGCGCGGCAGGCGTGGCGCCTCGGCGGCATTGCCTGAACAGCCGATCGAACAGCAGCGCACCATATCCGGTAAAGTAACCGATGAAAAGGGCGAACCGTTGGACGGCGTGACCGTAACGGTCAAAGGCACATCGACGGCCGTGACCACGAACGCAACGGGCGATTACCGGGTTTCGGTGCCCGGCAACGCTCGCGCGCTGGTGTTCACCATCCTGGGCTTCGAGGCCGCCGAACGGTCGGTGGGGAACCAGTCGACCATCGATGTCGCATTGAAAGCATCGGTAAGCGACTTGGAAGAAGTGGTCGTGGTGGGATACGGCACGATACGGAAGGCCGACCTGACGGGAGCGGTATCGCAGGTGAAGACCGCCCAGCTGGAAGCCGCGCCGGTGTACAACATGGAGCAGGCACTCAAGGCCGGCGCCACGGGCGTGCGGGTGGTGCAGAATTCGGGCGCCCCCGGATCGCGCATCGAGGTCAGGATCCGGGGCGGCAACTCGATGATCGGCGACAACCAACCGCTGTACGTGGTGGACGGGTTTCCCGTAACGGGCGACATCACCTACCTGAACCCGTCCGACATCGAGTCGGTCGACATCCTGAAAGACGCGTCGGCAACGGCCATCTATGGTGCGCGCGGCGCGAACGGGGTGGTGATCATCACGTCCAAGCGCGGCAAGTCGGGGCAAAACACCCGCATCGACGTGCAAACGCAGGTGGGCCTGCAGCAAGACATCAAGCGCATGGAGGTACTGGATGCCCGGGAGTATGCAACCGTGGTGAACGAATGGCTTAAAAATGGCGGGCAACAACCGTTTTTCGATCTCAACGACATCCAGGGTCCCGGCACCGATTGGCAAAGCGAGGTGTTGCGCAATGCCGGCCTTCAGAACCACACGATCACCATTTCCGGCGCATCCGAAAAGACCCGCTATTCCATCGGGGGCAATTTCTACGACCAGGACGGCATCGTGATCAATTCGGGCGCCAAGCGCGGGTCGGTTCGCGTGAACATGGACCACCAGCTGTACGACTGGCTCAAGATGGACTTGAACATCAACCTGGCGCGCAGGGAGCGGTTCCAGGTGCCGGTTGAAAACGGGAGCTTCGGCAACACCGTGTATTCCGGTGCGGTTTCGGCGCCGCCCACATTGGGCGTTTATGACGAGACCGGGCAATTGACGCAGATCGGCCAACTCTATTCGTTCGCCGAAGCGACCATGGTGAATCCGCTGATCTTTGATGAACCCTATAAAAACCGGGGCCTGTCCAACGTGGTCATCGGCAACACCAGTTTCAGCATCAGGTTGGCCGAAGGGCTTACGCTGAAGACGCTGTTGGGCTTGGAAAGCCATAACATCGCTACCGAGCAGTTCCATCCCGTGCGCTTCGCCAACGATCGCGGAGCGGCTTCGCAGGGCAACTCGTACCGGACGTCGTTCCTGAACGAGAACATCCTGACGTACGAGAAATCGTTCGGTACGCAGCACCGGCTGAACCTGATGGGTGGATTTACCTACCAGGATGAGGTGTATCGCAGTTCGAGCATCGACGTGTCAGGATTTGCCAACAACAACACCGAGAATTTCAACCTGGGCGTGGCCGAGACGGTCAATCCACCGTCATCGGGCATCTCCAAATGGGCGCTGGCCTCTTGGTTGGCCAGGGCGAATTATGCATTGGCAGACAAATACCTGTTTACCGCCAGCATCCGTGCAGACGGTTCTTCCCGCTTCGGCGAAAACAACAAATGGGCGGCGTTCCCATCGGGCGCGGTGGCTTGGAAGGTGAACAACGAGCCTTTCCTGCAGCACGTGCGGGCCATCGACGAGCTGAAGCTCCGGGCCAGCATCGGGATGACCGGCAATTCGGCGCTTTCGCCCTACCAATCCCTCAATCGCATCTCGTCGGTGCGTACCATCTATGGCAACGGGGCCGAAGTGATCGGGTACGTGCCCAGCGGCATCGCCAACCCCGACCTCAAGTGGGAAACCACCACGCAGGTCGACTTCGGGTTCGACCTGACCATGCTGGATAACCGCATGACCATCACGGCCGATTACTACATCAAGAATACGACCGACCTGCTGGCGTCCGTACCGCTGCCGCCCTCCATCGGCTTCGGTTCGATGTTGCAGAATATCGGTGAGATCCGCAACCAAGGTTTTGAATTCAACGTCTCGTCCGACATCCTGACGCGCGAATTCAAGTGGGATGCGGCCGTGCGCCTCTCCACCAATCAAAATAAGATCACCTCCTTGGCCGGTGGCAATGATATTTTCAGCACAGACCTGAACCAATTCCGTTCCAGCATGAACATTGCCCGTCAAGGATACCCCTTCGGCATGTTTTTCGGGTTGGTGGAAGACGGCCTGACCGATGCCGGGGCGATCAAGTACATCGACCAGAACAACGACGGACAGATCAACGCGCTCGATCGCGTGATCCTGGGTTCGCCTTACCCCGATCTGATTTATGGGGTGAACAGCAATTTTTCGTACAAGAACATCGAGCTGAACCTGTTCATCGAAGGCGTGACGGGCAACGATATCTTTTGGGCCACGGCGGGTACCAACCTCAACTCGTTCCAGCGGGGCACCAACCAGTTCCGCGACCTGATCGGCAATTATTGGACGGCCGAAAACCCGGACCCGAACGCGAAGTACCCGAAGATCAGTTCGACCACGCTGGTCGACGTGTCCGATCGTTTTATCGAGGACGGGAGCTACCTGCGCCTGAAATCCGTCAAACTGGCGTACAACCTTCCCATGGCCAAATGGACCAATGCCAAGATCCAGCGGGCACAGGTGTACGTCTCCGGCATCAACCTCCTCACGTTCACCAACTACCCGGGGATAGACCCCGACGTGAACACGACCGGAACCGACGACCGGAACGTGGGCAACAGGTTACGCATGGGCATCGACCAAAGCGCGTACCCCACGGCGAAGATGTACATGGCAGGAATCAATTTCTCATTTTAACGCACAGCGATCATGAAAAATATCATCATCGGATTTTTAGTACTCTCGGCGACATGCCTTACGTCATGTAAAGGGTTGCTGGATGAAGTCCCCCAGGATTTCATCAGCCGGGTCAACTTCTACCAGAACGAAAAGGATGCCCTGGGCGCCATTGCGGGGGCTTATTCTTCGTTCAATATCGACTATTACCACGTCGCCTACTACCTGTTGGTCGAGTTGCACGGCGATTACATCGACGGGCGGGGTTCGCAGGCGCCGATCTCCGTGTTCAACCAGGTGCTCGACAATACGAGCATCGGGCGTGCGGCGACGGGCTGGGAGCGGTTGTACCAATCGATCAACCGGGCCAATGCCGTGCTGGACAACGTGGCGGGCATCGAAAACATGTCAGATCAAGTGAAAAAGCGGATCTTGGCCGAGGCGCGGTTCATCCGGGCGATGGCTTATTTCAACCTGGTGCGGGGTTGGGGGCGCGTGCCGATCCGGCTCACCGAAGGCAAGGACGTCGCGGGGCTCGCCGCACCGCGTGAAGCCGAAGAAAAGGTCTATGAACTCATCGTTGCCGACCTGGAGGCCGCACAGGATGATCTGCCCCCTTCCGTCGGCGCTGAAACCGGCAAAGCTTCCGCAGGCGCGGCAAAACTGCTGTTGGCCAACGTTTACCTCACCATGGGCGAATGGGCCAAGGCGGCCGCGAAGGCCGAGGAGGTGATCACCGGTGGTGTCTATTCGTTGGTACAGGTTGCCAAGCCCGACGATTTCTACAAGATATTTGCCACGCAAACATCTTCAGAAGACGTCTTTTCGGTGCACCATTCCGAAAGCCGGTTCTCCGAACTTCCGCTCTACCTGCACCGGGGCAATTCGCCACCCTATAATTACTCCACGCGCGGTTTCTGGGCATGGATACCCATCACCAACTCGTTCATCGGCGATACGTGGGATGGTGCCGATATGCGAAAACCCTTCAACCTGTACACCCAGCACCTGGATGCGAACGGGAACACGGTGAATTTGCCCGCGACATCGCCGATCCTGTTCAAGAAATTCACCTCGAACAGCGATGGGTTGAATGTGTACAGCCTGCCGATCATCCGTTATGCCGAGGCATACCTCATCTATGCCGAAGCGGCAGCCATGGCGGCCAACGCCGTCACCCCCCTGGCCCTGGAGCGGCTGAACGTCATCAAGCGGCGGGCGTACGGCCATCCGCTTGGCGCGGCGTCGCCGGTTGACTATACCGGCATCGGCGACGTAAGCGCATTCCGGGATGCGGTCTTGCAGGAACGGGGCTACGAATTCCTGCTCGAAGGCAAGCGCTGGTATGACCTCAAGCGTACCGGGCGGGTCAAGGAAGCCTTCAACGCCATCGGCAAACCCTACATGGACGAACGGATGCTGTTCCCCATTCCCGAAAACGAGATCAACAGCAACCCGGCATTGACGCATGCCGACCAAAACCCGGGCTATTAAGCATGGGGTTGCCAATAAGGTACCGGATGGTTTCGGCCTTGGTCGGTTTGCTTTGCCCGCTTGTCATGATGGCGCAACCGGCCTTCCTGAAGCGTTTGCAGCAGGGGCAACCGCAACACATCGTGGTGTATGGCACCAGCCTTTCCAGTGGCGGCAACGGCCACGCGTGGATGCGCGTGGTGAAAGCGCAGCTGGAGCACCGGTATGGGGATAGCCTGATAAGCTATTCCCTTGCCGGTAAGGGGGGCAGGTGGTCCACTTGGGGCGTGCAGCACCTCGAAGACAGCGTGATCGCGAAGCGGCCCGACGCCGTATTCATCGAGTTCGGCATCAACGATGCCTTTGCCCAGTACGAGACGCCGGTCGCCGTGGCCCGGTTGAACCTGGAATACATGATCGATCGGATCGCGCTGTACGACGATTCGTGCGACGTCGTGCTGCAGGTGATGAACATGCCGATCGGCAAGTCGGCCGCGCTGCGTCCGGCCCTGGCCGACTATTACGCGATGTACCGCGAGGTGGCCAACGAGCGCGGGTTGTTGCTGTTCGATCACTACCCCAATTGGCAGGCCATCCTGGATCGGGGCGAAGACGCGTTCCGCGCGTATGTCCCGGACGGGATCCATCCCAACGAAAAAGGGGGCGAAGAGATCATCGCTCCGTTTATTTATGAAACATTAACAAAAACGATACGATATGACAGTGAACGGTAACGGGTTGAAACGGTTTAGGCGAGGCGCCTGGGTGTGGTGCCTGGCGATGACGGTGTTGTCCTGCCGCGGCGGCAGCGAACCGCGGGCCGAATCGGCCGACGTGATCATCTACGGCGGTACGTCGGCGGCGATCGTCGCCGCGGTGCAGGTGAAGGAGTCGGGCAAATCGGTCATCGTGGTTTCGCCCGACAAGCACCTCGGGGGGCTGTCTTCGGGAGGTTTGGGCTTTACCGATACCGGCGACAAATCGGTCATCGGCGGGCTGGCCCGCGATTTCTACCACCGCGTGTACCTCCACTACGCCGACAGCGCTGGCTGGCGCTGGCAAAGCCAGGCCGAGTACGGCAACAAGGGGCAGGGCACGCCCGCCATCGACGGCGATGCGCGTACGATGTGGATCTTCGAACCGCACGTGGCCGAACGGATATTCGAGGATTACGTGACCAAGTACGGCCTCGACGTGCGGCGCGACGAATGGCTCGACCGTGAGAACGGCGTGGCCAAGGAAGGCGACCGGATCGTGTCGATCACCACCCTGGGCGGCAAGACCTATACCGGCAAGGTGTTCATCGACGCCACCTACGAGGGCGACCTGCTGGCCGCCGGCGGGGTGAGCTACCACGTGGGCCGCGAGGCCAACAGCGTATACGGCGAGCAATGGAACGGCGTGCAGGTGGGGGTGTTGCACCACGACCACTGGTTCAAAGCGGACATCAGCCCCTATCGGGTGCCGGGCGATAGCACCAGCGGGCTGCTCTATGGCGTATCGGGCGAGCATCCGGGCGAATACGGCGCGGGCGATCACCGGCTGCAGGCGTATTGCTTCCGGATGTGCCTGAGCAACCACCCCGACAACCGGGTGGCTTTCCCCAGGCCCGACAACTACAACCCCGAAAATTACGAATTGCTGGCGCGCGTGTTCGCCTCGGGCTGGCGCGAGACGTTCCGCAAGTTCGATCCGGTGCCCAACCGCAAGACGGATACCAACAACCACGGGCCGTTCAGCACGGACTTCATCGGGGCGAACTACGATTACCCCGAAGCCAGCTACGAGCGGCGCCGCGAGATCGTCAAGGCGCACGAAGATTACCAGCAGGGGCTTATGTATTTCCTGGCCAACGACCCGAAGGTGCCGCAGGATGTGCGCGAGGAGATGGCGCAGTGGGGGCTTGCGGCCGACGAGTTCACCGACAACGGCAATTGGCCGCACCAGCTGTACATCCGCGAGGCCCGGCGGATGGTGGGCCAGTACGTGATGACCGAGCACGACACGTTCAGCGAGCGCGAGATCGCCGACCCGGTGGGCATGGGGTCCTATACGCTCGATTCGCACAACGTGCAGCGTTACGTGAAGCCCGACGGGTTCGTGCAGAACGAGGGCGACATCGGAGTGAAGCCGAAGGCCGGCCCGTACCGGATATCCTACGGCTCGCTGGTGCCCAAGCGCGAGGAATGCACGAACCTCCTGGTGCCGGTATGCGTGTCGAGTTCGCACATCGCCTTCGGCAGCATCCGCATGGAGCCGGTGTTCATGATCCTGGGCCAGAGCGCAGCCGTAGCCGCCGCGTTGGCCATCGACGGCGACATGGCCGTGCAGGACGTGGGGTACGCGGCGCTGGAGAAGGAACTGCTTGGATTGAAGCAGGTGTTGGTGAACCCCAATTGATGGGGGGGAGGCGTCATCAAGGCGCCTTGCTGTAGCCCATGTAACGCACGATGGTATTGGCCTTCCGGTTGATGAAACCGGTTGGCTTTGCCGGCGACCACCGTCTGGGGTTGGGCAACACCGCCACCACCAGCGCGGCCTGCCGCTTGGTGAGGCTGGTGGCCGATTTGCCGAAGTACTGCTGCGCCGCGGCTTCGGCGCCATACAGGCCGTCTCCGGTTTCGATGACGTTGAGGTAAACCTCCAGGATGCGCTTCTTGCCCCAAAGCAGCTCGATCAGGAGCGTGAAGTAGGTCTCGAATCCCTTGCGCACCCACGAGCGCTGGGGCCAAAGGAACACGTTCTTGGCGGTCTGCTGGCTGATGGTGCTGCCGCCGCGCAGCCTGCCGCCGTCCTTGTTGCGCTGGTAGGCGTCGGTGATGGCCTCCCGGTCGAATCCCCAATGCGTCAGGAAACGCGCGTCCTCACCGGCGATGGCGGCGCGTTTGAGGTTGTCGGAAAGGTCGGCGTAGCGTATCCACCGTTTCGTGATCTTCCAGTCCTTGCCATCGCCCTTGCGCTCGAACCCGCGCTGCACCATCAGGTAGGTGATGGGCGGGTTGATGAAGCGCAGCAGCGCCACCCAGGCGATGGTGATCGCCAGGAAGTACACGATGACCCGGAGGGTCCAGCGCAGGTACCGGTTCTTGATCTTCGGGATCAACCGGGCCCAGGCCTTGTTCTTTTTCTTTCGTTTCCGCTTGGCTGCCATGGTTTTTCGTAGGGCGAATATACGAATAGCGTTTGTCAAATCGGCCCAATAGTTCTATTTTTACGCCCACGCAAAAAAAACCGACGTTGGCAAAGGCAGCAAAGAAAGAAACCCCCTTGATGCAGCAGTACAACAGCATCAAGACCAAATACCCAGGAACGCTATTGCTTTTCCGGGTAGGCGATTTTTATGAGACGTTCGGCGAAGACGCGGTGAAGGCGGCGGGCATCCTCGGTATCGTGCTCACCAAGCGGGGCAACGGGAGCGAGTCCGAGACCGCGTTGGCCGGTTTCCCGCACCATTCGCTGGAGACCTATTTGCCCAAATTGGTGCGCGCGGGGCAGCGGGTGGCCATCTGCGACCAGCTGGAGGACCCGAAAACGACCAAGACCATCGTGAAGCGTGGCGTGACCGAATTGGTGACGCCCGGCGTGTCCTACAACGACAACATCATCCAGCAGAAGGCCAATAATTATTTGGCCTCGCTGTTCCTGGACAGATCCGGTATCGGCATCGCATTCGTGGATATCTCCACGGGCGAGTTCCTGGTGGCACAGGGATCGGCCGCCTACATCGACAAGTTGCTGCAAGGGTTCAAGCCCACCGAAGTGATCCTGGGCAAGCGGCAATACAAGGCATTCGTGGAGCAGTTCGGTTCGCAGTTCTATACCTATACGCTCGACGAATGGCCCTATACCGGCGATTACGCCACCGAGACCTTGCTGAAGCATTTCCAGGTCAAGTCGATGAAGGGGTTCGGCATCGACCGTTTGCCGCTGGGCATCGTCGCGGCCGGCGTGGCCCTGCATTACCTCAATGAGACCGAGCACCGCAACCTGCAGCACATCTCGGGCATCTCGCGGATCGAGGAGGATCGTTACATGTGGCTGGATCGGTTCACGATCCGCAACCTGGAGCTGATCGGGTCTGCCAATGAAAACGCGGTCACGCTGGCCGACGTGTTGGACCAGACGGCTTCGCCCATGGGGGCGCGTTTGCTCAAGCGCTGGATGGTGATGCCGCTCAAGGACAAGAAGGCGATCACCGAGCGGCTGGAGGTGGTGGATTACCTGTACAACAACCGCGAGTTGCGCAACGAACTCATCCAGGCGATCAAGCAGGTGGGCGACCTGGAGCGCCTGATCAGCAAGGTCGGGTTGCAGAAAGCGAACCCGCGGGAGGTGGCCCAGCTGCACCGGGCGTTGCATGTGGTCGAAACGCTGAAAGCGCGTTGCGCCGCGACGGATACCAAGGCGCTGGTGGCGGTTGCCGACCAGCTGGATCCCTGCCCGGAAATCCGCGACCGTATCGGCACGCAGCTCCATCCCGAACCCCCGGTGGCGGTAAACAAGGGCAACGTGATCGCCACCGGCGTGGACGCGGAGCTCGACAAGCTGCGCAAAGTGGCATTCGGTGGCAAGGACTACCTGCTCGAGATTCAGAAGCGCGAAGCCGAGGCGACGGGCATCCCATCGCTCAAGATCGCATTCAACAACGTATTCGGCTATTACCTGGAAGTCACTAACGCGCATAAGGACAAGGTGCCGGCCGAATGGCTGCGCAAGCAGACGCTCGTGAACGCCGAACGGTACATCACGGCCGAGCTCAAGGAATACGAGGAGCAGATATTGGGTGCCGAAGAGAAGATACAGGCGCTCGAAACCCGCCTGTATGCCGAACTGGTGGCGGCCGCGGCCGAATACATCAGGCCGATACAAACCAATGCGCAGGCGTTGGCCCGCCTCGATGTCTTGCTCAACTTCGCGGCCATCGCCGAGAAAAACCATTACGTGAAGCCCGATATCGGCAAGGGGCAGGTGCTCGACATCAAGGGCGGACGCCACCCGGTGATCGAGCAGAACCTCCCGGTGGGCGAGGACTACATCACCAACGACGTGTTGCTCGACAGCGAGTCGCAGCAGATCATCATCATCACCGGCCCCAACATGGCGGGTAAGTCGGCCTTGCTGCGGCAAACGGGCTTGATCGTGCTGATGGCGCAGATGGGCAGCTTCGTGCCGGCCAAGGAGGCACGGATCGGCTTGGTCGACAAGATATTCACCCGCGTGGGGGCGTCAGACAACCTGTCGTCGGGCGAATCGACCTTCATGGTGGAGATGAACGAGACGGCCAGCATCATGAACAACCTATCGGCCAGCAGTTTGATCCTGCTCGACGAGATCGGGCGCGGCACCAGCACGTACGACGGCATCTCGATCGCCTGGGCCATCGCCGAATACCTGCACAACCACCCCACCGCGCGCCCGAAGACGCTCTTCGCGACGCACTACCACGAGCTGAACGAGCTGGCGAACTCGTTTCCGCGGATCAAGAATTTCAACGTGTCGGTCAAGGAGGTGAACAACAAGGTGATTTTCCTGCGCAAGCTCGTGCCCGGCGGCAGCGAGCACAGTTTCGGCATCCACGTGGCCAAGCTGGCCGGCATGCCCGCCAGCTTGGTGCAACGGGCCAATGAGATCCTCAAGCGCCTGGAGCAGGAGCGCACCGGTGGCGAACACGTCAAGGACAGCATCAAGAAAATCCAGAAGCAGGCCTACCAACTGCAGCTGTTCTCGATCGATGACCCCATCCTCGTCAAGATCCGCGATATGCTCAACAACCTCGACGTGAACACGCTCACGCCGGTCGAGGCATTGATGAAGTTGGATGAAATACAGCGCTTGCTGAAGAATTGATAGGTAATCCGTAACTTTGATTGCTATGCAGAACAAGATACTGATCAAATCGGCAACGGTCGTCAATGAAGGGCGGATCGGTGTTTCGGATGTATTGATCGCCGATGGCGCGATCGAGAAAATCGCCCCGGGAATCACGGCGCATGGCGCTTCCGAAATCAATGCCGAAGGGTTGCACCTGTTGCCCGGCTTGATCGACGATCAGGTGCACTTCCGCGAGCCGGGCCTCACCCACAAGGCGGATATCTGGCACGAGAGCCGCGCGGCGGTGGCGGGCGGCACCACCTCGTTCATGGAAATGCCCAACACGGTGCCCAATACGCTGACCCAGCGGTTGCTCCAGGATAAATACGACATCGCCGGCGCGCAGTCGCTGGCCAACTATTCGTTCTACATGGGCGCCGCCAATGACAACCTCGATGAAGTGCTGCGCACGGATCCGCGGTCGGTCTGCGGCGTGAAGGTGTTCATGGGGTCGTCGACGGGCAACATGCTGGTCGATGACGAACACACCTTGGAAGGGATATTCGCCAATTCGCCGATGCTCATCGCCACGCACTGCGAGGATGAGGCAACGATACGCGAAAACCTGGCGCGGTATCGGCAGCGCTACGGCGATGACCTTACGCCTGATATGCACCCGCTGATCCGCTCGGCGGAGGCCTGTTACCTATCCTCGTCGCGGGCCGTGGCGCTGGCCAGAAAGCACGGGTCGCGATTGCATGTGCTGCACATCTCGACCGCCAAGGAGACCGCGCTGTTCGAACGGGACGTTCCCCTGGAGGCCAAGCGGATCACGGCCGAAGCCTGTATCCATCACCTGTGGTTCAGCGATGCCGATTATGCCCGGAAAGGCAACTTCATCAAATGGAATCCGGCGGTAAAGACCGCTGCGGATCGCGCCGGGATACTGCAGGCGGTGTTGGATGGACGGATCGACGTCATCGCCACGGACCACGCCCCGCACACGCTTGCCGAAAAGTCGCAACCCTATGCGACGGCCCCTTCCGGAGGTCCGCTGGTACAGCATGCGTTGCAGGCGCTGCTGGATATGCACCTCGAGGGCAAGTTGACGTTGGAACAGCTCGTGCAGAAGACCGCGCACAACACGGCGACGTGCTTCCAGGTAGACCGGCGCGGATTCATCCGTGAGGGGTATTGGGCAGATTTGGTGCTGGTAGACCTGGATCGGCCCCATCCGGTCCGCAAGGACAATATACTGTCAAAATGCGGATGGTCCCCGTTCGAGGGGCATACCTTCCGATCGACCATCACCCATACGCTGGTGTCGGGCAAGCTGGTCTACGAACAGGGGACGATCATGGAGAAGGGAAGCGGACAACGCCTGTCCTTCAATCGATAGCGACCGGAGGCTCATGGATAAGCGCAACTTTATCAAAACACTGGGCATGGGGCTTGCTGCGCTGCCGATGGCACAGGCCGTCGCCGCGACGGCTCCTCGGCGTCGCCCGGTCGTGCTTCCGCCCACGATTAAACGGGGCGACACCGTAGGGATCATTACGCCGGCATCGCCGCTGGTGGATGACAAGGGCTACGCCAATGCCGAAGCGAATTTCAAGGCATTGGGCCTTAAGGTCAAATGGGGGCGCCATGTAGGCAAGAAGCACGGCTACCTGGCGGGTACCGACCAGGAGCGCCTGGCCGACCTGGAAGGGATGTTCGCCGATGCCGAGGTGAAGGCCATCGTTTGCCTGCGCGGCGGTTCGGGCGCAGCCAGGCTGCTCGACAAACTGGATTACGGCTTGATCGCGCGCAATCCCAAGATTTTCCTGGGGTACAGCGACATCACGGCGTTCCATCAGGCCATCCACCTGCAGACCGGGTTGGTTACGTTCCATGGCGCCGTGGCCAACAGCGTGTGGACGCCGATGGTCTTGCGCCAATTCGAAACCTTGTTCTTCGCAGGCAAGTCGCCGACGTATACGGCCGAACGCACGTCGATTCGCACCTTGGTGCCGGGCGTGGCGCAGGGCAGGCTGTTCGGTGGCAATCTCACCGTGCTCACCGGCATCGCCGGGTCGCCGTATTTCCCCGATTTCGAAGACGGCATCCTTTTCCTGGAAGACATCGGCGAGGAACCCTACCGCATCGACCGGATGTTCAGCCAATTGGCACTATCGGGGGCATTGAAGCGGATAAAGGGCTTCGTTTTCGGGCAATGCTCGAACTGCGAGCCCAAGAACCCGGACAATTCACTGACCCTGGAATGGATCTTGGACGATTACATCAAGCCCTTGGGCATCCCGGCCTACCAAGGCGCACTCATCGGGCACATGGATGAGCAATACATCCTGCCCGTGGGGGCACGGGTATCGGTGGATGCCGGGGCGGGTTGCCTCACGGTATTGGACACCCCATTCGCAACGACATGAGAAACACGATCTACCTTGTTTTCGTCATCTTGCTCGCCACGGCCTGCAAAAGCACCGGGCAAAGCTGGATACCCCATACGCCCGACACGGCGATGCTCAACCGGGCCTTCGAAACCTATCGTGAGCCCACGATCGCGCACCGCCGTTTCAAGCATGCCGACATGGCGCCGCTCATCACGAAGCGTCGTGGCGGCGGTGTTTTTGAGGTAAACCAGCTTGGCGTTTCGGTGCTCAAAAGCCCGATCTACGAACTCAGGTATGGTACGGGCCCTAAGAAAGTGATGTTGTGGTCGCAGATGCACGGCAACGAGCCCACGGCCACGATGGCGCTGTTGGATATCTTCAATTTCCTGGAAGGGCAGGGCGATGGGCTGGACAGCCTGCGTGCGCTATTACGCGAGCGGACCAGCCTGTACTTCATCCCGATGCTCAACCCCGACGGGGCCGACGTGTATACGCGCCGCAATGCGATGGACGTGGACGTGAACCGCGACGCCCGGGCGGGGGAGACCGTGGAAGGGCGGCTGCTCATCGACGCCGCCAAGCGCGTGCAGCCCCGATATGGTTTCAACCTCCACGACATGAATATCTATTACAACGTGCCCGGTACGCCCAACCCGGTGACCATCGCGTTGCTGGCCCCGGCGTACAACCCCGAGCGTGAGGTCAACGAGGTGCGGGGCAACGCCATGCGGATCGCGGCGGGCATGAACAGGATCCTGCAGGGCTACATCCCGAATGCCGTGGCAAAATACGACGACACGTTTACGCCGCGAGGCTTTGGCGACAATTTCCAAAGCTGGGGCGCCAGTACGGTACTGATCGAGTCGGGCGGGTATAAGGGCGACCCGGAGAAGCAGTTCATCCGGAAGCTCAACTTCGTCATCATCCTCAATGCATTGATCGAAATCGCGAAGGGAAGCTACCTGCAGTATGGCATCGGCGAATACGAAGCGCTCCCGTTCAACGACTCGAAGCTATCGGACGTACTCCTTCGCAACGTGGGGGCTTCGCGTGATTCGCTGTCTTATAAAGTGGACCTTTCGATTTTCCGGGATGAATACACCACCGATCGCGATTATTACGTGCGTTCGCGTATCGGCGACGTGGGCGATCTGAAGGAGAATTATGGTTACGACGAGCTGGATGCCGAAGGGTACCATTTCCTACCGGGCAAGGTTCACCCCAGGGTGTACGGCAGCGTGGCCGAGGTTCCGCTGGCACAGGCCATCGAGTTGCTGCGCCAGGGGTATTCGGCCATCCAGGTGGCCAACGCACCTGAAAACCGGCAGCACGGCTTGCCACTGGTGGTCTTCACCCAACGGGCACCCACGCCTGCCAGCCCGAACCTGGGGCGCGAAGCCAATTTTTTCCTGGCACGGCAGGGCGTACCGGCGTATGCGGTGATCAATGGCTACCTGATCGACCTATCGGCTACGCCCACGCAGGAATTCAAGAATTATGTGCAATGAGCGCTTCGTTATTTCGAAGATAAGTGATACTTTTGCACCTCCTCGGGATGTAGCGCAGCCCGGTAGCGCGCTTCGTTCGGGACGAAGAGGCCGTGGGTTCGAATCCCGCCATCCCGACCAACCAACATAGCCCCCGCAAAGCGGGGGTTTTTCATTTGTATGGGGGGCCGCCAAGCGTGCTTGAGCGGAACCCATGCAATCCCCCACGACCCACCCCCGAAAATAAATTTCGTATTGTCAAACCAACCCGCTAACTTTGATTCAACTGATCGAAGTGAACGGAATGGAACCGAAACCCCACATCGAAGAAAGGGAGTTGCTCCTGCGGCTGCGGGACGGCGATGGCCTGGCGTTCACCGCGCTCTATGAACATTACCGGAAACCGCTGGCGGCAAAGTTGCTGCGCATGCTCAAATCGGACGAATTGGCGCTCGACGCCATGCAGGAGCTGTTCGCCAAGGTTTGGGAAGTGCGCGCCACGCTTGACGTGGAGCAGTCGTTCGTGGGGTTCCTGTACAAGGCGGCCACCAACCAGGTGCTGAACAGCTTCCGCAAGATCAAGCGAGACGAGCACATGAAGGCCGTCGTGGCCATGTCGAGCGCCAGGTTCTATGCGCCCATCGAAGACAACCTGATCGGCGAGGAGCGTAGGCGCGCGCTTCACGACGCCCTCGGGCAGCTGCCCCCGCGCCAGCGCGAGGTGCTCGTGCTGCACAAGCTCGAGGGCAAGAGCGGCAAGGAAATCAGCGAGCTGCTGAACATCAGCGTATCGGCCGTCAACAACCACGTCTATCGCGCCATCCAGCAACTCGGCGAGATCCTCTCGCGCAACCCCATCGCCATCTTGGTGGCGCTGGCCACGTGGCTGCTGGCGTCGTGCGCGCTGGCCTGATTTCATTAACATCTTATGACATCGGTCTAAAGCGGATAGCTCTACGTAAATAATCTAAATTCGTATTTTTACCAATCATGAACCGATGAACCCCAATTGAGTTATGCCAGAACAACAAAATGTAGAATATAAACAGTCATGGAGAGATGAATACCTGAAATGGATATGCGGTTTCTCCAACGCACAGGGAGGCCGGATATACATTGGAATTGACGATACGGGAGAGGTTACGGGATTGGATGATTACAGGAAACTGATGGATGACCTGCCGAATAAAATCGTCAATCACCTGGGGCTAGTCGCAGATGTCAACCTGTATGAGAAAAGTGGGAAACATTGCATCGAAATCGTTGTCCCGGTAAGCACTGTGCCCATTTCCTATCACGGTATCTATCATTATAGAAGTGGCAGCACCAAACAGGAATTGAAAGGAACTGCTTTGCAGGATTTTCTATTCAAAAAAATGGGACGTACCTGGGATGATACGATAGTGGAAGGTGCAACCTTACAGGAAATAGATGAGCATGCGGTAGCCTCATTTTTGAAAGCCAGCATCAGGAGCGGACGTATTTATAGGGATGCAGACCAAGATGATTTGCCTACGTTGTTGCAAAATCTTGATTTAATTACACCAGAGGGCAAACTCAGGGCAGCGGCAGTCCTGTTGTTTGGCAAGAGGCCGCAACGCCATTTTATACACAGCTATTTCAAGATTGGGAAATTCGGTGCGTCCGATGCTGACCTGAAATTTCAGGACATCATAGAGGGGAATATCTTTGAGATGGTGGACAAGGTAATCCGCTTGCTCAAGGAAAGATACTTGATTTCACCGATTACCTATGAAGGTATCCAACGGATTGAAAATTTGGAGTATCCCGAAGCGGCATTGAGGGAAGCTGTGACGAACGCCATCGTGCATAAGGCCTATACCCACACCACAATTCAGCTCAGTGTTTATGATGATAAACTGATGCTGTGGAACCCTGGACAGTTGCCAGTAGATGTCCCCTTGGAAAGGTTGACGCAGAAACATCCGTCCCGGCCGAGAAACAAACACATCGCGGAAGCCTTTTTCCGTGCCGGTTATATCGAATCCTGGGGCCGTGGCATTGAAAAGATATTGACCGCTTTCCAGGAAATCGGATTGCCGGAGCCAATCTTCGATGAAATGTGGGGGGGTGTCATGGTTACGTTCTTGAAGGATATTTACACGGAGGAATATTTGGCGGGGCTAGGTCTTGAAGGCCGCCATATCAATGCATTGCTATATATTAAAAGCAACGGAAGCATCACCAATAAAACGTATCAGGAATTATTCCGTGTTTCAAAACGCTCAGCTTCCTATGATTTGCTGTTTTTGTTGGAAAAACGTCTTGTTACCAAAATTGGATCGACCGGTAAGGGAACCCATTATGTCTTGCAAAGGGGCAATAAACGGGCAATAGGGGCAGTGAAGGGGCAATAAAGGAGCAATTTGGCGTCTGCTCCCACCAAGATGCAAACAACGCCTGAAAATTTTTTTCATTTTCCCTGTGGCACTTTTCCGCACATCGGTGTATAGGTAAGAAAAGGACAGGATAACGTACCGGTAACATGACACGCGCAGCACTGAAGCAACTATTCGACCGCTATCTCGCAGACGACTATTCGGCTGGGGATCTCGAGCAACTGCTCACGTTTTTCGAGCTGGAGGGCGAGGCGCGCGCGCCGCTTGCCGAACTCATCGAGGCCTACATGGCCTCGCCCGAATACCGCGATGCCGATCTGGAGGAACGCGTCGAGAAGATCGGCTTCCAGGCCAGGGCCTACCTCACCATGCTCACCGGCCGCACCGAGGTCGAGGCGGAGATGGCCAGGCTGCAACAACGCCCGCGCCTGCCGCGCGTATGGCCGTATGCCGCGGTCGCGACCGTCATCACCCTGGTCGCCTTCTTGCTCATGTTGAAAAATAGCGATCGGCAGTCGGTCGATAGCCTCGCCGCGACAGAGATTCTGCCCGGCGGCAACAAAGCCATACTCACGTTGGCCGATGGCCGGATAATTGATTTAAGTACAGAGCAAACGGGAATCACAGTCAGCGAAGAGAACATCACCTACGATGACGGTATATCTTCAGTTGTCATGCTTAGTGGAAACGAAGCATCTGTAAATATGCTATCCCTAACCACCCCAAAAGGCGGAACTTATCAAATCACACTGCCTGACGGATCCAAGGTTTGGCTCAATTCCGCCTCCACGCTGAGTTACCCAAGTCGGTTCACGGACGAAGGACGCTTGGTTGAAATTGTAGGGGAGGGTTATTTTGAAATCGAAAAGGACACGAAACGTCCATTCATTGTACGCAGTGAAGGCCAGGAGCTAACGGTATTGGGAACAGCCTTCAACATTGCGGCTTATCAAGACGACCCCGAAACGAAAACCACCCTCGTGGAAGGCAAGGTACGTTTGGATGGTGCGGTGGATGTAGGGGCGCATAATCATGCGCCCAATAAATCAAGCGTAATACTCTCTCCCGGCCAACAATCCATCACCCGCGGCGCGCAACTCGAAATCCGCGAGGTAAACACCGACCGATACACCGCCTGGAAAGACGGCAAGATCGCCCTCGAAGGCCGTACGCTCCCCGAAATCCTCAAGGAGGTTTCGCGCTGGTACGATATTGAAGTCGTTTACGAGGGCCAGGTCCCGCAGGGCACCTTCTTCGGCCGGGCCAACCGGAGCAGCAACCTCGGCACCGTATTGCGGCTGCTGGAGAGCGCAAGCGTCGGCTACCGGATGGAAGGCCGTACCTTATTCATCACCACTAAAGCGGAGGTAAGCAACCTTAATCCGTAATAACCAAACTACAGACGCCCCGCTGCCGTCTTAAAAGAAAGAAGGGTGCTACGAACACCCCTCTCAAACAGCTTGGATTAAACCCATTACGTATTCACTATCCAAACCGAGACAATATTAATGAAAAAACGTTACATATTACGGGTGATGAGGCTGCTTATACTCTTCATGTTGGCCGGGTTGATGCACGTCGCCGCGGCCACGTATTCCCAAACGGTCACCATTAAAGGCCGAAACCTCACCTTGGCTGAGGTATTTAAAGCCATTACCGCGCAGACCGGCTACGAGGTCGGCGGTTACGGCAATGTCCTGCAATCCGCGAAATCCGTTACCGTTGATTTCGAGAACCTGGCGTTGCCCGAGGCGATGGTCGAAATCCTGAAAGGACAACAGCTCGACTATGCGATTGAAGACAAAACCATCATCTTGCGCAAGAAGGGGGCTATGTCGCGTAGCGGCGCGATGCCTCGAGTCTCCGAAAATGCGTTGCCCCAAGACCTCCTCACCATCACCGGCAAGGTCACGGATACGGCGGGTAACCGTTTCTTGAACGCGACCGTAAAAATCAAAGGCACCGAACGTGCTACGTTTACAGACCGTAATGGGGAGTTTACACTATCTCAGGTGGCCAAGGACGCTACCATCGTTATCTCACACATTGGCTACATTACTCAGGAGCTTCCGGCAGCGGTCAATATGGCGGTTATCTTACAATTCGCTACCAGCGACCTGGAAGAAGTGGCCGTTACCATCAACACCGGTTACCAAAACATCAGCAAGGAACGCTTTGTGGGCTCATACGCCAAATTGGACAGCGCCGCGTTCCACCGCAGGGCAGGTATGAATATCCTTGATCGGTTGGATGGAACGGTACCAGGGTTGCTATTTAATAAAAAGGCAAGAGGTGGCCAACAGCCGATACAGATCAGGGGTATAAGTACTTTAGGTGGTGGTTCTACTGCATCTTCCCTCTTTGATCCGCTTATCGTCGTGGACAATTTCCCAATGGACGAGCGCTTTTCCCTCGACAACCTAAACCCGAACGATGTATTGGACGTCACCGTATTGAAAGATGCAGCTGCTACCAGCATCTGGGGATCACGTGCAGGGAATGGCGTCATTGTGATTACTACAAAGAAAGGCGCATACAACAAACCCATTCAAACTACAGTTTCTTCCAATATCACCTTAGTAAACAAACCGGATTTGTTCTACGTGAATCGTGTAAGCCCCAGTGATTTTATCGATATTGAAATGTCCCTCTTTGAAGCCGGTTTTTATAATGCTAACTTAAATAATAACTTTACGTGGCCTGTGGTTTCTCCTGTGGTGGAAATCCTCGAACGGCAACGGAAAAATACGATTACGGAAGCAGAAGCTACCGCGCAGATCAATGCCTTGCGTGGACATGATCTGAGGAATGAATTGAATCGCTATGTGTACCGGCAGGCAATCCAGCAACAACACCACGTCGGCATCAGCGGGGGCAGCCAAAACCTCAGCTATGACTTGTCGGTAGGATATAATCCCATTTTGAATAATGTTCAGGGCAGTAGTGGCGACCAACAATATACGATCAATACCGGCGTATCTTACCGCCCGTTTAAAAATTTTGACATCCAATCCAAGATTACCTATGGCAATGGAGTTATTCGTTCAGCTCCCTTTGCCCGTTTGGACAATCCCTACCCATACTTACAATTAGCTGATGCGGCAGGAAACCCAATTCCCGTTCCGCATCGTATACGTACCCAATACCTTGACACGTTAAACGCCAATCTATTGGACTGGCGGTACCGACCTCTTGACGAGATCCGGCATTACGACAATACCGTACAAAATCAATTTACTATGTTTAGCACCAGTCTCAACTATCGGATCACGCCCTGGCTCTCGGCTTCTGCTAGCTTTCAGCACATGGTCGACGTAGGATCCGGTAGGCAGGTTTTCAATGAGGAGACATTTTTTACACGGTCAGAAATCAACTATTTTACCAATCCTACAACTTCCGATGCGAATCTGCGCCATCCGGTACCAAGGGGAGGCATAGTTGATTTGGATCACTCTCGGAACTTGCGGCAGGATGCGCGTGCAACGTTAAGTGCAAATAAAACGTGGGGGCAACACGATTTATCCCTTATGGCTGGATCCGATATTTCGGAGGCCACGGGGGTACGGAGTGCCAACCGATTGTATGGATATAACGCAAGTAATGGCAGCTACCGCTCGAATATCGATTTCTTTAATGAGTACCCGTGGTATTATGCCACTTTTACAGGTGCCATGAGTACGATTCCTTTCCGCAATGAATTTTCTTCCGCACCAACCATCCGATCTGTATCGTTTTACGGAAATGGGTCCTATACGTTCAATGAAAAATATACGCTCTACGGAAGTGCCAGAAGGGACGGTGCCAACGTATTTGGCGTCAGTATAAATAACAGATGGAAACCTTTGTGGTCAATTGGGGGGAAATGGCAGCTCTCCAAAGAATCTTTCTTCCAGGTTCACTGGATTGACCAATTGTCTCTACGCGGGTCTTTTGGTTATTCAGGAAACACCAGCAATACAGCTCCAACCAGATTGACCATTAGTTACAATAGCACGCCCGCTCAATTTACAAATTTAATCTATGCTTCTCCTGGTAGTGGCAACAATCCGGAACTCCGCTGGGAACAGGTAGGGCAGACCAATATCGCAGCAGATTTCAGCTTTTTTAAAAATAGGTTATCCGGGAGTTTGGATTTGTTCCAAAAGATTTCAAAAGACTTGATTTCACCTTACCCAATAGATCCTACAAGAGGGGTTATGCAGTTCCCGTTGAATGCAGCCAGCTTAAAGGGCCGGGGATTTGAGTTAACTCTGC
Source organism: Parapedobacter sp. (assembly GCA_037190485.1). Classification (GTDB taxonomy): domain Bacteria; phylum Bacteroidota; class Bacteroidia; order Sphingobacteriales; family Sphingobacteriaceae; genus Parapedobacter. The sequence goes on from JBBCJB010000041.1 coordinate 54,232, forward strand.
AATCCCGTAATCTAACAGGCTTGGTGCAATGGAATACCAACGCCGCCGTCAGTCTCGCCCGTACTGTAGTCACTGAAGTGCATAACAGCGGGTTAATTGCGCAGGACTTCACGGCGGATGGCCCTAATTCCTCAGTAGATCGTTTAGCATTTGCGATGGGAAGCTATCGTTGGGCAGGATTAGATCCGCAAACTGGAGATCCGATGGGGTATTTTCAGGGTGAGATTTCAACGAATTACTCAGCCATTGCCAATGATTCCATTGGCAATCAGGTGTATCATGGATCCTCGGTTCCCTTGTATTCTGCATTTTTTGGTAATTCTGTTTCTTATAAAGGTATAACGCTTTCTTTTAACTTGACCGGCAGGTTTAATTTCTACTTCAGAAAACCGGCATTAGAAATATCCCATACAGGGAGAATGGTATCAAACACCTATACAGCTGAATACTATCAGCGCTGGCAGCAACCTGGCGATGAGGCATTCACCGATATACCATCCATGATGTATCCGGTTCCTTCGAATATGGCATTGAGATATGCGTTTTATCAATCCGCAGAAATCCACGTGATGCGGGGGGATAACATCCGTGTGCAGGATATCCAGTTGAATTACCGTTTGAATAATCAAAAAATAACGCAACGGTTCGGCATCCAAAATATCGACTTCTTTGTCTACCCCAACAACTTAAACATCGTGCTTTGGCGGGCGGCAAAGACAAACTGGGATCCAGATTATGATGGAGGACAGAGTTTAATGCACGGCCCTACGCCACGCACGTGGACATTTGGATTTATGGTTGGACTTTAGGCGATTAGATTAGAAAGATGAAATACCTTACTTATATGATAAAAGTAGTAGCAATGGTGATCGCTGCTCTTTTTACGATATCCTGCGAGAAATACCTCGATAAAAAAGTTTTAGATACGCAATACATTCCTGAAACATTGGAAGATTTGCAGGCACTATTGGATAACAATACTGTGGTCAACGGTAGGGCACCGATTTTATCGGAGTTAGTAGCGGATAATTTTTATGTGAACGATGCCTCATTTAATGCACAACTGGCGATCGCTTCAGGATTGCCGTTTTCCCAAAACTATATATGGGAGATGGAAGCCACTCCTGTCAATGCCAGTTGGAATTCAGTTTACCAAGGTCCTATCTATTATGCGAATATCGTATTGGATCATATCGATGCTGTAAATACACTTGGCAGTAGTCAATATTCAGTGGTTAAAGGGTCCGCACTATTTTTCCGTGCGTTCGGATTTTACAGCCTCTCACAATTATATTGCCTGCCTTATCGGGAAACATCAGCTTCGTCTGATCCGGGCATCGTCTTGCGAATGACTTCTAATATTAGTGAGCCTTCCGAAAGAACAAGTGTGAAGGACACATATGACCGAATCATCTCTGATTTATTGGAAGCGGTAGAATTGTTACCAACGGAAAGCCAATACCCGACCCGTCCCAACAAGGCCGCTGCCTATGGGCTATTGGCTCGTACCTATCTTTCTATGCGAGACTACGAAAAGGCAGGTACTTATGCGCAGTTGTGTTTAGACAATACAACGAAATCCCTATTGGATTACAATACAATGGTTCCTATTCAGACGCCGATTAACCGGACATTTAACCAAGAGGTTATTTACCATAGTTTTGTTTCCCCGTCGTCCCTTTTGACTGCAACGCACGCGAAGATCGATACACTATTATATCGTTCTTACGATAGCCATGATCTTCGGAAAGTGGTTTTCTTCCGAACAAACACTGGAGCCAATGCGGGCACCTATGCTTTCCAAGGAAGTTATGATAGTAATGGATTGAGCATTTTTAACGGTCTTACGGTTGGCGAAATATTGCTCATCAAATCAGAATGTCTGGCTAGGGCAGGCAGCATCATTGATGCGTTGACCACATTGAATTTCCTGATGCGGCACCGCTGGGATAACACGGTTGCCTACCCCGATATCACTGCTGCAAACGCTTCCGATGCATTGAACAAAATACTGGTGGAACGAAGAAAAGAGCTGGTTTTTCGCGGGTTGCGGTGGTCTGATCTTCGCAGACTGAATGAGGAAGGCGCGAATATCACCCTTAGGCGGTTCATTAACGATATTGAATATTCGCTACCACCAAACGATCCGCGGTGGTTAATGCTCATCCCCCAAGATGTCATTAGCCGTTCCTCAATCGAACAAAATGGCCGCTAATGAAATAAGTGTAAACAAATAGAGCGTATGATACGATTATTGGTAACTGGGCTGCTTCTTGCAGCTTCAGGGAGTGTTTTTGCCCAGGAGATTTTTAATAAAAGCAGCGATCGAGCCTATTTATCTGAACTGGCCCATCAGGTCGGAGATACGGATTACATCAACCGGCTAAGTAAAGGACTGATGGTGGGCGATACTATGCCGGATATGGAGCTTTCTTCGTTGGGCATAGTTGTAAATAATAAAACAGGAAAGACCAAGATCTCGGATTTTAAAGGTAAGATAATTATCCTGGACTTTTGGAATACGTACTGTAAATCCTGCATCGAAGGGTTCCCAAAAATGGAAAAACTGCAAAGGGAGTTCGGAGACAAAATTCAAATATTCTTAGTAAACGATTCCCAAACAAAGGAGCTTATTGAAAACACAATGCCAGATGGCTTTTCGCTGCCTGATTTACCAATAATAGTAAAAACACCTACTGATGATGAAAGTTCTTCACTACTTGTACAACCTTCGTTTTTCCCCTCCCGTTCTACAGGTCACCAAGTTTGGATCGGTCCGGATGGCATAATCAAATTAAGAGGGGCCTCTCAAAACAACTATTTCGAAAAGATACAAGAAGTATTAGCGGGTAACGAAGTTTTTATGTTAAAGACGAACGGAACGGCAGTTATATTTAATAAAGCTATTCCCTACAGCGATATACTTTATAACTTTCGTAACCACCCCGTTCGTTCCGGTTCGGTTATCACAGCGTTTAATAACGATTATGACCCCGAGACACGACCTTACGTAGAAGATGTAATCGATACAGTTAACGAGACGCGAAGAAGCACCTATATCAATGGTGACATACTCGCTATCTACAAGAGAGCCTACAATAAATTTTTGGATAGCGCAGAGCAAAACTTACTTTGGGGCCCCTCAATTACGTCATTACACGGAAAACTAAGGGATAAATTTGGCTATCATTTTATAAGTATAGGAGACGGTGTGGATTCCGCACTTTATTGCCATGGGCTTGCATCTGCTACCGACAATAGGCCTGACCTTGCGTACGTACAAGCACGTATCTGCTACGAATTGATCCTCCCGCTAAACACTTCTTACGAGCTATGGCAGGAATATATGCTGTATGACCTGAATCGCTACATCCGAAGCAAACACGGTACGACACTCAATATGAGAAAAAGGAAAGTATTCTGTTTTGTTCTAATCCGAAAATCTGACACGGACCGCGTTGGCCAGCCCATTGGGGAAAAGATGTACAAAACTGAAAACGTCAAGGTAAACAACAAAGACATGAAGCGCTATGCTACCCAACTTATGGTCATTGGAGATTTTGTATGCGACAGTGAAGGACTATCCGAAATGTTCGAAATGAACAATCAAAATGGCAACCCGCTGTTTTTCTTCAATGAAACCGGGTTTGACCAACGGAAGATGATTGACATCACAATCCCGGATCCCGCCACTTATACCAGTATGGATGATCTTCGGAAAGCGCTGAAACCTTATGACCTGGATATAAAAGAAGAGTGGCGGGAACTGGATTTTCTGGTTCTGGAAAAGATTGCTGAATGAATGCCAAAAATAGAATATAAAAATATCATACATGAAGATTGGTTTTATAATGTTACCGTTGGCAGGGATGTTTTTTGTCTCCTGCGGGATTTTCCAACGCAAGGAACTAAGGTCTACACAAACAGTATCGCTTGCGGAAAGCGTTGAAAAGCCCGCGGACTCTACTAAAAAAGCAGGCAAAACAAAACCCTATGGCGAAGTAGTGACAGAAAAAGCCCTTACCGATTCCGGGCTATTGATTATCCATCGTATAGAGGAAAAATATTTATTGGAGATTCCCAATGCAGTACTAGGCAAGGATATTCTGGCCGTTGGCCGTATTGACAAAGCCGCTACGGGCATCCGACCCTCAAACGGTTTTCAGGGTTATTCCGGTGACGAGATCGGCAACCAAGTCATCCGGTTTGACAGCGGTCCGGAGGATAAGCTGTTTGTCCGTACCGTGACATATGGGGAGCGGGCAGCTGATACCACGGACAATGGTTTGTACCTTGCCGTGCGGAATTCTAATGTACAGCCTATATTGGCGGCTTTTGACGTGAAGGCCTACAATGCCGACAGCACGGCATTTGTGATTGATGCTACCGACTATTTAAACGGCGACAATGCGCTTTTTTCCTTTCCCGCGGTAGCTAAAAAAAATTTTAAGCTCGCTGGCATTCAAGCGGACAGGTCGTTTATCTCACAGGTGGCGTCATACCCTATTAACGTGGAGTTCAGCACGGTGAAGACTTTTTCCAGCGGCGAGTCTGGGGGCTTTGCCACCTATGAACTGAATACGTCGATGATTCTGCTGCCGGATAATCCAATGCGGGTGCGGCACAGTGATGCGCGGATTGGGTATTTTAATACGCAATATAGGGATTTTGACAAACCACAGGAAGCGCGGACGTCCGACTTGGTTGTCCGTTGGCGATTGGAGCCCAATCCGCAAGATGTGGCGCGGTACCTGCGCGGCGAACTGGTGGAGCCGGTAAAGCCCATCGTGTTTTACATTGACCCGGCCACACCCAAGAAATGGGTGCCTTATTTGATGCAGGGGGTCAATGCCTGGCGGGAAGCCTTTGAGCAGGCCGGTTTCAAAAACGCGATCACCGCGATGGAAGCCCCTGAGAACGATCCTGAATGGAGCTTGTATGACGCTCGGCACAGCGCCATTGTGTATAAGCCATCCTTCGTAGCCAATGCCAGCGGACCAAATGTGCATGATCCCCGTACCGGTGAAATCATGGAAGCGCACATCAACTGGTACCACAACGTGATGCAGCTATTGCGCAACTGGTACATGGTGCAAGCCGGGCCGAACGACCCGCGTGCCAGGCAGATGACATTTGACGATGAACTGATGGGTACACTGATCCAATTTGTCTGCACACATGAAGTGGGCCACACATTGGGATTGCTGCATAACTTCGGGGCTTCGGCTACCGTACCGGTGGAGAAATTGCGCGACAGGGAGTGGGTCTCCGAACATGGGATCTGTCCCTCCATTATGGACTATGCCCGCTTTAATTATGTGGCACAGCCCGAGGACAACATGCCTGTGGACCTACTGCTGCCGAAAATCGGCGCCTACGACAAATGGGCCATCGAGTGGGGCTACCGCTGGTTCCCGTCTTTTGCTTCGAAGGAGGATGAACAGACCTACCTGAACCAATGGGTCATCGAAACCGTAAACCAAAACCGCCAGCTGTGGTTCGGGATGCAGTTTCCCTTCGGAACCGTCGATCCACGCTGCCAGTCAGAAGACCTCGGAGATAATGCCATGAAGGCGGGCAGCTATGGCATCAGGAACCTTCGCCGGGTAATGGAAAACCTTCCCAAATGGACGAAAACACCCAACGAAGGATATGGCGACCTCCACCAGATGCACGCCCAGGTGATTGCCCAATACCAGCGGTACATCAACCATGTAGTCTATAATATCTATTTGCCGGATATGGACTGGAAGACCGTCGAGGAAACGGGCTACCTCATACGATATCCTTCCCGGAGACAGATCAAGGAGGCGGTGGGCTTCCTGCACCGTGAATTATTTGACACACCAGACTGGCTGATCACCCCGGAGATTTTTAGTATGGTCCGGGGTGGTGCTATAACTGAGCCACTTAAAATCCAGACTGCGACACTTGGAAAATTGCTGTCTCCCCAAACGTATAACGACCTGAATATTGGAGGCGCATCGGGCGTGCATCCTACTGACTATGACTTTAACGACCTGTTGCGGGAGCTTTCGGCAGGGATATGGAAAGAATTGGCCAACCGGAAACCAGTAGACCTGCCCCGCCGTAACCTGCAGCTCGCCTACGTCACCCAGTTAACTTCCGCAGCCGGGGGAAAGGGCGGCACGGCATTTACCGGCATCGCACGGCAGCACATCCGGGAATTGCAGGACCGGGTCTCCCGCGCACTGCCGCAGTACGGGGACGCCGATACGAAGATCCACCTCGCCTACGTACGCGATCTGCTGAAGGAGTCGCTGGAAGCGAAACCGGTGGCGGCCGCAGCCGACGACAAACCGAAAATAGGTTTTGCACACGGAAGCTACCTTGACCTGTGGCAGAAGGCAAGCCGCGTAGGCGCATTCCCGCTGAATTGCTGGGGCGCACCATCACCCGAGGAAGAACTGGTGCATCACAGCCAGCGTAAAGGCAGCGATGCCTGTTGTCCGATGCATAACGGTGAAGGAGCGGCATTCACTGCCGAGGAGATCGCACAGTTTGAGGAATGGATAAACCGGTAAATTGATGACACCCATGAAAAATAGCCTGAAAAAAGCGCGGATGTGGATCGCTCCCATCCTTGTGTGTTCGCTAATTATGACCCTTAGTGCACGCGCGCAGATTTATGCGCCGGTAATCTGGGAATTTACTGCTGTAAAGGCGAAGGACAAGACCTTCAACGTCAGGATGACCGCAACATTGGAGCCGGGCTGGCATATCTACAGCCAGCACACGCCCGCGGGCGGTCCTTTGCCGACCGCATTTGTGTTTGACGAAAACCCTGCGCTTGTCCCCGAAGGAGAAATTACCGAGGAAGGCGAGCCGCACTTCACCCTCGAGGAAGTATTCGGTGTGGATGTGCATTACTACAATGACAGCGTATCGTTCGTGCAGCGGTTCACGCTGAACGGCGATGCACCGGCAACAGTAAGCGGCACGGTGGAATTCATGGTCTGCAATGACCAAAGCTGCATGCCTCCGGCCAAGGAAACCTTTGAGGTCACACTGGACGGAGCAGCCGGTGATGCAGAGCTATTTGATTTCCGTTCATCGACACCGGAAGGAGATTCCCTGTCGCTAGCCACCTTTGCGGCTGGGCATGCGCTGACGCTGGTGGATTTCTGGGCCTCGTGGTGCAAGCCCTGCCGGGCCGAACATGGCGACTTGAAAGCCCTGTACAGCACGTATAAAGGCAAAGAACTGGGCATAATAAGCGTCTCGCTTGACAGCGACCGCAAGGCATGGGAAAAGGCGCTTTTAGAGGATGACCTGCCCTGGGAGCAGGTGTCCTCCCTCCAGGGGTTCAAGGAACCTGCCGCGCAGCAGCTCGGCATCCGGGCCATCCCCGCAAGGCTGCTGGTTGACCGGCAAGGCCGCATCGTCGCGCACGACCTGCCGTTTGCCGGAAAGGACGGTGGTACGTTTTTGCGGGGCGAACATTTGGAAGTCAAAGTGAAGGAGTTGATGGAATTAAAATAGCGAATTCTTGTGTTTGCAAGGCAGTCCCTTGCCTTCAGAGGAAGGGGGCGAGGACTGCTTTTTGAAATACGAAATACGGGATTACAAATAAGAAATCAACAAACAACAACAGTATTCACATGCACACATTAGTCAACATCTTATCCGCCGATGACCCGCTCTACGCCTACATCGGCGAGCGGTACCTCACCAAGTACAAAACCCCGGTGAGCGGTCGTCTCGGCATGCCCGGCCTTGAGCGGCTGGTGCAGGAAGCCACCGGGGAAACACCCCGGCCCGATACGGCCTACCTGTTCATCACCACCGGCAACAAAGTCGCCAAGATTCTCATCCGCGATGAAATCAGTACCAATATCTTGGAGCTACGCGAAAAGGATGTGGAGCGGGTGTTGGAGCTTTGTGAAAAGCTGAGGATTTGACGGCATGGGCATTGGCACGCGCGACACGCGCGCGCCAGATTGTAGTCAGGTAAGACAACCAGCGGGAGTCCTGCGCGGCGCTCCGCGCCCACCCAAAATCCAATCAGGAACCGGGAGATGCAGCGCAGCCCAAACGCATCACCCGGTTCCCCACCACCACACCGTTTACCTGTTCGGCATGAAAACAGGTTGAGTTCTTTGAAAATAACGGGTAAAAAAGATAAAATAATTAGTATATAATATTTGAATTACTAATTATTTTGTATATTTGAACAACGAAACAATTAAGCGATGAAAAAGACCTTACAGCAAGGCGCCAAAGCCGGGCGCTACATGAAAATTTTAGGGGATTACGGGTTTAAGCGGGTTTTCGGTGAGAATAACAAGGAAAACCTCATTGCGCTGATCAACGACCTGCTGGCCGGAGAGAAGCACGTGAAGGACCTCGCGTACATGCCCACCGAACAGCTGGGCGAACGAAAAGGCAATCGCAAGATTATCCTCGACCTGAAATGCATCGGTGACAACGGGGAGGTGTTCCTGATCGAAATGCAGCGGTTGGAGCACAAGAATTTCCGCGACCGGACGGTGTTCAGCACTTCGCGGATCATCAGCAACTTCTACGCCGAAGGCGACGACTACCGCGACACAGCCCTTCCGGAAGTATACTTCATCGGCATCCTGGAGTTCCGTATGGACGCGAACGAGCAGGAGCATTACATCCGC
>JBBCJB010000042.1:0-2988 GCA_037190485.1 Parapedobacter sp.
TGGCCGTACGCGGCTAGGTACGCATCCAACACATCGGAAGCATCGCCAGGCTGTGCGTAGCCGGTACGCGCTTCGCATATGCAGCATAGCAGCGCCAGGCAAAATCCGAAAACTTTTGTCATCTCTTCATCAGTCGGTTTACCTAATATAACGCCAGATTTGAGGAAAATGCTACACGTCAAAGAAAAAAAGGTGTCCAACATTGGCTGGACACCCTTTTTTTGACAGCTGTGAAAACAAGCGCCAGAATTTCCTTACCTAACCGTCACAGGCGCGGATAAAAAAATTCCGTCAAAGTCAAGAGAATAGCGATTGCAGAAAAACGATTATTCCACAAATCAAGAGTCCAATAAAAAGTACCCATGCTCTAGTATACGTAGGTAGTGTTGGCCCCCTTCTATCATCACTATACTGGCTTGGCGTTACGTTTCGAATAAAAAAGTAATAAAGCAGAAATGCTGTTATAAAAAGTCCCAAAGCATACAAAAGAAGTTCGATATTCATCTGTCATTATCGTCTTTTGATTTCAATTTTTCAATTGTCTCGTCAGCCTCTTGCTTAAAGAGATTCTCTATGGAAGTCAATGTCATCTTGGAAAGATCAATGATATCGTCCAAACCTCTCAGAGAGAATGGGATAAGCGTATCGATAGCTTTTGCCCTCACATAATTTAATGCTGTGTAACGCACTTCACTACCTATATTTAAGCTAGCATTTTTATAATTCCCACTTACAAGTTCCACCCCAATTTCTAAAAAAGCCCCTGTCGTAGAAATCGCTTCGCCTGTTGAAGCTACAGCACCACCCGGCGCAGCACCAACTCCGGCCACTGGAGCACCCATTGCAGCCATGACAACGCCTGCTTTAAACGTGTTGTCACCTACAACTTTCATGTCATTTGCCTGTTTAAGAAGCCCGTCCCTATTATCAATCGTCCATTGCTGGACGGCTTGCCCCGTCTCCTTCTTAGTTTGCACCACTGCCGATGTTGCGTTGTCGCTGGTTGTCTTGACATCACCAAAAAATTCGTTGTATGCCGCCTGTGCACGAGCAAGCGGGTTATACTTTGCTGGCCATGGCCACATCCCATCCAGATCGATGAACCTGATTGGATTGTCGAATGCATACGTGTAGGGACTCCATCGTCTCCCCTGCTCCGCCAGCGGATCCACCGCTCCCCACCTGCCGATGACCGGATTCCCGAGACTACGCTCGGGACAGGCGCCGAACCTCGCGCCGTAACCGACCGCAGGAAGCTCATGAGCGCCTCAAAGAACGAACAGGAGGCGAATAATCCAGCTGCTTGATGCCGTCCTGCAGCTCCTTGCCGTTGTAAAGGTAATTATTTTTCGGACTTCCCGGACGGATAACCTCCCGGTACTGCAACCCGAACGGATAATAGTCCGCCGTGAAGTTCGGCGTGCCCGGTGTGCCGCCCGCGAAGCCTACCCGGTTGTTGCCCAGGTGGTCGCGCAGGAAGTAATGGTACGTGTAGGTGCTACCGCTGCGCGTGATACGCCCCTCCTCCGCGTGGATGAGCTCCATCGTGCCGCCCGAGTACTCGATGCCGTCCACGTAGTCCCGCGTCTGCGTGTTGATCCCGTTCACGCCCCGCAGCTTGCGGCCACGGCCGTCGTAGGTGTAGGTCGCGTTGCCCGCCACCGCCGTCACGCTCTGCGGAAGGTTGAAGTAGTTGTAAACCGTGCCCGTGATGTTGTTGGCCGTGCTGGCGTTCGTGCGCGTCTTCACGTTCCCGTTGGCGTCGTACGTGTAGGCCGTGGTGCCCGGCAACTGGTACTCCGCGGCCGCCGAGGCCGTGAAATCGTCCACCACCGACGTCAAGCGGTTGCCCGTATAGTTGTAACGCAGGCTGTCCACGCGCGTCGCGGTGGTCCCGGTACGCACCAGGTTCCAGATATTCCCGTTGCGGTCATAGACCAGCGTCTCGCGGCCCTTGCCGCCCGCCATCGTGCCCTGCGTCAAGCGGTTCGCCGCGTCGTAGGTGTACGTGTACGTATCGGTCACCAACGCAGGCGTACTGGCCAGATTGTGGCGCGTGGAAAGCTGGTAGGCGATGTTGCCGTTGTAGTACTTGGTGGTGCCCGTGTTGTAGCGCAGCTCCTGCGTGAACAGCGCATTGCCCGACGTGCGCAGCCAGCCGCGCTCGTTGTACCCGTAGGTGACCTTGTGCGCGAAGCTCGTGCCGCTGTTGGTGCTGTGCAGGTCCTTCTCCCGCAGCTGGCCGACCTCGTTGTAGGTGTTCCTGGCGATCAGCGTCCGCGTGCCCGTATTGATGGTCTTCTAGGCGTGCGTCTGCCGGCCCCGGTGGTCGTAGTCGTATTCGGTCAGCACCGTCACCTCGGGCGTGGCGGCGTTGGTCGTGTGGTGCCTGCGCGTCTCCTTCTTCAGCTGGCCCGCGAACGTGTACTCCCTCAGGATGTCGTCGAACTTCGTCGCCGACTTGGCGCCGCCCAGGTAGTGCTGCTTCCATTCGCGCACCACGTTGCCCTTGTTGTCGTAGAAATAGACCGACCACAGGTAGGTGTCCGCCGTGCCCAGCACCTTCACCTTGCTGGCCACCAGCTTGCCCTGGATGAGCCTGCTGTGCGTGGCCAGCGGCGCGATGGGCAGCCCCGGTATCGTGTCGTAGCGGTCGTAGTAGTTCACTTCCAGGATGTCCATGAAAGCGGTCGCGCCCGGCATGCTGTTGTTCGTGTAGCCGTGCAGGTTGCCCGAGGCCTTGCTCCGCTTCGCATAAGCCGAAACGGCCGGCGCATGGAAGAGTGCTGGTAATAGCCCGGCACCAACCCCTTGCCTTCGTCCGTTACGTGCACGAACGTATCCGCGCCGATGGTAAACCGGCTTACGAATGCGCGGCTCAAGATGAGGTTTACCGGTCGCTCGGGATGGCGGGTCACCAACTCGTTCAGCTCCAGGTCGTACATCAGCGGCACGTCTTGGAAATCGACCCCGTCGAAGCGCACCGTG
>JBBCJB010000043.1:0-16536 GCA_037190485.1 Parapedobacter sp.
TGATGGCGAAATTGATGCATCTTTTGTTCAATCGAGGCTCGTTTTTGAGTTCGTAGCTGGTTGCTACGCGCTCAAAAATAGCCGAAGAGTGGGCGAAAGAGGCGCAATTGCAGACCAAAGGATAAAGTTTAAACAAGCTCATTATGTACCAAAACGAAAAGCATGCAAAACAGAACAGACTACCACGCCTTTTTCAACGAGCTCGCAGCCATCCGGCCCCTCACACCGGCATTTATTGACGGAATGGAAAGCCAGATCGAATCGTGGTCCGTGCTCGAGAACGACCTGATCATCCGGCAAGGGCAACGCGTCACGCATTACCTCAGCCTACGCGAGGGATTCGCCATGGGCTACGACATCAACGCCGACAACCAGCAGGAAGTGCGCCGCTTCTGGGTCCCATCCCACCGCATCATGCCCGGCCACGATCCGCTCGGCGAATCCCTGGCCGAGGAAAACATCGTGGCCCTCACCCCCGGCAAGGTCTACGCGCTCAGCTTGGCCAACGTCAACGCCCTCTGCGCCGAGTATGAAGAGGCCCGTTACTTCCTGGCCCATTTCCAGGGCGAGGAAATCAAGCTGCTCAAGCGCCGCATCCGCGAACTCACCACCATGGATGCCCAGACCCGGTACGACCACTTCCGCCTGCACTACCCCGCCGAACTCGAAAAGTGCCTCCGCAAGAAGGGCCTGCTCGCATCCTACCTCAACATGACCCGGCAGACCCTCAGCACCCTCGAATCCCCATCCCTCGAAACCCTGCGCAAGCGATACGGCAACGGCATCCGGTAGCGGCGACCGATGTGTCTGTCTGATTGTCCACGTAGCTGCGCCATGCCTAGGGTTGAGCTTGTTTAAACTTACTGCTTTTATGGGAATAAGCAGTGTATTTGCACAAGGATGGAAATAAAGTTTGTTTTTTTATAGAAAAACTATATGTTTGCATCGTTGATAAATCGGTGTCAATGCGCCATTGACCAATAGCGAATATGAAAGCGGCAAACGAAGAAACCCATCGGTTCGACAAAATCTTCCGGGAGATATCCCCGGTATTCCTATCGGTATTCATCGAAAAGATACTGAAGCTGGACATCGTCAAGTCGGAAGAGCTCAAGGACAAACTGCAATTGACGCGGCAGCGGGAGACGGATACATTACGGAAGGTGACCGACCGCAAGGGCAAGACCTTTATCCTTCACCTGCAGATCCAGCGGGCCAACGATAAAAAGATGCCGCTCACGATGCTGAATTATTGGGTGCTAATGAACAAAATTCACGGTTTGCCCATCCGTCAATACGTGTTGTACATCGGTGCTGACCCGATGGATATGCCCGACAGGTTGGAGCGTGAAGGACTGAGTTTCAGCTATATGTTGATCGCGTTCAAAGACCTGCCCTATGAACTGTTTCTGGGTTCAGACCGTACAGAAGTGCAGCTGCTGGCGATACTGGGCGACCTGAAAGGAGCCGACCCTTATGAGGTGACAGAAAAGATCGTTAAAGCCATAGACCAGGAGCCAGTGCCTGTCAGTGAGAAAGAAAAGCGGGCAAATCAGCTGCGAATATTAAGTCAATTACGTACATTCGAGAGTTTTTTTGAAAAAGCCATGGTAAAGGTAGCATCATTTTTTAAAGAGGAGCGCGACCCTTTTTATAAAAGAGGGGAGCTTAAAGGAAAAGCTGAGGTCGTAAAGAACCTCATTAGCAAGCTCGGTCTATCCAACGAGCAGGCCGCTGATGTAGCCGAGGTTTCCGCGGAATTCGTTGCCGACATCCGCGCCAAACTCGCCAAATAGAGACGTAAGATCTTGCGTCGCTAAACAGTTCCCCGACCAAATTATTGCATAAGCGAACTGTAACTATTCGTCCAGTGGATAGCTATTTGTCACCCCAAACCAAAACCCCAAAGCAGAAACCAAGAGCGCGACAGGCATGGCCTGTGCACGACGGCCTCGGCAGCCAAGCAACCCCAAAAACGAACCCTACAACGAAGAAGGGGACAAGTGGGATGGGGTTGCTTGGTTCGTTTGGGGTTGCGGGCAACGAAGGCCTAGGGAGCAGGCAGCCTGTGCGCCTTGGTTTCTAACCCCCTAGTAGCCGAGGCAGCGAAGCACCTCCTCCACGGTAGTCCCCATGTAATCGGCATACTCCGCCACCGTCACCCCCTGGCACCGTTCCTTGCCCAGGAGCAACCGGATATGCTGCAACACCTGCTGCGCATGCCGCTCGCTCTTGCGCGTCAAGACCACCACATCGGCGGAGTAGATAAACAAAGGCAATTCCCGCCTGCGCGGCGAAGGGGAATCAGAAGGATCAACAGAAAAATCGTTCATGGTAAATGATACGTTTGGTTAGAAACTGAATGAAAGGCCGGTGCCGTAGCCCAAGGATGCTGGTCAGAAACAAAACTAACGCCTACCGCCCAAGATGTCAACCCCAAAAAACGCAAATACCGCAGATTCCGCAACCCCGCAACCACCCGACAGCCCCGTGTCGCCTAGCCGATAGCAACTGGTTAGGGAGGCGACATCAACCCGTTAACCAGCCGCTACCAAGACACATCCAGCACACCGTACCTTAGCCTTCGTGAAAAGCAACAAAAGGTAGAACCACCCAGCCGCATCGGAGGTGCCAACCAGCGGCAGGGCAAAAAAGAAAGGAGGCAACAATGAAAGGAATCGCCCGCAAACAGAAGCGGAACCCCACCCCCACCGAAAAGCGGCGTGCGCTGGTCACGGTCACCGCCGTTTTCCTCTGCGGGGTGCTGTTCCTGTTTTCCGCGGGCGACAAGATCAAAAACCAACAAGACTTTCGGATCCAGGTGGCTAAGTCGCCCATCCTGACCGGGCATGAAGATATCGTCGTGTGGGCCGTGCCCATCGTCGAGATCGTCATCGCTGCCCTGATGATCGTGCCGTTGACCCGGCAGGTCGGCCTGTACGGTTTCTATACGGTGATGCTCGCTTTCACCGGCTACATCGTCATGTTGCTCAACGGTGCCGAACGCCCGCCATGCGGGTGCAACGCGCTCACCGAAGCCATGTCGCTCGAGTGGCATGCCGTGATGAATGGCCTGTTCAGTGCCCTGGCCGCTACGGCGATAATCCTGAATGAAAAGAAGCCGCCCGTCCCAGTGCCACGCCCCGTAAACATAACCAATGCAAATGGCGTAAGGGAAATGACGGACGGCAATCGGTAAACAATGAATACATACAAAACATGGACAAAAAAACAATTTCAATGGCTGTCGTGATGTTCTTCACGTCAGTGGTAGGTGTACTGGCAATGAATAACGGTACACAGGTTAAAAAGGCTCGGGTCGATACCTTCCAATACCGGCCGGGCGGTTCCGGGCCTTGCACGGATTGCCACGAAAATCCCGTGTATGAAGAGGAGTGCGATGTGAACAACGGTGGCGATATCTGCGAATGCATCGTGAGCGGCAATCCCGTGCCGGCATTCTCGGGCGAGGACGGTTGCCTGCAATTGAAGCGGCCGATCCAATAAAGGCCGATCAAGGACAATTCATCAAGGGTTGGGGTCGCGTGCCTCAACCCTTTTAAAAGGTATCCTCAAACCATCCATCCAAATCGACATGGCCTGGAAAAAGCTCCTTACGATTGCGTACATCATTGCGCTGTGTACCGCCATCGCGGTGTTTTGGTACAGGATCAGCGACCCGCGGCAGCAGCACAAAGGCTTCAGCCGCATGATCTGGCAAGCGCGGGCCATAGCCGTGCGGACCATTCCGCTTACCGGTTCCGGCCATTACATCGCCAGCCGGGGCGGCCAACCGTTTTACCTGGCCCACCCCAAACGCGTCGACCGGTTGTGGGCACCCGATTGGGAAACCGGAACGCTCCACGAACACATCCTGGCCCTGCCGGTGCTCGACTACCGGAGTATCCGAACCGAAGTGGTCGGTTCGCGCTATCACGTCTACGACGGAAGCGCGCGGACCTGGATTTCCGGCACGATTGGGTCGCCCGATTTCGTCCAGCATGAAAATATGCCTTATTTCCTGTCGGCTGCGGCTGCCGACGGCGAAAACGCGCTGGTGGTGAGTCGCTACAAAGGCCAAACCACCTTGGGACAGATACGCCGGGGCCGACGCGTCCAGTTCTTTCCATTTTTGCTCGAAACCCAGGTCGATGGATTCTTCTGTCGGCTGGGGCACCTGCACACCGACGACCGGGTAGGCAAGGCCGTGTACCTCCACACCTACCGGAATAGCTTCCTGGTGGCAGACACCGGTTGGACACGCCAATACCAGGCAAACACGATCGATACGATCAGTCAGGCAAAAATCAAGACGGCAACGCGCGATTCGGTACTGACACTCGTAGCCCCATCGCTGGTGGTCAACAAAAAAAGCGTGCTTCACTGGCCGTTCCTCTACGTATACAGCAACATCATGGCGGCCAACGAGCGGTCGGCCGACTTTCGTCGCAACGCGGTGATCGATGTCTACCACCTCGAGGATGGCGGCACCTACGTGTACAGCTTTTACATTCCGCCCTACAAACGCTGGCGCTTGATCGACTTCCGCATGGTCAGCCCGGAAGAAGCCATCGTCCTGTACCCCGACGCCGTGGTGCATTACCGGTTTTCCCCACGCGAAACGGAAAGGTAGCCATCCAGGATCTCCAGCGTTTCGTCATCCAGCACACCGTACAGCCAGTCCTTCAGGAGTTTCGCGTCACCGGGCTTGATGCCTCCTTCGGCCAATGTCTGGCGGAGTGCTTTCACCGCATTCTCCGGATGGTGGGTGTGCGCCAGCCGCCAGTCGATGAGGTAGCGGTAACCCGCGAGTTCCTGCGCGGAGTGTTCCGATTGGAGTGCCGGATCGATCAGTCCGTACCGGTGGGTCGCCTGCTCGATCCACTGCGACGCCAAGTGATGCTGGCCGTGCCGGAAGTGCAGGAACGCAAGGTCGACACAGGTGTACGCCCGCAGGATGGGATCCCGCGAATGACGGAATACCCGTTCGGCCAGTGCATAGCCCATGGGTAACCCCAGCGTTTGGGTGTTTCGCTGTCGGCCCAAAGGTTTCAGGTCGGTATGGAACGACGGGTCGCGGTCCAGCAACGTGCATAATGCCGCGGTTGCGCCCGAGGCGTCATCCGGGATCAGCAAGCGGAACCGGACCAGGTCGAGCGCCTGGACTGATTCCGGATGCATGGTTTTCAGGCTATCCAGCACATCCAGGGCCAATGTTCGTTGGCCGCTTGCGTAGAGCCGCTGGCTGCGTTTCCGCCCGAGCTCCAGCCTGGCTTCCCGATCGGCATCCCAACCGACCGGATCGGAAAGCAAGGCGGCCAGCAGTGTCTCGGCCATCGGCAACGAAGTGCCCTGCCAGCGGACGGTTCCCGTGCCATCGACGATGACCAGGGTGGGGAATCCGCCTGCGCGCTCAGGGGCGAAGGCCCTGTACGTTCGCTGGTCGCGGTGGTCCAGCGCGATCGGGAAATCCAGCTGGTCGCCCATGGCTCGCTTGAGCGCTTGGATTTGGTGGATATAATCCCCCTCCGACAACCGGTCGGAGGGGAAATAACTGAAGATGCCGATCACGGACACGCGCCCGGCATACCGTTTCGCCAGCGCAGTCAACAGCGGAAGGGATTTGCGGCACGGTGCACATTGCGTATGGGTGAACTCGATGAGGTACACCTGCCCCTCCACCAGGCCAGCGATGGGCGCGCCGTAGAGCCAGCGGCTCACCGGTAGCGGCAGGTCGGCCATCGCGGCGGTAGCCCAGCACAACAGCCAACAGGTACAAAGGAAGCGTCCCATCAGTAGCCCGGGTTTTGCGGCAACAGATTCGGATTGGCATCCAGTTCGTGCAACGGTACGGGGAACAGGGCCGCGGTGGTTTTCCAGTGCGGTTTGGCCGTTGATAGCACCGCATCGGCAAGGCCCCAGCGTTTCAGGTCAAACCAGCGATGGCCCCATTCATAGAAAAATTCCACGGCGCGCTCGCGCATGATGGCCTCGGATAAAGCGGCTTCGGCGGTGCCTGCGTCAAGCGGTGGCAGTCCGCCATGCTGCACCCGGATGGCGTTCAGGTCCTCGGCAGCCGCGTGTAGGTCACCGGTCCGGAGCCGGGCTTCGGCACGGATGAGGTACTGTTCGGCGAGCCGCAGCACCGTGCTGTACTCCATGCGCGCCGCAATCGCTTCGGGCGTATTGGTGGAGGTGCGTACCTTGTATTTGGCGGGGTACAGGTAGGGCGTTGTGCCGCCACGCGGCGTGAATGCGTCCACCCAGGCGGCGCGGCGGCGGTCTGCGGGGTCGAAAGCCGCGAGCAGTCCGGCCGATAGGCTGTAGATCGGTGGCGTCGTCCGCGTAGCCAGCGGGATGACCGTGTTGGCTTCCCGCGTTTCCATGCTCGTCGCAATGGGTTTAAGCTGCCAGATGGCTTCGCGGCTCGTTTTCAGGAATACCTTGCCTAGGTCGGTTTCCAAGGCAAAGTGGTTCGTGGCGTCGATAAGCTGCGAGGCGGTCGCCGCGGCCCTGGCCCATTGCGCTCCATAGAGGTATACCCTGGCCAGCAATGCCTGCGCCACGGAGCGGTTGGCCCGGATGCGGAGTCCGTCGGCACGGGCATACCCATCCGGCAGCAGCGCGATCGCTTCCAGAAGGTCGTTTTCGACCAGTCGGTAACACGCGTCCGTCGAAGACCGGGGCAACCGGTTGTTGATGCGGTAATCCGTGCCGGTCACCAGCGGGACGTCGCCGAAGGCGTTGGTCAGGTGGAAGTAAGCGAATGCCCTAAGGAACAGCGCTTCACCGCGGAATGCTGGATCGAGCGGGGTGGGGGCCTGCGCTAAGCCCTCCAGCAGGCTGTTTGCCAGGTGGATCACGTAGTAAGCGCTGCTCCAGCAATTGGAGAGGTACGTGTTATCGGGTTGCAGCATGTTCTGGTACAGTGCGAGTGGCTGTGCCACCTCCAGGTTGTAGTCCAGTTCGTCGGCCGAAAGCCCGGCCAATACGGTGATGCTCCCGGTCGAACCGCCACCGGCGAAGTTCGTGGAGGTGATGGCCAGCTCCCGGTAGATGGCCAGGACGGCGGCCTCGGCGGTTGCGTCCGAACCGAATACGGTCGTCGCGACGATTTCGCTTTTCGGCGTATCCAGGGTCAAGAAGTCGGAACACGAGGCCAGCAGGCCGGAAAAGGCGAGCATGGGGATGATGGGATGATAGGGAAGTTTCATGTCTGAATCGATTAGAAATTGGCATGTAATGAAAAGCGGAGTGAACGCAGCGGCGGCAACTGGTTGTAGTCGCTCTCCGGATCCAGCAGGTCAAAGCGGCCGAAGACCGCCAGGTTCTGGCAGGCCACGCCGATCGAGGCGCGCTTGATGCCCAAGGGGCGGATGGCCCCGTTGGGCAGTTGCCAGGCGAGCGAGACGTTGCTGAGGCGCACGAACCGCTGCAGTTTGAGCACGGCATCACTGGTGGTGTACAGATTATACGCCGTCGACGCGGCACCCGAATACGAAGGCCAGAACCGTTGGATGGTGGCATCGTCGCCCGCTCGTTGCCAGCGGTCAAGTACACCGACCGGTTGGTTGCTTGGGGCACCCGGCAGCGCAAACGTCGGCCGCATGATCCGCGTGCGCTGGTCGAATTGCAGGTAAACGTCGCATTCGAATCCGCGGTAGGCCAGCGTATTGGCAAGGCCGCCGTAATAGACCCGTGCCGGCACGAACCAGTCCCGGTCGGCGCTGGTCACCGTGCCGCTGCCGTCCAGGTCGGCAAAGGTAAACCAGCCGGTTTCGGGGTCAATGCCTTGATAGCGGTTCCGTCGCCGGATGTCCAGCGGCGAGCCGATGCGGTACACGCTGCTGTGCGCGGAATGCGCGATGCCCGGATAGTCCAGCAACGCATTGGTGGGCGCGGTCATGTTCACCGACAGCGACCAGCGCACCGGTGAATGCACCAGCAATTGGGCGTCAAGCAATGCCTCGAAGCCCCGGTTCTCTACGGTGGCCGGTAGGTTATATTGTACAGACCGGAAGCCGTTGATCGCCGCCAGTGGGTAACCCACCAGCTGGTTGCCGCTCCGGTTGCGGTACCACGATAGCGATAGGCGCAATCGGTCGGCGAAGAAACCCAGATCCAGTGCCGTCTCCAGTTTCCGGTTGGTCTCCCAGTGGAAATCCGGGTTGGCCAGCCGCGTGGGGTAGAGGTTCAGGCCCAGGAAGGTATAGTTCGTGTTGATGCCTTCGTAGGTGGTCAGGTAACCGTAATCGCCGATCTGGTCGCTGCCCGTCACGCCATAGCTGGCCCTCAATTTACCGGTAGACAACCATGGAACGGCCTGCCGGATCATCGGCTCGTCCGCGAATAACCATGCCGCACCGATTGCGCCGAAGTTGCCCCACTGTTTGCCCGGGCCGAAGCGGCTGCTGCCATCGCGGCGCGCGGTGGCATTGAGTACATAGCGTCCGGCATAGGTGTAATTCACCCGGGCGAAGGCGGCTAGGTAGCGGTAGTCGGTATGGCCATAACCCAGCGCGCGGATCACGCCGGCCAGCTGGATATTGTCCATGAACGCCTCGTCCGTGAATTCCGAGGCTTCCAGCGCCTGGCGTTCCGTACCCTGCCGCTGGATGCTGCCCCCAAGCAGCACGCGGAGCATGCCGCTGCCCAATGCGTGCTCCCAAGTCAGCTGTGGCTCGATCAACCAGCTCCGCAGCGTTTGCGCCGCCAGGTCCACGCGGCTCAGGAAACCGAAACTGGGGTCGTTTGCACTTGCCGGATACAGGTTCCGTTCATCCACGCCGTAATGGCGATAACCCCCGCTGACCTTGGCTTCCAGGTGTTGGGAAAGCCGGTAGCTGAGGGCGGCGGTTACGCCAGCCGTGCGCGAGGTCGCTTCATGCGCCGTCTGGAGGTAAGCGAACGGATTGTTGTACGTGGCGCTCAACCAGACCAGGTCGCCGTTTTCGTCGAACGGTGCGGGAGCGATGGGTGGCAGCGTCAGCGCCGCGTTTGTATTGTTGACCACCGGCAGGTCATTGCGGTCGAAAGCGTAATTGAGTGCCACGTCCAGCCGCAACTGATCCGATGGCGAACCCTGCGAAAGGTTGAGCATGGCGCTCGTCCGTCGGAACCTGAAATCGCCCGGATAGACATTGCCCTGTCCCTGGTGCGATGCCGACAGCAGGTAGTTCATCCGTTCGTAGTGGCCGGTATAACTGGCCTGTAACGAATGGCTCGCAGCCGTTTCTCCGAGCAGTTCCCGCTGCCAATCCGTCGAGCGGGTCGTGTCCCACGTCAGCAGGTCATACGCGTTGCCCGTATTCTTGGCCAGGCCGCTGTTCGCGAACGCCTCGTTTCGCATGTCCAGGTACTGCCGCGAAGAAAGCACTGCCATCGTACGCGGCACCCGGCTGAACCCCTGCGCCAGGTTCACCGACAGGTCCGAACCTTGGCGCGCGCCCTTCTTGGTCGTGATCAGCACCACGCCATTGCTGCCCCGGCTCCCGTAGATCGCCGTGGCGTCCGCGTCCTTCAACACCTCCACGCTTTCGATGTCATTCGGATTGAGCGTGTTGAGCGGGTTGCTGCCACCGCGGTTGAAATTCAGGGATTGATGCAGCGAAGTGGATGGGAACGGGATGCCATCCACCAGGTATAGCGGTTCGTTCGCGTCCGCCCGGAGGCTGTTTTCGCCCCGGATCCGGATGGTGAACCCACCGCCGGGATCCCCGCTATGTTGTTGGATATCGACGCCAGCCATCCGGCCCTTCATGGCCTCCATGAGGTTCAGTACCGGCTGTTTACCGATATCCTTGGCCGTTACCCGCGCCACGCTGCCCGTGCGTTCGCGGTCTTTCACCGTGTAGTAACCCATGTTGATCTCCACCTCGTCGAGCCGAAGCGTATCTCGCTTCGTGGAATCCTGCGCACACCCCGCGGCAGCGGCAACCGGGGTGCCACCGGCCGCCAACGCACGGGTACATACACATGGAATGTTCGGTAAGAATGCACGGCAATGCATCTGGATGAATAGGCATAGTCCTGCCAGTACCCCAAGGGGTATGATTTTTTTCATTCTTTGATGATTTTGGTTAGAAAATGGATTCGTAGGGGCGTATAAACATACGCCCGGGAATGGTTCTGGCGGGGCTTCCCCTAAATCGGATTCTTCGGTTTCCGCGTGAACAACCTATAAAGCACATCCATGCCGCGGATTTTCTCGGCTTTTTTTACCATCTTTACGCTGAGTTTAGTGACGGTATAGGGAATACGGCAAAGGTCAGGGGAGGCCTACGTCCAACAATGGAAAAAAGTATGGATGGTAGCACTGCCTCCCCGCCGCTTGGGTTCCCACACGAGAAACGGATCTACAGCAGTACCCCATCCATAACAATCGGCAAAGATAGCCAATTGCGCGGATATGGGTAAAACCTGCTGCCTCGCTTCTCGCGTGGGATTTTTAAGCGACGAGACATTAAATGTATTTACCTACACCTTGGTTAATATGTAATCATTCAGTTATGCCATAGGCAACGTGTATTTCTGTTCAAATCATTCATGGCGCATCCACTCATAACGGATGACAAGGCAAATGTAAAACATAATTTATAATTATACAAACGTAATCTTGAAAAATAAAATTTTTAATCCGGATGCTGTCCAAGTTATTTTCGGAGAACAATTCAAGAGGTATCGGGATGCAGCTGGTTTGGAACAGCAGCAAATCGCCAAATTGATAGGGAAGAGCCCAGGACATATTACGCAGATCGAGAACGGAAACAAAGATATCCAGATTAAAACCATGCAGGAGTGTGCCATCGCTTTCGGTGTGAATCATTTCGAATTAGCCAACCCCAACCACCCCATTCCCACACTGGCGGAGATGCCCGCCAAAATCCGGAAAGCCGCCAAGGCCGCCGAAAAAGCACGCCAGCAAAAAGAAGCCGCGCAACAAGCCCAGAAAGAAGCCGGCAAGCCCCTCTACCAAACCGGCATGGCCAAACAACTGCATCAGCTTGTCGCCGAAGGCTTTTTCGCACGACCCCGTACATCCAAAGACACCTACGAAAAACTGCATGGCAAGCTGAAGCCCGGCCGCGTCCCCGAAGAAATCCAGAAAACCATCGGCACCATCACCGGCACGCTGCGCAACGGTCGCTTCGCCAAACTCCTCGACAAGCTCGATCCCGCCCCCGGCACCACCGCGGTGCGTTTCGTGATAAAGACCCCGGCGTAAGCAAAGGCATCGATACTCCTGCAGGCACCAAAGACATCGCCGCGGATGGAGGGTAGGATTGTCAATGGCTTTTCCATAGCGTTGTGCCCATGGAAAGGGGTATCCGAAAGACAGGTTTAAAAAAGAGAGCATGGAGTTGTCCGGGAACATCGGACAACTGAGCAGCCTGTTGTTGAACTGTCCGGAAACGTCGGACAGTTGAAACTAACGGATAAATTGGGTAAGTCCTTATTGTTGCCTAAATTTGTAATCTCCGTTACGCGACCATAAGCCAACGCACGCAACACAGGTCGAATTCAGCAAAATCAACGCCCGCTGGCTCGCCAGCCGTCGAACGACGGCCTTACGCCAGACCCATAGACACTAGATGACCACGTAATGCCCCAACTCATTGGGGTAACCATGCGGGAACCTGCCGTATATATCGAAATAAGCAAGCACGGCCTCGGGTACCGTTCTATTCGCGTGGGCAAATAGCGTATAGATATCCTTTTCGCGGTCGTCGCCGAATTGCACGTAGGCCCTGCACGCCTCATCCAGGAAATGGCTGCGGTAAGACCAGTCATAACCCACGTCCTTGATGGCTTGGAAGACGTACGGCATGATGGGATCGATCTCATCCCAGGTCAAACCGCGGCACAAGGTAAATCCGTGGAATGCTTCCGGGTCATCTTCCTGTGATACGATGCCCGCCCTGTACTTGGCGCGTCTGCACACCGCGGTAGTTGACGGATCGATCATGGGTAACTGAAAGCCGCCGTGGGTATCCGCCCGATACAGCGCACCATCGAGGCTGACGTTATTGAACGCCAATGTCATCAAGGCCTGCAGCTCGATTGACTGTTGTACGGTACCGGTCAGTAGCGCAGTGAATTCGTCAAAAGCCATCAGGCCAGCTACGCCTCCATTCAACAATTTGTAGGTAGCATAATCTTCTTCGGAACTTTTGTGGAACAGCGAATAATAAGGGCTGTCGCTGAATACGGACGAGGGTAAAAGTCCCGCTATTTCCGACATATAGCCAAAATAGGCAGTCAACAGGTCTTCAAATACATGCGGTGGCAAATCGCTTTTCTCCAATACGACGCGAAAATGTTCCATAGTTATCCATATTTGGCACGCAATGATAAGGATTTTTAGTGTTTTTTAGATATTTATGGGTATGCTTTTGGGTATGCGGTTGTCTCGATCGGGCGCGTACAATTGTCGGTTAGTCGCACTGGCGCGTATAGGTAGCCCTTTGCCATTTCCGAAAAATGCGGCAATCACATGCAGATTCCGCACGAAGCGCAATGCTCGCACGGCGATCCTGCGGCGTCCTGCATATTTGTGCCATTGAAACGGGACACGGTCATGGACAACGCATCATTCACCTTGAAAATCAAGCGCATCGAAATCATAGGCGACCAACTGGTCATGGAAGCGAGCTTCTCGGAAGGCGCGCCACCGAAGCGCTCGGGCGCTAACGAACACCTAGGCATGCCCGCCTACGTGTTCGGCGCGGCGGATGGCGATTACCTGGAGGAAGGGCCGGAAGCCATCACCATCCAGGAAGCATCCACGATCCTGGGCTGTGGGGAAACCACCATCGAGAACATGCGCAAGGACGGGCGGCTCAAGTCGTATAAACGCGGTCGCCTGGTGCGCCTGCGACGGCAACAGGTGGTGGAAGCGCGAGGGTGGTGGTCGGTGCCGAAAGGGAAGGTGTGAGGGGGGAGGCAGCCAACGCTTTCGCTGCGCTTAGGCCTGCCATGTGGTGTTTTTAGGATGAAGGCTTTCGGAAATGCTGCATGACCGTTCGGTGCGGCCGTAAAACCGTTTCACTGCCGTGGAAAGGCATCCGGTAACCGCGCCATGTTGTTCGGTTTCCTTGCGGAACCGTTTGCCGAAGCCGCGGAACCGTCTGGTTCGATGGTGGAGCCAGACACCGAAGAGGTGGAACCGTACGCCGAAGGACCAAACCCGTATGCCGAAAGTTTCAAGCCGTCTGCCTTTCGGGCGATGGCATACGGTTCCATCGCCAAGTGAAACGAGTTGAGGGGATAACCGGATGGTTCCCGGCTGTCGTCGGATGCCTTGGCTCCGTTTCCATACGGAAATAGACCATTTCCGTATGGAAATGGAGTCGAACCAAACGGTAATGGGCTGAAACCATCCGGTTACGGTTTATCGGCATCCGATGACGGCCGTCCACCGGATGGAAAGGCGGCCTTTCCATCCGCAATGGCGGCATTTCCAAACGGCTCCATAACGTTTCCGTACGGCTTTACGGTATTGAGAAACGCATTTCCGCCTCGCCCGCACTGCGCTTGGCTTCCACCCCGCAAAACCGTATCTTTGCCTTCCAATGAACGCAATGAATTGGAAAGACCTCCTCTCCGCCAAGCGATGGGGATACGAGTCGCGCACGATAGGAAACCCCTACGACGCCCGGTCCGAATTCCAGCGCGACTACGACCGGCTGATATTTTCCTCACCATTCCGCAGGTTGCAGAACAAAACGCAGGTATTTCCGCTGCCCGGGAGCGTGTTCGTGCACAATCGGCTTACCCATAGCCTCGAAGTGGCTAGCGTAGGCCGATCGCTTGGACGTATCTTTTACAACGAGATGCGCAAATCCGATCCCGATACCGACCAACGGTTGCCATTCCTGCAAGAAGTGGGCAACATCGTATCGGCCGCCTGCCTGTCGCACGACCTGGGCAACCCAGCGTTCGGGCATTCGGGCGAGGCCGCCATATCAAACTACTTCACCGACGGGGAAGGGGCGACGTATCGGCAGCAGCTCACCGACACCGAATGGGAAGACCTGACCCATTTCGAAGGAAACGCCAATGCACTTCGGATACTGACCCATGCGTTTTCGGGAAAGGACGAAACGGGGTTTGCATTGACCTACAGTACGTTGGCGGCCATCGTAAAATACCCTTGTGCAGCGGTGGATGGGCACAACAAACAGGTTTTGCACCGCAAGAAATACGGGTTTTTCCAGTCCGAGCAAGCTGCTTTCGAAAAGATAGCACAAGAGACAGGGCTGTTGAAAGACGATGCAGTACCGTCGGCTTATAAACGCCATCCCTTGGTGTACCTCGTGGAGGCCGCCGATGACATCTGTTACAACATCATCGACCTGGAAGACGCGCATCGCCTGGGCATCCTGGCCTATGAACACGTGGAGCAGCTGCTGTTGCCGCTATGCCGCGACGAAGGATTGAAGGCGCGGCTGCATGCCCTGGAAGACGCGGACAGCCGGGTAAGCCTGCTCCGCGCGAAAGCCATCAATACGCTGATCGGCGCCTGTGCGCAAGTGTTCACGCAGCAACAAGACGCCGTCTTGCGCGGACGGTTCGACCGATCTTTGATGGATGCGCTGCCCGCCGATCTGGTGGGCGCGATGAAGGCCATCGAACGGGTGTCAATAGCGCGGATATACAATGCCCAGTCCGTCGTGCAGATCGAGGTGGCGGGCTATAAGGTCATGGACGGGCTGCTCGAGGAATTCGTGCCGGCCTACCTGAAACCCAAGAAAAGCAAGTACGATGCCAAGCTGCTGGCCTTGATGCCCAGTCAGTTCCATACGAAAGAAGACGATACGTATTCGAGGATACGCTCGGTGCTCGACTTCGTCTCCGGCATGACTGACCTCTATGCCGTCGAGCTATTCCGCAAGATCAAAGGAATATCATTTCCCTCACTGGATTAACCATCTCACAGCTCATACCTATGCTATATAATCCGTTCAACGATTTCCGCTTCGACAACAAGACCTGTTTCCTCAGCGGGCAGCCGCTCGAATCGGCCGACGAGCAGATCCAGGTGTTCCCGCATTGGCTGATGCGGAAATTCGACCTGGAAGGCAAACCGTTCAAGCTGCTCGACGAAAGCCTCATCACGTATAAGCAGTTGCAGCTGCCCTGTTCCACCGGGGTGGCCGAACGGATCGCGGCACTCGACGCGCAGGTCGAGCAAGCATTCGAGGCCGGATTCGAGCAGGTCAAGGCCCTCGACGAATTGGTGTTGTTCCAGTGGGTGGGCAACATGGTGTATGGCGTGGTGTTCAACGAAATCCAGGCCGGCATCCGGCAGCAGCAGCGAAACGGCGAACCGCTGAATTTCTCGCAGGTACTTGCGCACAAGTTCAGGAACCTGCACCGCATGTTGCAATCACAGGTCGTACCCATGCAATTCGACGGCAACCTGCCGTTTTCGGTGGTGGTGTTGCGCGTGGACAACGCCGTCGAGACGTTCAATTACCGCGACGAGATCAATACGTTGGTCTATTCGTTGCGCATGCGCGATTTCGGCATCATCGTATGCCTGCAAGACAACGGCACAAACCGGGTCTACCACGAAGCGCACCTGCGCGGCATCGGCAGCAGGCAGCTGCATCCCATCCAGTTCGAGGAAATCTGTGCGCGCTTCTTTTATTCGGCATACCTCTTCAACCGCCTCCCGGAATACACCATCCTGCCCACGCCCGAAATGACCTACATCGAACCCATGGCACTTGCCGATATGAGCATGCGGCCCATGTTCGATCCGTGGCAGGTGAAGACGTATGGGCAGGTCTTGGAGAATTTCTGGAAGCCCTGGGGCTTCACGTTGTTCGAAATCATCAAGGATCCCGAAAACCCGATGTCATTCCTGGCCGATGGCTACGGCAATCCCATACCCGCCGAAGCCGTGGCGTTGCCTGCCCATTAATTTCCATTTAAATTTGGAACAATCCATCAAATATCTTTACCTTTGTAGCCCTGCTTTTTTGAAGCGGGAGCTGCTCGCGGAGCGTGTTGAGTAGCGAATAAAGGAAGGAAGAAAAAAAATAAAAATATTTTTTGGAATTAATAAAAACCTTTCTACCTTTGCAGTCCCAAACGGAACAGGGATTTACAAAAAGTTCCGAACGGAAAGGCGCGATGCCTGAAGTAATTGAAAAAGAGAGAGTTGAAGAGTCTTTAAGATTCCGAAATCCATAAAAGTCGAAGCGTGATGCGGAGGCGAAAAAGTTCTTTAAAGTAAAGATATTCATGTAGCGCAGCGAGTAGTTTGGTGTTTTCCAAGCGAAAGCTGAGAAAATTTCAAACCAAGTCAATTCGGGCAATTGGATATTAATAATAGAATTGGATTCCAATTGCTTATTAAATTGAGTTTTTGGGGTCAGTGATTCTTACACTTCATTTTACAATGGAGAGTTTGATCCTGGCTCAGGATGAACGCTAGCGGCAGGCCTAATACATGCAAGTCGGACGGGATCGGGGAGCTTGCTCCCCGTGAGAGTGGCGCACGGGTGCGTAACGCGTGAGCAACCTACC
>JBBCJB010000044.1:0-69167 GCA_037190485.1 Parapedobacter sp.
TTACGTTTATGACGGCCGGGGCAGGAAGCTCCGGAGCGTGAACGGTGTGGGCACGCATACGCGGGACTACATCGACGGCATCGAATACGTTGGCGGGAGCACGATGGAGCTCATCCACCACGAGGAGGGGCGCATCGTCCGGAGCGGCAGCACCTACGAATACGACTACTTCATCCGCGACCATTTGGGCAACAACCGCACGGGCTTCAGGCAGGGCACGAACGTGACCACGCCCAATTTCACGACGGACTACTACCCGTTCGGGATGCAATACGTGGAAAGTACGTTCAGCCGGCCAGGTAATCCGAAACCATCCCGATGCAGTCGGGATAGCTTGATTGCCGCTGAAGACGAACAAGCTAAATCAAAAACCAGTACCTTTACAACGGGAAGGAGCTGCAGGATAGGCTCAAGCAGCTGGATTATTCACCTCCTGTTCGTTCTTTGAGGCGCTCATGAGCTCCCTGCGGTCGGTTACGGCGCGAGGCTGTATGACCCGGCGATCGGGCGTTTCGGTACAATAGATAGGTTTGCTGAGAAATATTACGACATGACCCGATACCAATATGGTGGAAATAATCCAATATTGAATATTGATATTAATGGCGACAGTCTATGGGTTATCCACAGGACGGGCTTTTTAGGTTTAGGCGGCAAGGAAACACTGAGATATGAAGGGGGGAATCTCTATAACAAGGATGGTTCTGCATATACGGGAAAGGTTAAAGGGTTTCTGAAAACAACCGTTAGTAACCTGGACAAGGTTGGAAGTGGTACGGAAGGGAAGGCGATGCTTAATGAAATAGAAAGTTCCACTTCTAATGTTTCGGTAGTCAGAGGAAATGACGGCAACAAATTCTCTTCTGGAACGAATACGGTTCATTTTGACCCGAGTAGTAGAGAAGGGGGGCTCAATACACGAGGCTCAAGGGATAGGCCTACATTTATAGGTTTGGCGCATGAATTGGCCCATGGTTTGGATAAGATTCGAGGATCTATAAACACGACGCAAATTCCCGGGCAGAATTTCACATATGCCGAGCACTTTGCCACGCATATGGAAAACAAGTTTAGAGCTGAGCATTTTCTGCCGTTGAGAGAGTATTACAAATACGATGTTCAAACGGGTACTGGAATATGCCCATTAATAAATAGTTCGCGACAAAGCCTGTTCTACAATAACTTTAATTATTTCGATGGAGTAAAGGCAAGGGCAATAGTGCCGTCAATATCTTGTCCCGCGGTCGTAACTGGTAAATTGCCTTACCAACCTTAAAATACAGGGCTATGAAAAGAAATGTTTGTGTTGCTGTGCTCGTTGCCGTTTTGCTTGGCTGCGCGCAGACAAGCAAGATACAAAGATATGTTGACGGAAGCATGGGGCATATATTTCCAAAGGACTACACGTCTGCTTTGGTGAGTTTTGAAGGGGTCGGGGAAAGATATACACCAACCTATCAAGATATAAAAAAAGCTGAAGAAATATTGAACGAACAGCTTGAAGGAATCAACGTCCCCCTTGCGGAACAGGGTATGAGAGGTTGTCCGGTCATTCACAAGAACCTTCATAGGTACGGGAGGCAGTATGTCGGGTATATTGATAATGAAGGTAATAGGGTTGTATGGTTGAATTTTATCATCAAGAAAGATAAGGAATCGCTGAAAAACTTGGATAAAGAGGTGGTAGTTGTTTTGGATGGTTGTAGTCAATACTGGAATGTTAAGGTTAATCTTGACAAGTCCGAGCTATTTGACTTACGTGTGAATGGGATAGCTTAGCTTTTTTCCCAAAAAGGGAGAAAAGGGAGCTTGTAGCCGGTAGTTGGCTGATTATGGAACTTCAGAGTATGTTTTACTTAAAGGTAGTTCACCGGTTTAAATGCTTTTTTCGTTCGGTTTGAATATGCCACATCAGATAAGCAACGATGGAATTCTCCTGTAGCTTAACGGCCAAGTCGCAATTCCTGAATTTGGATATCAATGTTGCGCAAAAGCTAACACTTGGGCTTTCCGGAAATAATTTCTCCATAATTGCTGCCACGGATATTTTTCCATCTGCGACTCTTTCTGTGAATGGCAATCTATTGTTTAAATATGATCAGCCGTCATTTAAAGGGACACATGGAATGAGTAGATCGACAATTATTGGAGATAATGGGATAGGGGGGAGTGTAACAACCCAATACACTCCATTGCGGCCATCACCAGCATTTTATATACGATATAAAAGATAATAGATGATTAAGTTATTTATTAGTACTGCAGGATATATTTTTTTGCGATATTTACTATTCATAATAGTGCTATATATCTTTAAAGACGAAGTTAAGCTTTTAACTGGGGCTGATTTGCAAAATGGTGAAGACTGGTTTTATTTCATTTGGTTGTTTTGTATTCCGATAATTCTCGAAATAATCATTGTCGGTTATCCTTTGGCCTATGCTTTGAATAGGGTGATAAACACAAAGAAAAAGTGGTATTACCTATTATTCCTTGTTCTATTTACTGTTGAGTTTGCTTTCGCTAACTATCTATATGGTGTTCAAGCTGCAATACTGAAAGCAGCTGTTAGTTTAGTGCTGTTTTTTGTGTTCTTTTTGAGGATGTTAGGACAAGCGGCCCGTTAAGGAAATCGGACGCTGAGCCCGATAAATGCTTTGGAAAAGCCCAATGTATTTTCCACGACCAAGCGGTCTGCCGACATATATTGGAGAGAAGATAAAATCCGTTTTCTTTAAAGTCGTCAACGAGCCAGGCCTTTTCGTTACTGTATGGTTTTCTTAGTCCTCGTAATACAATCACTGCTAATAATTCAGCAATACATTATAATTCGAGCCCTTATTCATACGTTCTAAATAATCCATTCGATGGTCAAGAAGGAGTTCGGCTATTCAGGTAGCGTTTCAACCTGTGCGCGTAGAACACGTTCCGGAATTCCATCCGCATATGATCCCAGAGTCCGCCATCGACTGCCACGCCCGTACCGGCCAGGTCCCTGTGCACGGCAAGGATTCCAGCCATCTTCACCTTCTCCGCCTTCAGTGATTCCCGGATATCGAAATCCGAACACATGCGCAGTTCACGGAATTTTCGGTAGGGGCTGATGTCTACGGACAGCTCGCGGATCAGCGTATCGCCTACCCAATCGGTCATGCGGAATATATCGTCCTCGTGTTCGATCTCATCCAGGTAATCATCCTCCACATCGACCGCGCACCGGCTCGCGAAGCCGACGAAATCTTCCTTGGTGCCCTGCCACGGGGCCGACCAGAACGCCGGACCGACCAGTTCGTGGCTCATGGCCACGGGCCAGCCGAACGTGCGGCAAGTGTCTACCACCACCGTTCCGGCCTGCGCCCAGACCTCGTCGGGTATGGGCTGCTCCCGGTCTATCCAAAGCAGGTGCTCCATGATCAACGGTACGGCCCAGAAATTGAGCTGTTCGCCCAGGATGGGCAGTAGCCACCCTATCCGGGTCCCCTGTCCCGTATAGCTCCGCAGTTCGCCGATCAGGTAATTGCGCGCCGGTTTATCCTGAAAACCGGCCAGTATGTCCAGGCACTCGTTTTCGTAGTTCTTTTTGCCGCCCTCCAGCAAGGCAAGGAGTGGGGCCGGATCGGTTCCCGCGGGTATGCTCATTCCTTGCAATACGGATAAAACGCCCCGGATTAACGGTTTCCCCGTATGGGGCGTGTGTAACAGGCCGACCAGCAAGTCGGCCTCCTCAAGGGTCGGCCTGGCGGGACGTACGAATTTCAAAAGAACCAGTCCGAAAGCGGCGATGTTTATGGGGTCTGCGTTCTCGTCAAGGATGAAATCGCAAAGCGTTTTGACATAGCGCTCCAACCCTGGAGTTCCCCACAGCTCGTCAGGGGGGTGGCCAAAGAACCAGTCCTGGTCGTCGAGCGTGAGCCTGTGCCCGACCAAGCGGTCGATGAACGTGTGTATCGAGTATCCAGGGTCGCTGGGCGAGGTGGGGGGAAGATTTGATGCCATGGTAAGCGATTGTACTGATAATTCGGTTAATGGAACGTTTATGCAAATGTACGCAAAGCTTCTTGGCAATCCACGTCGTTTCGAAGAATGATTCACTGCCTGGAATCCGCAAGCGCTATCGAGAAAGCTTGTCTCGGTCGAATTGATTGTTGCTGATCCGCCAATCATTGTCATAAAACCCCGCATCAACGATCGCATCGGCACCGTTGGCAAGCATGTCCAGGCCGAAAAACAGGTAATCCGGAAACCCACTTCCACCGGCGAAGTACTGATTGGCCGTAGCCGCCCGCATACCCTTGATCCCCGTACCCGTGATGACGCCGATGGATTCGCTTGCGGTGCCGGGTTTCTTCCAGACGAAATACCCGCCCAGTTCGGTTCCCTCGTGCCAGTTCGGCCCTACTTGCACGCCCGTGGCCTTAACGGTGATCGGGCAATCAGCCAGTAAGCTGTTCCACGCGCCGTTGGTATTGGCATTGCCGATCAGGATGATGTTGCGGCCGACGTAATCGGCGGGTTTGAATGCGTGATCAGGCACGATGTCAAATGCGCCATTGCCGCGATAGTGCCACGATTCGGCATCGTAACGGGCTTTTTCCAGCGCCCACCTGTTTTCTGCGGTATTGCCTTTCGTGCCGTAAACGTAGACCATCCGGCGGTTGAAGGCTTCTTTGAACGTGCCGTTCCGGTGCGGCCCTTTTTCATCGAGCCCGGGCCGATTGATGCGTTGCCAGCCCGTGCCCGATCTCTTCAGGAATACGGATGCCGCGCCGGCGGGCCGGGTAAGCTGGATGGGCGCGAGGCTATCCAGCCTGATCGTGAGCCGCTGGCCTTCGGCAAATGCGCCGAGATCGAGCTGGAGGACGTGCGCATTCTCGGTGATCCCGGTGATGCGACCCGCCTGCAGGTCGCGATCCAGGATAATCCGCGTGAATTCCAGCGGAACCTGCTGCTGGTAGCTCGTTGCCCAGTAATAGGAAGCGGAAATGCCCGGGTTGGACGTGGTGAAGTCGATGTGGTGCACGGCCGTGTCGACCTTGCGCTTGTGCCAGCTGAAATAGTCGAACAGCGGTTTCCAATCCACGCTTTCGTTGCTGTACCAATGCGATCCGCCGGGGTATTCGTAATAGCTGAAATTCGGGTGGAACCTGCCCAGCGTGTCGCGCATCTGCCGGGCATAGGTAACCGGTACGGTGCGGTCGGCATCGCCATGCAATACATATACACCGAGTGGCTTGTAGTTGGTCGCGTAGGCGGGCACATTGCTCTGGTTGCTGGAACGGAGCAGGAGGGATTCCATGGCGTTACGCCCTTTTTCGGGGATCAGCCCGTCGGCAGAACCGTAGCCCATCAGGGTGGGGTAGCCTGCGCAGGGGGCGATGGCCGCCCAGTTGTCCGGGTAGGTTGCCCCCAGGAACCAGGTGCC
The DNA here is from genome assembly GCA_037190485.1 of Parapedobacter sp. Lineage (GTDB taxonomy): Bacteria > Bacteroidota > Bacteroidia > Sphingobacteriales > Sphingobacteriaceae > Parapedobacter. Next base: position 5,423 of record JBBCJB010000044.1, read on the forward strand.
ATGGCCGCCCATCGAATGCCCCGTGAGGTAAATCCGTTGGCTGTCGGGTTTCAATGTTTGTTTGGCGAGTGCGAGCACTTCCAGCGCATCGATACGCCCCCAATCCTCCCAGTTGAATCCCCGAGGGCGGCGGTTGGTGGGGGCCACGAGCGTGCCCCAGTCCTTGGCGGTATACGCCTGTGCTTGCCCGATGGCTTCCACGCCCGCACCGTGCACGGAGAGAAAGAGCGCATCGCCCGGCTTTTCGCCCGAGCTGGACGGATTGACGGCATAATACTGCACGCTGCCGTCGATTTCGCTGACAAACGTGACGCGGTACGGTATGTTTGCGGGTACGCTGCGCAGTACCAACGCTTTTTCGTCCAGTTGCTTGTTTCGCTGTTTCAGCGCCAGCGCGACCGGAATGTCGCCGGTGGCGCTAACCTGAGAGGCGTCTATCGGCACGGCGACTTTACGTGTGCTGTGCGGTGGGATCGTCGGTACGGATGCCGTGCCGGTTCTGCCCTGTGTCGTGGCGCTCAGGGTCAGGTCGGTCAGCGGTTTCGCCGAGGTGTTGACAATGACCACACCGGCGAGCAGACCGCTGTTGTCTTTTCCTTCCACGATGTCCGGTACCGTCGTGTCGCCCAGGTCGAGGTATACGGGACTGGCCGGGAACTGCAGCTCCGCGGCAACGAACAGCCCCCGGATGTAGAATTCGTTTTTCCCTTTCCGGAGTTGGATGGGGATGCGCATCCATCCCATGCGGTATGGGTCGCCGGCATGCAGCTCGCCGTTCACCAGGACGGCGCTGTTGCCACGGATGTTCAGCGTTGCCGCTTGGGCCTTCGGTGCGTGATAGGTGGTGTACAGGTAGGTGGGGCCCATGCGTTGCCGCTGGGTAGCCGGGGGTGTGCCGCTGGTTTGCCGGTCGATCCTGCCCGGACCCGCCGGATGGTTCGGGTTGTTCAGGTTACCGCCTGCCCCGGCTTGCGGGCGGAAGAAACCGGAGGTGTCGGTTTGGATGATCGACCACCCGTTTCCGGGGTTTTCATCACCACCCAGCGAGCTGCCCACTTGGGGGCTGGCGAGGGTTCCCTGGTAATGGTACCACAGCAATTCATCCGTGTAGACAGCCTCCCGGCCGTACTGGGCAGGTGCCTGGATGTAGAGCGCTTCGCTGAAACGGTGGACGGATTGCGCGCGTGCGCAGGATGGCAAAACCAGGATCAGTGCCACGGCAAAGAGGTGGCCTATCGGAGACAGGAGGGGACGGGAATCCATTTTCATCGTCGGTAATAAAAGGGGCCGTCTTCGTTTAACCGGAAGACGGCCCATGTTGTTTTAGGGTGTCTATGCTGTCCTTGAACCTAGTTCGTTTTCTTCGCCCACCAAAGCGGGGTGAGGGCATTGTCTTCTCCACCCAAGGCCTTGATGGCCTCATCATAACCCTCTCCGTTGTTGTTGCGCAGTGTTGACGGATAAGGGATGCGTTGTGGGAAGAACCGGATATCGCTCGTCATGTAATTGGCCGATGTCAACGCAGGCATGTTGACCAGCGTGTTTTCGACGGCCGGGTTCTCGAAGAACGGAAGCCCTAACCTGCGGTGGTCGCTCCAGGTCTCCAGCGGAAGGTATGGGTTTTGGGCGATGAATTTCTGCGTGATGATCTTGGTCAAATGGTCATTTTTGACCGTGCCGTTTTTGTAAATGTTATTTACCGGATAGCGGATTTCCACCGTACCCGTGGCATTATTCGTCCCATCTACGTAGTTCATGGTGCGTGTAGCCGGCGGTTCAGTGTTGTGTGACCAACTTACCGAAGTGCCTGCCCGGTTATAGGAGGTGCTTGTCAGGTAGTTGCCTAAATGGCTTGACACACCCCAGTAATCAAAACTGAGCTCAATGCCCTTTTCATAAGCGGCCTGGCCACTTTGTGGAACGGTCCAACCCCGTGTCGCTGCTTCGGCAATCAAGAAGTAAGACTCCCAAGGCGCAAAGAACGTGCGGCTGTTGGTGCCGTTCCTGAATTTGTTGATCAGTCGCGGGGTGGTGCCTTGGTAAGAACGCACCTGGTTGAGCGAACCTTTGGTTCCCCAGTCGCCGTTTGGCCCGGCGTTCCATGTATACGCAGCATTGATCGTTTTGAATACCGTCTCGCCGCCCGGATTCATGAGATTCCGTGACGTGTTGCGAGCAACCGCTTCCTCAGGATAGAAATTGAACTGCGGATTGCTGAAATCACCGGGGATGGCAAACGCGGCGTAAGCCCGTGGATCCATGACTTTCGGCAATCCGTCCAGCCAATACCCGGCAGCAGGGTCGTTCGTCATTGTGGTGAAATGATTCGGGTATCGAATCCCGATGTAGTTCTCCGGTTTGACGTATTGGCTATACGATGCGCCCAGCGATGTTTCCGAATTGATGCCACCCAAGCCAACGAACAGGTTATTCAATGTCGCGCTCAGCGTGAACGCATTCCAGGTACGGGTCATTACACCAGTCAAGGCATCCCAACCACCCGTTTCGTCCACTTCCATCATCTCGCCCAACGTCGAAATAAAGGGACCGGATGCTGCGGCCTCGAACTCAGACTTGGCTTTTGCTGCGTCGACCTCAGAAAGGCGCATCGCAAGGCGCATGCGCATCGAATTGGCGTAGCGCTGCCAGTTTGCGAAATCATAACCGTAAGCCGGGTCGAATCGCGAAATGGCCGATGCGCTCACGCTAAGGTCAAGAGAAGTGCTTGCCTCGCGCAGTTCATCCAAGAGGTGGTAATAGACGTCCTGCACACTGGCATAGTTCGGGTTTACGCCGGAATAACCATCGATGGGGATCGGGCCGAACATGTCGGACATTTCACTCATCAAGTATGCCCGCCAAATCCGCGCCACTTGCAACAGGTTGTTGGTGTAAGGCTGTACGTTATTCGCCTCGATTTGCTCGTTGGCAACCGTGATTGCCGCAGTAACGGCCGAAAGCCAACCCGACAAATAGCTCCTGCCGTAATAGTCTACCGTCCACCCATCGTTGTGCGTGCCGACGACGATGCCGCCACCGAGTTGTTGCCTTCCGGCAGTTTTCCAATAGAGTACGAATATCCGCTCGGCGATGTGGGGATCCTGCTGGGCGCCGACAATGGCATTGTTAATGAAATACTCCACTTGGACCTGCTGCGCATTGGCGCCGAACGGGTCGATATTCATTTCTTCGAAATCACTGCATGAGGTTGACATCAATGCGACCGCTGCAAGGGAAGAAAGTCTTTTTATCATGTTACTTTTCATCTCAATAAAGTTAGTAGGCTAGAAACCAATGTTCAATCCGAAAGTAAAGGTGCGCATGGTTGGCGGCGCGCCATTTTCAAAACCAATGGCGTTTGTTCCGGTGGCAAACGTCGACTCCGGATCGATGCCGTCCATCTTGCTGTGGATCATCCAGACGTTGTTGCAGCTGGCAAAGACGCTGGCATTCTGCACGAACGATTTCCCGAGCACGGTTTTCGGCAACGCGTAGCTCAACTGCACGTTGCGTAGTCGGACATTGGTGGCGTCATAAATGTATTCCTCGTTGATGCCGAGGTTATTGGCCGTGGAGATGGCATTGAAATATTGCTGCTGGGTTACCGAGGTGTTATTGGGTACATAGCCATCAGTGGCATTACCTGATACCCCGGGTACAACGAAGTTTTCGCGAACGCCCCCAGGTGCCGTTATGGCAGCCGTGCCGAAGCGTTGCATGGCAACGTGGGTGCCTACGAACATCTGGCCGCCGAACCGGCCGTCGACCTGGAAGGACAGATTGATGTTTTTGTATCCGAAACTGTTGATCAAGCTGACCATCTCTCGGGCTTGCTGGTCACCTAATTGAACCTGCTCGCCGTCACGCTGCGGTAGGCCGTTGTTCAGCAAAAGTTTGCCAAAGTGCTCGCTTTCCGGATCCTTCACCCGAAGGTAGCGATGCCCCCAGATCTCGCCGTAGGCACCACCTTTCCTGGCTCTGACCGCCAAATCATCAAACGTGCCGCCGGGCAACGGGTATTGCGTGACACCTAAACTTGACTCAATGTCATTAACCGTATTGGTGTTTCGGCTGAAATTGACCGTCGCATCCCAACGGAAAGAGTTTTCGCGTTCCATCAGGTTGACATTGGCGACGATTTCCCAACCTTGGTTTTGGATATCGCCTGCATTGATCTTCCGTGCCGTGTAGCCGCTGGAGGGATCCATCGGCAAATTGATTAGTTGGTACAGCGCATTGGATTTGTACCAGCTGACATCCAAGCTCAACCGGTTTTGGAAGAAACGGAACTCCCCGCCGAATTCGATGTTCCTGATCAGCTCACTACGTACATTTGGATTGAAAAAGATATCCCCGGTGTTGCCCGTGGTATTCCCAAGGGGGTCGTTTCCAATGCTGTATACATTGTAGAGTTGGTAGGGATTCATGTCGTTCCCCACTTCGGCATACGAAGCCCTTAATTTGGTATACGTCAGCCAAGATGGCAATGCACCGCCATTTTTGTTGATCATATCGGAGACGACATAGGAAAGACTGACCGATGGATAGAAAAACGACCGATTGTCGGGATGCAAGGTTGAAGTCCAGTCGTTCCGGAACGTAGATTCCAGAAACAGGTAGCCATCATAGTTGATGCCCAAGCTGCCGTAAATGGAATTGATTTTGCGTTCAGAATAGGTTTGCGAGGTTGTGGGAGTTCCTTTAGAGTTGCGGACATAGAAAAAATTAGGCACCTCCAACTCGCCGACCGAGGCACCCAATGATTCCGATTTTTGGTGCATCAAGTTGCCGCCCAATGTGACGTTGCCGCCCAATTTACCGAACACGTTGTCTTTTTGGGCAATCAACAACGCGCTATAGTTGGTTTCCCTAAATGTTTCCTTGCTCGTGCTGTATCGTCCGTTCGCCGGTGCCGGGCTGCCCGCCCAGTATTTGTTTTCCAGGTTGTTGGTGAACAAGTCGCCGCCCGCCCTGATTTCTGCGCTCAGCCAATCCGAAAACTCGCGCTTGAGCGATGCATTCAGCAAAAAACGGTCGCGTTTATCAGTGTTCTGGTCGTATTTCGCCCGCCAATACGGATTAATGGCATTGACACCAACGGTATACCACAACATTTTGCCGAATTCGTCAACACCGGAATCGAATTCACTTACATCGATAGACCTCGGCAATACCTGCAGGTTATAGATGCTGCTGTTGTCGCGCCCGTTGTTTGGCCGGTTGAATCCACTCGTGTTGTTGTACTGGACTTTGACGTCGGTCGACCACTTTTCATCCCTGCCGAATTTCGTCGTGGCGCGCGAGGTCAAGTTCGTACGGACGAATTTGTTCTCGGGGATGATGCTCGAGTTGTTCAGCTGGCTGAATGAAGTGTAGATGGCGGTGTTGCCGTATTGTTGCTGGAAAGCCAAGTTGTGCGTTTGGTTCACGCCCGTCCGCAGGAAGGCGTCGAGGTTGTCGTGGATTCGCAAGGGGCCTTGGGTAACGTCATCCCATTTCGTTACCGTTTGCCCGGTGGCAAGCGGGCCCCAGCTAAGGATCGAATTCTGGTCGTAATTTCCTTCCGTGCCCTGTCCGAACAGGTTTTGCGTCTCGGGGCGCATGAAGACCGACTCAATGCCTACGTTGGAAGAAACCGTGATACCGAGACCCGCTCTCGATCGGCCCGATTTGGTGGTGATCAAAATGACCCCGTTACCTGCACGGTTGCCGTACAATGCGGCAGCCGAGGGACCTTTGAGCACCGACATGCTCTCGATGTCGTCAGCGCTCAAATCGCCCAGTCCGTTGCCGCGATCCAATCCCGCACCCCAGTATCCGTTTTCGGTCGTACCGGTGAAATTGTTCATCGGTACCCCGTCAACGACGATAAGGGGCTGGTTGTCGCCGGTAAGCGAACTGAAGCCCCGTAGGATGATTTTCGCCGAACTGCCTGCGCCGTTGCTGGATCGCGCAATCTGTACACCGGCGGCTTTGCCCGAGAGCGCGTTGGTCAGGTTGGCTTCCCGCGCTTCGGCGAGTTGGGTGCCTCGTATCTCCTGAACGGCATAGCCTAACGACTTTTTCTCCCGCTTGATGCCCAGCGCCGTCACCACCACTTCGCCCAGCTCGCTGGATTCAACCTCTAGGGTCACGTTGATCTGCGCTTGGTTCCCTACGCTGATCTGCTGCGAAACATAGCCAAGCGTCGAGAACCGAAGTGTCTCGCCCGACGAGGCGCTGATGGAATACCGGCCTTCCGAATCGGTTTGCGTGGCCCGGGCGGTGCCCTGTACGGTTACGGTAGCGCCCGGCAGTGGGCCGTTCTCATCCGCCACGACACCCGTGACGGTACGTTGTGCATAGGCGACGAATACGGATGCAAAGATCGTCACCACCATCAGACAACATTTCATGTACTGATTTTTCATGTTAAGTGTGTTAGTTAATGTGTATTGGTTAATTGCTACAGGGTGTGTTTAATGGTACTTTTAATCATATGGTTGTCATTTAGTTTGTAGTCGTTCGTTCCTTATATCGGATGCGCCTCCGCCGTTTTACGAGGAGACAGCCGCGATTTTTCCAGATCGAGGTGTTCGATGACGAGGCTCGCGGCGCCCAGAAGTTCGGCTTGATAACCGAGCGAAGAGATGGTCACGTCCGTTTGCTCCGCCAGTTTCGGGATGCAGAATTCGTTGATGGCGCGCTGTATCGGGGCCAGCAACAGTTTTCCCGCCGCGGCGGTCCTGCCGCTTAGCACCACGCGTTCCGGATTCATGATGTGGATGAGCGTGGCGATTCCCTTCCCGACGATGAATGCCGCATCCGAAAGCGAAGTGATGGCCAGCTGATCGCCTTGGCGCGCTGCTTGGATCAACTGGTCGCCTTCCGATTCGCCGGGGTCGGCAAATAGTTTTTCCAGGCGCGAAGCGGCACCGCTGGCGATGGCCTTTTTCGCATTTTCCACCACGACGAGCAACGAAGCGTCGACTTCCAGGCATCCGCGTTTGCCGCACACGCAGAGTCTGTCGGTATGGGAGAGCGGGATGTGGCTGAATTCACCGGCATAGCCGTTGTGGCCCCTGAACAATCGGCCATTCACGATCATGCCCAGGCCGATGCCCCAACCCATGTTGACCACCATCACATCTTGCATGCCCTTCGCCGAGCCGAAGTGCAATTCGGCAATGGCAATGGCGCTCGAATCATTCTCGATGTAGACGGGCATGCCCAAACGCTTGGTCAACCGGTCTCTTAACCCCGGTTGCTTGGCGGGCGCGGTCAGGTAGGAGGCATTCAGCCCTTTTTCGACGTCCACGAATCCGGGCATCCCCACGCCGATGCCCATGATGTGGGCTTGCCGGATATGGGATGAATGGATGTAGCGCTCAATGGCCACGCACAGTTGATCAAAGGCTTCCGGATTGTTGGATAAGGCCAATGGAAATGCCCGTTCCGGAAAGGCAGGCTCATTGGCGAGGTTGTACAGCACGACCCGGGTGATGAACTGATCCATGGCCACCGCCAAGATGTATTGCTTCGCCTTTTCATTGAGGCGGTAACGAAGCGCACGTCGCCCCCCCGTAGAGGGGGCCAATCCGTCTTCCACGGCATACCCGTCTTGCAGTAGCCCACCCATGATACTCGTGATGTTGGGTATGCTTTTCCGGGTATAGTGGCTGAGGTCGGCAAGGGACAAGGCACCCTTGTAATACAGCTGCTTGAATACCGTCTTCTTCAATTCGTCTTGGCGTTCGATTTTCACAATTTTCAGTTAACAACCAGATCTTTTTAAAATCTAATACAAACTTAATAAATTATAAATGTAAAAGACAAGAACTTATTAAAATAAAATATGAAGATTGTTTAACTTTCTGTTTTTTAGTTAATTATTTTTTATTGATGAAGTCGAATCCTCTTTTTTGAGCTAATGTGGGGGAAAACAGCTATTTTTACTCCGAGCTTGCTTTAAACAAGCGCGTCAACGAACAACGGATGGGGAACGACAACATAGACCGATTTTCATACCGCGCCGAACACTATGATAAGTTTCGGCCGGGCTATCCCGACGAGTTGATTCGTTTCCTGCACCAGCACGCGGCCGTTGGCCGAGACACCGTTATCGCCGATATGGCCGCGGGCACCGGCATCTTCACCGAACAGCTGGCGCGCTGGGGCAATCCGATTTTTGCGATAGAACCCAATCCGTCCATGCGGCGACTTGCCGAAAAGCGGCTGCGGAAATTCGAGAACTGCACGTGCCGCGAGGGCAGGGCCGAGTCTTCCGGTTTGCCCGACGGTTCGGTGGATTTGATCGTGTCGGCGCAGGCCTTCCATTGGTTCGACCTGGAAAAGGCCAGGAGCGAATTCGAACGGATCGGGCGAGGAACCCCTTGCGTGGCGGTTATCTGGAACTTGCGCAATGCCGATAGCCAATTCGAAGCGGGATATGAGACCCTTATCCAGACCTACTCCGTGGATTACCTGCAGGTGAGCCAGCGGCGGATGACCACCGCGGAGGTGTTGTCGTTTTTCGGACAGACGGCGCCGGATTACCGGGTTTTCAATCACGAGGATTTCCTGACGCATGAACAGCTGGTCGGTCGGACGCTGTCCTATTCCTATATGCCTGAAGTCGGGGCTGGGGTGTGGGAAGAGGTGATGCGGCGCCTCGAAGCGCTCTTCCATGACCATCAGCGGGACGGTCGGGTGCGGCTCTCCTACAAGACCAGGCTATTTGTCGGAAAAATTTAAGCAATGAACCAGCGATACTATTCACTCGACGTATTCCGTGGCGCTACCGTAGCGTTGATGATTTTGGTGAACAACCCCGGCACGTGGTCGCACCTGTTTCCGCCGTTGGCGCATGCCGATTGGCACGGTTGCACGCCCACCGATCTGGTGTTTCCCTTTTTCCTGTTTGCCGTGGGCAACGCCATGGCATTCGTGATGCCTCGCCTGCGCGCCGCCGGTGACGCAGTGTTCTGGAAGAAGGTGCTGAAGCGGACGGTGCTGATTTTTGGAATCGGGATTTTTTTGAATTGGTGGCCGTTCGTGGAATGGCAGGGCGAGGCCTTGATGTTCAAGCATTGGGTCAGCCCCGACGACCCGGAGCAAGGTGTCCGGATCCTGGGTGTGCTCCAGCGCATCGCATTGGCTTACCTATTCGCATCGATAATGGTCTATTACCTGAAGGAAAAGCAGGTGATTGCGGTGTCTGTCTTGCTGCTGCTCGGATACTGGGTGGTTTGCGCGGTATTCGGTGGCGACGAGCCGTACAGCAGGGCGGGTTGGTTCGGCAACGCGATCGATCGGGCGGTCATCGGCGTCGCCCATCTCTACAAGGGCGAGGGGGTGCCATTCGAACCCGAAGGATTGATGAGCACGATGCCGTCCGTCGTGCAGGTCGTGATGGGTTACTTGGCAGGCGTGTACCTCCAGGCGCGTGGCCGGGTCGATTGGCTGTGGCCGAACGTTTGGCGAAAACAACCCGAAGCCAGGTCTGCAGACAACATGCTGGCTGGGTTGTTCGTCGTGGCGGCCCTGTTGGCCCTCCTGGGGTTGTTCTGGGGGCTGGCGTTTCCGATCAACAAAAAGATCTGGACCAGCTCCTTCGTGCTTTATACCACCGGACTGGCGCTCTTTTCCATCGGTACATCGGTGTGGTTCATTGAAGTATTGGGCGTCAGGAATGGATTTACCCGGTTTTTCGATGTCTTTGGCAAGAACCCCCTGTTCATCTATGTGTTGAGCGGGATGTTGCCGCGTTTGTCAGGGATCCTTCGTTTCCAGGTGGGGGTAGACGCGGCGGGCGAGCGGGTCTATTCCACGCCGTTGGCGTGGTTTTACCAGGAAGTGTGTGCCAAGGTGCCCGGGCCACCGGAAGTAGGCTCCCTTTGCTATGCATTGGTGTTTTTAGGGGGGTGCTGGGCCATTTGCTACGTGCTGGACCGGAAAGGCATCTACATCAAGGTTTAGCGGTGCCGGTCAGCACGAGTTGCGAGAGGTCGCTATATTTCTTATTTCGCATTTCTTATTTCGTATTTAATGGTTATCTTTGCCGCCGATTAATTTTAGTTAACGCTTTAATATTATTCAAGTAATGTATTTAAGTAAAGAGTACAAGGCGGGTATCTTCGCCGAATTTGCCGGGGGCGAAGCCAATACGGGTTCCGCGGAAGGGCAGGTGGCTTTATTCACCAAACGGATCGCTCATTTGACGGGGCATTTGAAAACGAACAGGAAAGATTTCGCTACCCAACGGTCGTTGCAGAAGTTGGTCGGTAAGCGTCGGGCCTTGTTGAAATATTTGTACAACAAGGATATCACGCGTTACCGGGCCATCATCAAAGCGTTGGGCTTGCGTGATATCATCAAGTAACGTTCACGAAAAATTTTCAAAGAAGCCATCTCATTATGGGGATGGCTTTTTACTTTTGTACAATTTCTAAAAGTCTATATACACAACAGGGTGCGCCGCTAAAGACGAACGGTGCATCGAACGAACATTACAAATGAGTTACAACGAAAAGAAAACGACGATCGATATGGGCGGCGGACGCCAGATCGAGATTTCCACCGGGAAGCTGGCCAAACAGGCCGACGGATCGGTGGTGGTGAAACAGGGGGCAACGATGCTGTTGGCTACGGTGGTCTCCGCGCAGGAGGCGAAGCCGGGAACCGACTTTTTGCCGCTTTCAGTCGATTACCAGGAGAAGTATGCGGCCGCCGGTCGCATCCCGGGCGGGTTCCTCCGCCGGGAAGCACGCCTGTCTGACTATGAGATCCTGATTTCGCGATTGGTGGATCGCGCGTTACGCCCGCTGTTCCCCGAGGATTACCATGCCGATACACAGGTGATGATTTCCTTGATCTCTGCCGATAAGGACATCATGCCGGACGCATTGGCCGGATTGGCCGCTTCCGCCGCCATCGCGATTTCGGATATCCCGTTCAACGGTCCGATCTCGGAGGTTCGCGTGGCCAAGATTGACGGCCAATTGGTCATCAACCCCTTGATGAGCGAACTGGAACGTGCAACGCTCGAGTTTATCGTGGCCGGTTCCGCCCAAGACATCGTCATGGTGGAGGGAGAGGCGAAGGAAATCGCCGAAGCGGAGATGGTCGAGGCCATCGCATTCGCCCATGAAGCGATCAAGAAGCAAGTACAGGCCCAGGTTGAATTGGCCGCTTTGGTCGGTAACAAGGCCAAGCGCGAATACAGCCATGAGCCCAGCAATCCGGAATTGCGTGACCGGATTTTTGCGGCAACATACGATCAGGTATACGCCGTGGCCAAATCGGCATCGGCAAAGCATGAACGCAGCGAGCAGTTCAAGCAAATCGGGGCTGCCTTCGTGGAGTCGGCATTTGGCGAAGCGGAAATCGATGCGGATACCGCGTTCCTGATCAAGAAATACTACCATGACGTACAGTACGATGCGGTACGCAACCTGATCCTGGACGAAGGCATCCGGCTGGACGGACGTGATGTGCGCACGGTACGCCCGATATGGAGCGAGGTGGATTACCTGCCTGCCGCCCACGGATCGGCGGTGTTTACCCGTGGCGAAACGCAATCGCTGACATCGGTGACGCTGGGTGCCAAGGATGACGAACAAATGATCGATGGCGCATTCATCCATGGATACAACAAATTCCTGCTGCATTACAACTTCCCCGCGTTTTCGGTAGGGGAGGTGCGCCCGAACCGCGGGCCGGGGCGTCGCGAAGTGGGCCACGGGAACCTGGCCTTGCGCTCATTGAAGCAAGTGTTGCCGACCGGTGATGAAAACCCATACACCATCCGTGTGGTTTCGGATATCCTCGAATCCAACGGATCGTCTTCCATGGCGACGGTATGCGCAGGCGCATTGGCCTTGATGGATGCTGGCATCAAGCTGAAGGCGCCCGTTTCGGGAATCGCGATGGGATTGATCACCGACGAGAAGACCGGAAAGTACGCGATTCTGAGCGACATCCTGGGCGACGAAGATCACTTGGGCGACATGGACTTCAAGGTGACCGGCACGGAGAAGGGAATCGTGGGTTGCCAGATGGACTTGAAAATCAATGGGCTGAAATGGGAGGTGTTGACCCAGGCACTCGATCAAGCAAAGGAGGCCCGGTTGCATATCCTCGGCGAAATGAACAAGACGCTTGCCGAACCACGTGCGGACTACAAGCCGCATGCACCTCGGATCGTCAGCTTCACCATCGACAAGGAGTTCATCGGTGCGGTAATCGGGCCTGGTGGCAAGATCATCCAGGAAATGCAACGCGAGACCGGTGCGACGATTGCCATCGAAGAGGTGGACAGCAAAGGCGTGGTGCAGGTGTTTGCCGAAAACAAGGCGTCCATCGATGACGCCGTACGCCGGATCAAGGCCATTGCCGCCAAGCCGGAAGTCGGCGAAATCTACGAAGGCAAGGTGAAGTCCATCATGCCCTTCGGCGCGTTCGTCGAGATCATACCCGGCAAGGACGGTCTCCTGCACATCTCCGAGATCGATTGGAAGCGTTATGAAACCATGGACGGCATTTTCAACGTCGGTGATATCGTCAAGGTGAAGTTGCTGGACATCGATAAACAGGGCAAACTGAAGCTGTCGCGCAAGGCGCTGCTCCCACGTCCTGAAAGAAAGGATGCGTAAGCTTCCTGTTGATTTGAAAAATTAACGATGTGCTGATTTGAGGATGGAACTTTGCGGCCGTTCTCGAATCAGCACTTTTTGTTGCGCTTTACACCCCGAACACAACCTCACTGAACACACACTCACCGGTTCACAAATTCGTCCCAGGCCAGGTTTCCGGCTTACGTCCAAACCGCTTGCTGGGTTTCGGGCCCATCTTGAATACCAATTCACCACCTTCAAGCATTTCTTTATGGGTAATGTAGGTTTTCTCGTAGGGCTTCCCGTTCAGCGTGGCCGATTGGATGTACTTGTTCTTGGTGCTGTTGTTGATTGTCCGGATACCGAATTGCTTTCCGTTTGGCAACTTGAAGACGGTTGCATCCGCGATGGGACTGCCGAACACGTATTCCCCGCTGGCTGGATTCACGGGGTAGAGCCCGGCGATGCTCCACACGGCCCAGGCACTCATCTGGCCGGCGTCTTCATTGCCCGCGTAGCCGTCTGGTCCATCGTGGTACATGGAGTCCACGATCTGGCGTATGCGCTCCTGTGTTTTCCAGGACTCGCCGAGGTAGTTGTATAGGTACGCGATATGATGACTCGGCTCGTTGCCATGCGCGTATTGCCCGATGAAGCCGCTTACATCGGGCGAAGTATTTTCGCCGTGCATCAGGGATGGTGCGGCGAACAATTCGTCCAGCTTCTGGCTCAAACCTTCGTTGCCGCCATGCAGGGCCGCCAATCCGCGGACATCGTGGGGCACGAAGAACGAATGCTGCCAGGCATTGCCTTCGATGTATTGGCTCTTGTCGAAGTCGTGCTCGGACCAAAACGGATCGAACGGTTCCACAAAGCTGCCATCGCTGTTTTTCGCGCGCATGAAACCGGTTTGCCTGTCGAACAGCTTTTGGTATGACAGCGCCCTGTTCATGAACGTTGCATAGTCGGCCGTTTTGCCCAGTTTCTTCGCGACCTGGGCGATACACCAGTCGTCGAATGCGTATTCGAGGGTGATGGTTACGCTCCCACCGGCCTTGTCTTGCGGCAAGTAGCCATAGTGGATGTAATCGGGCACGCCGCGTATGGTTTGATGTGCGCTCTTGAGCATCGCATCATAAGCCCGTTCGGCATCCAGGCCTGGCCAATCCTTAAGGATGGCGTCGGCCAACACCGGTATGGCGTGATAGCCGGTCATGGTATTCGTCTCGCACGTGCTGAGGTCCCAAACGGGGAGCAATCCATTTTCGTCATGGAACGCCAGCAGGCTGTTCAGCATGTCGGTGTAGTTGGACGGTTGGGTTAGCGTAAATAATGGCTTCAATGCACGGAACGTATCCCAAAGCGAGAACAGCGTATAGCGTTGGGCGCGGCCTGTCCCTGTATGCACATGGCCATTCGCGTTCTTATAACTACCATCGGCATCTGAATAAAGGGTTGGGGCCAGCGCGGTATGGTATAGCGCCGTGTAGAAAACGCGCTTCAGTGATTCATCATCGGTATCGATCTTGACTTTGGCCAATTCATTTTCCCAGAGGTCGGCGGCCGATTGCCGTGCGCCGTTAAAGTCCCAGCCTTGGATTTCGTCCAATGCGGCGACAGCGTGTTCATAACCGGTCATCGATAACGCGACTTTGAGTTCGATGGTCCGGTGATCGTTGCCATCAAAAAAGAGCTGGGCAGCGACACCTTTCCCTTTGTCGTATGTCTCCGCCATGTCAATCATGTCGGAAGCCGAGGTGCCGTCGTGTAAGATGGCCTTGACGACGGGCGCCGAGACCCTTGCGGCAAAATATACGCGCTGCACGTTGGCCCATCCAGTGGAGTATCGATAGCCGACGAGCGTGCTGTCATTGAGTATGCTTAGGTACGTTTCGGTGGGGGTGTCCCAGTTCCGTTGGAAACCGAGATCGAATCGGATGATCGGCGTGCTGCCGGTCGGGTACGTGTATCGGTGGTAGCCACAGCGCGCAGCCGCCGTCAGTTCAACACCGATGCCATTGTCGAGCAATACGTGGTAAAAACCCGGCGAGGCACGTTCGTTGGCATGGCTGAACGAGGCCGTCGCCGTTTTTACCGTGTCGCCTAGGGGAGCGGCAAGTGGCATGACCGAGATGTCGAGCCAATCGCCGATACCGGTGCCGCTGAGGTGCATGTGGCTGAAGCCAGCGATGAGGCTGTCACTGTAGTGGTAGCCGCTAACCCAGTCCCATCCATCGCGTCCATTGTCGGGGCTTAGCTGTACCATGCCAAACGGTACCGTTGCGCCGGGGAAGGTATGCCCGTGGCCGCCTGTGCCAATGAGTGGGTCGACATACGAAACGAGTGGATGTTGCGCCCGTGCGGGGATGTAGAAGGCCAAAACGAGCAGGAGTGGGCTTAAACGCGTTAGCACATTGGTTACCATAAGACTATCCGTATTACTTGGTGTAAAACTAGTTTATTATTCGTGAATGCGCACGATAATTATGAATTATTTTGTTGGACTTCGGCAGAAAATACATACGTTTGCGAAATCGCTAAACGTTAAGCTAGTTTTGCTAAAATGAAGAAAAAGATACTCATCAGTGACATCGCGAAAGATTTGGGGATATCCGTAACCACGGTATCATTCATCCTGAATGGAAAGGCCAAGGAAAAGCGGATCAGTGAAGGGCTGACCAAGCGGGTACTCGAATACGTACAGAAGGTAGGGTATAGGCCCAATGAACTGGCCAAGAGCCTGCGCACCGGCAAGACCAAAATCATCGGATTGGTCATCGAGGATATATCGAACCCTTTTTTTTCCAATATTGCCCGTCGGATAGAAGCCAAGGCCTACAGCAAGGGATATCGGATCATCTACTGCAGTACGGACAACCAGCCGGAAAAGACCATCGAATTGATTCAGCTCTTCCGGGATCGCCATGTGGATGGATACGTGATCACGCCGTCGGAAGGCGTACGGGATACCATCGCGTCGTTGCTGGCCAGTCAACTTCCGCTGGTGCTCTTCGATCGGTACATCCCCGGACTGGCCACCAACTATGTCGTCTCCGACAACATCAAGGGCGCCTACGATGCCACGGCCCATCTCGCTCAGCAGGGGTACAAGCGCATCGCGCTGGTGACACTGTATTCTTCCCAAACCCAGATGCGCGATCGAATGATTGGTTACATGCGGGCCATTGATACCTATAAGCTACAACCTTACGTCAAAAAAGTCAATTTGGGAGACGATGAACCTACGACCATCGAAGATTTCAATACGTTCCTGAACGAGCAGCAGCCCGATGCCGTTTTCTTCGCAACCAACTATTTGGCGATTACGGGGTTAAAGGCCATAAAACAACATGACTTGCCAATGCCGGCCGTGGTTTCCTATGACGACCACACCCTTTTCAAGTTGTTCACGCCGACCATCACGGTCGTTTCGCAACCGATCGAGGCGATTGCCGACCAGCTTATCAACACGTTGCTGAACCAACTCGACGGAAAGGCGAAAGATACCAAGCAGATCAGCCTGCCGTCTGAACTGATCATCAGGGAATCTTCGCTGGCACAAA
The DNA here is from genome assembly GCA_037190485.1 of Parapedobacter sp. GTDB lineage: Bacteria > Bacteroidota > Bacteroidia > Sphingobacteriales > Sphingobacteriaceae > Parapedobacter. The sequence continues at coordinate 21,579 of JBBCJB010000044.1, forward strand.
TTTCATCGACAACGAGTTGACGCAATGCCGCGTGTTCTTTGCCGTGAATCGTTCGCCAAAGAACACATGTCCCAGGTGTCCGCCGCAGTTGGCGCATAGGATTTCCGTGCGTCGCCCGTCGGCATCCGGCACGCGTTTTACGGCACCCTCAATCTCATCATCGAAGCTTGGCCAGCCGCAGTGCGACTCGAATTTGTCTGTCGATCGGTATAGCGCTGCGTCGCACCGTTTGCACACGTAGGTTCCCTCCGACTTGTTATTCAATAATGCGCCAGTAAACGGCCGCTCCGTTCCTTTATGCAAGATGACGTATGCCTCTTCAGGGGTCAGGTCATTGTACTTTGTCGTATCCATCTTCATTGCCTTTGATGCATCCCCGGTTCGGTCGCGATGGCGATTCGTATTTCGCTGCGCGGCGGTTTCGCCACAGGCGGCAAAAACAGCGAAAAATGCCAGAAAAAACAAACGTTGACGCATGTGTATCCATTGATTATCGTGAACGCGCGGATGAAAGCTCCACCCATCATGCGAATATACGTTTTTTGCCGGTAAAAAGTTTTCACCGTAGTGCAATAATTCCGATGTCCGGGTCGGTGTGTTCCGTACACTACACATGGTAAAAAATATTATGGAAAAAACAAAATATCGGTTTTGCACACCACCCGATCCATGGCATCACATTTTATGAGAAAATGTGGTGTATGCGCTCAAATCGCAGATTTTAATCAATTTAGAACGATTATAAATTATTAAATTAGGTCATCCAATTGTCACCGATACAGCAATAAGTTATACTTTTGTGGCATTATTTGGAGGGTGTAATTCCATTGATTCAGATAACCCAAATTGTTACATTCATCATAATCTGTATAAAGTGCTCAATATGAGAAATATCTCATTAGTTTTTGAAAAAATCGTTACGCGGTTATCCATTGCATTGGTGTTGCTATTGGCGGTTTCTTCGTTGCAAGCTCAGGATGTGAAAGAGGGCGAAAAGCTGTTCAAGGCCAATTGTTCGTCGTGTCACAAGGTTTTCGGTAAGTTTTTGGGGCCGGAGTTGGCTGGGGTGAACGAACGGCGTGAGGAAGGCTGGCTGATCAAATGGATCCACAATGCGCCCGCCATGATCGCTGCCGGCGACCCAACCGCGCTGGAATTGGACGCGCAATACCCCAGTGCAGCGATGTCGGCGTTCCCGACCCTGTCTGACGATCAGATCAAGAGCATTTTGGCTTATGTGACGTCCGAAGAGGAAAAGAAGGCCGCAGGCCCTGTTGTAGGCGGACAGACACCCGGAGTGGCAGGGAGCGGGGCAAGCGGGGATGCCAGCGGTTTCATGATTTTTGGATTGATTGCCGTGATTGCCTTGGCGTTGGTGGTCATCTTGGTGCTCAATCGGGTCATCCGCACCCTGGAACGGGTGATTGTCAATAACAAGGATCTCATTCCTGAAGCCGTCGCTTCCGAAAAGGCAGGCACGGATTACGTTGCCAAGCTCAAGCAGTTGGCAAAGAATAAAAAACTGGTGTTTTTTGCCGTCCTCATGGTCGTCGCGTTCCTGGCCTCAGCTGGCTGGAAGACCCTTTGGGATGTTGGCGTACATGAAGGCTACCAGCCGGTCCAGCCCATCAAATTCTCGCATCAGCTGCACGCTGGCGTAAACCAGATCGATTGCCAATATTGCCATGGAGGCGCCTACAAATCCAAGAATGCGTCCATTCCCTCGGCTAACGTATGTATGAATTGCCATAAGGCGGTAACCGCAAGCGACAAGTACGATGGCGAATTGTCGCCGGAAATCGCCAAGATCTATCGGGCGCTTGACTACAACCCCGAAACCATGGAATATGGCCCCAATCAGCGGCCGATTGAGTGGGTCCGGATCCATAATTTGCCGGATTTTGCCTACTTCAACCACTCCCAGCACGTGGTGGTGGCAGGTGTGGAATGCCAGACGTGTCACGGTCCGATCGAGACCATGGCCGAGGTATACCAATATTCGCCGTTGACGATGAAGTGGTGCGTTGATTGCCATCAAGAGACCGAAGTGAACCACAAGGACAATGCGTATTACGACCAATTGATCGCGGCGCACGAGCAGTTGAAAAAAGGCGAGAAAGTGACCGCGGCCATGTTAGGTGGTTTGGAATGTGGCAAATGCCATTATTAATGAATGATCGGATCCGTAATACAGACTACGCAATACTTTAGAAATAGCTTAAATGGATAGCAACAAGAAATATTGGAAGGGTTTGGAAGAATTGCAACAGACGCCCGCGTTCGTGGCGCAAAGCAAAGCCGAATTTGCCGAACCGATTCCCGTAGAAGACGTGCTGAACGAAGCTGGTTTGAGCACCAAGACTCCCCGACGTGATTTCCTGAAGGCGTTGGGATTCGGATTGGGCGCAGTGACGTTGGCGGCGTGTAACCGGACGCCGGTTCACAAAGCGGTCCCTTACCTGATCAAGCCCGAGGAGGTGACCCCGGGCATCCCTAACTTCTATGCGTCGAGTTTCAAGGGACAGAGCGTGTTGGTCAGGACCCGTGAGGGGCGTCCGATCTTGTTGGAAGCTAATCCCGCCGCGGTAGGGCTCAACTGCGGTACCGACGCGTCTGCACAGGCATCCGTATTGGATCTGTACGACATGTCCAAGCTAAAAGGCCCGAAGTTCAACGGAGCCGACATCAGCTGGGATGAATTGGACACCCATGTGGTGACCGCGTTGGATGCCGCCAATGCCGCGGGTAAGCAGATCCGTATCGTGTCTTCGACGATCAACAGCCCCTCCACCATCGCTGCCATCGCCCGTTTCACGGAAAAGTATCCGACCACGCGGGTCGTAGAGGTGGATGCGGTTTCCTACAGTGGCATCATCAAGGCGAACCAGGATAGCTTCGGCAAATCGGTCATCCCGCACTACCGGTTCGATCAAGCCGATGTCATCGTGAGCGTGGCGGCCGATTTCATCGGTACCTGGCTGAGCGGCGAGGAGCATACCCAGCAATATATCGCCAATCGCGACCATAAGAGCCTGAAAAACGGCCGGATGTCGCGGCATATCCAGTTCGAAGGCGGCATGAGCCTTTCGGGAACGAATGCCGATGTGCGCATCGCCATCAAACCCTCTGAGGAAGGCCCGCTGTTGATCGCGCTTTATAACGCGATCACCGGTAGCACGCTTCCGGGCGCGTTGGGCACGAATGCGAAGGCGCAGACCGCGTTGAAGCTGGTCGCTCGAGAACTTCAACAGGCGCGTGGCCGTGCTGTCGTGGTTGCCGGTTCAAATGATGTAGCCATCCAGACGCTCACCAACGCCATCAACGTGGCATTGCAAAGCTACGGAAGCACGATCGATTTGGATAACCCGTCTTACCACAACCGGGGTGACGATGAAGCCTTTGCTTCGTTCTTGGCGGAAGCGAACCGTGGCGATGTGGGCGTGGCTTTCTTCTTGAACAGCAATCCCCGCTATGACTATCCCGAGGCTGGAGCGGTCAAGGAGGCCCTTGGCAAGATTACATTCAAGCTGTCCTTTGCCGATCGGGAGGATGAAACGGCGTCCGAATTGGAAGCCATCGCGCCGAACCACAACTTCTTGGAGTCGTGGGGCGATGCGCATCCGCGCGGCGGATACTACACCATCGTGCAGCCCACCATCAATCCGGTGTACAATACCCGGCAGGCCGAGCAGAGCCTGTTGCTGTGGGCCGGTGAAAAGACGGATTACTATACCTTCGTCAAGGATAACTGGGAACAGAACATCCTTGCTGGAAGCGGCAAGACGTGGAAAGATGTCTTGCAAACGGGCTTCGAATTCAAGGGCGACCAGCCGACTACGGCTTATGGCTTTGATTTTTCCGGAATCGGTAACGTGGCCAATGCCATTGTCGCTGGCAGCAAGGCGCTGGCTGGCGGGGTGGAGGTACAGCTTTACCAAAGCATCGCGATCAAAGACGGCAAGCAGGGCAACAATGCCTACCTGCACGAATTGCCGGATCCGGTATCCAAGGTGACTTGGGACAATTACGCGGCACTTAACCCGAAGTTCGCGGAGTCGTTGGGATTGGGCGAGCATAGTTTGGTCGAGGTGGAAGGCGAGGATGGCTATAAGGTCACCCTGCCGGTATTGATGCAGCCCGGCCAGGCCATGGGCACGGTTTCCATCGCGTTGGGCTATGGCCGCACCAAGGTGGGCAAGGCCGGCAACGGTGTCGGAAAGAACGCCTATCCGTTTGCCAAATTGGTGAATGGGACGTTGCAATTCAACACCACGGCCAAATTGACCAAGGTGGCCGGTAAATACGAGCTCGCGCAGACGCAGACGCACCATACCATCGAAGGCCGTAACGTGATCCGTGAAGCCACGTTTGCGCAATACAAGGAGAATCCCGGGCACAATGCGGGCCGCTGGACGGATAAGCACAAGACGTACGATCTCTGGAACAAATACGAACAGCCCGGCCACAAATGGGTGATGGCGATCGATCTCAACGCCTGTACCGGCTGCGGATCCTGTATCGTGGCTTGCAACATCGAGAACAATATCCCGGTCGTGGGGCGTGATGAGGTCCGTAGGCGGCGCGAGATGCATTGGATGCGCATCGACCGTTACTACGCCATCGAACAGGACGGCAAGGCCTACACCAAAGAGGACGATATCGCCGACCTCGACGACATGGAGAGCGTCACGGTGGTGCACCAGCCGATGATGTGCCAACATTGCGAGCATGCGCCTTGCGAAACGGTTTGTCCGGTATTGGCTACGGTGCATTCTTCCGAAGGACTGAACCACATGGCCTATAACCGGTGCTTCGGTACGCGTTACTGTGCGAACAACTGCCCGTACAAGGTGCGCCGCTTCAATTGGTTCAATTACTGGAACGATTCGCGTTTCGATAATTACCTCAATAACGAGTTCACGCAGCTCGTATTGAACCCGGATGTGGTGTCGCGATCGCGCGGTGTCATGGAGAAATGTTCGATGTGTATCCAGCGTATCCAAGCCGGCAAGCTACAGGCCAAGCTAGAGAAGCGCCCGTTGAAGGACGGAGACATCAAATTGGCTTGCGGTTCGGCATGTTCGGCGAACGCCATCATCTTCGGGGATGCGAACGACCCGGAATCCGAAGTGTCTAAAGCGCTGCGGAATGAACGCGTGTATTATGTGCTGGAGGAAATCAACGTGCAACCCAACATCGGTTACATGACGAAGGTGAGAAACACATACGAGGCTTAATCCATTCGAATTATTAGACTATGTCATCGCATAACGAATCAATATTAAGGGAACCATTAGTAACCGGAGAGAACATCACCTATGCGAAGGTGACCGATGATATCTTGTTGCCGGTAGAGAATAAGCCCAATAAGGCGTGGTGGATCGGTTTCATCCTCTCGGCGTTGGGCGCGTTGCTTTGGGTGGTGAGCGTGGGCTATACCTTCTGGACCGGTATCGGGGCTTGGGGCTTGAACAAAACGGTGGGTTGGGCCTGGGACATCACCGACTTCGTTTGGTGGGTCGGTATCGGTCACGCCGGTACGCTTATTTCTGCGGTATTGCTGCTGTTCCGGCAGAATTGGCGTAACTCCATCAACCGTTCGGCGGAAGCCATGACCATCTTTGCGGTGATTTGTGCCGCCACGTACGTCGTAGCCCACATGGGCCGTCCTTGGTTGGCTTATTGGATCTTTCCGCTCCCGAATCAATTCGGTTCGCTTTGGGTCAACTTCAATTCTCCGCTAGTATGGGACGCTTTCGCGATCTCGACCTACTTCACCGTGTCGTTGGTATTTTGGTATTGCGGATTGCTCCCGGACATCGCTTCGGTACGCGATCGCGCGGCGGGCCTGAAGCGCCGGATCTATTCCATCCTTTCGTTCGGCTGGAACGGTTCGGTGAAGACTTGGCAGCGGTTTGAGATCGTTTCGTTGATTTTGGCTGGTATCTCGACACCGCTGGTGCTTTCGGTGCACACCATCGTATCCATGGACTTTGCCACGTCCGTGATTCCGGGCTGGCACACCACGATTTTCCCGCCTTACTTCGTGGCGGGGGCTATCTTCTCCGGATTTGCCATGGTGCAGACGCTCTTGTTGGTGATGCGGAAGGTATTGAATTTCGAGAACTACATCACGATGTTCCACATCGAGTCCATGAACAAGATCATCATGGTGACGGGCTCGATTGTCGGTATCGCTTACCTGACGGAATTGTTCATTGCGTGGTATTCGGGTTCGGAATACGAAATGTACGCGTTCGCCAACCGGATCGCAGGTCCATACGCATGGGCATACTGGGCGATGATGACGTGCAACGTGATTTCGCCCCAGTTGTTCTGGTTCAAGAAGATACGCACGAGTATCCCGATTTCCTGGGTGCTTTCCATCGTCGTGAATATCGGGATGTGGTTCGAGCGTTTCGTGATCATCGTCACGTCCTTGCACCGTGATTACATCCCTTCCAGTTGGGCCATGTTTTACCCGACGTGGGTCGACACCGGTATATTCGTAGGGTCCATTGGGTTGTTTTTCACGCTATTCCTCTTGTTCCTGCGTTTCTTGCCGGGTATCGCCATCGCGGAAGTGAAGTTGTTGTTGAAGAGCGCTAGCTTGCAACAGAAGAAGAAATTGATCCAGGAAGGTCATTTGGATCCTGAACATGTTGAGTTCTTCAAGAAATCGTTGACGAAATATGACTCCGTGACAGCAGCGGAAATCAAGGCACTAGATACGAAGTAACCATGAGCACAGTCAAATATATCATTGGAAGTTTTGGAGACCCCGACGAAATGATGCACGGGATCGATAAGTTGCAGGCCAATAACATCAGTATTTACGATTGCTTCACGCCGATGCCGATTCACGGCATCGAAGCGAAATTGGGTGTGAAGCCCTCGCGGTTGCCCATTGCGGCCTTTTTGTTCGGGCTGTTGGGCGGTACGCTGGGTTTCAGCCTCCTATATTATACCATGTACTATGATTGGCCGATGAATGTCGGTGGAAAGCCCGCATTGGCTTTGCCTGATTTCGTACCTGTCACCTTCGAATGTACGATATTGATCACGGCACTGGGCATGGTCGCCACGTTTTTTTACCGTAACCACCTGTTCCCGGGTCGTGCGCCGCGGGTGATGGATTTGCGCGCTACGGACGATCGGTTTATCATCGCGGTCGATGCAAATGACAATGCGAATCACGAACGGATCGAGACGTTGTTAAAGGAAGCCGGTGCGGTGGAAGTGAAGTACAATGAACGAAAATATGTTAGCTATGAATAAGAAGGGGCTACTGAGTGTTGTTGGTGCGGCCGTGGCGCTGTCGGCTGTCGTGTCTTCCTGTGGGGAGAATACCACGCGCAGTACAGGCTGGGAGTTCTCGCGGAACATGTATGACCCCATCGGTTACAATCCCGATCAGCCGAATGCCAACTTCAAGGACGGTAAAACCGCACAGGTACCTCCAGCGGGTACCACGCCGGTCGGTTTTGAACGGTTCCCGTATACGGCCAGTAACGACGATTACCAGCGGGCCGGCGCGGAAGTGGTCAATCCGTTGGTGGCTAACCAGGCAAACCTGGCCCAAGGCGAGGCGTTATACCAGGTATATTGCGCGGTTTGCCACGGTCCCGAGGGCAAGGGCGATGGATCGATTACCAAAGACCGGACACTCGAAGCGGAGTCTAGGCAACTCGAAAACTATCCGCCACCGCCCTCCTACGCTCGGTCTGACGGTACCAATTCGTCACGTGGCGGGGCCATGGCGGATCTTACTGATGGGAAGATTTACCACACCATCACCTATGGGTTGAACATGATGGGATCTCATGCGTCGCAACTGTCGCCGGATGAGCGCTGGAAAGTGGTCATGTATGTTAAGGAATTACAAAAGAAGTAACAGATATCAGCTATATTAAATGGGAACTCATAGTCATCATCACGATTACAACTTTGGCGAGCGGTATGCATTTACAGGCAAGGCCAAGGTATGGAGTTTGGTCGCCCTTGCCGTGGGTATCGTGGCCATTGTGGCCGGATTGCTTGCCAGCGACCACATCATGGTGGAGCGGACATACGCCAATTTATTGCTGATGGGGTATTATTTCACCTGCGTGTGCGCCGCAGGCGGCTTCTTTTTGGCTTTGCAATACGTTACGCAATCCGGTTGGTCGTCTGGGATGGTCCGGATTCCGCAGGCCATGGCCAGTGTGCTCCCGATTGCTTCCTTGATCCTGTTGGTCATCGTTGCCACGGGATTATTCTCGCATAACCTGTATCATCACTGGTATGCCGAAGGGTTGACAGACGAAAACAGCCCCAACTACGACAAGTTGGTGGCCGGCAAGGCCGCGTTCCTGAACGCGCCCGGCTTTTTGATTCGCCAGGTGGTTTTCATGGGCGCTTATAGTATCTGTGCGTGGTTGCTCGCCAAATATTCATATAACGAAGACCTGGAAGGTGGGCTCAATTCCTACAAAAAGAGTTTCAAGTTGTCCGCGTTGTTTTTGGTGATTTTCGGATTCACTACCCCCATATGGTCGTTTGACACGGTGATGTCGTTGGAAGCGCATTGGTTTTCTACCATGTTCGGGTGGTATAATTTTGCGGCCATGTGGGTGAGCGGCCTTTGCGTCATCACGCTGATCCTGATTTTGCTCAAGAAAGCAGGCTACATGGCTTGGGTGAATGAGAACCACCTGCATGATTTGGGTAAACTGATCTTTGGTTTTTCCATTTTCTGGACGTATGTCTGGTTTGCACAGTTCATGCTGATCTGGTATGCCAATATCCCCGAAGAGACGGTGTATTTCTATAAGCGTTGGGAACCGGAATACAAGCTGTGGTTCTGGGTAAATCTAGTCATCAATTTCGTGATGCCCATCTTGGCATTGATGGATCGGGATGCCAAACGGAAGATGAACATCCTGATGGCCGTTTGCATCGTATTGTTGATGGGACATTGGTTGGATTATTACATCATGATCATGCCGGGAACGGTGGAGACGCACCGTGGTTTTGGCTGGATAGAAATCGGTACCGCGTTGGGATTTGTGGGGCTGTTCACGTTTTTGGTGCTCAATAAATTGGGCAAGCATGCATTGGCTCCCGCCAAACACCCTTTTTTGGAAGAGAGCCTGCATCATCAGATTTAAACATTTTGCGTTCGAATTAGCTAAGGGATATCACAGATAATCGTTATAAATAGAAATGGGCTTTATTAGCAATAGAAAATTAAGGGCAGTTGTTATACTGACGTTTGTCATGGGCGTTTTTTGCGTCTCACCGGCATTTTCGCAGGAAACGGATACCGTTGCGCAGGCCGTCGATACCGCTGTCACGCCTGCCGATACCTCCGGAACGGACAGCGTAGTCGTCGCTGCGGATACCGTTGCGGCAGCGGCGCCCAGCGCGGCGGCAGGGGCTACGCCCACGGCGGCAACCGTTGAGGCCGGAAAGCCGTCGATTGCCCCGCAGGTTTACAAGAATTTCTTTTATGGGATATTGTTGGTGCTCCTGGTCTGTGTTTTGGTGGGGGTTGTCGGAAAGATCTTGGAAGTCTACGAGCTGACCAGGCGGATGAGTGGAAAGGACACGACCTATTATTTGCACAATGCCAACGCGTGGCTATTCCTGATTTCGTTGGTTTTGGGTCTATACGGTGTCTATTGGTCATATGTTCATCACGGGGCACAGTCTATCCGCGACGCCGCGACCGAGCACGGTGACAAAATTGACGCGATGTTCATGATCACCACCATTATCTGTACGATTGTCTTGGTTGTCATGCACATCGCCCTATTCGGCTTCGCCTATAAATATCGCGCTACGCCTACGCGCAAGGCTTATTTCTATCCGCACAATAACACCATTGAAAAGATTTGGACGATCGTTCCCGCCGTGGTTTTGACCGTGTTGGTCTTATTTGGGTTCTTTACCTGGCGGGGCATTACCAACGTCTCAGAAGAGGATCAAAAGAGCGCGTTGCATATCGAAGTGGTGGGTGAGCAATTTACGTGGACGGTGCGTTATCCCGGCCGCGATGGGAAACTCGGCGAGCGTAACTTCCGGTTGACAACACCATTGAATGGTTTGGGAATCGATTTTAATGATAAAAGCAACTGGGACGATCAAGTCGGCTCGGAGATTGTCCTTCCCGTAAACAAGCCCGTTCGTGTCCAGATTGGGTCGAAGGATATCCTACATAGTTTTTACATACCTGATTTTCGCGTGCAGATGAACGCCGTACCGGGGATGAAGACCTTTTTCCAGTTTACGCCGACCATCACCACCGAAGAGATGCGTGATCGGTTAGGAGATTACACCTACAATTATGTGATGCTTTGTGCAAAGATTTGCGGTGGTGGGCACTGGAATATGCAGAAGACCGTCAGGGTAGTTACCGAAGAAGAATACCAAGCTTGGCTCGCAGAACAGCCTTATTTCTTCACCGAGGATTTGCAGAAGGAATTCAAGGCCGCCCAGGTTACGGACGAACGTGCCGACGATTTGGTGTTGGCCAATGCCAATTAAGTGATTAGGGAATAAACGGATTTTAAAACACAGATATGTCAAGTATAGCAAGCGCAGGCACGCATCATATTGATCACCACGGTGATCATGGGCATCACCATGAATCATTTTGGACTAAATACGTGTTCAGTCAGGATCACAAGATGATCGCCAAGCAATTCCTGATTACTGGTATCGTCATGGCGGTTTTCGCCATGATCCTCTCCATATTGTTCCGTCTCCAGTTGGCTTGGCCCGACAAGGAATTCCCGATACTCGAGGCGTTTTTGGGGAAATGGGCGGAAGGCGGTCGCATCCATCCCGACTTTTTCCTCGCATTGGTGACGATTCATGGCACCATCATGGTGTTTTTCGTACTCACGGCTGGGCTTAGCGGTACGTTTGCGAACCTCTTGATTCCGTATCAGCTGGGGGCAAGGGATATGGCGTCGCCGTTCATGAACATGTTGTCCTATTGGTTCTTCTTCGCGGCCTGTATGGTCATGATCGCTTCGTTCTTTATCGAGAGCGGGCCGGCAAGTGCGGGTTGGACCATCTATCCACCGCTGTCGGCGGTGCCCAAGGCCATCAGCGGTTCGGGTCTCGGGATGACATTGTGGCTTATCAGCATGACCATGTTCATCATTTCCCAGGTGCTTGGGGGCACGAATTACATCAGTACGGTGTTGAACATGCGGACCAAGGGGATGGACCTGTGGAAAATGCCCTTGACCATCTGGGCCCTTTTCCTGACGGCGATCGTCGGTCTGTTGTCTTTCCCTGTATTGGTATCTGCCGTGGTACTGCTTATTTTCGACCGTAGTTTCGGTACGAGTTTTTACCTCTCGGACTTGGTTATCCAAGGGCAGATACTGCCCAACGAGGGCGGTAGCCCAATCCTGTTCCAGCACCTGTTCTGGTTTTTGGGGCACCCCGAAGTGTACATCGTGTTGATGCCTGCATTGGGGCTTACATCCGAAGTGATTTCCACCAACTCGCGCAAGCCGATTTTCGGTTATCACGCCATGGTGTACTCCTTGATCGGCATCACGGTATTGTCCTTCATCGTTTGGGGTCACCACATGTTCGTGACGGGCATGAACCCGTTCTTGGGCGGGGTGTTCATGATCACCACGCTGATCATTGCCGTCCCTTCAGCGGTGAAATCGTTCAACTACCTCGCCACGCTATGGCGGGGCAATATCCGGTTTACGCCAGCCATGCTGTTCGCCATCGGTATGGTGTCGTTTTTTATATCCGGTGGGCTTACCGGATTGTATCTGGGCAACTCGGCATTGGATATCAACCTGCACGATACGTATTTCGTGGTGGCCCACTTCCACTTGGTGATGGGGTCGGCGTCGATATTCGGGATGCTCTGCGGGGTTTACCACTGGTATCCCAAGCTATTCGGTCGGATGATGAACGAGAAGTTGGGGTACCTGCATTTTTGGCTTACGTTCGTGGGCGCCTACTTCGTGTTTTTCCCGATGCACTTCATGGGGATTGACGGCGTTCCCCGTCGGTATTATGCGTTCACGGAGTTTCCATTCATGGAAAAGTGGATTTCCGTCAACGTGTTCATCACCTGGTCGGCCATCATTGCCGGGCTGGGACAGATCGCGTTCATCTGGAACTTCTTTTACTCCATCCGCTACGGTAAGAAAGCCACCCAGAATCCTTGGGGAGCCAATACGTTGGAATGGACTACGCCTGTCAAGCATATCCACGGCAACTGGCCGGGTGAAATCCCTGCGGTACACCGTTGGCCATATGATTACAGCAAGCCTGGACATCATGAGGATTTCATCTTGCAGACGGTTCCTTTTTCCGAGACGATGAGTTCGAACCTGCCGCATGATTTCGAGGGGAATCCCGAGGCCGAACGGATCCAACGGGAATGGGAGCTGGCCAACAAACCCCAACCGGAAAAGGAGACGGAATAGTTCACGTATGTTCCCACCTGCAGAAAGAAGGTTTTTACGGATCAATAAGCTGACGATTATTTCATTGTTTGCGGTGATTCTGGCAGGTGGTATCGTGCGCAGTACGGGGTCGGGGATGGGTTGTCCGGATTGGCCGAAATGTTTCGACCGGTTGGTTCCGCCTACGGATGCTTCCCAATTGCCGGCGGGTTATGAGGAAAAATACATCGCGGGTAGGAAAGCGAAGAATGAGCGGTTTGCACGGACGTTGGAACGGTTCGGACAGCGGGATTTGGCCGATCGCATTCGGCACGATGAAAGTATCCTGCGGCACGAGGAGTTTAACGTAGCCAAGACATGGACGGAATATGTCAACCGATTGGTGGGGGCGATTACGGGCTTTTTGTTGTTGCTTTGTGCGATTTTCGCTTTCACGTTCTTTAAAACGAAGAAACGTATTTTCGTCTGGAGCGTAATCAACGTGTTCGCAGTTGGCTATCAGGCTTGGTTGGGGTCTATCGTTGTTTCCACCAATCTGATGCCTTGGATCATCACGGTACACATGTTGTTGGCGTTGGTTATCGTAGCCATCAGCATTTACACCTATTTCAAGGCAAGGTCGCTCCGCGACAAGGATTTGCTGCTCAATCACACGTCCTCCGGAATCAAGTGGTTGGCCGTCCTTTCGCTCGTTTTGATCGTTGTGCAGGTTGCGGTAGGTACCGGTGTTCGCGAGGAAATCGATATCATCGCTTCATCTGGAGCGTTGGATAGGGGGGCATGGCTGCACCGTGTCGGACAAGTGTTCGATATCCACCGTGGTTTGGCGGTGGTCTCGGCGATTGTCGTGGTCTTGCTGTTCTTTGTCGTGCGTTCGCGTTTCGCCTCGAATACCCACCAGAGCCGATTTACCAACACGCTCGTGATGTTGTTGGGGTTGCAGTTGATCAGTGCGCTTATCCTGCAATATTTGGATATGCCACCGGTAGCGCAGACCGTGCATTTGGTGGTGGCAAGTCTTTTTTTTGGCAATCAGTACTACCTGGTGCTGCTATTGGGTAGGGCAGTACGATAGGAAATAGTTAGTTTGAGATAGAAATCATGAAAGTAACCGATTACGACAATGCGGCCCTGCGGAGGCAGGGAAAGGTCGGTGCATTAGTTGAAGCAAAGCAATTCCTGGCTGATTTCAAGCAGTTGGTCAAGATTCGCCTTACCATGACGGTGGTATTTTCGGCATCGATCGCGTTCTTGATCGGCAGTAAACAACAAGGCGATATCCATTGGTTGAATTGGTTGATTTTGACCTTGGGTGGTTTCCTCGTAACGGGATCGGCCAACGGGTTCAATGAAATCATCGAGCGCGATTTGGATAGATTGATGAAACGGACGGCCGATCGACCCATCCCCGCCGGCCGGATGACGACAGGTCAGGCATTGGTATTAAGCATCCTGATGGGGATAATCGGCACGTATACCCTGGTGACGCTCAACTTCATCGCTGGATTGTTGTCCGTCTTCTCCATTTTGCTGTACGCATTTATCTATACCCCGCTCAAGCGCAAGTCGCCCATCGCGGTGTTTGTCGGCGCGTTTCCTGGCGCATTGCCGCCGCTGATCGGCTACTATGCCGCGTTCACCCAGGATGGGCTCGCCGCGTACAGCCAATCCAATGCCGCAGCCATCGTTATCATCCCGTTGGTGTTGTTTGCCATCCAATTCGTATGGCAGTTCCCGCATTTCTGGGGAATCGCTTGGGTGCTTGACGACGATTACAAGCGTGCCGGGTTCCGGTTGTTGCCGACGACCAAGCGCGACAAGGTGTCGGCATTCTTGGTGCTTGTGTCGACGTTATTGATGGTCCCGGTAAGCTTACTGCCTTACTACTTCGGGTTTGGAGGCGTGGTGGTATCGTTGGTATCGTTGGTTGGAGGTTTACTGTTCAGTTGGTACGGATTGAAACTGTTCTTGCACGGCGATTTGGCAGCGGCCCGCAAGGTGATGTTCACCTCTTTTTTTTACTTGCCAATCATCCAGTTGGTATTATTGTTCGATTTTAACGCGCTATGATGGCCCGGATACCCTATACGCAGGACAAAGAGGAATTGACCCAACAAAAGGCCAAGCGATTCAACCTTTGGTTGGGCATGATTGGCATGTTCATGGTATTCGCGGCATTGTCCAGCGGTTTTATCGTGTATACGGCGGGGGGAGCGGATCGCGGAATCAAGACGCTATTGCCCGACGCTTTCGTATACAGCACGGTCCTGATCATCCTGAGTAGCGTGACGATGCAGCTCGCCTACGGCGCCGCGAAGAGCACCCGGTTCGGCAGGCAGCTGGTACTGCTTGTCACGACCATCGCATTGGGTGTTGGTTTCTTTTTCATGCAGGTCCATGCTTGGGGGATACTCCACGATCGAGGGGTTGTATTTGTCAATCCCAATGCATCGCAATCGTTCATTTACGTGTTTACCGGCATGCACCTGGCGCACATCTTGGCGGGTATACTGGTCCTGGTACGTGCGCTGTTGGGGCGTTTGCGACGGATACCTCAGGTGGATAATGTTTTCCGGATGGATTTGGCGACATTATTTTGGCATTTTCTGGGTGTTTTGTGGATTTATATTTATGTTTTTTTACTTTTGAATCAATAATACTAAACGATGAGTACGACTGTGACGGAATTGGATAAGGTAAAGACCGGACGCTGGAGCGGTGGACGTTCGCCTTTCAATGTGGAGTATGGCAAGATCATGATGTGGTTTTTCCTTACTTCGGATGCATTTACGTTTTCTGCCTTCCTGATTTATTACGGTACACAGCGCTTCGCGCACATCACGTGGCCCGACCCGGACAAGGTCTTTCAGTCCATTCCTTTCGTCGCCGATTACGGCTACCCGTTGGTGTTCGTGGGGATCATGACCTTCATCCTCATCATGAGTTCGGTGACGATGGTACTTGCTGTCGAAGCGGGGCATCGCAACGCCAAGAAAGAGGTGGTGTGGTGGATGATTGCCACCATTATCGGTGGATTGACATTCGTTGGCTGCCAGGCACTCGAATGGACGCACTTGCACCACCAGGGTTTTTGGTGGGGGAGCATTCCCGGGCAGGAGGGCGTTTCGCCCGACGTTGCCCTCGCACCGTATTTCACCAAAGAGATATCGGAAGTCGCGGCATTGCAGTTCGCCAATCTGTTCTTCACGATCACGGGCTTCCACGGTTTTCACGTATCGATCGGTATTTTGTTGAACATCATTATCTTGGGGATGACTTTGGCCGGAACCTTCGAGCGGCGGGGATCTTACCTCATGGTCGAAAAGGTTGGACTCTACTGGCACTTCGTCGACTTGGTATGGGTCTTTGTATTTACATTCTTTTACTTGGTATAATCTAATAAAATTCGCACAAGCAATGGCTTCTCAACATCACGATCATACGGCGTCTCACGACGAAGGACAGCATCACGAAGGCATGAGCAAGGGGAAGATCTGGCGGGTATTTTTCTACCTGCTGGCGCTTACCGCCCTGGAATTCTTTATCGCATTGGTTTTGGTGCACGGCGGTTACGTCAGCAAGGGATTGGCCGTCAATACGGTCTACATCGTGCTCACGCTCGTCAAGGCCTACTACATCGTGGCGTACTTCATGCACCTTAAATTCGAGACGTTCGGATTCATCATGTCTGTTTCTATCGTATTCCTGTTCATCATCTACTTCATTGTCCTGATGCTCACGGAAGGCGGTTACCTCAACACGCATTACAACCCGTCCCCGTTCTGGCCGAATCCGTAATGGGTACCCAGCGACAAACCCACGGGTTTAAAAAATTCGGAATCCTGGCGGTCATCTTGATCCTGCCAGGATTTTTGTATTATCTGTTGGAGAAAAAGGGTGAAAACCGCTATCAAAAATTGCCCATTTACGGCGAGAAGGTATTGACAGGCACGTTCACCAAGCGTATGGGCAAGCCCATCGCGGATACCTTGTTCCATCAGGTCCGCCCCTTTTCGTTGACCGATCAAGCAGGTATTCGGGTCGATGTATTCGATAACGATACGAGCATCGCCATCGTCAATTTTTTCTATACCCGCTGCGCTTCCTTTTGCCAGCACATGAATGACGAAATGAACCGGGTGGCCGACCGCTTCGCCGCGAACGACATGGTCAATCTCTACACCCTTACCGTAGATACGGCCTACGATAAACCCGAGGTCTTGGAAAAATACGCTGCCGACTACCAGCCGGGACGGAAAAAGTGGCATTTCCTGACCGCCCCGGGCGACGATGTGTTCGATATCGCACGTCTGGGTTTCTTGGTAGACGCCGTACAGGATTCGACGCGGGCAGGGACATTCATCCATAGTTCGTCGCTCATGTTGGTCGATTCGCAGCGGCGTATACGTGGGTACTATGATGTAAACCATCCCAAGGAGATCGATCGGCTGATCGACGAAGTCAAGCTGTTGTTGGTGCAGGAAATCAGGGAGAAAAGCCCTTATAACTAGATACGAAATACGAGATACGAAATGAGTGGTATGCAGGAACAGGTGGAACGGAAGTATAACAAGTGGATTGTGGTGCTGTCCATTACGATTCCGGTGGTGGTGGCGGTTTTGTTTCGCGTAAACCTCCGGGATTTGGGTTATGACGTCAAGCCGTTGACTTTTTTGCCTCCTATTTACGCAGCCATCAATGGCCTGACCGCGATATTGCTGGTATGGGCCGTAGTGGCCATCAGACGCGGCAACCGGCGGTTGCACGAGCGGTTGGTCAAGGTTTGCATCGGATGTTCCGTAGCGTTCTTGGTCATGTACGTGGCTTACCACATGACGTCGGTATCCACGCCGTATGGTGGGCAAGGCCCAATCCGATACGTTTACTTTTTCATACTGATCACGCATATCCTGCTTTCCATCATCATCATCCCTTTCGTATTGGTCACGTTCGTCAGGGGGCTTTCCGGCAATTTCGCCAAGCATCGTAAATTGGCTAGGGTCACGTTTCCACTTTGGCTCTACGTAGCGGTTACCGGAGTGATCGTTTACGTCATGATATCACCGTATTACACATAAACGGCGTATGCAAGGCGGTTCGAGCCGATGCAGGTGCCGCCGAACTAACGTGATTATTAAACAAGCTCATTGGATATCCAAACGAATTTGGTTAAGTTTGATGGATGAAAAGATTCACCAAGCACTTCTTCGTCTGTGCGTGTCTCCTGGGGGCTGCTGCGACTGGCTTTGCGCAAGCTCGCCGTGCGGTGTTCAACCATGTCGCGCTTTCTGTTTACGATTTAAAGGAAAGCACATCCTTTTACCAGGATGTATTGTTGCTCGACACCATCCCCGAGCCGTTTCGGATCGGTAAGCACAAGTGGTTCGAGATTGCGCCAGGCCTGTCGCTGCACCTCATCCAGGATGCACCCGAACGTAAGGAACACAATCGGAATACACACATCTGCTTCAGTGTGCCTTCCATCGCCGATTTCATCGATCGGCTTGGGGCGGCCGGAATCACGTATTACAATGCGGGGCAAGAGGCGGGCAAGGTCAACGTGCGGGTTGACGGTGTCCAACAGCTGTACATCAAGGATCCCGACGGTTATTGGATTGAAATCAATGATGAGCAGCTGGACGTGTTGGCAGGCGCCCTGAATCGATGACGTTGTTGGGTGTCTTGGTGTCGCTTTTTTTGGGGTCGGTGGATGTCGCCGAGGGGCTAAGCGAGTATGCCATCAATAAGGACATCCCGGAGCGGATACGGACACAGACATTGACTGCGCTCTCGCACTACCCGCAGCTCCGCGATACCGAAATCCAGTTTGGGTTCAACAAGCGGCTCAAGGGGCCTATCATGGCCGCGCGTCCTGTGGTCTGCAAGCTGTTCGGTGCGCCCGAAAAGCGGGTCTACCGGATACTGATCAATCCGTTGTTCAAACTCGGCCACCTGGAGGAGCCTATCGATCACATACCCGACAGCGTGATGATCGGTTGGATTGGGCACGAACTCGGCCATATCATGGATTATGAAGGCCGGAACTTCTGGCAGATGATCCGTTTCGGGATTGGTTATTGGCTTTCGCCACGCTACATACGGCGAGCGGAGCGTACGGCCGATACCTATGCCGTGGAGCACGGGATGGGTGATTACCTCCTCGCCCACAAGTCGTTCGTGCTGAACCATGCCGACCTGCCGGAGGCGTATAAGCAACGCATCGCACGATTGTATCTTTCGCCGGATGACATCGTCGAGCTCGTTGAAGAACTCTCGGTTTCCGACCCGGATAAACAAGAAGAAACCCTGGAAGCTGAGGAAAAGCGGCAACGGGAAAGCGCTGCGCTAGGTAATGCGCAGCGAACGGAAAACGAGAAAATCGATTTTGTAAGGACATATGGAACGCATTTGGATTTATCAGGCCAATAGGCAATTGAAAGGTGAGGAGAAAGGGCTGATCCTGGACGTTTTGGGTCAATTCACCGCGCAATGGAAGGCACATGGCAAACCGCTGGCCGCCAAAGCCGAGGTCCGTCATGACCGTTTCATCATCTTGATGGTCGATGATTCGGTGGCTCCGCCCACGGGTTGCTCCATTGACAGTTCGGTGCATTTGCTGAAGGAGGTGGAGCGCAAAACCGGATTGGACTTGTTCGACCGCATGCAGATCGCTTATCGCGATGGTGCAAGCATCCACGTGGTGCCACGTGCCGATTTCGAACATTTGGTGGCTTCGGGCGATGTCACGGAAGACACCATCGTGTTCAATAACTTGATTGCGTCCTATCCGGAGCTTGAAACGCATTGGGAAGTTCCGTTCCGCGACAGTTGGCATGCCAAGGTGTTCCGTTAGTCGAGCGAACCGTCCACGTTTCCCTTGCCCATAGTTCCACGATGAGCCGCAATATGCGCCTTGATAACGAACAAAATCACTGCGCTTAATTTGCTCATTTTTACTTCGTCACGGTTCCTAACGGCGGCGAGCCCGTTTCGCGGCATATCCTTTGTTTGTTTTTGTTGTTTTGATTCCATTTTCCGTTTTTTTGACGAAAGTGAGGCTTAACCATTGTGAAATTAACGAAACAAAGGCAATTTCGCTGCACAATTATCAATGTCGGGAAAGATAGGTCATGCGAAATAGGATCATCATTACGGGCGCCGGTGGACAGATCGGGACCGAACTCACCGCAGCGCTTCGGGCGCGCCACGGAGCGGATAGCGTCATCGCAACGGATATCCGATCGATCGGGGATACCACGGGCGAATTCCGCCTGCTGGACGTAATGGATGCGGGCGCGCTGCGCGAATTAACGCAAGATACCGGAGCCACCGAAATCTATCACCTGGCGGCCTACCTGTCGGCAAGTGGCGAAAAGCAACCCCATCGCGCTTGGGAGCTCAATATGCAGGGATTGCTGAATGTGTTGGAGTCGGCGCGCGAGTTCGGTTGCCGGGTGTTTTGGCCCAGCAGCATCGCGGTATTCGGCGACCACGTCGACAAGGCCCAATGCTTGCAGGATAGCGTCACCCAACCGACCACCGTTTACGGAATCAGCAAGGCGGCAGGCGAGAATTGGTGTCGTTACTACCACCGTAGCTACGGTGTGGATGTGCGTAGCCTCCGGTATCCGGGCCTCATCAGCCATACGGCCATGCCCGGTGGCGGTACCACAGACTATGCGGTGGATATCTTCCATCACGCTGCCCGTGGTGCGCATTACGCATGTTTTCTGGAAAATGATACGGTTTTGCCCATGATGTATATGCCCGATGCCGTCGAAGGGACCATCCGGTTGATGGAATGCCCCGCCGAACAGGTTGCCATACGCACCTCGTATAATTTCGCGGCATTCAGCTTCAGCCCAATCGAATTGGCGGAAGCCATCCGTCGCCATCGACCGGATTTCGACGTGCGCTATGAACCCGACTTTCGCCAGGCCATCGCAGCCAGTTGGCCGCAACGGCTCGATGATCGGTGCGCACGGCTCGATTGGGGCTGGCGGCCGCGGTATACCTTGGACGATATGGTTCGCGATATGCTCTTCCACCTTGACCCCAATCGGGTTAAACCCGAAATCACCGCCCAGACCATTTAAGTCTATCGGTTGAACAGGCCTGAAATCGGCATTGGCGCTTGTTAGGGGAAACTTGGTTTGCCTTATCCTTTTGCAATCCGTCGGATTTTGATACCTTTATTCCTGAATTATGATGAATCAAGGAATGGTGTTCCTATCCAGGGCAGTTGCAATGATCGGAATAAGCTATGCCGGTGGGGTTTTTGATGCGGTTGGGCAGGTAAGCCAGCGCAATACCACTTACACGGCGGAGAAAGGGAAGGACGAAATGGTGCTCAAAACACCCGATGGAATCCCGATGCTCGCTTACCGCTACACGGTGAAACGCGCCCCCCAGGATGTCGACGCTGCATACGGCCGGGCAGGTTACATCCATCCGCTGTATACGCCGTCTGGACATGTACTTACTCACATCCAGCCCAAAGACCATTACCATCACTACGGCCTTTGGAACCCATGGACGAAGGTGGAATACAATGGTACACTGTACGACCTTTGGAACATCGGCGATAAAAAGGGGACGGTGCGTTTCTCGCGCTTTTCAGACACCTTCCAAGATGCTGCAAACGCCGGGTTTGAAGCCATACACCACCACGTCGTGTTCGACGGCGGTGGCGAAACCACCATCATGACGGAAAATTGGCGAATCGAAGGGAGGCAGTTGGATGCCCGTCGCTTCCAAGTGGATATCCGCTCTGACTTGGCCCCGGCGACGGATAACGATGTCATCTTGAAAGAATACCGCTATGGTGGGTTGGGGTTCCGGGCCACTGCCGAATGGACAAACCGGAACAGCGAAGTGCTCACTTCGAGCGGAAAGACCCGTAAAGACGCCGATGGCTCACTCGAACGCTGGGCGATGGTATTCGGCCAATTGGGCGGCGGTGAAGGGGGCGTACTGTTCTTGTCGCATCCAACCAACGAAAATGCCCCCGAGCCGGTAAGGGTTTGGCCCGAGGATGGCAATGGTGGCCGCGGCGATCAGTTTTTCAATTTTTCGCCAACCAAGAATCGCGATTGGGTGCTGCGGCCAGCTCATACCTACACACTGCGCTACCGCTTGATCGTATTCGACGGCACGCTTTCCGCCGGGGAGGCCGATCGACTATGGACGGACTATGCAAGCCAATGAAGGGAATGCGCGTGAAGCTGTATGTCTTGATTCCGTCGCTGTGGTGCTTGGTGCAAATGGGCAACGCGCAGGCCGTGGATTGGACGCACGTCAAGGTGCTCGTCTACACCAAGAACGGTGTCGGCTTCGTGCACGACAACATCGAGAACTCCGTGATTGCCATCAGGGCCTTGGGAGATCAATACGGCTTCGGGGTGGACGCGACGGACGATCCGTCGGTATTCACGGACGAGAACCTGGAACAATACGATGCGTTGGTCTTTTCGAACACGAACAATGACGTTTTCGATACCGACGCCCAGCGGGTGGCGCTGATGCGCTACATCCAGGCAGGCGGCGGCTTTGTCGGCATCCATTCCGCGTCGGGCACCGAGCGCAAGTGGGCATGGTTCAAGCAACTACTGGGCGCCACGTTTTATTGGCACGATAGATTCCAACCCTTTACCGTGAATGTCGTCGATGCCGAACACCCATCGGTAAGGCACCTTCCGCGTAAATGGGTTCGGGTAAAGGGCGACGAGTTCTACTACCTGAAGCAACTCAGTGTGAACCTGCACGTCGTCGCGGTGAATGATGCCACGACGTTGGCGGGTGAAGATTCGCGTAGGCTGGATACCTTTGGCGATGTGTTCCCTTCGGTATGGTGCCACGCCTTTGACGGTGGCCATGCTTGGTATACGTCGCTCGGACATGACAAGGACGACTACCTGGACGACGCGTTCCGCAAGCATATCCTCGGTGGCATCGAGTGGGTGGTCAGTAAAAGCAAGGAACGCGACTATCGCAACGCCTACGCGACAAGCCACGACGAAGAAGTCAGGAAGTGAGTAATATGGAAAACCAACAAAGACAATTGGATCGACGGGCCTTCCTCAAGCAGGCTGCGGGCGGTGCGGCCTTGACGGCGGCGATGGCCGCATTCCCGACCATCGTGCCGGCCTCCGTTTTCGGAAAGCAGGCGCCCAGCAACCGCATCCACCTCGGGCAGATCGGTTTCGGGCGCATCGCCCAATCACACGATCTGCCCGAGGTGCTGAAGCACGACTACGTACGCGTGGTCGCCTTGGCCGACGTGGATCGCAACCGGGCAATGGACGGCAAGGCTTGGTTGCAGCAACGGCAAGGGGAAAAGAACGGCGGTGGATCGTCGGTAGCGGTGAAGGCCTACGGCGACTACCGGGACCTGATCGCCGATAAGGACGTCGACGCCGTGATCATCAGCACGCCCGACCACTGGCATGCGCAACCCGCGATGGAAGCGGCCCTTGCCGGCAAGCACATCTACCTGCAGAAGCCCACATCGCTCACCGTCAAAGAAGGGCGCCAGATGGTTGATGTCGTATCACGCACGGGCGTGATTTTCCAGCTGGGCAGCCAGCAACGGTCGGTCAATCCTTGGCCTCAGTTCAAGCGCGCTTGCGAATTGGTGCGCAATGGCCGGATAGGTGCCATCAAGCGCGTCATCATCGGGCTTCCCGGTGACCCAGCGGGTGGGAATCCAGCAGAAATGACGGTGCCATCCCACCTCGATTACGACCGCTGGTTGGGGTCTACGCCCTTCGTCCCCTATACGCTCGATCGCGTACACTCCCAGACCAGCATCACGGACCGTCCCGGATGGCTGCGTTGCGAACAATTCGGCGCGGGCATGATCACGGGATGGGGATCGCACCACATCGACATCGCCCATTGGGCGCTCGACACCGAATTGTCGGGGCCGATTGAGGCTGAAGGACAGGCCGCGTTTCCCACGTCCGGCCTATGGGATGTCCATGGCGATTTCGAAGTGGAGATGCGCTATCCCGGCGACATCATCATGCAGATCAGCGGGACCAACCCCAACGGCGTGCGTTTCGAAGGGACGGAAGGTTGGATTTTCGTTTCGCGCGGCGATGTCGGTGTCACCGCAACGGATCCTGGGATGGCCAGCAAGGAAAACAACGCATTCACGGCCAGTGACAGCCGAATCCTGCGATCCGTCATCGGCGCACACGAAACCAAGCTGTACGAGAGCCCTGAGCAGCATACCAATTGGCTGGAATGTATCCGCAGTGGCAAGCAACCCATCAGCCCTGTCGAGATTGCGCATCGTTCCGGTTCGGCGTGTTTGATTGCCCATGCAGCGATGAAGCTGGGGCGCAGGTTACGTTGGGACGTCCAGGCCGAACGGTTCATCGAAGATGATGCGGCGAACGCACTGCTGTCCCGTCCGCAGCGTTTCCCCTACGGTACGGAGTATGTGAATAAGTGAGTATGTGAACGAGTGAGTTTGTTAACGGGCGAGTAAGTTCCTAAACAAAAAGCGAACAGAAAAATGAAGAAGCGAACAGGGGCGATAGCCTTGATGACGGCGATGTGCCTGTCGGCATGCCATATGGGCCAGGAAGGAATGCAAGAAAAGGATATCCGATTGATCACCGTCGCACCGGGGCATTTCCATGCCGCCTTGGTGCAGAAGTCCATGTATCCCGAAGTGGATAGCATGGTGCACGTTTATGCACCGGAAGGTCCGGAACTGACCGCTCACCTGGCATTGATCGATCAGTACAACAAGCGCGAGGGCGATCCAACCCGATGGAACGAAGTGGTTTACCGAGGAACCGATTTCGTCCAGAAGATGCTGGACGAGCGGAAGGGCAACGTGGTGGTATTGGCCGGGAACAATCGGCACAAGATCGATTACATCGTGCATTCCGTTAACGCTGGACTGAACGTATTGGCCGACAAGCCCATGGTTATCGATGCAGCGGGTTTTTCGAGGCTGGAGCGCGCATTTGCCGATGCGGCCGAGAAAGGGGTTTTGCTTTACGACATCATGACTGAACGCTACGAGATCAATACCATGCTGCAGAAAGCCTTTTCGCAGCAGGTCGATTTTTTCGGTGGGTTGGTCACGGGCAGTGTCGACGACCCCGCCATCACGAAGGAAAGCGTACACCATTTCTTCAAGGAAGTGTCTGGCAAACCGTTGGTGCGACCCACCTGGTTTTACGACACCCAGCAGCAAGGCGAGGGGTTGGTGGACGTAACGACGCACCTGGTAGACTTGGTGCAATGGGAGAGTTTCCCCGACGCGGTCATCGACCGCCAGCGGGACATCCGATTGATCAGTGCCAAAAGGTGGCCCACCGTGGTCACGCCCGAGCAATTCCAGCGATCGACGGGGCAACAGGCCTTTCCCGATTTCCTCGCGGGTGCCGTCAACGGAGCGGGCAACCTCGAATCGTTCGCCAACGGCGAAATCAATTACACGTTGAAAGGGGTGCATGCCAAGGTGGCTGTCATCTGGAATTACGAAGCCCCGGCCGGTACCGGCGATACGCATTATTCCATCATGCGAGGGCGGTATGCCAACTTGATCATCCGGCAGGGCGCTGAGGAACGATACAAGCCGGTGCTGTATGTCGAATCCACGGGTGAGCGGGATGCCGGTGCGTTTGAAACCGCGTTGGCCGATGCCGTCGAACGGCTGGGCGGTACTTATACGGGCCTGGCCTTCCAAAAGGTGGGTGAGGGCCGTTATCGGATTTCGGTAGACCCATCGCTCATCACTACGCATGAGGAGCACTTCGCGCAAGTGACCGAAAAGTACCTGGGCTTCCTGCAGGCGGGGAGTTTGCCCGATTGGGAAGTGCCCAACATGTTGGCAAAGTATTACCTCCTCACCAAAGCGCTGGAAGAAGCGGAGACGGTGGCGGCGCCTTGACGCAGGCGCGGAGGCTTCGGTCAAAGCGGCGTGACCCCGATGCCCGGCCGGTGAGGCAGCACGACCCGGCCGTCGATGATTTCCGCGCCGCGGAACACGTCGTTGCCGATCAGCAGCGCACCGTCGAGGTCTGCCCAATCCACCACGGGCGATAATTGCGCCGCTGCTGAAATGGCGCACGACGTTTCCGTCATGCAACCCAGCATCACCTTCATGTCCAGTGCCCGGGCGAGTCCGGCCATTTGGTGCGCTTCGCGCATGCCCGTGCACTTCATCAATTTGATGTTGATGCCGTGATAAACGCCCAGCGCCGCGCGCACATCGGCAAGTCGTTGCACGGCTTCGTCGGCCACGGTGGGGATGGGGCTGCGCTCCGTGAGCCAGGCGTTGTCATCCACGCGTTCCTTGGGCATCGGCTGCTCGAGGAAAATCACGCCCCGTTCGGCCAACCAATGGGCCATTTCCTCGGCTTCGTTGCGGTCTTTCCAACCTTGGTTGACATCCGCGCATAGCGGTTTGTCCGTCACCTCGCGGATGGTCTCGATCATCATCCGGTCGGTGTCGAGGCCCAACTTCACCTTCAATAGCCCATAAGGTTCGGCTTCGCGTACTTTCTGGCGTACCACGTCGGGCGTGTCGATGCCGATCGTGAACGATGTGGCGGGGGCTTTCATGGCGTCGTATCCCCATATCCGGTGCCAAGGTTGCCCCATGATTTTGCCGAGCAGGTCGTGCAGGGCAATATCCAATGCCGCTTTGGCTGCGGTATTCTTGGCGTCGATGCCATCGATGTAAGCCAGGATGTCGGCCGTCTGGAACGGATCGCCGAACGGAGACAAATCCACTTGGTGCAAGAAAGCCAGCACGGTCTGGTGCGATTCACCCAGGTAAGGCGGCATGGAGGCTTCGCCGTAGCCCACGATGCCATCGTATTCGAGTTCGATGAGCACGACGGGCGTCGTACTCCGCGAACCCGAGGCGATGGTGAAGACATGGTTCAGCGCCAATGTGTAGGGGCGGTACCGTAGGGTGAATCTCCCGGTTATGCGTTTGGTCGTGTCGCGGGTCATGGCATGTGTTTTTTGGTATGCGCTGTATAGGCGCCGTGGGTCGCCACGGGCGCGAGTGCCGGATCCGGCTGGCCGATATATCGGCGTGCGGCCACCAGCGTACGGGTCTGGAAGTCGTCGAAGTGAGGTGCCTCGGGCAACAGGCTGTTGATCCGTACCGTGCCGGCTGCGTGGATGAATTCACCGTCGCCCAAGTAGAGCGCCACGTGGGTCACCCGGGCACTGGGTGGGCGATCGCTTCCTGAAGCGAAGAAAAGCAAGTCTGCGGGCCGCAGGTGCTTGAGCGCTTTCTCCCTATCCAACGTATCTCCGGACAGGACGTCCACCGGAAGGCCCGCAAGTACCTGTTGCGAAGCGTCGCGCGGAATGACGATACCATTCATGTAGTAGGCCGTTTTCGTGAAGCCGCTGCAATCCACGCCTTTGACAGAGGTGCCACCCCACAGGTACGGAATGCCCATCATGGTCTTTGCTGTGGCGATGACGTGTTCGGCTGCCGGACGGGCGGTAACCAGCCACGCGTCGAATGGGCTGACGAGTTCATCACGTATGTAGGCTTCCCTGCCGTCTGGATAGCGCACGTGCAAGAAGCCATCGGATTGGCCTTCGGCCCGAAGGATGTTCCCCATCACCAAGTCCGAAACGCGTAGCGAGCGCTCATCCGGCGCCGTATAGGAATGACCGAAATCGGCCGTGAAGATAACGCGTTCGGCTGTTTTCCAGTGCGTACTTTCGATGAGGGTCATCGGCGTGATCGACGATACGCTCACCCAAGCGATGTAGCCTTCAGGCGTTCGGATCCGGTAATAGCCGTCCTGTTGCTGCAGCAGGTCTACCACCGTGCCCAACAACACCTGCGTAGCCAATTCGGCCTGGTTGTTCGGTTGCACCCGCAGGTTGGCCACGGACAGGTTCACCACGCCCGCTAAGCGATCCATCACGCTGCTGTCGGGCAACACGGCTATCGTCACCCTTGCGCTTGGAATGGGGATTTCGGCAAGGAGTTGATCGACATAGCCCACCGTTTCAGGTACCGTCGTAGCAAATCGGTACGTGTTCGTAAGGGTATCGGAAGCCACCGGTTCAAAGACGGCGGTACGTTTGTCCGGAATATACCGTTTGGTAACCTGTTCTGCGATGTGCAGGATTTCCCGGTGCATGGCAGAATCCGGCAGGCTGGCATCAACGCGAGCGGCCAAGCCGAGTAAGCAGCAAATCGAAGTCAGTAACGCCTTGAAATGGAATTTCATCGTGACAAGTTTATGCCTAAGGTAGGCTAAAATCAGGGGTTACGCAATTTTTTGAAAATAAAATCGCGTCACGTGCTGAAGTTACCGCAAAAATGCGCATTTTCGGCAGATATGGTCAACAGACGCAAATTCATCAAGGCTGGCATGGTAGGCGCATCGCTGCTTTCGGCGACCCGATTGGTGGCCTCGTGTGCGTATACCCCGGATGAAGATGCCGACGGAAACAAGCCCATCGTTATCTCCACCTGGGATTTTGGGCTCGCGGCAAACCAGGCCGCTTGGCGGATATTGCAGGATGGCGGTAGGGCGCTCGATGCCGTGGAGGCAGGTGTGCGTGTTCCTGAGGCAGACCTGGGCAATGCCACGGTGGGCAAAGGGGGGTACCCCGATCGCGACGGCCATGTCACCTTGGATGCCTGCATCATGGATGAATATGGGAATTGTGGCTCGGTGGCCGCACTCGAACATATTACGCATGCCATTTCCGTGGCCCGGATGGTGATGGAAAAGACCCCGCACATCATGTTGGTGGGCGAGGGGGCACTGCAATTCGCGCTAGCAAACGGATTTGAACGCGAAACGTTGCTCACGCCGAAGGCCGAAGAGGCCTGGAAGGATTGGCTCAAAGAGAAAAAGTACGAGCCGGTCATCAATATCGAGAACAAGTCGTTTGCCACGGCGAAGTTGCCCGGCAACCAGTATAACCACGACACCATCGGCATGCTGGCCATCGATGGCAAGGGGAACCTGTCCGGTGCATGCACCACCAGTGGCATGGCGTTCAAGATGCGCGGGCGTGTGGGCGACAGCCCGATCATCGGCGCTGGGCTGTATGTCGACAATGCGGTGGGCGGCGCCACCGCGACGGGCGTCGGCGAGGAAGTGATCCGTACCGTGGGCAGTTTCTTGGTGGTTGAATTGATGCGACAGGGACGGTCTCCCCAGGAGGCATGCCGGGAGGCTGTACAGCGTATCATCGACAAGAACCCGGAGCGGGCAAAAGGATTGCAGGTCGGTTTCCTCGCCCTTAATAAGCGGGGTGAGTATGGCGCCTTCTCCTTGCAGAAAGGTTTTTCTTACGCTGTATGTGACAACCAACGGCAGGATTTGTTGTTGGCCGGCGAGAGCGTTTATTGATTTTGAAGATTTTAAGGTTATGAAAGCGACGTTCGGTGGAGGATGCTTCTGGTGCACGGAAGTGATTTTCCAACAATTGAAGGGAGTGGACAGGGTGCAGCCTGGATACATGGGTGGGCAGCGCGCGAATCCAACGTATGAACAAGTCCGTTCAGGTGCCACTGGGCACGCCGAGGTCGTTCAAGTCGAGTACGATGGCGCTGAGTTGCCGTATCGCAGCCTGTTGGCGACCTTTTTCAAAACCCATGATCCGACAACGCTCAATCGGCAAGGGAATGACATCGGTTCGCAATATCGTTCGGTCATTTTTTATCACGATGACCAGCAACGCGCGGAAGCCGAGGCCTGGATCGGGGAACTGGAAGCGCAAGGCGTGTATGACGATCCGATCGTGACTGCGGTGGCACCCGCCGACACATTTTACGTAGCGGAAGACTATCATCACGATTACTACAATAATAACCCGCAAAATCCGTACTGTGCAGCCGTAATTGCCCCCAAATTGCACAAATTTTTAAAAACAATGGACCATTCCTGATCTATTCTAGGATAGAAACTGTACTTTTGGGCAGGGTCTATCGATGATAAACACTAAGCCCATACCAGTTAGCCGGCTTCAACCGATTCGTTTGTTGCCAATCGTCGTGCTTATGTGGGGCGGTTGCTTTCAGCTCCGCGCCGAATCCTACCACTTTTCGCAGATCGTTTCCGGCGTCGATCGACACCACGCCATGATCAGCAAGGCCACCAAAGACCCGTTCGGCATGATCTGGATGCTGTCCGGCAGTACGATCTTTCGATACGACGGTGTCAATGTGACGCCATTTTCCAGGCTGTACGGCGATGCGTTGCCTTTTTATGAGGTCGACCAGCTCCATGCCGACCCGTGGGGTCACCTGTGGTTGAATACCCGTAACGGTATCGCAATCTTTGATCTGCATACCTGGAAATTCGTTTCGCATGGGCATCGATTGGCGGAATTCGTCGGACAGCAACTGATTGCCTGTTTCAAATCATCGGATGGTTTTTTCGTTGCCGATAAGCGGGGGATGGCCTGGTCGATCGCCGCACGCGATGTACAGCTGCTGTTTCGATTCGACCCGTCCAACGTGGATCAACGGCGGCCGGTGGGCCGGATGTTGGTGGCGGATGCGGAATACGTTTGGTTTGCTTTCGACGACTGGCTGCACCGGTGCGATCGCCATGGCCAGCACAAAACCCAGGTACGGTTCCCACCAGGCATGTTCAGCCGCATCGAAGACCTCTTGCCGGTTAGCGACGGCGTATTGGTGCGCGTGTATTCGCAGGGCTATTACGCCTGTACAGGGGAGACATTCACCTATTTGCCGAGAAGCGTTTTCCGAACCAACGATTTCACGAATTGGAACCACTGGTCGTTTGAGGAAGAAGATAAAATCATCGCTTTCCATGAAGATCGTTACCTCGAGTTCAGTCGCGATACTGCCTTCCGGCTCTTGGCTACCGGAAGCCACCAGTTGGATCACCACATCCTGTACAAGCGACTGAACGGTTGGCAGCGGGAACAGGATGAGTGGCTCCTGTGCACCGACCAGGGTTTGTATAGCGTGTTCCCCACGCGCATTGAATTCGATTTCTACGATTCAGGAAGTGCCCGCGGGATGATCAAGCAGCAAGGCACGTACTACTTCGGCGGATACGGTTACTTGGACCGGATGGGGCACGGCCAGGTCTTGGAACGGTATACCGCCATGCCTGAAAACAACTACTATGCCTTTTTGGCGCTGTCGAGGGATACCGCCTGCATCGTGTTGGAAGGTGACTTCTTGGCGTACCTGATCAATGGACGTGTCGTGCCGGCCCGGATCGATGTGTCGCCGGCCACGCCCGAGAAATTTACAGGGATGGCCTATTGCGTTGCCCGCCAGTCTGCCGATACGTTGCTGGTGGGTACGTACAACGGCATCTGGAAGTATGCGCTATCCACAGGCGCGGTATCGCCGCTTGCCTGTGCCAACAGTGGGTTTTTCAGTCGCGGCATGCGCGTGCAATCGATCCGCTATCACGCTGGCGAGCTCTCATTCACGACCGATCAAGGTTATTTCACCTGGCAAGCGAGCCGTTTTCGCAAGGTCTACCCCACATCGGAAGCGAACCTGAATACCTATGCCCATGCCGTGCATGGCAACTCGGTCTACTTGGCCACCAAGGGGCAAGGCTTGGTCGTTTTGGACAAACTGGGGCACCTGACCTCGGCTATCGGCGTGGAGGGCGGCCTCGCCAGCGACATCGTCTACCAGCTGGCCTGGGTCGGTGACGCATTGTATCTGGGCACGCATGACGGGTTATCCGTTTTGAAGGGCGATCGGATATACAATTTTTTCCACACGGATGGCTTGCCGTTCGAGGAGTTCAATCATCAGGCCAGCTACTACGATGAAACGGCGGATCGATTGTTCATGGGCGGCGTAGGTGGATACATCGGTTTCAGGCCGTCGGCGGTATTTGCCCGTGCGGGCGACCCGCTTGGCGGCCCGCGGCTTTCGGGCTTCCGGATCGGCATGAAGTCTAATCGCTACGTCGACACCTATGCGCGCAGCCAACTGCGAGATACCATCCAGTTGCCCAAGGATGCCGTTTGGATATCGTTGGGTTTCGCGCAGCCGGAAAACCATCGGCAAGGATACCGCATGTTTTTCAGGATCGCGCCATTGATGGACGCCTATCAGGAAATGCCCGCGTCATCGCAGATCAACCTGTCGGGTATGTCTGCCGGCGACTACCGGCTATCCGTGAAAATCCAGGCAGCATCCAGCGGTGACGAGGAGGCGGTGCGTACGTGGTTGATCCATAAGCCTCCCGTGTTCACGGAGACGCTGGCTTTTTACCTGTTGATCCTCATCGCTGTTGGCGGCATAACCAGTTATATCCTCTATGAGCGTGCGCGCAAGGCAAAGGGCGAGGATCGGTTGCGCAGACGCATATCCCGCGACCTCCACGACGAGGTCGGGGGCTTGCTGACCGGTATTTCCATGCAGACCGATCTGCTGCGCATCAAAACGGATTACGTCCATTCGCCCGCGGTCGATTCCATCGGTACCTATAGTCGTGAAGCCACGCAGATGATGGATGATATCATCTGGGCGGTCGATTCGCGGAACAACGTGCAGGGCAGTTTGGCCGATCGGATGAAATTGCTGGCCACGCAATTGTTGGAACCCCTAGAGGTGGTCATCACGTTTGACGTCGACCAGCGGGAAGACCGCAAGATCCCGCAACTCGTCCGCCAGAACCTGTACCTTATTTTCAAGGAGGCCATCCATAACATTTGCAAGCATGCCCATGCAAAGACGGTGCATATCCGGCTGCACCATACCGGCCGGCGACTGGAATTGACCATCTGGGACGACGGCGTTGCGGAAGCGCAGGTCACCCAGGCCGAACGGCGGAAAGGCTACGGACAGCGGAATATGCAACTGCGCGCCACGCAGATCCGCGCCACGTTCACCTCGGGCCGCACCGAAACAGGTTACGAAGTATCCGTGGTCGTCCCGTTGCACAGGGCCCGGTTTTGGAACTGGTTTCGTGATTAAGGGCGTTGGCTATGCATGACTTGGTGGTCGGTTTAGCGATTTTGGGGATAGCGTTCAGTGCATTGGGCATCATCCTGCGGATTGTGGACAAGCGCTTTCGCAAGGATGTCGCCGACACACTGCTGAATGTGGCGCTTTTTGCCATCATGTGGCATGTCTTCATTTATTTGATGATCTTGACCGGCCATATCCAGCACCTTCCTAACCTATATAACAAAGGCATTCCGCTATATTACCTCATCGCTCCGTGCCTGTACCTATACGTCCGGTATCGGCTTCACCCCCCGAAGCGGCTTCCCGCGCGGATATACCTGCACGCCTTCCCGTTCGCGTTCGGGGTAGTGGATATCCTTCCCTATGCATTCGCCAGCTCGGTCGAAAAAGAAGCGCTCATGCATCGTTTGGTCGATAACATCAGCACGGGCTTCGAACACGAATACGGTTTCGTCCCGCAGCATTGGCATTACATCATCAAGCTGTCGCTGGCCTTCGTGTACCTGATGCTGCAATGGCGTACGTTGTTCAGGCTGGATCGTGAAGAGGCCGGTACCCCGGGAAGGGTCGTCACGGAGCTCTATTCGTTTACTTCGCTATACACGTTGTTCCTTGTGTTGCAGGTTGGCATGGTGTTCAATATCGTCTTCAATCGCGTCCAGTCCACGTACATCCTCCAAGATTCGGCACAGCTCATTTGGGTCAGCTGCGCGTACCTCGTGTTCAGCGCCTGGATTTGCTTGGGGCCACTATTGCGTCGAACGAAATGACCAAGATATTTTAAAAAACCACCCCAAACGGGTAGTGGTACCGATATGAAAAAGCACTATGTTTGTAAACATCTTTGAAAAAATACCGTTCCTAAAACAGAAGGGATAATTTTACGCTACGTATGAAAAATGATCGTTACCAACTGGTAATCATTGAGGACAATTTAGTGGTGCTGAGTGCGTTGAAGGGCTATTTCGGCGCATCGCCCAATTTTGAACTGCTGTTCACGGCAACGTCGACCGAGGAATTCATCAGTACATGGAAGGAACAACGCATCGACGTGATCCTCTGTGACATCGGCCTGCCGGGTAAGTCGGGTATCGAGGCCACCTGGTACATCAAGCGGAAATCGCACCTCACGCAGGTGGTCATGTTTACCGTATTCGAGGATCGGGATACCATCTTCCAGGCGTTGTGCGCGGGTGCCTCCGGATACCTCCTCAAGGATACGCCCCTGCCCAAAACCGAGGAGCAGCTCCTGGAAGTGATGCAGGGTGGGTCGGTCATGAGCCCGCAGGTGGCCCGGATGGTCATCGGCTATTTCAATCCGGTATTGGAAAAAAAGGACGCCAAGGACGCCGATCGGCTTACCCAACGCGAGATCGAGATCATTTCGATGCTGCAACACGGGTCGTCTTACAAGACAGTAGCCGAAAAGCTCTTCATCAGCGTGGATACCGTCAAATTCCACATCCGGAATATCTACAGCAAGCTCCAGATCAATTCGCGTTCGGAATTGATCAATAAATATTGATTGAAAAACCACCCTTTCGGGTGGGGAAAAGCTGGTCGCCAAGCCTTATTTTTGTCGTCATCTAGCTATGGGGTCAAAGAGATACAACCTGGCAATCGTCGAAGATCAGCGCGTTATCCTGGATTCGCTGATCGATTTTTTCGGTGCATCCGGCCACTTCGACTTGTTGTTCACCGCGTGTTCGTCCGAAGAGTTTTTCGAGTTGTGGAAAGAGCAGCGGATCGATCTGTTGCTGTGCGACATCGGCCTGCCCGGTAAATCCGGCATCGAGATCACGTGGTCCGTCAAACGCAGATCGTCGTCGACCCAAGTGGTCATGTTCACGGTGTTTGACGATAAAGAGGCTATCTTCCAGGCCCTGTGCGCCGGTGCGTCGGGATACCTGCTCAAGAACACCGCTTTGCCGCAGGTGGAAGAGCGCCTGTTGGAGGTGCTCGAAGGCGGTTCGGTGATGAGTCCGCATGTGGCCCGCATGGTCATCGGCCATTTCAACCCACACCTCGACAACGATAGCGCGGCCGACGCCGAGCGGCTCACCCCGCGCGAGATCGAAATCGTGTCGATGTTGCAGAAGGGTGATGCCTACAAGCTGGTGGCGGATAAGTTCTGCATCAGCGTAGATACGGTGAAGTTCCATATCCGCAACATCTATGGCAAACTTCAGATCAATAGTCGAGCTGAATTGATCAACAAATACAAGCGGATCCGTTAGGAAGGATCGCACGCATTCCGGTACAGCGCCAGAAACCCCATGTTGCGGAGGTAGAACGCGACGCTGGCGACTGTACCGGAATGCGGTGCGTTCATCGGGTTGGTTTGCCGATGGTGAGCCGCGTATTCCTTTGGGTCAATAAATGTCCGCCCAATTGGTAGGGGGAAATGAGGCCTATTTGGTAGATTCGAACGTTGTTCCCGACACTTCCAGCGCCTCAAGGATAAAACGGCACCGTTCATCGATGGGGAGCTTCGGCATGATTGTTACCCGGTAGCCCAACGTGCCGTATACCTGCACCAACTGCTCGTATGTGGCTTTCGCCTCATTGAAATCCTGTTTGCGTTCGCCGTCGTTGCGATAGATTTCCTCCCAGGGCGGCGTGGCGAAGACCTGGTCGTGATAACGGCACCGCTCGGCCTCCCTCCACATCCCATCCGGGATAGGAAGTGCGCACAATTTCAGGTAACCGATCACGTCCGGGATGCCCCGGTCGAAGAACGTGTATGCATCCCGGCCGCGAGCGGAGTCGTAATCGGCCATGGCGCGGACGAACATTGCTTCGGCATACCCACGGCGATCTGCCCATGGCAATTTGTCGCCGCCGCGCTCCAATTCCGATCGGATGATATCCCGACCGGACTCGACTACGCAAGGATAGCCGTATTCACGAAGTCGGTCGATGATGGCCGTCTTGCCCATTCCGGGGCCACCCGTGATGATGATTGCTTTTTCATTCGTGACGATATCCATGTTGTCTTGATGCGATTGTCAGTGGCTTTTTTCTTGCTCATTCTTCTTTTTCCTCGGCAACCTTCAACTCCACCAGTCGTGCGTCTATCAGCTACTGACTTTTGAGTAATTGTCCTTGTCAACGTCTAACTTCTTCATTTCAACCAACTCCCCAATACCCCTCCCAGCACTTCAGATTTGCCGTCGATGTTCATTCCGCTGCAGATTCTTCCAGCTCCGTGCTTACGTCCCGGCGCCAATATTTCAAGATACCGTCCACGCGCTCTTTGTCCAGCAGCATCACCTCGCTGCTGTACAATACCTTCAGGCACTTTTCCAGTTCGCTGGCGCGGAACGCGATTTCGGTTTCTGCGTTGAGCCTGTTGAAGATTTCCAAGCCATTCCGCTGCACGTCGAAATAGCCATCCCCGATCCATGCCTCCAAAAGCGCCAATAGCGTCCGGTTGGTTTTCCGTGTGCTGCCCTTCGGCGCATTTTGCTTCTTCCAGATGGTGCACGTGCCTTCGCCGGTACTTGCGTAGGTGATGTGGGAGAAACCTTTGTAGCCGTCTTTGATTTGTTTGGTATAGTGGAGCTGGATGCTGCCGGGAGACGTGTCGTTGGGGATGAGGTCGCGGTGCGTGCACTTCAGGATAAACGGGAGTAGGTCCAATTGGTCTTCGGTGAAGCGGTTCTTGTCGCCCGGTTTGAGGTGTCAAGTACATAATACATGCTACATGTAGTCTTTCAGGTCATCCAACGGTTCGTTGAAGTCTGCAGGAAGTTTGATTTTCCCTTCCAGCAGCCCCATGGTCACTTTTCTTTTAAGGTTGTTGGCTTCATCCTGCTCCTGCCCCGTCAGGAAGGTAATCACCACCTCGGCCTTGGATTTCACGGGAGGTTCTTCGGTAAATGTGATTTTACCGTTTTCATAAATGCCCTTTATCGCAGCGTACATGTTTTAACTCAGATAAGTATTTTATGTCAAAATAATCGCGAGACACGCTTTACTTTATAGTTGTGGGATTGCAAGCCTTGAATCGTCCAACGGCTCGTCAAAATCAGCACTCATCTTGATTTTTCCTTTAGCACTTCCGAATTTGCCCGGCTTAGCGGAAACGGGTTTGGACTTGCTCAATAGGAACTCCACGAAATCATTGACCTCCTTTTTCAAATCGGGTGGTAAAGATTCAAATTTACTGTGTAATGCCAACTGTCCCATATCACAAACATAGTGGTTTGGACTTGCTCATGCAAAAAAGGTTTGTTGCAATTTCTCATCCGCCTACCCGCAACACGTTCAGCCCCGCTTCGCTCGTGTCATATTTCTGCTTGGGGTTCAAAAACCCATTCTCCGTATCAGGTTGGCCAGCCGTTCGTTGCGAGACATATAGGCATCGATAAAGCGTTCAGGGGTAACCAGCGGTGGTGCGGGGTTAATAAAATCCAGTAGCAAGCAAAAAAGGTG
Organism: Parapedobacter sp.; assembly: GCA_037190485.1. GTDB lineage: Bacteria > Bacteroidota > Bacteroidia > Sphingobacteriales > Sphingobacteriaceae > Parapedobacter. The sequence continues at coordinate 58,383 of JBBCJB010000044.1, forward strand.
GGGGGCCGGGTCATTTGATGCCGACGGTTTCGTTACGGCGGTAATATCGATTGTGGAGTACAAACGCAATCGTCAATTGCGCCAGAATCAATGGGACAGGCCATTCATAAAGCGCAGCGACGACGGCCACAGCATACCAGGCAAAGCAATGGCGGATGAAGGCCAGAGGCGACCCAAGGGCCAGGTATCCCGTCGTGCGGGCAAGCACCACGCCCGAAAATAGGATCATGAAAGCCGTCATGGCAATGGCTGGATAAAAAAACAGGAGGAAGCCGGCCAACTCAGGAATCAAGAGCAGGAAAGCCGAAAGCGAAAAACTTCCAAAAACCGTCCAGTTAGACCAAGGAAGCTGACGTACGAAATAGAGGTGTCGATCGAAAAACCGGTAATCCTGGAAGGCGAGGAAAGCGTGTGCCAGTACCATGGTGGCAGCCATGCAGCAAGCCACCGATTCCGGCCTGTCGGCATCCGCCAGGTACAAGGCTTGGATGGCAAAAAGTAAGGCCGATACCCCCTTCACCAGGAGGAAACCCGCTTTTCGGTTCAACGCCAAATCGAGTAGATAAATCAGCGGAAGTGGCTTTTTCCACGGCCGTGTCCAGGCTACCAACGCGTTCCTTCCCTGGCGGCCGAACCGGTAACCATTGAACCGGTAAACATGCAATGCGGCGCCGCATACCGTCAACCCGATTATGCCTACTGTTGCCATTCCAACTGTCGTAAACTCCCCGATCACGAAAGCATAACACAACGTGAGCAACCAGTAAAAGAGCATCGGTGCGAATACATACAATTGGCACAGGCACCATGCCATGAATTGTGTGCCACCGGGCAATGCTGTCATGCTATACCGCCAGAAGAGCTGCCGTTCATCCAAACTCTCCTTCCATACAAACGCCCAGCTTTTCAAGGCGTAGGCAACCCAGATGGCATAAATGGCCAGCGAGAACACCGGGGCTTGGATAAACGCAAGCAACAGGGAGAAGCCGAGGTAACGATGCGCATCCGCGTCATAGATGTGTCCCGCCGTTTTGATGAATAACCCATACCCGAACAGGAAGATGACGCTGTACAATAGGAACGAGCTGTTTTCCCGGTAAAACGAATTGCCGAACACCTTGATCAGCAGCTTGGCCAATACCATCATGGTACCGTGATTTGGCCTAATGCCCCGTTTTCTATCCGGCACCGCTGCCCGATCGCGATCTGCCCGGGAGGCTCCTGATGCGAGGTCAGCAGCACGGTATTACCCCGGTCGATTTCCGCATTGAGCCAATCGCCGAGCCGCGCGATGGCTTGGCTGTCCAAGGTAATGAACGGCTCGTCCAGCAGGAAGTAGCCGGGGGAACCGATGAATGCCAATAATAGGGAAAGCTTCTTGACCATGCCTGCCGAATACTCCTGTATCGGATAGGCCAGGAAGTCGTGCATCCCGAAATCATCGATGAATCGCTCGGACCGTTGCATGTCGGCTTTTCGGGAAACCTCGAATAACCTGATCAGGTCGTTACCCGTAAGGAAAGGGGGGAGGTTAGCCTCGCTTTCCGAAAAGGAAACCAAGCGGCGATACGCCAGGGCCTGTTTCCTTAAATCGACACCGCCTATGTTCACCTGTCCTTCGAAATCCAGTAGGCCGGCCAGTATTTTCAGCAACGTGCTTTTGCCCGAACCATTTTTGCCGACGATCCACGTCAGTCCGGGTTCAAATCGATATTCCTGGATGTGGAGCACCGTTTTGAAGCCGTAGCGCTTTTTCAATCCGCGTATGATGATATTATCCCGCATTGGCTATCGTTTCAATGTGTTTTCGACTTCGAATAGCCTGCAATGTTACATCCATGCTCCGTAAATTGGCGGTGTATAACAACCGGATTTACGTTGCCAGAATACATTATGGATGAGATTTCTGAATAGACCTTTCTCGGTTAGCTAGCCTTGGCAATCGAATTAGGTAGTCGACATCTTTAGGTTCTTCTCGCTATAGGCGTCTTTCAGATTCAGGAAATCCAGCAGGTATGGGTCGCGGAATACCAGGTCCGGGCTCATTTTGTTTTCGTCACGCAGTGCCTGCAACTCTTGCTTGATCAATTCATCGGGCTTCTTGCTGATTGGTGTCCGTTCGTAAAGCATGCCATCGATTTTCTCCCGAAGCGTCCTCACGTTCCAGCCCTCAACACGACACCTCTCGGCGTAAAATGTATCCAACTCAATTGTCGTATCAGTGATGCGACAATCTTCTCGATGATTTCAACCGTGATCTTGTTTTCCCCGCGCTCGTACTTGGTATAGCTGGCCACGGTCATGCCTAGCTATCTAGTATATCCAATAAGTGAGAAGCCTACTCACTTATTGAGTTGGTCCCATTACCCTGCGCCTTGCCGCTTCCAAAGATAAGGGGGGAATCCAGCTTCGGGCTTATTTCCCGGCGCCAATATTTCAAGATACCGTCCACGCGCTCTTTCTCCAGCAGCATCACCTCGCTGCTGTACAATACCTTCAGGCACTTTTCCAGCTCGCTGGCACGGAACGCGATTTCGGTTTCTGCGTTGAGCCTGTTGAAGATTTCCAAACCATCCCGCTGCAAGTCGAAATAGCCATCCCCGATCCATGCCGTCAAAAGCGCCAATAGCGCCCGGTTGGTTTTCCGTGTGCTGCCTTTCGGCGCGTTTTGTTTCTTCCAGATGGTACACGTCCCTTCACCGGTGGTCGCGTAGGTGATGTGGGAGAAACCTTTGTAGCCGTCTTTGATTTGTTTGGTATGGTGAAGCTGTATGCTCCCGGGCGATGTGCCGTTGGGGATGAGGTCACGGTGCGTGCACTTCAGGATAAACGGGAGTAGGTCCAATTGGTCTTCGGTGAAGCGGTTCTTGTCGCCCGGTTTGACGATGAAGCCGAAAACATAATTGTTCGGTTTCCCGAGCAGGAAAGACAATTCATCGTCCGTCATGCCGCGCTCGTTGAGCAGTGCGATGACCCGGCAGATGATGACGTAATCCATCATTGCCATGACCACATCCGGCTTGCCTGGTTTTCTTACGGATGCTTTTTGGATGACTTCGATCAATGTGATGGAATAAAGTAGGTAGCAGTAAGGCGATTAAAAGATTTTCGAAGGATGCCGCTTGGCGTGGAAAATGGAAAAAACAGCAACTTTTCCGTTAGCTTCATCTACCCAATACACAATCAGATACGGAAACACTTTCAATTGCACGGCACGTATCTCATCGGGAAAGCGTACCTGGAATAATCTAGGGGATTTGCTTAACGTAGTGAGGTATTTGTTGATTTCCTTGAGGAACCGCGTACCTAATCCAGGTAATTGTTCTTCGTACCATACAAAGGCTTCGTCGAGCTCCTGCAGAGCCTTTTCGGAGAGTTCTACCTCATACAAGGCCATAGCGCTCTTTCACGGCCGTCCATGCAACGGGATTGTCTTTCCCGGATTGGTAATCGGCTTTGCGTTGCCTGAATTCCGTAACATCAGCCTCTGTAACGCCAAAGGATTTCATGAAGTCGCTGGTTGACGTGTCATCGACCGCATCATTGTCCAACAAATCGTCAACATGATCCAAAGAGATGCTCGGAGTGGATGATTCCGCGGTAACCTTGAAATTGAGCGACTTGGCCATCGCTTGCAGCCACTCGTAATCGCGTTTGCTTACATTATCCAATATCAACCTCATAATCTACTCCTTACTTTTTAAACAAAGATAGACCTTCGCTGGCTTAGTTCCAAATTCAAACCAGACAATCTACGTCCCTGATTTTTGCCTGACAGTACCGTAAGCTGTGAACGACTAACTCCGAAACGCCTCCCACACTTGTTTTACTACGGCTTTTTCGGCGGCCTTTTTGGTGCTCAGGTGGCTGTAGAGCTCATCGAGATTGTTTAGCTTATTGGCGTGTGGTGAGACCTTGATGCCTTCCAGTACTTTGAGTACAAAAATGGGATCGGTTAGGGAATCGACGGTCTTGTTTACTTTTTCGTGGGAGTCGCTGACTTTCCAGTCGGGAGGAGGTAAAATGTCTTCCAACCCACAACCCAACTCTTCGGCTATTGTTGGGTAATCTGCCGAATTATACTGGTTTGGAGTTTTATGATTTTCAATATTAATCACGTAATTGCCACTTTTTTTTATATCTAAAGAAAACTGATAAGCTGATTTACCATTTACAAGTCTCCTTAGTTTTACGATATTTAATATATAGAGTGAAATACGATTTATTTTTTTCATGCTTCATTTTACAGTGCATTTGTCGTTTTAAAAGATTTTTACATACTCTTAAAAATTTGTAAAAATTAAATTCATTCTTATATTTGCATCCGAAAGCCAATGTAATGTTGGCTATAGACTAATTATTTGGCGATTGACGCTGGATCTTGTCGTAGAAAACGTAGGAAATTTTCACGGGAGCAAGGTCAGGAGTCAAAGCCCCATTCTCTTACCTTTGCAGGAAAGAGATGGGTGCTTGCTCTTGTTTCCTTCCTCGGCTTCCTACGGCCTTCTGCGGGGAATGAGGTAAGGCCCATCTCTTTTTTTGAAGATACCGACCTTCTTTTTCCCAAAATAGATTTCATCGGCAGTGCCAAGCACTAACGGAATAGCCGATGGAAAGGATTCTTTACCCAGTAGCCAGCAAGCGCGTCCACCGGACGGCCGGAACCCGTGCGGTTTCCAGGGCCTGGCGCATCAGCACCCGCAACCTGTTCAAGAACGTCATCAAAAGCCCGGTTTGAATCGGTTTCTTCCCATGGATCGGTAACCTGCCGATCAATCGATTAATTCACTGAATGATAACTTCAAAATGAGAAGAAAATGAAGCGAAATCTACGCTTCCGGGGATGCCATTGCCCCAAGCGAATACGACCGCTAAGCCTTTTGTTTACGATTTTCCTGCTCACGGTAGGAGGGAAGGGGGCTTTCGGGCAGCAATCCCTTTCGGGCACCGTGGTCGACAGCAGTGGCACCGCCATATCCGGCGCCACCGTCACCATCAGGGGTACATCCGCCAGGACCCTCACCGATGACCGCGGCCGGTTCACGCTCCGCGCACCCGAAGCCACCGGCACACTCGTGGTTTCCTACCTCGGCCACCAACCCATCACCGAGAAATTCGACACCGCCACGGGCGCGGAGTTCCACTTCACGCTGGTGCCCACCGACAACCTGCTGGAGGAAGTGGAGGTCTCCACCGGCTACCAGACCCTATCCAGCAGGATGGCCACCGGTAGTTTCGAACGCATCCGTTCCGCCGACTTCAACCACAATTTTTCACCGAATGTGCTGCAACGGCTGGAAGGGCAGTCCCCCTCCCTCTACTTCAACAACTCCTACGGCAGCGTGGTCAACCATGCCGAGCGCCGCTTGCCCAGCCTGAGGGGCATCAGTGGATTCGGGCTGAACGCCAAGCCGCTGATCGTTTTGGATAATTTCCCCTACGAGGGGGACATCCACGACATCGATCCCGACCTGATCGCCTCGGTTCACCTGCTCAAGGATGCCGCATCGACCGCGGTCTGGGGCGCGCGGGCCGGCGGCGGGGTGATCGTGCTGACCTCCAAAAAGGCCGCGTACCGATCCGCCCTGGCCATGAACGCCAATGCGTCGATCGCTGTTTCCGGCAAACCGGACCTGCTGTACCTGCCCGTCATGGCCAGCGCGGATTTCATCGACGCGGAGACCATCCTGTTCGAACGGGGGCACTACGACTGGAAACTCGCGGACACCTATTCGTACCCTTATGTCTCGCCCGTGGTCGAATCGCTGGCACAGCGGCGATCGGGTACGATCGGCGACGCGGATTTGGCCGGCCAGCTATCGGGATATCGCGGCAAGGACATCAGGGGGGATTACCTGCGGCACATCTACCGTCCCCAGGTTGTCCAGCAGTACGGGCTTTCCGTGCAGGGAGGGAGCGAAACCGCCCGGTACGGGATCCATGCCAACCATTACGGAAACCGGCACAACGTGGTCACTTCATCGAATCGCAGGACCAGCCTGCGGACCGATCTCTCCTTCCGTCCGGTGGACGGGCTGGAAATACGTACCGATCTCCGGCTGACGCTGAACGATACCGACGACATCGGGGGCGACATCAACGTGCGGTACGGTTCGCCGCTCAACCTCCCTCCCTACCTCAGCCTGTTCTCGCCCACAGGGACGCCCGCCAACATCGGCACCCGGTTCCGGTCGGGATTCGCCGATACGGTGGGAAACGGCGGGTTGCTCGACTGGACGTTCAATCCGGCGGCCGAGATAGGCAGGAGCGATACCGAGATGCGCACGACCGACCTCTTGATCAATACCGGGCTGTCCTATCGGATACTTCCCGGCATGACGCTGTCCGCGGAATACCTCCACCAGGCCCATCACCTCACCAATGACCGGTACTATTCGGCCGAATCCTATTTCGCCCGCGACCTGATCAATGAATACTCCCGCTACGAGAACGGGGCGGTGGTCCGCGGCATCCCACTAGGGGGCATCTACATGCCGTCGGCCACGGATTTCAGGTCGCATTCCGGGAGGGTGTCGTTCGCGGTGGATCGCGAATGGGCCGGTGTGCACCGCCTGGATGCATTCGCCGCGGCGGAAATACGGGGCAACACCTCCGTCTCCTCCGACAACTGGCACTACGGGTACGACCCGAAATACCTGAGCACGCAGTATGTGGATCCATTGGGCGAATACCCGACATTTTTCGGATCCAGTGGAAGGATCCCGTACGAAGCTTCCTTTGACGACGGCATGGACCGATACACTTCGGTGCTGGCGAACGCGGCCTACCTGTACGCGAAGCGCTACGCGATCACGGCCAGCGTCCGCAAGGACGCCTCGAACCTTTTCGGTGTCCAGGCCAATCGCAGGGGGCAACCGTTCTGGTCGGCAGGTATGGCATGGCACGTGGACCAAGAGGGCTTCTTCCCGTTCCCGGGGTACATGCACATGAAAATCAGGGCCTCGTACGGTCATAGCGGGAACACCAACAACCAGGTGCCCGCCATCCCCGTGATCACCCTGATGCCGCCAAACAGCATCACCGGCCTGCCGTTCGCCACGGCGAATACACCGCCAAACCCGGGCCTGAGCTGGGAAAAGGTGGGCACGTTCAATGCCGGCATCGACATCGGCCTGCAAAACGGCCTGCTTGCGATGACGATCGATGCCTTCAGGAAGCGCTCGACCAACCTGGTAGCCAACGGGGCCGTCGACCTGAGCTCCGGATTCCAGACGCTGAGGAGGAACAGCGCCGACATCGCCGTGGATGGGTTGGACATGTCCGTCAGGGTCTCGCCGGTACGCAGGGAAAACCTGCGGTGGGCGATCACGGTGAACGCCGGACATGCCCGGCAGACCGTCACCAGGTTCCAGCCCGACCTCTCCCTGCCCGCGGACTACCTTTGGCGCGCGGGCCAGATCAACCCGATCGAAGGCAGGGATGCCTTCGGGGTGATGGCCTTCCGCTGGGCCGGGCTGGATCCCGAGACCGGGGCGGCCCGCGGCTGGCTGGCCGGGGAAATGACCTCGGACTACCGCAACCTCGTGAATAGGTCCACGTTGGACGATTTCGAGTACCTCGGCTCCGGGGTGCCCCGTTGGACCGGGAACCTGATGCAGGAACTGTACATCGGAAGGATAGGCATCCGGGCGAACCTGATGGCCAAACTCGGCTATTCCTTCTTCCGGAACAGCATCGATTACTACGGGCTGTTGACGGTGGGCAATGGCCATGCGGATTTCGGGAGGCGCTGGCGGCAACCGGGCGATGAGCTTTCCACCGACGTGCCGGCCATGCCGGAGTATGCGGATCTCTACCAATCCACGTTCTACTCCAGGGCCGCCCACCTGGTTGAAAAAGGGGATCACGTGCGGCTGCAGGAGGCCACGGTGAGCTACAGGGCCGACGCCGTGGGCAGGTTCAAGCAGTTGCGCATCAGCGCGACGGTCAGCAATCCGGGGATCCTCTGGCGCGCCAACCGGAAAGGGCTGGACCCCGACCTGGCGGGCTCCTTCACGGCGTTGCCCATGCCCATCACGGTGATCTTAGGCCTTTCGGCCAATCTTTAACGAAAACAGAACATGAAAAGAATCGATCTGATTATGATGCTGGCCCCCGTCCTGGCGGGCTTTGGCTGCGAGGGCTACCTGGACATCCGCCCTTCCAGCAAAATCGGCACGCCGACCACATTGGAGGAATGCCAGGCCTTGCTGGATGACTTCAACGTGATGAATACGGGTTATCCAAGCGATGGCGAGGCCGCGGCGGACAATTATTACCTGACCGCGTCCAACTGGTCCGCGCTCTCCTCGGAGGAAGACCGCGACACCTACGTATGGGCTGCCGATGGCCTCCACGGCCACCAGCAATGGCTCAATCCCTATCGGGTGGTGTACCGGGCAAACCTGGTCATCGCGACCCTCAGCAAGATGGATGCCACCGCGCAGGCCGACGCCGCGTATCGGTCGGTCATGGGGTCGGCCCTGTTCTTCCGCGCGTTCGCCCATCTCCAGGTGGCCACGCTGTTTGCGGACCCTTACGATCCGACCACCGCAGGGACCACCCCGGGCATCCCGATCCGGCGGAGCCCCAACGTGACGGAGACATCCAGCAGGGGAACCGTGGAGGGCACGTACGGAAGCATCATCGAGGACCTGTCGCATGCCGCGGAATCACTGCCCGAACAGAGCATCCTGCCGAGCCGGCCAAACCGCGCCGCGGCATACGCCGCCCTTTCACGCGTTTACCTCAGCATGCGCGATTACGCACGCGCGGGGGAAATGGCCGACCGCTGCCTGGCCATACGGCACGGCCTGCTGGATTACAATACCCTGGACACGTTGGCCAACGTCCCCTTCGCCCGTTTCGGCGTCGAAGTGCTTTTCCATGCCAACACCCTGTCGGGCGGGCAGTTCGCCGTGACGAGGGCCATGGTCGATACCTCGCTCCTTGCGACCTACCACCCTGACGACCTGCGGCGGAAACTATTCTTCCGGCACAATGCCAACGGCACCGCCAATTTCAAGGGCGGTTACCATGGCGCGTTCAATGCGATGCTGTTCAGCGGGCTGGCGATCGACGAGGTCTACCTCACCCGCGCAGAGTGCCTGGCCCGCGCAGGCGAGACGGCCGGGGCCATGCGGGTGCTCAATGCGCTTGTCGGCAAACGCTGGAAGGCCGGGACGTACGACGAACTGGCAGCCAGCGACGGCGATGGGGCATTGGGGCATATCCTTCGCGAGCGGCGGAAGCAATTGCCGTTCCGCACCGTGCGATGGGTCGACCTGCGCCGCCTGAACATGGAATCCCGGCATGCCGCGCCCCTGGTCCGCCAGCTTGGCGCAGAGCGCCATACGCTTCCGCCAAGGGATATCCGGTACACGCTGCTCATCCCCCAACAGGTTATCGACAACAGTACAATTGAACAGAACAAACGCTGATACCCAATGAAAAACGCAATCCCACGCATCGTCCTTTTATTGGTCGCCTTCGCCGCGCTGCCGGCCCATGGTTCCGGGCAGCCCCCCCTGCTTCCAGGGGATACGCTGCCGCCCACGCCGTTGCCACGGGCGGTGGCAGGCTACGGTACGGTGTCCCCCTCGACCGGCGACTACGCCGATAGGTTGCTCATCATCGATTTCTGGGCAACCAATTGCAGCGGGTGCATCGCGGCGTTGCCGAAGATGGATTCCCTCCAGGCGTTGTTTCCCGATCGGATCGCCATCATCCCCGTCACGCAGGAAACCGGTTCGGTCGTCGGTGTCTTCCTGCCCAGGAATAGGTTCACCAAAGGCTCCAGGCTTCCCTATGCGGTGGAAGACAGCCTGCTTTCCAGGCGCTTCCCCCATCGCGTGCTCTCGCACGTGGCCTGGATAGACCGGGGTCGGGTCGTTGCCATCACCGGAACGGAATACGTGACCCGGGAAAACATCGAAACGGTGCTTTCCGGCGAGGTCCCCGATTGGCCGGTCAAGAAAGACATGCTCGCCCATGATTACGGACGGTCGCTGCTTGATGTCCGGTCCGCGGACGCGGCGCCGGTCCCATCGCGCTACGTAGCCCTGACCCCGTACATGGAAGCCGTGGAAACCAAGATCGGGATCGCGGTGGATACGGTATCGCGCACCAAGCGCGGCTACCTGGTCAACCTCCCCATCGCCAGCGCCTATTTCGTGCTGTGGATGAAGGCGCGATCGCTCCTGGATTTCATACGGCCGGACATCATGTTTACCCGCAACCAATTGCTCCTGGACGTACCCGATCCGGATCGGTATATCCACGACCCTGCTAAACATCCCTTTTACGACGCCTGGCTCCGGCGGAATGCCGTTTGCCTTGAGTTGGTCACGGCGGACATATCGCTTACCGACAAGGAAATCTACGGGAAGATGATCCAGGGGCTGGACATGCTCCTGGATGTGCGCGGCCGGTGGGAGCGGCAGGCGGTTACCGCGTATGTGCTCGTCCCGCAACCCGGGCCGTCCCCTCCGGCCATGCCCGGCCAGGGGGAAAACCTGTTCGATCCCGCCGCTTTGGTCCACCACCTGAACGGACGGCTCACGGACATTCCGGTATTCAATGGCTGCCCCGTTGGCCGAACTGCGAAGTTTGCGTTATCGGACCGGGCGCTCGACGACCTGGATACCCTGAAAAAGGAACTGGGGAACCATGGATACGTCTTGGAACTGCAGGAAAGGGAGGTGGATCGATTGGTCATCAGCCACCCTGCACCTTAGGGGCGGCAGGGCCACAAAGAACCGGCGTCGGCCGGGATGAAACCCCGCG
>JBBCJB010000045.1:0-134790 GCA_037190485.1 Parapedobacter sp.
AAAGAGCGTATAATCGCCGAAGTGCTTTTCCACCTCCGAGCGGCGCAGCCATACCCGGGGACGCCTCTTGCCGCGATCGCCCACGCGGTGGCATTTCTTCAGCTCACCGGCCTCGATCATCCGCTCCAGGGTGGATTTCACCGTGCAGAGGTAGATCCAGGATTCCTTGCGGGCCATCCACAGGCCGGCCTGGATCTCCGACTCGGTGACGCAGTAGACGTCATCGTCGGGTCGCTCCGCAGCTGGCCCGGCTAGGCCTCCAGGCAACAGACCGAGCCCATGCTGTTCCCGCAACACCGCCCGCTTCTCGCGGACGTATTCGAGCATTTCGCGGATGAACTCGCGTACTTCGTGCACGCAGGGGCGCAGGTCTTCGGTGATGAATTCGATGATTGAATGCAATAGTTTGGCTAGCATGATGCTTGGGGTTAAGCACCATCCGTGGTTCGCGTGCCCGGCAAACGGATTCCATGGGATTTCAGCCTTCCCTACGCTACGGATCGTTTCCGGCAGGAACCCGATGTCCCACCGATAGATGGCAGTGAAACATTGGGTTAATAAATCGGTGGGAAGTTACGGTTTATTTCCACTTCTTGCGCAGCTGCTTGAGGCTTTTCAGCAAACCGCCGATATAGGCCTTCCGCTCGATCTCCGATTTGCCGCTCAGCGATTTGCATTTGCGGATATTACCGTTCACCGAGCCCTGCACTTCCTCGCAGAACAGGGTGTCGCCGGTAGCCATGCTGTTGATGCTGTGCAGCTTGAGCACCACGCGCCGCCGCCCGCCGGCGTTGACCACCAGCTTGCCATGCCCCGGATGCACCGGGCTGAGGCACATCTCCAGGTCGCAACCCTCGCCGATGCCTTTCTTGCTCCTGGCAGCATAGTTCTCGACCCTTTTCAGCAGCGCCTCCAGCTGGCCCAGGATCGTTTGCCACGTCCCTGGTTCCCTGAACACCTTGAGCTGACGGTAGTAATCCAGGTGCAGCAGGAGCGGCGACAGGCTGTGGGCATACCAGATCTCCGTGGAGGGCATGTTGCGGTAAGCCCGCGATACCGACCCGAAGAGGGGTTCCAGGTCCTCGCCTTGCAGGCGGGCCCTGAAATCCTCGAAAGGGACCTCGTCATCCGGGTTCATGTCGCGGTACCAAGCGAACAGCTTGAAGTAGGTGAGCAGCGGGAACTCCATCGCGTAGAAGATGGGTAGGTCGTCCACCACGAACACGAGTTCCAGATCCGGCGAACCGGCGGCGTTCTCCAGTACGGCGAGCAGCCGCTCCAGGTAACTGCGGTATTCCCCGGGGATGGACAGGTCCAGCCTCGCGAAAACGAACACCACCGTTTGCGGCCGCAGTTCCAGTGATTCATCCAGGGAGATGCCGTATGTCCTGGCCAGTTTCGCCGCCTCGTCGAGGGTCAGTTTCGCTTTTCGCTGCACGATGCGGTAGGCCCTGTGCCGGTCGACCCCGAGTACCCGCTGGATTTCCGACTTGAATCTAACACCTGCTGGCATGGCCTTCTCAACCTGCCCCAGAAACTTCCTTTGATGTTCCATGATGGTCTGTTTCAATTGGTAAACCACGAAATTGGAAAAAATATCATGGAAATCACCAAGCGAAAACGTGGTTTTGCGCGAAAAGTGACCAGGATCACTTTTTCAGGCGACCTGATGCGCGATTATCGCGCAAAACATACCGACCACTACGCCTTTTGCTCGATTTTCGCGCAGTATCGGATATGGTGCGCGATTAACGCGCGCCAAGAATTTCTGGATCGACTATCATCGCAAGAAATAGATAGACCATGGCAAGGAAACGACTGAAAACGTACGATGACCCCACCGAGATCCTCGGCCCGGCCGAGGGCCGCTACTTCCCCACCGGCCACAAGCGCTTCCGCTGGGAGGTGACCGAGTTCAACGTGGCGGAAGACCGCCTGGACGGCCTCATCCACATCCATCACATCCCGCCGCCGCGTTCGGGGGATGCAACCCCGACGGTGCACCTGGGCAGCATGGAATACGCCGCGCTGGCCTCCATGCTCGCCGAATACGCGCTGGCCTACCTCATGAAGCTCAAGCGCAAGCAGATCAGCGAATCGTGGGTGAAGCGCCTGCGGATGAAGATCGCCGAAAACGTGGAATTCGCTGGGAGCATCGAGATCCCATTCGATTGCACGTTGTTGGGCACCGTCCTCACGCGCGAGGCCATGAACATAGACCTCTCCACGCTCGATATCCGGATCGGCGGGGCAACCATCCGCATGGAACTCGACCGCTGGGCGAGCGTGTACCACAAGGTGAGGCCCGGAAAACAGTGGCCGCTTAACATACCCGCCATGCACAACTACGGTTACCGCTTGCGCGACAGCCGCATCGAGGGCATCGCCGTGGACGTGGAGGACAGGTCCTGCTCGGCCACCGTGACGCTGGAGGACCGGTACGTGTCGCCCGCTGGCGGGACGGGGCTAGCCGCGGCACGCGCCCAGCTGATGCCCACGGACATCCTGTGCATCACCGGCCAGTTGATGCAGGTGATCCTGCATACCGCGGGCGGCACCCGGCGCGAAGGGTTCCCCAACATCTGGCTGCGCGAGGCGGACATGTACTTCAAGCGGCCGCTGTGGGTCACGCCCGAACCGGTGACCGTGCGGTTCACCGGCGAGGACACCGTGCAGCGCGGTGGGATACCGTGGCGGTGCATCACGCTGGAGAGCAGGATCGCCACCATCCAGTCCACGTTCAGGATCGCACACCGAATCCCGGCACCATGACGCAAGGCAACGACGCCGCGCTGCGCATCGCCATCAGCGGCACGTACTGCACCGGCAAGACCACCACGGCGCTGGCCTTGAGCCTGGCCTCGGGTATCCCGATAACCCACGCACGCACCATGCGCGAACTGTTGCCCGAGACGTTCCCGGGCAAGACGCTGCGCCGGTGCCGTTTCCACGAACTCATGGTATTGGGCATGAAACGCTTCGAGGAGCGCATCGCGGCCGAGGCCGCCCTGGGCCATGGATTCATCTCGGACGGCTGTTCGCTGCAGGAGTGGCTCTATGGCAGCACGCGCCTGCTGACCGGGGCCGACCCGGCCGAAAGCCCGCTGACCATGCGGATCAAGAAACTGCTGCACCCGCTGGAGTGGAAACTGTTCCGCTTCCAGCTCGCCGGTTTCGAGCGCGTGGTGAAGGCCTATGCCGTGACGCATTACGACCGCTTCTTCCACCTGCCGGTGGAGTTCCCCTTCGTGGCCGACGGACACCGCCCCACGTCGGAACGGTTCCGCATGGCGTCGGAAGCCAGGTTGCTCGAAGCCTACCATGAACTGGGCATCGAGGCCATCCCCATCGGCGGCACGCTGGAAGCACGCCTGGAGCAGCTGCTGCACCACCTGGGCATGACGCCAGCCATCCCCATCGCGCAAGCGGCTGCGCTGGCAACCGGCCAGCGGAAACGGACCTTCGACGCCGTGCCGCTGGAACACCTTCCCAAAGACAGCTACGGATCGAAAAACAGCCAGTCATCCACCCCTCGACCCGGCGGCCGCGACGTCGACGTCCCCGGCCAGGCGCCGCCGGGTTGATACAAAAACACCGATCATGGACGAAAAGAAAATGCAACAGGCCATCCACCTGGACCTGCCCAGGCACGTGCAGGAAAACACCCGCGTGGCGAAGCGCAGGCCCGATTACGCGAAGCACTACATCCCCGGCGCGGATTGCCAGGTCATCCCGCTGCCGGGGTGCGAGATCGCCCGCTACCACATCAGCCACTTCAACTTCCGGCTGGAGTTCCTGGAGCTGGAAGCCGGGCGGGACACCGACATCCGCGTACGGATACGCAAACCCAGCACATTCCTCACCTTCAACATCGAGGGCACGCTGGGCTTCGGAAGCCCCGAGGGGCAGCCGCTGTGGGACGTGCCGGAAAATACCTTCTTCCCCACCTACAAGGGCGCGGGCCCGCTGGTGCTGCACCTGGCAAAGGGTATCCACCGGTTTGCGGTGTGCACGTTCCATCCGGATTACCTGCTGTCCGAGGCCGAACACTTTCCCGAACTGGGCCGGTTGTTCGAATCCATCGGCCGGGACAGCCCCGACCCGCTCGTATTCCCCTACTGCGCCATGAGCCGATCGGTGCACATGCACCTGGAAGCCATGCGCACCTACGATGCCTCCCAACCCGTCATTCGTGCGAATCTCATCTTCCACAAACTGGTGGAATGCCTGGTCTATCACCACCGGCTGGTGCGGGGCGGCAACCAGCTCAAGGACATCGGGCTGGGCGTGCACCTGGGCGCGTTGCGGGATTACGTCCAAGAACACGTGTTCACCGACCAGGTCGACAGCGTGGGCGCGGTCGCGGAGGCCTTGGGCGTGACCGAAAAGAAAGTGCAGGAACTCGCCAACCGATTGTATGGCGTGGCCTTGCACCAGCACGTCATCGCGACGCGGATGAATAAAGCAAAGGAACTGATCGTGGGCACGGACAGGAAAATCAAGGATATCGCTGTGGAGGTGGGGTACCGTAGCCGCGAGCATTTCTTCCGTGCTTTTAAAAGACACTTTAATACCTCCCCCAATAATCTTCGGAAAGGCGGCAAGTAGCCAAAAAGTGCACTTTCCAGCAACCCAACACTGAAATTCGAGGGGCAGATTCCGAAAAGTGCACTTTTTCGCCTCGATTTTGTGCTTTCCTTTGTGGTGTAAGATTTCATTAACTAATTTTTATCACCATGAAAACGCAAAAAGGGTTTTTCAGCAACACAAAAAACAGGTTCAATTTAATTTCAATTACAAACGTTATGAAAAAAACGATGATGACAGGGATGGGTACGCTAGGTGTGTTCGTCCTGATGATGACGATGGCCTTGACAGCAAGGGCACAGGAAAAAACCGCTGATGCAAGCAAGGAAAAAGCGACAGCGAAAACCGCATTGGAAGCCAATGCCACGGTGGCCGTCATCCAATTGCCGGACACCTACTTCGAATTCACCGGCACCGCGGGCCAGGAAAATGACCCGACAAAATGGATTGCAAGCCCCAATAGCTCCGGATGCCCGACCGGGGTCATCAGGGCTTGCAAGGTACTGGTAAAGGGATCTTTCCTACTTCCCACTTCGCCGCTTACCATCAATCCGGCATTGCTGCCCAGCAGCCAGATGCCAGTCAGCCCAACGACGGGTGGCAATGCTGTCCCCAATCCCGCTTTTGCCGGCTCGGGAAGCACCCAACCATACGTGCATCCTTCCGAAATATACAATAAGCCGTAAGGCTTATCCCAGGTCCTTCCGGGAGGATGGAGCAAGGATGCCGCGGAACTCAATACCTGTTCTGCGGCATCCCCGTTTGTGAGATGATGTCCGCAGGGAGCGGAAATGCCCATCGCGGGTCATTGGCGGGCAGATCGACGAAACCCGTTTCGATCTTCCTGCGCAATCCGATTTGCCTGCCCTCCCTGTTCAAACGTTTGATATCGATGAACCGCAGGTTCCTCCCAACCAATTCCTTCCGCCGCTCCTGCAGGATGAGGTCAACGGCCGAGGCCCCATCCGCCGCTTGCCGCTCCTCAAACGGAACCCGGCCATCCCACCGCCTCTCCAGCAATGCATTGAGGTCCGCCATCGCTTTTTCCTTCTCCCCTGCCCTTGCCTGGCATTCGGCACGCGTCAGGTACATTTCAGCGGTCGATATGCCGGTGAAGAATTGGTCATTGCCGATGTGGTACATTCCCCTGAATTCCGTGGTTCCATCGGGCCTTTCCCAGAAAAACGCCTGCCGCCTCAAATCATCAGGATGGTATTGGGCAAGCAATACCGTATCAACACTGGCGTTATAGGGTTGTTCGGTCCTGAACATCGGAATCGATAAAGCCGAAAAAACCACTTCTTTATTGAACCGTCCAAATAGCAGCGATTGCCCGGGAATGATGGCGATATCCGTATTGAAATCCAACAGATCGTGGTGCAGGGCCAGGCAGCTGTCGCTGTAAAGCAACGCTTCGCCGTAGTTGCGCATGGATAGGTATGTACGTGCCAGCAGGCCGTAGGCGGTGGCGCGATCGGGCAGCGTGGGCAATGGCGAAGTGCTTCCGATCAGGGGCGCAGCCTCTTTCAGGTCCGAGACGATCTTCCGGTAACAGTCCCCGACACTGCTCCGTGTGGACGCCACGTTGATATCCGTGGAAGTCCGTAACACGATCCCTGGATCGGAAGCCGCCGTGCCCGGGTCGTATGCCTGCGAATAGGTCCACAGTGCGTTCAGCAGATGGAAGGCACGGTAGACCAACGCCGTGCCCTTCAGGTGATCCCACCGGACCCCTTCCACATTCCCGCGCCCCACCTTTTCCAGTGTTTCCAACGACAGGTTGGCGATGTTTATCGCCTGATACGTCGTGTTCCATTCATTGGGGAAATTGTATTCATGCCACGCCCAGCGGTAAGCAGCCCGCTCCCGCTCATCGCTGGCCAGGTAAGCTTCGTCAGCCAGGAAAAAATCGTCCGTGTTCCCGATGCCCATGGAAGCCGATCGGAAATTCAGGGACTGGGAATTGTTCAGCAGTAACTCCACGTCATTGAGGCTGGCGGGTATGGCTACGTTGGCGGCCGGTTTGAGTGCCAGGTAATGCTGGCACGAAGCCAGGAGGAATGCAAGCGGCAGCAGGTGCCGGAATCGTATACTTAACGCTTTATTATCCATGTCTTTCCGGTTTAAAAATTCATGTTCAGTCCCACGGCATAGGTCGGTACGGATAGATCCAGGTTGTCGGCACTTGCCCGCCACACGAACCCCAGGTTGCTGGCATTCAGGTATACGCTGGCTACGGGGAAGCGATCCGATAACGCAGGCAGCCGGTAGGTGGCCGTCACGAACTGGATCCGCACCTGGTCGGCACGCCTGACGTTGACTTCCGCAAGCCGGTAAAATGCATCCCTGTCCCCATTGGCGGGGTACAGCATCGAAGGCACGTTGGTGGAGGCCTCATCCCCGGGCTGTTTCCACCGGTAAGCGAATTCGGCATGTCCGCCCCCCGTACGGAACAATTGGTCGTAGGAAAGCACTTCCCTGCGGAAATGGTACCCCAACCGGTAGGAAATGTAAACCGACAGGCTAAGCCCTTTGTATTGCAAGGTATTGCCGAGCGTCCCCTGGTACACCGGTTCGGCCGACCCGTGGTACACCACATTGCTGTCGATACCCGAAGACCGGACCCGCTCGGCCATCGTCCGGTAATCCGTGCTCAGGTCGTCGCCGAGGTAACCCTGGGGGTTACCCGAGGCATCCAGCCCGCCCCAACGGTAGCTGGCGATGCCGTGGAGCGGCTTGCCGATCACGGGCGTGATCCCGGCACCGTTTCCCACCAGGCTGGCCAGCCGGTCGGCCGTCGGGACGAAATAGTCCGTGGTTTTGTTCACTGCGTAATTGAAAAGCAATGCGCTTGTCCACCTGAATGCGCGGTCGATGTTGACGCTGCTGAGCGTAAGGTCGATCCCGTGTCCCTGCATGCCGGCCACATTGCGCGTGATCTCGCTGACCACGCCATATGCCGTATAGTCGTAGGGTGTTGGCCCGTAGAGATCGGTGCCCTTTTTCCGGTAAAGGTCCAGCGAACCACTTAGCCGGTCCCCTTCCATCGCGAAATCCGCTCCCACATTCAGCATCCGGGAGGTTTCCCAGCGCAGTTCCGGGTTGCTGATGCCCTGCGCTGCGGCGTACGGAAAGAATATCGTCCAGTTATTGGGCGGGTAATAGCCCAATACGGGGACCGCGCTGGCATCCGTGGCGATGTTCCCGCTCACGCCATAAGTTGCCCGGAGCTTCAGGTAATTTACCTCTCGGCCACGGAAAAATGGTTCATCGCTGGCCAGCCAAGATGCACCGACCGACCACAGTGGGTTCCACTGGTTGTTGGTCTTCACCCCGAACAGGTTGGAGCCGTCCCTGCGGGCACTGGCTGTCAGTGAATACCTCCCGTTGTAAGTGTAGCCCACATTGCCGTAGAAGGACAAAAACCGGTTCACCGTTTTTTCGAACGTGGTCGACCTGCTTACGGGAATCTGCGAGGCGAAGCCCGTGATCAGTGTCGGGTGGCTGTTGAACAGGTCGACCGGGGCCGTGAGCAACGGGTCTCTGGAATAACCGAAGACGGCCGGGTAAGCCGTCCGGTCGCGGGCCACCTGCCTGGCCTCCCCGCCGAGCAGCCCGTTCAGTTCATGGAATCCCCACGCTGAACGGTAGTTTGCCTGTGTACGCACGCTCTGGCCCAGCACTGCCGACCGGCCCGAGGCCAAAATATCGCCTTCGGGAACTACGCGGTTTATTTCGCCGGTCGAATGGTCGATCCGTGAATACAGGTTGATGAGGTTCCGGGTGTAATAGCTGTCCATGTCCGACAGCTGCGTGTTTTCGGTGGCTTGCTGCTGGTATTGGTATTGTACGCCCAGTTTCAGTGCGTCGAGGATGGCGTAGTCGATGCCCACATCGGCAAGTACGGAATGGATGCCGGTCGTGGCCTTTCGGTGCTGCCAGTCCGCCAGCGGGTAGTGTTTCCAGTCCAGCAGCAAGCCGCCTCCCGCGGTGTCGGCATAACCGTGGCGGATGAAGGTCTCGACCGGTATCGCATTACCGACGTCATCGGTAAGCCTGAGGTAGGGGATTTCTTTCCCGTTCACTTTATAGGAACCCGAGTTGTAGCCTTCCCTGCCGGTGACGCTTTCCGTGCGGGTATAGCGCAGGGATGTATTGACCTGCAGTGCCCTTGACGGCCTATAGGAATTGGAGACATTGAGGTTCAGCCGGTCATCTGTGGCCGAGAGGTCTGAAACCGCTTTGTCATATGCGGCCGAAAACAGGTAGCTGACGTTACCGCTGCCCCCACGCAGGTTGAGCGAATACTGGCTGGTCACCGCATTGCGGTACACGTGCTCCAGCAGGTCCGTCCGGATGTCGTGGATTTTCAGCGCGGCTATCCGGCTGGCGGAGTCTGCCGCGGAAATCAGCCCGGCGCTGCGCTGGCGGAAGATATCCGCTGCCGGAGACACTGGGGTTTTGTAGAAATCACTCAGCAGAAAGTCGATGAAGAAGGCGTTGTTTCTGAAAAGGAACGCTTCCACGTCAATGAAATCGGCCGATGACATCCGGGGCAGTTCCCAAAGCCGCGGTTTGCCGTGGCCGGAAAGCGTATGGTTGAACCCGATGTCCACGGGCTGGTTGAACCGGCCCTTTTTCGTGGTGATCACGATGACCCCGTTGCCGGCGCGCGCGCCCCAGATGCTGGCCGCGGCCGCGTCCTTCAGTACGGTCACGCTTTCCACGTCATTGGGGTTGATCATGTCGATGCTGCCCTCCAGCGGGAAATTGTCCACGACGACAAGGACGTCGGTCGGGCCGTTGATCGTGCTCAGGCCTCGTACCCGTACGTCCGCATTGCGGTCAAAGGTCAGCCCCGCCACCACGCCGTCCAGCCGCCCCAGGATATCGGTGCCCACCTGCAGGTTGAGCGTGCCGTTGTCGATATGGCCGAACGCACCCGTGGCCCTTTCCCGGGGAAGCGTCTCATAGCCGGTATTGATGACCACCTCGGTGATTTCCTGGGCTTTCAGGGTGACGGTGATCAGTTGGGGACCTTCGCCCCTGAGCGGCCACACCACCGTCCCGATATGCAGGCCGGTGATGAGGAGCGTGTCAAGCCCCATCGGGTTGGCGATGCGGAACCCGCCGTCGCTGTCGGTGGTTACCGCCGTCCGGCCTCCTTTGAAGCCGACCGTGGCAGTGACGGGATTCCCGGATCGGTCAGTGATTTTACCCGTAACGGGTTGCTGCTGATACACCTGCGGGCTATGTCCGGCAAACGACCGGGCGGATAGCAGCAGGAAGCCGAGGATCAGTGGCCAGGATATGGTACGTTTCTTTTCCATGTTCAGGGTTGTTGCGTAAAGATCGCGAAATCGAGCCGCCGGGTTTCCTGCCCGACGGAAAAGCCATTCATCGCCAACCAGCGGGCCATATCGTCGATCGTATGGCCAGGGATCGCTTCGGGCAGCGCTATGTCGATATGGACCACCCCCGATTCATCGACGACCGGGATCGGCCCAAGGTCGTTCAGCAGCGACAGCAGGTGATCCATCCCGGTGATCCGTCGATCCGGGGCGCCACCTTGCCGTGGACCCGATCCGTCCACCGACGTGGAACGGTTCCGGACATCCCGGTATCCACGGATCACCAATGCGGCCGTGTCCCTCGCCTGTCTTTCCATGCGCACGCCGAAATGGCTTTCCAGGTCTGACTTCATCCGGCCAGCCAACCGGCCGTCGTCGGTCGCGCGCGTGGCGATCTCGTAGCAATAGCGGTTGCCGTAGCTTTCATAGTCTCGGTACCGCTCCCGGAAACCCGTGGAATCCGGCAACCGGAACACCAGGCGGTTCAGGGGCAGGTCGCCGCGTTCGGCACCGAAGACCGTATTGTAGAGCGTGGGCAGTGGTGCGTTGATCAGGAATGTACGCGTAAGGCCATCGGCGGTGATGGCCGTACCCTGTTTGCTGCCCAACCCCTCGATGTATCCGGTCAGCAACGATCGGAATTCGACCTTTGCTCCCAATCCGGCATGGATTTCGGCCAGCGGGGTGGCCATCGCTTCAAAGCCGATCACGTCGCGCTTGGTATGCATGGCCACATCCCTCCCGGCTATCAGGGCCGCCACGTTGGAACGGGTCACCGCGTCCGCAAAGGTCGAAGCCCGCAGCACGCCCGCGCCATCGATCCATGCATGGTGCGGTATGATCCAATGCGGGAAAACCTGCTGGAAAATCGAATCGCCCACGACATAGGGCAACGTGACGCCGTAACCCGTCCGGGCTTCCCGTCGCTCGAAAGCTTTTTTTATCCGGTCCGGCGTATCCCCCGTCTGTTTGGCGTTGAAGAGGATGACCGCAAGCCTATCCCCGAACTCCCTGCTCAGGGAGTCCATTTTGGGAAAGCCGTCCAGGCAGGCACTGCACCACGTGGCCCAGAAATCCAGGATGATCAGCTTGCCGCGGCAATCGTTCAGGGTGATGGTGTCCTTGCCCTCCGGGTGGTTCACCACCGGCAGCGGCAGGTGCCAGAGCCATTCGGGGATGGTATCGCCGATCTGCAGTGGGTTGATGCCAGCCTGCCGGTCAGGCAGGGAATCGGGCATGTTGTATGGGGCCTGCCCGAGAGCCCCCTTCCCTCCCACTCCGGTGAGGAGGAAAACCATCAATAAAAGGTATATCGGTTGTATTCGCTTGGGGCAATAGCCTCCCCGGAAGCGTAGATTTTGCTTCATTTTGATTCATCATTGAATGCATCATTTGGTTAATTAATACGGTTGGGATGGCCGTTGCATGCACGTTGCCGTGCGTTGGTACCGGTGAAATCGGTAGCCTTCCCTGATGATGGATTACGTTAAATTGGATTCTTGGGCTTAAGCGGGAACAGCCGTTCGGCGGCCGACGGGCCGGCGAAAGGATATCCGCTGCCAGGAGCGGCTGGGATTCGGACGGCGGAAAATAAAAAACTCGTTTTCATTTCTAGTTTGAAAACGAGTCTCCGGTATCGGCAGGTACCAAACGCGAGTAGCGCTGTGAACCCTACGTACTACCGCTCCACAAGGCTCTAACCCCTCACAAGACGGTTTCAGTAGAGCCCACAGCGCCACTTTGACGCACCAAAGGTACGCAAAATCTCGCCATGGGCATTAACCTACCGTCTCGCTTGTGATTGAATGTTAGAGTTTGTAGACGAGACTCTTTTGTTAATGCTGATATTTATTTAAATCCTATCGAAGACAAAACAATTATTGGCTCCGCAAAAATTTCCTTTTCTATTCCTATGCTTCTATTCTATAATTTGGTAACGATGCAAATATATATACTAATTTATTAAAATGCAAATTATACTTCCCAATTAATATATCTAAATCTACCGCTTTTAGCGTTGGATGAAAGAAAGAGGAAAAGTAACACCGTTAGCACAGTACATTATCGACAATATCAGGTCGAGACGTTTGGAGCTTGGGATTTCCGGCAAAAAACTAAGTAAATTGATTAGCCCATTCGGTGGTGACTCA
This sequence comes from Parapedobacter sp., assembly GCA_037190485.1. Lineage (GTDB taxonomy): Bacteria > Bacteroidota > Bacteroidia > Sphingobacteriales > Sphingobacteriaceae > Parapedobacter. The sequence continues at coordinate 12,089 of JBBCJB010000045.1, forward strand.
ATTGTCGGTGGAATAGAAAGAGAAGCTACTTCACTGAAGTATACAACTACGACGCTAAAAAAAGTTTTGAAGGTATTAAAGTTGTCAATGGAGGATATACTACCAAAAGAAATTCTTTCCGACGACACATTGCAAGACAAAACCAAGATTCCCATCCTAAAAGGCATGAGCGTCAAGGCAGCCCTAAATTCATTACTGGAAGAAGGGTATTTTGATGAGCCGCGCCTACGACGTGAAATCACCGAATACTACAATTCGTTTTTCCAACCCGAAGAATACAAGGAGGATAATTCCTTCTCGGCTCAATTGGAAGACCTATACAACGAAGGCAAGCTTATCAAACTCGAACCCAACGGCCCCAACAAACTGACCCGCTTCCAACGGAATCCGGAGTATGACCCGAATGCGTAAATTCTTGGCTTGATTATGAAATCGGATTTCGTTATCTTTGTTTCATTATGGTAATAGAACGTACAGACAAAGAAATCATTTTCCGTTTACCGGTAGACACCGATATCCGCGGTTTGCAACGCGTCGTGAATTACTTCAAGTACAAGAATGGAATAAAGACCAGCGCAGCCACCGAAGAGCAGGCCAATGAACTTGCCAATGAATCGAAAAAGCGCTGGTGGGCTGAAAACAAGCAGCTGTTCATTAAATGAATATCGTCGTGTACAGCAGCCACCTATAATTACCTGTCTGACCGTATTTCCAGAAACTCTTTCATGGTCAATATGACGGTTTGACCATACTGTTTCAGTACCAGCAAATCAGGATCACCTGTGATGAGATAGTCCGCGGCGCCGTCCTTGCTGAGCGCGAGCAAATAATTATCCTTGGCATCCCTACTTGCGCTCACCTTGCTTTTAACCTTTACAAATGAAAGGACGGGCACAAGCAGCTCGATAAAACGCAGCGCCTGGGAAAGCTTAATGTATTTTTTGAATTTATCGCGTAGTATAACCGCCCTGTACTCCGCTATCAATTCATCGCAACAGAGAATGGTATAAGTGGGTTCGGAAAGGAGATCGAAAAGCGTTCGTCTTGAGGCTCGGTTAATCGTAGCACTGATGTACCAATTCGTATCAAAGACAAGCGTTTTCTTACGACTTCTTGACATCGCCATACCGTACAGCGCTCACTTCTTGCATGATATCCGCTTCGGAAAGAGATTCATCCGGCAATATGGCATCCATAGCGTCCCACCGCTCGGCCAAAGTCTGCTTCCCGATACGTTCGGCAACCTTCATCCGGTCAGCCTTACCCAGCTGGTTGAACAATTGGATGACCACATTTACCGTAGGACTATTGATTGTTGATTTCATACCCTGAAAATTAGTAACACTTACAAAGTTAATCAACTTGACCGTAAAATGCAAAATCGTACTTGACCCATCACGCCTCCTTAATATGCTTTTGATAACCAATTCCCCTTTCGTAAATTTGCTGACATGAAAACAGAAAAGGAAGCCAAAACTTAATCAATGCTCGTCTACCCTTCACTCGACTACGAACTCAACACCATGGTACGCCTCCACCGCGAGGCGAAGGGATACACGCAGGAGGAATTCGCCTTCCTGATCGGCCGGGACACGGCCGACGTGATGAAGTACGAGGACCTCACCACCACCGATGCCTACGATTTCAACCACATCAACCGTTATGCACGCATACTGGATCGCGTGCCGTGCGATTTCGTGTTCAGCGAATCGCTTCCGGAAAACGACATCAAGATCGATGCCCGGAAAACGGTTTACAAGACCAAGACCACCTACCGAGGCGAACGTCAAATCCTGGACGGTGGAAAACCGCAATGGGTCAAACTGGACCCCTACAGCATCCCGAATGCGGAAGCCATCATCGACTCAACCGAATCGGAACGGATGGTGGCATTGCTCGATGCGCTGTTATCGGAAGGTTATTTCCGCAACGGAGTAACGGGCTATGACCTGTTCATCCACATCGGTAAGCTGTGGCTGGGAACCTTCCGGCCGAAACTGCTGATTGAGGGCTTGGCCTTCCTGTCCGGGCGACGCAAACGCCCGAAACTGCTCCCGATGCGCAAGGCGCCGAAAACGGAGGAGAAGTGGATGCTGTACCGGGAGGATGCTGAAAACTGAATGATGACCTGCTGCCATAATTCATCCCTCGTGCGCGTATGCCTTGGCCTGACCCGCTCGATAAAACCTCTGTTCTCCTAGAATTGAAACCGCATCAATTAAATTTTCTAGCCTGAGCCAATAAATCGCCACTCATCGGATTTCAATGGGGTCATCACTTCCGCCACAAAGCGGCAAGGCCATCTGATGTGGTGAGCAAATGCTTCAGGACACCGTACTCGGAATGCCGGGGACTCCGGATCGCTCCCCCCGTGGAGGAGGCGATCCGGCGGGCGATAGCCGGATGATGACGCATCGGGATGGTTGCATCACGCCCACCAGTCAGGACAAATACCATGTTTAGTTTACGCAGCTTAACGGCAGGGTTGGCCGGTGCGATCGCGCTCAACCTGCTGCATGAATCCCTCAAGAAGTAGGGCAAGGATATGCCCAGGATCGACAAGGTGGGCGAAGAGGCCCTGGTCAAGGCGGTGCGGTACGCCGGATCGGACATCAAGGGTCCCGATGGCCGCTATCGGGCAACGTTGGTCGCCGACCTGGCCATCAACGCCGCTTATTATGCAGCGATCGGCACCGCAGCCGGAAGCGGGGCGATATGGCGACGGGCACTCACGCTTGGGCTTGCGGCGGGCATCGGCACGGTCAAGCTCCCGGCAAAGTTGGGCCTTGACAACAAACCCGTCACCAGGACACGGAAGACGTAATTGCTCACCGTTGGTTATGAAAGGATGCAGGAAATTGAAAATCCGGAGCTAGGGCAGGCCCGGATGCGCTAGCTATACCGGGTTAAGGGATACACGGATTAATTTGTGGTCAAGCACAATCGCTCAGTCTTCGAAGAAGTAGATGACCAGCATGATTGCGTTGTAGGCGCCGATATTTCTTGGCGTATGGGGAATACGGCCGTCAAACAACATCGAGTCGCCGGCACCCAAACGGATCTGTTCATCCTCGAATTGGTATTCCACCTCGCCCGATAGGATGTATTTGTATTCAAAGGCCTGGGTTTCCACCATGGGCCGTTTGGCATTGGGTTCGAGCTCAAGCAAGACGATATCTACGGTAGACTTCTCGATATTGCGCGTGAATATCCGATGGTACCGGAATCCCATCGCCTGTTCCTTCTCGAAATAATAGTATTCGTCGCGGCGTTTCACCAGGATCGTCTTCGCACCGTTGTCCGTACCGATTTCCTTGAAGAACACATTCAAGTCCACATCCAGCGCCCGGATGATCTCGATCAGCACCATCAAGGAAGGAATTGCCCGGCTATTCTCGATCTGTGAGATCAACCCCTTGCTCACCGAAGCGCGTTCGGCGAGTTCCTGCACGGTGATGCCCTTGCTCTTTCTGCGTTCCTTGATCTGATTGGCGATTTGAATCAGGATATCTTCTTTCATGTTGCCCCTTTACCGCCGCAAAGATATCTAATTTGCCGAGCATTGCTGAAAAAGGTATACCGAAGTCCCCTTTTTTTCCAAAAGAACGGCTGTAGCGGCAGGCACGTCACTGACCTGTGGATGCGCTCAGCCGACGTGATGCAACGTTCGTGATGCTGGGGCCATGCCAACCCCGATTCCGGGGTGCTATTGATAGGAATGCAGCCCAAGACGGTTGCCTTCGGTATCAGTGAAGTGGGCAAAGAACCCGGTTTCGGGATCGATTTCGGTTTTCGGGACGACGACCTGTCCGCCATTGGGTTCAACCTTGTCCAAAACGGCCTGCAGATCCTCCCCGCCGTCCAGGTAAACGAGCGCCCCTGCGGCAGCGGGCTCGTACCCTTCCCCCTTGATCAACACGACGGACACCGCGTTTCCTTCGCCCGGCAACACGCCCAGCTGGGTACCTTCCATATCAACGGCTTCGATCTCGACGCCCAACAGCGCACGGTAAAACGTTACGGCCCGCTGAAAGTCAGCAACTGGAATCTCTACGATGGATATTAAGTTCTTGCTCATCATCTCCTCTTTTTTAATGTATGTCGCAAATCTATCGCCTTGGACGCGAACTGGATTGTAAAATTGCGACATATCAGCCATCTTTGTAAAACAACGAAGAAAGGAGCGTGTTTCCGTGGCCCAGGAATTCCCCTGGATTGGTGCCGGTAAACTCCCGGAAGTCCTTGATGAAGTGCGATTGGTCGTAATATTCGCTTTCATAGGCGATTTCCGTGAGGCTCGACGCCTTTTCGCTGAGCAACAGGTTCAAGGCGGTCTGCAGCCGGATCACCTTGCCCAATTGCTTGGGGCTCATGCCCACCTGCTTGATGAATTTCCGCTCGAGTTGCCGTCTTTTGGACAAATCCTTCTCCAGGATGGCGTTTATCGACCGGCTGCCGTTTGTCTTCCAAAGGGCGTCAACGGTCGTCTTTACGATTTGGTCGATCATGGCCTCGTCGCTCAGCCTATCCATCAGAAAGCGTTCGATGACCTCGATGCGCTGCCTCGTATCCGTTGCCTCGACGATGCTTTTTTCCAGTTCCGTTGCGGCGACTTCTTCGAACAACTTCGTTAGCGGGGTCTCCGTATTGGCAAGTTCCTTGATGGGCACGGTCACGAAATTCGCGAAACCATACGGATAAAAACGGATGGCGAAGGTATTGACATGACCTTGGGGTTCGATGTAGAACGGTTCGGTCGTCTGACCGAGCACCATGGCACGCGGCTGCAAAATGAAATCGACCTCGGAGGTGTAGCGCTTGATGTCATCACCCAGGATGAACGCCATCTCGATGCAACCATCGGGAACGATGCGTTGCCGCTCAGCGCCAGCCGCTTCCGGAACCTCCAGGATCCAATAGCATTTCACGAGCGGTGCCAGATCTGGATGGGGTTCAAATGTCTGATAATGCATACCGATGAAGATGGGCGAATTTAACAAAAGTACGCATAATGAAAAAAAAGCCCCGTTTCACAACGAAGCTTTTCCATTTAACCAAACCTAACAAAATGAATGCTGCTTTTTTCTTTTGTTGCTACAAAGGTAGCCAGGCCGTGTTACGGCATCATTACGGCAACGTGAAATGTAAAACCACCAGCTAACAAAGTCCATAACAAAAAAAAGCTGTACCGGTTTTGAACCGGTACAGCTTTTTTTTGTATACCCATCTCGCGGCTACATGCCCAATGTCCAGCCTTTGGCCCATTCAGGCGTAGCTGCACCGGCTCCGGCACCAGTAGCGTTGGCATTTTCAGTGAAAATAGCATCAACATCAGCTGCATCTCCGTTGGTCTTCTTGCCTTTTGCTTTAGCACCGATCTGATCGAACTTTACGCCGGTGGCTTTCAGCGAGCCGTCGGCCACGAATGCAATGCCTTCGTCATGCTCTACGTCGAATCCGGTTCCCCAGTTGCTCAACACAACATTCTCAAACTGGGCTTTCGTGCCTACACGCAGCTTGATGGCTTGGTTCTCACCGCCCGCACCGTTGCCAACCAGCGTCAGGTTCTTGATGGTCGGGTTGGATATCGGAGTAGCTGCGTGGTTTTGTCCGTTATTATCGGCTTCGATACCACGGTTACCGCCATTGGTGCGGATGCCATACCAGTTTTCGCCGGTACCAACCCAGCCTTCGGTCCAATCGAACAGGTCATCACCTACATCGGCCATCTTGTTCGTCACAACCAGGTTTTTTGCATTTACGGTACCGCCGAACCACTCGAAACCATCGTCAGAACCTTCATAGGCCTGCACGAACTCAATCACCGTTCCATTACCTACACCAAACAGCGAAAGTCCGTTGAACTCTTTATCGCTGTTGTAAGAGAAACCGGTGTATTCCAATCGCAAGTACTTCAGTGAACCCGAGTTATCGTTGGCTACCGTACCGCCATAGGTCAACTCGCCCACTTCAGAGACTGCCGTAGCACCTTTATTGATCGGCGCCCGGCCACAGATCACCAAACCACCCCATGCACCGGGTCTTGCCTCGGTGGCAGTCATCACTACGGGACTGGCTGCGGTACCCTGTACATTTATTTTACCGCCTTGGGCTACACCGATGTACCGAACCTGCGCGAACTCATTAGCCGGCACCTGCGTGGCTTCGATTTTAACACCCGCCTTGATTGTCAATGTGGCACCATTCTGGACAACGAGTTTGCCGGTAAGTTTATAGGTCCCTGACTCTAAAACCACTTCACCTTCGGTGATTTCACCTTTAAGGTCGTCACGTTTCAAGACGAACCCGTCTGGATCGACTTTCGGATCGTCGTCGCTGCAAGACGTTGCCGTTACCGCCAACGACAGCGCGGCAACCCCCATCATCCACCTAAAAGTCTTTTTCATTTCCATTTTCATTTTTGTTTGTTTCTATTAAATTTCAACTCCAAAATTGCGCGTTAAGGATATCTTGATGATTAGTTTACTGTAATCAAATTGTTAAGTGAAATTCGTCCGTGCATTAAAGCTGATAACTCAAGCCCAGCGAAAAGAATTGTCCTTTCCGGTAAGTGAGCACAGGTACATGTCCGCTGGCATTCTCCTGTACACGACGGTATTCTGGATCGAGGAGATTCCGGGCAACCAAATCCAATCCAACCCTCCTGTTGAATTTGGTGCGAACAATGACGTCGAGTGTTCCGACGCCCCGATCGACCAAGTTTCCTTTTTGTTCGATGCCAAGGGAATAAATCTTGTCCGAAAAATAGGAATACGCAACAGTTGCCATGACGTTGCCGTTGTTGTGCCACCGTTTGTTAAATGTCAAATCGGCATTGACCAACAGGTCCGAAGCACCGGCAAACCCTGACCGGGAGTGGGTAGGCTGGATGTTATACCGGGTTTCATGCGATACTTTTGCTGCGTCGATTTGCTGATCGGTATCCATATACGCTACGTTCAACCCCGCGGACACCTGGTTGCGGTCGCTATCCCATTGGACGATGTCCTTTTTCAGCTCCAATTCAACGCCGAGCACGGTGCCGGCATCCCCGATATTGACCCAGGAAATCTCATTTGATGTGGCAGCCACGTTAATTTCATTGATGGGGTTCTGGATATATTTACCGAAAGCGGATATCGAGACCAACTCCGCAGCTGTTGGAAAGAGTTCCCATTTGAGATCCAGATTGTAATTATCCGACGGGTATAGAAACGGGTTGCCTAGGCTCGTCATCGTGCCGTCATCAAAAACGAAAGGTGCACGTTCCTTAAACTGCGGCAACGTATAGGTCTTGCTTGCCCCGAGCCGGAGGTTTTGTCGTTCGTTCAATCCGTACCGTAGGTTCAGGTTGGGCAAAAACGGGCTTCTCGTCATCCGGTTGTTATTTCCCGGATCCAATTGGGTAACCCATTCGACGTATTGACTCAGGTTTTCATAACGCACGCCAACCACCGACGTGAGCCGATCGGTCAGGTTGTATTCCAAACTGGCATAACCGGCGTGTATTCGCTGGTCGCCATTGTACGATTGCGGGATTTCACCTGCGAACGATTCAATCCGGAAAAATCCGTTATTGTAATTTTGCTGGTTATAGAATGCATCCATGTCGTTCGGATCCACGATCATGTTGCGCTGTTCTTCAGGGATCCGGAAATTGAATTGGATGGACTCGAAATCGCGCATCTTCAACCGTCCCTGATAACCTAAACGAATGATGCCTTTCGGCGCCCCGGTATCGCCCAATCTGTAGTTTCCGGCCACGTTGACCGCATACTCATTCTCATTCAACCGTTGGTTGAAGTGGTTATTGTCCGTCGTTGTATTCTGGACGATGACATATTCATCGTTCCCCAGGAAACGCAACATGTTCTGCACACGGTCTGGCATCGCGTAGGCGATATGGTTTACCGACGCCCCCCATTCTACACCGATCCGGTCTGTCAACTGGTGATTGCCCAGGAGCTGATTGACGAATAGTTTATTCTGTGCATAGGAGCCCAGCTGCCTGAGGCCCGTACCGTCTTCGGTCAAATCCACGAAATAGCCACGGAAGCTATCGTTCCATTGGTCGCTGCTGTTGACAAAAAGGAAATTATACGCTATTTTGTGCTCTGCATTGATCAGGTAACTGGCATTGAAGAGGCCTGTTGTATTGGTTTTGTAACCAAACCGTTCCTGATCGGACCACCGTCTCCGGGCACCTTGCGCATTCACATCCCGGTTTATGCCCTGACGGTGTTCATAATTATTGCCGAAACTTGCAGTGGCGAAGAAATTAAGCCGCCCCTCGCCGCCCAAATGGAAAGATCTGCCGCCCAACAAGCGTACATTGGCTGGATAGGGGTTCTGCGAGACCGGGTTGAGGCTGTTGGCGAAATTATATCCGCCCAACGGATTGTTCGGGATGGCATACTGGGAAAACCCAAACTTGTTACCACCGGGAAACAACATGAAATTTCCGGCATTCGCCATCGCGTTCGTGTTTACTGTAGATGAAACGGAAACCTCAAGCATCCCGTTCCCACTGTAGTCCTTCGAATTGACATCCACGCTCCCGCCACCGAAATCACCGAACATCCTGCTGTTGTAGACCTTGTCAACGCCGATGTACTCGACCACGTCGGTCGAAAACAGGTCCAACGCGATATTCTTCAGCTCAGGGCTATTGGAAGGCAAGGGCAATCCGTTGAACGATGTCGAATTGTAACGGTCCCCCATCCCCCGGATGTATACCTGGCTACCGCCGTCTTCTTTGGAAATGCCTGACATTTTAGCCACGGCTGCCGCGGCATCACTCACGCCTTTCCGGGAAAGCTCCTGCGCACCGATTCGCTGGATGACCATACTCGATCGCTTCTGGTCGGCCAATAGCGTGATATCGGTTCCCCGACTCCGCGCTTTCGTCACCACGACCTCATCCATCAGTTCTCCGCTCTCTTCGAGATTGATGGCTAAAACGGTCTCCGAACCGGCCTGGACAGCAACATCCACTAACCGGCTCTCTGAATAACCTACATAGGTGATTTTCAAGACGTACTTCCCTTCGGGTACGCCTACCAACGTGAACGCACCATTTTCATCGGAAACGGCGCCTCGCGTGGTCCCTAAAATACCGACGGTCGCACCCGCAATGGCTTGCTGGGTAACAGCGTCCTTGACGGTTCCCCTGATGTTGCCTTGCTGGCCCTGGGCCTGGAGTCCAGCAGCGGACAGGACAAGGCAAATGAGCAGTAAAAAGCCTTTGATTTTTCTATTTTGCATGGTCTGATAAATTCCATGCAATAATCCTAACTTAAGATTACCCCATCGTTACGCTGAGTTGAACGAATGATTAGGTTTGTGTTAACAAAACATTAAAACACCTCATGCAACGCATGCAACGGCAAATCGAACGCATCGGCCACGCCTTTGTAAACCACCTGGCCTTCAACGATGTTGAGTCCTTTCATCAAGGCCGAATCGTCGGCACAGGCCGCCTTCCATCCTTGGTTGGCGATCTTGATGACGTAGGGCAACGTAGAATTGGTGAGCGCCAAGGTAGACGTGAATGGAACCGCGCCGGGCATGTTGGCCACGCAATAATGCAACACGTCATCGATGATGTAGGTGGGGTTCTCGTGGGTGGTGGGCACGCACGTTTCCACGCATCCGCCCTGATCCACGGCCACATCGACGATGACCGTGCCGGCACGCATGGTCTTCAGCATATCGCGCGTGATCAATTTGGGGGCCTTGGCCCCGGGGATCAATACCGCCCCGATGATCAGGTCGTGCGTCTGCACCAGTTTGCGGATGGTGTACTGGCTGGAGTATTGGGTAACGACGTGCGAGGGCAAGATGTCATTCACGTGGCGAAGACGGTCGGTATTCGTGTCCAAGATGGTCACGTGCGCGCCGAGGCCGGAGGCCATCTTGGCCGCTTGGATGCCCACGATGCCGGCACCCAGGATCAACACCCTGCCCGGCGGGACGCCCGGTACCCCACCCAGCAGCACCCCCCGGCCGCGCACGGGCTTTTCGAGGTAGCGTGCGCCCTGCTGCACGGCCATCCGGCCAGCCACTTCAGACATCGGCGTAAGCAACGGCAAGGAACGATCCGGTTTCTCGACCGTCTCATAGGCGATGCACACCGCGCCCCTACCGATCATCGCCTCGGTGAGCGTGGTGCTCGAAGCGAAATGGAAGTAGGTAAATAGGATCTGTCCTGCCCGTGCCAGGCGCAATTCGTCGTCGATCGGCTCCTTGACCTTGACGATCATTTCCGCTCGGGCCCAAATCTCGTGCGGATCGGTCAGGATTTCGGCACCTGCACTTTCATATTCGGTATCGGAAATACCGCTTCCCTTGCCTGCCCCCTGCTCCACAACGACTTGATGCCCATATTGCATCAATTCAAACACCCCAGAGGCCGTCAACCCCACCCTACTCTCGTTATTCTTGATTTCCTTTGGTATCCCGATAGTCATTTTTTTTATATAAAATTAAAATTAGACACAAAAATAACCAAAATAACCATCACGAAACACCAATAAAACACAAAAATAACCTAAATAAAAACCGAAAAACGAAAAAAAATAATCATTTAAAACATAAAATAAAAAAGCAATGCCAAAAAATAAGACCAAAACGACCGAAACACAACCCCGGATCTTCGACACCCGGCCTTGGGCCTGACCGCTTCCGCCTCCCCACCATATCAATAAAGTTGCATTTGCATGCCGTGGTTTTAACAGGAATAACTTAGGTTTGCGTGGGGTATTTATCCCGACGTATATGATGCAACATGACCCAATGAAATCCGTGGCCCGCCTAACGGGCCTAACCCACCGGTATCCAGGCGGGGAATCCCTGAGTTTCGAGGACCTGGATGTCTTGGCGGGGCAACACACCTTGATCCTTGGCAATTCCGGCAGCGGCAAGACGACGCTGCTGCACATCCTGAGCGGGCTATTGAAACCGCTTACCGGTTCCGTCCAGATCGAGGGACAGCCGCTTTACGGGCTTCCCCAACGGAAGCTCGACACGTACCGCGGACAGCGCATCGGCCTGATTTTCCAAGAAGCGCACCTGGTGAAAAGCCTGACGGTAAAAGAGAACCTGCTGATTGCGCAGGGTTTCGCGGGCAACAAGACAGACCACGAGCGGATCCGCGAGGTACTGGCGCTGCTCGACCTCGACCGAAAAGCGTCAAGCTACCCGAACCAATTGAGCCGCGGCCAGCTGCAACGCGCCGCCATCGCCAGGGCGGTCGTAAACCACCCGGCCATCCTGGTGGCCGACGAGCCAACGGCCTCGCTCGACGACAGCAATACGGAACGCGTCCTTGAACTGTTGCTTACGCAGGCCGAACGGCATGGCGCAACGCTGATCATCGCCACGCACGACAAACGGGTGAAAACGAGGATCGCGCGCACCTATCAAGTGGGAGGATTGGCATGAACACGCTGCGAATCGCCTGGAAAAATATCCTTCATCATCCGGCAACCTCCCTACTGGGGGTGTTGCTGACCGCCTTCGGCACCGGAATCCTGTGCATCCTGCTGCTTACTTCCAACCAGATCGAAAAGCAACTGGACGACAATAGCCGGGGGATCGACCTGGTGGTAGGCGCGAAAGGGAGCCCGCTCCAGCTCATCCTGAGCAGCATCTACCACATGGACAACCCCACGGGCAACATCAGCCTCGCCGAAGCGCGGAAGCTGGCCGCCAACCCCATGGTCAAGTTGGCCGTGCCGCTGTCGCTGGGCGATAATTACCGCGGACACCGAATCGTGGGCACGGACAGTACGTTCCTGCAGCTCTACCGGCTCGAATTGGCCGAAGGCCGGATCTGGCAACAGGATTTCGAGGCGGTGGTCGGCTCAGAGGTCGCGGCGAAGCACGGCCTCCGCCTGGGCGACAAGATCTATGGCGCACACGGCCTGAGCGCCGAAGGCCACACGCACGACGAGCACCCCTACACGATATCGGGCATATTCAAGCCAGCCCACCCGGTCGCCGACCGCCTGATCGCCACCAACCTATCGAGCGTTTGGCGCATGCATGGCGACCACGGCGACGAGCACCACGACGATCAAGATGAGCACGACCACAGCCTGGCGGGCGTGGAGGAGCATGAGCACCACCATGGCGAGCACCACGACCACGATAACCCCGAGCACGACCACGGATCGCCGGCCGCCGATGGCCAGCTCGTGAAGAGCATCCTGGGCGACGTCGGCTCCGGCGAGCGCGAGATCACCAGCCTGCTCATCCAATACCGGAACCCGGCGGCCATCGGCGTGCTCCCCAGGCTGGTGAACCAGGGCACGGCCATGCAGGCCGCCTCGCCGGCCATCGAGAGCGCGCGCCTGTTCTCGCTCCTGGGCATCGGCATCGATTCCCTCCAGGTCCTGGCTTACGTCATCATGCTCATCGCGGCATTGAGCGTGTTCATCAGCCTTTACAATGCGCTCAAAAGCCGTAAGTACGACCTGGCGATCATGCGTACGCTTGGGGCTTCGCAGGGCAAGCTGTTCGGCATAGTGATTGCAGAAGGAATATTGATTACCTTTGTGGGCGCGGTGGCAGGAATCGCGATCGGGCACGGCGCACTGTACGCCATCGGCGCCAACGCGGGCGACACGGGCTTCGTGAACGCATTGACGGTACTGCCGCAGGAAGCGTGGCTGCTCGCGGTGGGTGTCGCGATCGGTTTCGTGGCCGCGATGATCCCCGCGGTGAAGGCCTACCGCACGTCGATATCGCAAACGCTTTCGGAGTGAGATTGTGAGGTCGCGGTATTGTCCGGGTAGAGACGCGATGCGTCGCGTGTTTTACAAACAAATGAGATTTGAGTAAGATGAAAAAGATTTTCTTGGCAATAGCGATCCTTTTTGGCTCATATGCGGCGCATGCGCAACAGGACGTGCCGTTCGGGGAGGTACCGGACCATACCCCCATGATGAATGAAACCTGGGAAACGATTAACAAACTGATGTACAAGGTGACCCACAAGGACAACCAGACCATCTATACCCCCCATTTCCCGGACGAACTGAAGGCCCTCGGGGGCAAGACCGTGACGCTGCCCGGTTACCTGGTCCCCATGACCGGAGGCCGCGACCACGAAACGTTCATGTTGTCCGTGTTGCCCATCATGCAATGCATGTTCTGCGGCCAAGGCGACATCCCGCCGATGGTGGAGATCTTCATGAAGAAGGGCAAGAAGGTCCGTTTCACGGAAGAACCCATCAAAATAAGGGGCAAAGTGCGCCTGAATGCCAATACCCAGGAAGGGAATTCCGAGATCCAGGTGCTGGATGCGGAGTTGATCCCGTAAAACCGAGGGGCTCCCGGGTCGATTCACCTGTTCAGCAAGGCGACTTCGAGGCAGGCCATGAGCGCGGCCGTCTCCGTGCGCAGGCGCGCATCGCCCAGCGAGATGGGCGCATAGCCTGCCTGGATCGCGGCGTCTATTTCCGGTTGGCTGAAATCGCCCTCGGGCCCGACCAGGATCAACGCGCGGTCGCCGCGCTTGAGCGCCCCATTGAGGTATTCCTTTGGCCCCTCCGCGCAATGGGCGATGAAACGCCTTCCTGAAAAGGCGTCACGGAGGAAGGCCCGGTACGCCACGGGTTGGTTCAGCACGGGCAGCCGGGCCTTCAATGACTGCTTCATCGCGGAGACCATCACCTTGTTCAGCCGTTCCACCTTCACTTCCCGGCGCTCCGAACGGTCGCAGACCAGTGGCGTCACCTCATCGATCCCCACTTCGGTCGCCTTTTCGAGGAACCACTCCATGCGCTCGATGTGCTTGGTGGGCGCCATCGCAACGTGCAGGTAATAAGACCGTGGGCCTTCGTCCAGCCGTACTTCATCGATTTCAAGCACCGTACGCTTGGGGTGTGCGTCCACGATGCGCGCATCATACCACCCCCCGTTTCCGTCCACCAATTGGACGCGATCGCCACGAACCATCCGCAGCACGCGTATGGCATGCTTGCTTTCTTCCTCGTTCAGCACGAACGATCGGTGATGGGGCTGTATGTCGGGCGTATAAAACAGGTGCAATGTGTACAGGGATTGGATTATTCGTCGCCTTCGTCATCGGAATCGCCGATCAACTCCAGTTTCACGAACTCGATGTTTTGCTGGGTTTTCTTCATGATGATGAAATTGTACCCGTGGTATTCCTTGTGTTCGCCCACGTCCGGGATCTTGTCAAACAGATCGCTCACCAAGCCGGAAATGGTATCGTAATCGTTGCTTTCGGGCAGTTCAACGGGCAAGAACTCGTTCACATCGTGCACATTGGCTCCGGCATCCACCATGTATTCCGTGTCGGATATCTTCTCCACCACCGGTGTTTCCTCATCGTATTCGTCCTGTATCTCGCCAACCAATTCCTCCATGATATCCTCCAGCGTAACCATGCCGGCCGTACCCCCGAATTCGTCCAGCACGATCGCGATCTGGATGCGCTTTTGCTGGAACTCGGCCATCAATTCATTGATCTTCTTGGTTTCGGGGATGAAATAGGGTTTCCGGATAATGCTCCGCAACACCAATTCCTTGCCCTTGGCGATGATGGGCAGGATGTCTTTCGTGTGCACGATGCCGATGATCTGATCGATATTGTCATCATAGATCGGGATGCGCGAATACCCGTCGCGGGTGATCCGCTCGATGAATTCGCTACCGGGGCAATCCATTTCGATCGCCGAGATCTTGGTACGTGGCACCATGATGTTCTTGACGATCCGCTCGTTGAAATCGAACACGTTCTTGATCAACTCGTGCTCCACGGTATCCAAGGCACCGCTTTCGCGGCCTTGATCCAGCAGGTACTGCAATTCTTCGGACGAATGGTGCGCTTCACCGACATTGGTCTGGAACCCCATCAACCGGAGCAGGAAATTGGCAAAGCCATTGAGCACCCAGATGAACGGCCTGAATACCACGTAAAAGAACCGCAACGGCAACGCAATGGCCATCGTGGTACCCACGGGCCGTTGGATGGCGATTGATTTCGGGGCCAACTCGCCGAAAACGATGTGCAGGACGGTGATGATGCTGAAGGCCAACACGTGCCCCAGGTTCTTGGCAACCGCACCGGTGAGCTCCACGTTGAACCAACCGAAAATCGCGGACACGATATCGGTCATCACGGCCTCGCCAACCCAACCCAACGCCAGGGAAGACAGGGTGATACCGAGCTGCGTGGCGGCCAAATAGCCATCGAGGTGCCCCACCATGTGTTTGGCCACGTGGGCCACCCGACTACCGGTCTTGATCTTGAGCTCGATCTGCGAAGCCCGCACCTTGACGATGGCAAACTCGGCCGCAACGAAAAAGCCATTGGCGAAAACCAAGAACCAAGTCCAGAAAATCTCCCAGCCCATCAGGTCGTCGTGAGGTTATCAAATTCCCTTCGGTACAATTCGATGCTGTCCTGGATGACCTGGTAGGCATACGAACGACCGAAAAGACGTTCGATCGTGACGTTCTTCCGCTCCAGGGCCTTGTAGTCCTGGAAAAAACGCACGATCTCTTTCATGGTATGCGGAGGCAACTCCGAGAGGTCATTGATGTAATTGACCGACATGTCATTCTTGGCAACCGCGATGATCTTGTCGTCCTGCTCGCCGTTGTCGATCATGTGCATCACGCCGATGACCTTGGCCTCGATGATGCTCATCGGGTAGACATCGACCGAGCACAGCACCAGGATATCCAATGGATCCTTGTCATCGCAATAGGTCCTGGGGATAAAACCGTAGTTGGCCGGGTACATGACCGACGAAAACAGCACGCGATCCAATTTGATCAGCCCGCTCTCCTTATCGATCTCGTACTTGGCTTTCGAGCCTTTGGGGATTTCAATGATGGCGTTGACCGAAGACGGGATGTCGTCGCCCGGTGGAACCTGATGCCAAGGATGGGATATACTCATACACTGTGATCGTTATCTTTATTGCTGCTCTTCTCCCTGTTCAGGCGCAGCTTCCGCCTGACCAAGGCAATCAATATGGGGGTGAATGAAATCGCGATGAAGCCGATGATGATGTACTCGATGTAGTTGATGATCTGGGGGAATTCACGCCCCAGGAAATAGCCGGAGAGCGTCAGCGTACCCACCCACAAGGCTCCACCGGCTACATTGAACAACACGAATTTCTTGAAATCCAATCGCACCACACCCGCCAATATCGGGGCAAATGTACGGATAATCGGCACGAAACGGCCGATGATCAACGCCGGTCCGCCATATTTATGGTAAAACTCCTCGGCCATGACCACGTATCGCCTTTTGAACAACCACGTATCCCGGCGTTTGAAGAGCATCGGCCCGGTTCGCCAACCGAACCAATAGCCGGTGAAGTTGCCCAATACACCGGCTGCGAAGATGCCCAGGCATAACCTGGCGATGTCCACATCGAGCAACCCCGACGCGCAAAACAATCCCGCCAAAAACAGCAGATAATCGCCTGGAAGGAAAAAACCGAAGAAAAGACCGGTTTCGGCAAATACGATGAACAAGACCAGATAGAAGCCCCCGGAACGCAAAATCGCTTCTGCATCAAGCAATTGAAGAAATGACTCCCAGTATTCTTGCATAGAATCAATTACAAACTAATGGGCGACTCATGCCCGCTGCGTTGCTTCCAAGATCGACTGCTTGATGGCTTCCGCGCTCGCTGAAAGTGCTTCTTGGCTGAGCGTGAGTTTTGGCCGGCTGAAATCGATGTCGCCGACGGCATTGATCGGCACCAGGTGGATGTGCGCGTGGGCCACCTCCAGGCCGACCACGGCGACCCCGATCTTTTCGCATGGATAAACCTGCTTGATGCCTTGGGCCACGATCCGGGCGAACACCCAAAGACCGATGTAATCGTCATCGGCCATATCGAACAGGTAGTCGGTCTCCCGCTTGGGGATAACCAAGACATGGCCTTCGGCCAGCGGGTTGATATCAAGAAACGCCAAGTAATCGTTGCTTTCGGCCACTTTGTGGGCGGGGATTTCACCGTCGACGATCTTTGAGAAAATGGTAGGCATGCGTTCGTATATGCTGGTATTCGACAAATTTAAAAAAAAACGGCTGTTTACGAGAAACAACCGTCAATATAATTTGTTTGGTCGGTGTGCGGTTATGGCAGACCCGCACATAACCGTCACTTCACGTTACCTGGAGATGTCCAGGATTTCCAATTCCACTTGACCGGCCGGCACCTGTATCTGTGCCTTGTCGCCGATGGATTTGCCGAGCAAGCCCTGCGCGATGGGCGACTTGACCGAAATCTTGCCGGCTTTGAGGTCTGCCTCCGTTTCGGAGACCAACTGGTACGTCATCACGGAACCGTTCTTGACGTTCTTGAGCTTCACGATCGACAAGGCAAGCACCTTGGATGCATCCAACGTGGATTCGTCGATCACACGGGCATAAGCGAGGCTGTCTTCCAGTTTGGCAATCTTGGCTTCGTGCAATCCCTGCGCCTCCTTGGCTGCATCGTATTCCGCGTTTTCGGATAAATCACCTTTGTCTCGTGCTTCGGCGATGGCCTTCGCGATCTTTGCCCTGCCTTCAGTTTTGAGGTACTGCAACTCTTCCTTGAGCTTTTCCAATCCCTCTTTGCTGTAATACGTTACTTCTGCCATAATCAATTATGAATTAAAAAATAAAGTCAAAAAAAGAAGCAAGACCATACCGTCTTAGCGGTATGGCCTTGCTCGTCTCCACGAAGATAGGCAATGTTTTTGAATTAAACAAAAAACAAGCGAATAATCAGGGATTATCCACGAATTTATAGCCCATGCCCCGCACGGTTTGCAAATACAGGGGCTTATCCGCGTTGCGCTCGATTTTCTTGCGCAGGCGCACAATGTGCATGTCCAACGTCCGGGTATTCACGTTCGAGCTGTATCCCCACACCACCTGCATCAATTCGTCCCGGCTGATGACCCGGCCGACATGTTGCAGGAAATAAAGCAAGATGCGGTTTTCCAGGATGGTCAATTCGATTTTCTTGCCATGGCGCACCAAGGAATGGACGTTGGGGTGATGCTCCGTATCGCCGAAGGTATAGAGGTCGGCCGTTGGGTTATTGATGAAGTATTTGACCTTGTTTTCGATCATGGCCACCAGCACATCCATGCTGAACGGCTTGGTGATGTAGTCGGATACCCCGAAGCTGTAGGCATCGATCTTGTCAACATCCTGCGATTTGGCCGTCATCATGATGATCAGGTTGGAGAACCCCGCGTTGCGCAGGTCGGTACAGATCTCGGACCCCTGCTTGCCGGGCAGCATCCAGTCAAGCAACACGATATCCGGATTTTGCTCCAGGATCAATTGTTCGGCCTCGTCACCGTTGCCACTCTGCACCACGAGGTAATGCTCGGACTCCAACCGGTGCGCCACCAGGAAGCGCAGGTTTTCGTCATCTTCGATGACGGCGATTTTTATTTCTTTAGTCATAAGTCGTAAGTCTTTAATCGTAAGTCTCGTATCTCGTATTTCGTGTCTCAAGTTTCCGGAAAAACGATCCGGAACGTCGTGCCCTTGCCCAGTTCGCTGGTCACGGAAATGTCGCCGCCCATAAAGTTAACCAATTCCTTGCAGAATGCGAGCCCAAGCCCCACGCTTCCCTGCTGGTTGTATTGGTTCTGCACCCGATAGAACTTCTTGAAGATATGCTCCAACTCCTTCTTCGCGATGCCGATGCCCCTATCGGCAAACTGCATGACCACTTGCTTCCGGGTTTGTGTCACCCCGATGGCCAGCACCTTGCTATCCGGCTTGGCATATTTATACGCATTGTCGATCAGGTTCTGGAATATACTGCCCAGCAAGACCGGATCGATGAACAGCGTCCGTTTCGCCACCACCTCGCAACGGAGGTCCAGGTCGGCATACTTGATCCTGGACGCTGCCATCACCCGCTCGCAAAATTCGTGCAAATCGACCTCCTCGCGCTTCATCTTTATCGATTTATTTTCAATCTGCGTAAAGGAGAGCAGCGTATTCATCAGGTTGTTCAGCTTATCGGCTTCCTCGTCCAGTATCCGGCCATAGTGCATCCGCTCCTTGTCGGATAGCTGCTTGGCGCTGTAGATGTTGTTGCCGGCGATCTTGATGACGCTTACCGGGGTCTTGAATTCGTGCGTCAGGTTATTGATGAAATCGTATTGCAGCTTGAATAGCCGCCGATTGACGTACAGGTTGCGGTAGATCAGGTAGGCGATGATGGCCAGCAGTACGTAGATGACCAACACACCGGCCATCGCGGGCAAAAAACGCCGATTGACTTCCGATTGCAGGTATGCGCGGCTTGCGCTGAAATAGATCTTGTAATCCGACAGCGCGCCCGGCAATGGCGTTTCGGTGGTGAGCAGATCGGCATCGGTTTCGATCGATTCATAGACCAACGGCTGGATCTGTATGCACTCGTACAATTCAGGCACGGTATTTTCGAGCGCGAGCTTGTTCGGGTCGATGAAGTACGTGATGATGTCCTGCTCGTACTCGGCATCGTGGAGGTGCTTCCCGTCCATGAGTTCCTTGTAGGTCTTCAGGTCATCCCGCCTGGGGATGTTCATGTACGAGATCTTGCCGGGCGTGACCGCATAGAACACCTTGAAGATGTCTTCGCCAAGCAGTGCCCTGGCCGTATCCACGCGTTCGATGAACGCCGCGAACTTGACGGCCATGTTGTTGAAATCGTCCGACAACGCCAGCGGCAGCTGTCCGTTTCGGTGGGCGGGCGATGTCGGCACGGCAGGGCCATTCCGGGCACCGAACTGATACACGCCCTTGGGATACACCACCAAGTTGCCCGCGGCGAACCCGTCGCCGACGTGTGCGCGGTTGCTCAACGAGACGTCATAAAACACGATCCGCTCCACGAATGGATACCGCTGCAACACGCTGTCGGCGTAGATGGCGACGCCTGCCGAATCCAGGTAGCCCTGGTAAAAGGATATCTCCGTGATCCGGTTATGGAAAAAGTCGTTGAACGGCCCGATGTTGTGTTCAAGCACCTCCACCTTCCGCGAAGCGAACTCGTTTTCGACATACGTGACCGTCTGGTCACGGGCGAGGAAGATGGCCAATACAAAGGAGGCGATGACCACGACGATAAACGCGCCAACCAACCCGTAGCTTACGCGGTAGGTGTTGCGCTGGGTCTTCATTTCAGGTGCCTGTCGAAAAACTCACCCAATTCCCGGTAGAAAGCAACCCGGTTCTCGTCATTGCGGAAATACCAGCCCTCATCCTCGCGGAGGAAATACGTGACCGGTATCTTGCGTTTCCGCAGCTTGTGGACAAACTGGCTGGTCTCGTTCGGTGCGTTCCACTTATCCTTTCCGCCTTGCGCAATGAAAACGGGGATATTGACGCGGTCGGCATGGAATACCGGCGAGGTGGCCCGGAGCAGTTCATGCTCCGTTTCCGGATTGCCGACGATCTCGTAGTAGAGCTGTACGTAGGGTTTCAGGTGCGGCGGGATTTCCTTGAGAAACGCGAACAGGTTGGTGAATCCGGAATACGAGGCCGCGCAGGCATACAGGTCTGAATTGAAACAGGCCCCGTGCAGCGCTGCGTAACCGCCGAAGCCCGCGCCATAGATGCCGATGCGCGCAGGATCGACGATGCCTTCATCGATCAACCACCGTACGCCGTCGGTGATGTCATCCTGGACCTTACCGCCCCACTCCTTGAATCCGGCCGACCAGAATTCCTTGCCATAACCGGTTGAACCGCGGTAATTGACCTGGAACACGGCGAACCCGCGGTTCGCGAAAAACTGCACCTCGGGATGGAATCCCCACCGGTTCCGGTCGCCCGGCCCGCCATGTGGATACACGATCACCGGCATGCGCTTGCCCCTGGATCGCGGCGGCATGGTCAGGTACCCATGGATCTGCCGTCCATCGCGCGCCGCGTAGGTGATGGGCTTCATTTCGGCCAACTCGCAATCCTTCAATGCAGGGCTGTTATCCGCCAACTTCAGCAATTCATCCTTCGTCAAATCGTAGTGATACACGGCACCGGGATCCTTGTCGGTATACGAACGGACAATGAATCCGTTCCGTGCCGTGTCGCGATCGAGTATACTGACCTCGTACCCCTTCAATTTCTTTTCGATGCGCCGATAGACGCGCTCGGTCTTCCGATCCAGGAAGTGCCGCTGGTGCTTCCAGGTGTCATAGGCGGCATACGTCATCTCGCCGCGATCGCTCGAGTAGCCGCCGTGATCGACATCCACGTCCGGATGGCTGTAGATCATCCGCACCTCGGCCCCGGTTTCCATGTCTATCTCCACCAACGCCTGCTTATCGCGGCCCACATTGGACAGGGCAAACACATGGCTCCGGTGTTCACGTGAAAACCCAAGCGGCACGATGGAATTCCGGAAGCTGTTGCTCATCACGGCCCTGAACGGTTCGCCTTCGCGTTCACGGTACAGTACCGTCTCCCTGACGCTGTCGCTGGCCAGGGCCAACCGCAATTGGCCGTCAAGGTCGGCAAACCATTTGATGATGTTGCCGGGGTTTTTGGCCACGAGTTCCTTTTTGCAGGCATCCGTCCGGAGGCGGTACACGTCGAACCCGACGGAATCACGCTCGTTGGTCGAAATCAGGAATCCACCGTCGATGACCTTGGCGGGGGATATCCAACGCATCTTGACCAGGGATGGCGGCATCAGGTACCTCACCGCCAATGTCGTCCGATCGACGGCAAATACCTGGAGGCTATCGTTCCTTTTCTCTTTCGTAAAGATCAACTCGTCGTCATCCGCCCAAAAATAGGACTGGATGCCCAGGGCGTTTTCGCCCGTGATGCGCTGTGTCTTGCGCTCCTCGCCGGGCTTGATGACGTATATATTCTTCTGGCCTTCGTACAAACCCAAATAGGCGATGTACTCGCCATTTGGCGATATGCGGAAATTGGTCTTCTCTGGCGCGGAAAAGAAATTCTCGGCGGGTATGCGACGTCCCTTGCCGCGATCGCACCCCACCGAACAGACCATGGCGACAGCAATAAACACGACACCTAAAACACGACGTACCATAACCAATGCACTTCCCTTCCTTGACATCCAAACCTTGACTTCCAAAGGTGGAAAATTTTAACGTAAATGCCGATTATGCAACCTTAATTTTACACGCGGACTTTACACGCGGGGCCAGCGCGCGCCGCCATTAAACCCTTTGCTTTTTTCCGAAATTAACTATCTTCGCCACATGTTCCTGTATAATGTCACCATCATCGTCGAAAATGATGTCCATGAGGCCGTCAAACGACGCATCGAGGCGCAACTCTTCGGCCCGGACGGCATCGGGGCTTCCGTATCGCTCCTCGAAATGCTGGATTCGCCCCACGACGGCGCAACGTACTGCGTGCAACTGCGGGCCGGACACGAAGCCGAGATCACCGCGTTCCGAAATGAGCACCTCGCCGCCATCCGTACCTGGCTAAACCGTGACTACGCAGGCAAGGCGGTATCGTTCGAAAGCGTCATGAAATACCTGAACGGTTGAGCCGTGCATCAAGAACCGGCCATTGACCATTAACAATTAACCATCAAGAAATGGAAATCACCCCCATACCCGGCCTACTGGTCATCGAGCAGAAAATCTGGAACGATGAACGGGGCTTCTTCATCGAAACCTTCAACGAAAAGTCGTTCAAGGCACTGGGCATCGAAGCGGCATTCGTGCAAGACAACCTGTCGTGCTCACACCGTGGCGTATTGCGTGGCATGCACGCCCAAGCAGGCGACAACGCCCAAGGAAAGTTGGTCCGGGTGCTGCGCGGCAGCGTGCTGGATGTGGTCGTCGATATCCGGAAAGGCGCCCCGACTTACGGCCGACACTTCACCATCCAGCTGGATGAGCGCAACGCAAGGTGCCTTTGGATACCACCGGGCTTTCTGCACGGCTTCCTCTCGCTCGAAGACAACACGCTATTTTCCTATAAGGTGACCGGTTTCTACGACAAAGGCGGCGAAATCGGCGTGCGCTGGGACGATCCCGACCTGGGCATCGATTGGCCCATCGATGGCAACGATGCGATCGTGTCGGAAAAAGACCGGCAACTCCCCTCCTTGAAAGAAATCGAGAGCCCGTTCTCGATCTAACGAACCGGTCTACTCGACAAGTTCGTCCTCGTACTTGGGCTGGTACTTCACCTTGGGCGTGAGGTAATGCAGCAAGACCAGCCTGGAATAGCGGAAATTGAAGGGCGCAAAGATCAGGATGACGGCACCGATGGCACCCAGGTACACCCACGGCGACTCGCTTTCGGTCAATTGGTAGGTGAGCAGGCCCGTGGCGACGACCTGCACGATCGAGAACGCGTAACTCACGTACATGGCCGCATAGAAATAACCGGGTTCGATCTCGAACCGGAACCCACAGTGCGGGCACACATCGTTCATCCGCTGGCGCTTGAAGCCATAGGCGCTCCCGACATACATATTCCCGATGCGGCATTTCGGGCATTTCGAATGCATGACCGCACTGATCCTTGACGTATGTTTTGCAGCCATGGCGGTCAATTCAAGGCAATCGGCTCATCGTCCACATTCACCGTCTTTTTCCCGCGGTATCGTTTGTACCACAGCACGCCTATGCCAGCCGCCGCGAGGTAGGGGATCGCCAACAGGAACAGGATGCCCTTATTGAGGCCCTTGCCCTGGCTGTTCCCGTTTTGGGTAGCGTTTTCAGCAGTCAATGAACACATGGCACACTGTGCCTGCACCTGTCCGGGTGCCGTTGCCGCCAACGCGATGACCACGGCCAGCACACCTAAAAACCGCTTGATATCCATGATACAAATGTACGACTTTTATTTTACGTATCGCCAAACACCTCGAACCGATCCCAGAATCCATCCCTCGGCAGCCTGGCGAACAGATCGACCGGTTCATTCCTGATGGGATGTACAAAAGACAGCTTCCTGGCGTGCAGGCATATCGATCGCCGCAGGCTGCCCCTGGGGTAGCCGTATTTGTGATCGCCCACGATCGGACAGCCCATCGAGGCCAGTTGGGCGCGGATCTGATGGGTCCGGCCCGTCAGCGGATAGACCTCCAAGACATAATAGCCGTCCAATTCGCCCAGCAACCGGTAGGACAGTTCAGCGTAAACGCGGCTTTGGGCCTCCTCGTCGTGCACCTTGGTGATGTTTTGCGTGCGATCGCGCGACAGCCAATGCACCAGCCTCCCTTCGGGCTCGGGGGGTGGCTTGCGCACGATCGCCCAATACGTCTTCTGGATCTCGCGGTCCTTGAACAGCTTCTGCATCCGCTCCAGCCCTTTGCTGGTCTTGGCAAAAAGGATCAACCCGCTGACGGGCCTGTCCAAGCGGTGAACCACGCCGACAAAGGCGCCATTGGGTTTGCTGTACTTCTTGGCCAAGAATTTATTGACCATATCCTCCAACGGCTCATCGCCACTGGGATCCCGCTGCACCAAGAACCCGGCGCGTTTGTTGACGGCTAGCAAATGGTTATCTTCGTAGATGATGTCGCTTTCGGAAATAGGCATATTCCAGTATCTTCACGTTACCGCACAAAGGTAAGTATTTTTGGGCATCGCTGAAAACACTCTTTCTATTGCAAGCGGCTGCAAAAATCAATCTCTGCGTTGGCTGGCAAAAATCTGTCCTCGTCGTAGCGCTGCTACGCTTCCGGAAAATTTTGCCATCCGCCTTGACCTTGATTGTTTTTCGCTCGCTTTCATTGACGAAACAGCATTTTCAGCGATGCCCTTATGCCATCACCATCAAGTCGACGAATGCATTCACAGGCATCGCGGCCAACCGATCCCGATCCAACGTGGCGTCCAGGATCTGCCGTTGCTGCTTGGCCGGGAATATCCGGGCCAGGTTGGCCCTGTACTTTTCGATGAGTACCGACATGCCTTCCTCACGCCGCCGTTTGTGGCCGATGGGGTATTCCACCTCCTCTTCTTCCAACACCGTGCCGTCGGTCAACGTGACGGTGAGCGCGTTGGCGATGGAACGCTTTTCCGGATCGTGGTAATCCTGCGTGAACCGCGGGTCTTCGGTGGTTTCCATCTTGGCGCGCAGGCCATCGATGCGCGGATCGGCGGCTACGTTGTCTTCATAATCCGCAGCCGTGAGCCGGCCGAAGATCAGCGGTACCGCAATCATGTACTGGAGGCAATGGTCGCGATCGGCCGGGTTGTGCAATGGCCCTTTCTTGTCGATGATGCGGATGGCCGCCTCGTGCGTGCGGATGCGGACGTGCGCGATGTCGGCCGCTGTCCGCCCCATGCCGGCAAGCCGGTGGTGCAGCGTCATGGCGGCCTCGACCGCCGTCTGCGAATGGAACTCGGCCGGGAAGGATATCTTGAACAGGACGTTCTCCATCACGTACGTGCCGTAGGCACGCTGGAAACGGAAGGCGTTGCCCTTGAACAGCACGTCATAGAATCCCCAGGTCTTTGCCGAGAGCACCGAGGGGTAGCCCATCTCGCCGGTCCTGGCGATCAGCGCCAAGCGCACCGCGCGCGAGGTGGCATCGCCCGCCGCCCACGATTTCCGGCTCCCGGTATTCGGCGAATGGCGATAGGTGCGCAGGGCATGGCCATCCACGAAGGCAAGCGATACCGCATTGGCCAATTCCTCGCGGTCCAGCCCGAGTAGCTTGCCCACCACCGCGGTGGAAGCCAGCTTGACCAACAATACGTGGTCCAGGCCAACCTTATTGAACGAGTTTTCCAAGGCCATCACGCCCTGGATCTCGTGCGCACGGATCATCGCATCCAGCACGTCGCGCATGGTAAGCGGCTGCTTGCCAGTTGCCACGGCCGTACGCGACAGCCAATCGGCGGTGGCCAGGATACCCCCGAGGTTGTCCGAGGGATGTCCCCATTCGGCCGCCAGCCAGGTGTCGTTGAAATCGAGCCAACGGATCATCGCGCCGATGTTGAAGGCCGCCTGGATGGGGTCGAGTTGGTGGGATGTGCCGGGCACCTTGGCACCGTTCGGCACGGTGGTACCGCTCACCACCGGTCCCAGCAATTTGGTGCATGCGGGATAGGTGAGCGCCTCGAATCCACATCCCAACGTATCCAGCAGGCAATAATGCGCGGTCTGGTAAGCCAGGTCGCTGGTGATTTCGTAATCCAGGACGTAGTCTACGATGTCGGTGATGACTTTATCCGTTTCGGGTCGTTCGTTTGAAATATGGGATGACATTCTTAATGGTTAATTGTTAATGACTTCACGAGACGCGACGCATCGTGTTTCTTGATCTCAGGACGCAGATCGGTTCGTCTTTATTCATCGGTCTGCCAACGGAACGAACGCAAGCGGCTCGGGGCCGGTGTAGTTGGCGCTGGGCCGGATGATCTTTCCGTCCTGACGCTGCTCGATGACGTGCGCGCTCCAGCCCGTGACGCGCGACACGACGAATAGCGGGGTGAAGAACGCCGTGGGGATGCCCATCAGGTGATACGAGACCGCCGAAAACCAATCCAGGTTGGGGAACATCCGCTTTTCGTCCCAAAGCAAGGTCTCCAACCGTTCGGCGATGGCATAAAGGCCGGTATCGCCCGCTTCCTCGGAAAGCTGGCGGGCTACCCGCTTGATGACGGCGTTGCGCGGGTCGGAAACGGTATAGACCGGATGGCCGAAACCGATGATGACCTCCCTGCGTTCCAGCCGCCGCTTGATATCCGCGGCGGCCTCGTCCGCATCGGCGTAGCGGCTCTGGATCTCATAGGCGACCTCGTTGGCGCCGCCATGCTTGGGGCCGCGCAATGCACCGATGCTGCCGGTGATGCAGGAATAGATATCCGAACCCGTGCCCGCGATGACGCGTCCCGTGAAGGTGGACGCGTTGAATTCATGCTCGGCGTAGAGGTTGAGCGAGACCGACATGGCCTTTTCCCACGATGGGGACGGCGCTTTTCCATGCAGGAGGTGCAGGAAATGCGCGCCGACGGTATCGTCATCGGTTTCCACGTCGATGCGCCGACCGTGATGCGCGTAATGGTACCAATACAATAGCGCGGACGCGTAGGACGCGAGCAGTTTATCGGCGATGTCGCGCGCACCCACGGCGTTGTGGTCGTCCTTTTCCGGATGGATGGTGCCCAACACGGACGTATACGTACGGAGCACATCCATCGGATGGGCCGCCGCGGGGACCTGTTCCAATACGTTCTTGGCCAATTGCGGAAGCCCGCGCAGGGCTTTCAATTTACCACGGTAGGCCTGCAGCTGCGTTGCGTTGGGCAACCGCTCATGGATCAATAGGTGGGCCACTTCCTCGAACGACGCCCCTTCGGCAAGATCGAGGATGTCATAGCCCCGATAGTGCAGGTCATTGCCGCTCCGGCCCACGGTGCACAAGGCGGTATTGCCTGCCGCCACACCCGACAAGGCCACTGATTTCTTCGGCTTGAACCCCGCCGGTTGATTATCTTCACTCATGATTCCGTATTTAGTTTCCTCCCATATAATTCATCCAGCTTCCGCTCGAAGTCGTGGTAGCCGATGCTATCGTACAATTCCGCACGGGTCTGCATGGTATCCAAGGCCCCGCGCTGGGTACCGTCGCGGCGGATGTGGGTGTACACCTGGGTCGCGGCCTTGTTGGCGGCACGGAAAGCCGACAGCGGGTACAGCACCAGCGACACGCCCGCACCCGCCAACTCGGCGACCGTCCACAGCGGTGTCATCCCGAACTCGGTGATGTTGGCGAGTATCGGCAGGCGGGTTGCCTCCGCGAACGCGCGGTACTGCGCCAGATCGGTCACCGCTTCGGCGAAGATGAAATCGGCACCGGCTTCCGCGTAGGCCACGGCCCGATCCAGGGTCGCTTCCAGCCCTTCGCTGGCCAATGCATCCGTACGGGCGCCGATCGCGAAGCGATCATCGGTACGGGCGTCAACGGCCGCTTTCAGCCGATCGACCATCTCGGAGCTGCGCACCAATTCCTTGTTGGGCCGATGCCCGCAGCGCTTGGCCCCCACCTGGTCTTCCATGTGCAGCGCGGCCGCCCCGGCCTTGATCAATGACTTGACCGTGCGGGCCACGTTGAACGCGGACGGACCGAACCCCGTATCCACGTCAACCAATAACGGCGTATCGCAGGCACCCGTGATCCGCTCCACATCGATCAGTACATCGTTCAAGGCCGTGATGCCCAGGTCGGGCACCCCCAGCGAACCCGCCGCGACGCCCCCGCCGGACAGGTATATGGCCTTGAATCCAGCTTGCGTGGCCAACAACGCATGGTTGGCATTGATGGCACCGACTACCTGTAAGGGTTGCTCCGCGGCAAGGGCGGCGTGCCAACGCGCCCCGGCTGATGGTGAGATATCATTCATTCATGTCTACTTTGGCGAACGCCGCAAACTTATGCAAATTCATCGGTACGTGCAACTACCGGCCTGCGACAAACCCGCGGCCCCGCCATGCACTCAAGCTTTGATGAACAGGGACGGCACCGATGGATAGTTGGCCACCGCCTTGGTGAGGCTGGCCGTGAAGATCTTTTCGAAAAACGATTTGTGTGGCCTGGCGAACACCAACAGGTCCAGCCCCTCCGATCTTGCCGCCCTGACCACGGCGTTCACGTCCACTTTCTCCACGGCGATCATGTGGTAGGAGACGTCCGCATCCGGATAAGCCTCGGCCAACTTGCGTTGCCACTGCCGCGACGCCTCATCGGGCGCCTTGTCGCCGTCCTTGAAAAAGTGTACCATCGATAGGCGCGACAACGGCTTGGTGACTTGTTGCAGCACGAGCAACGCATCGAGCTCATGGTCGTCGTAGGCGGTAAAGAAGCCGATGCGATCGAGCGAAAAGTCGGGCGTATCGACCGGCACGACCAACACGGGCACGGGCGATTTCTTGATGACTTCATAGGTGGTGCTTCCGAACACGCTCTCGGTGATGTTCGTGACCCCTTTCGTGCCCATGACGACCAACGAATGCCCCCCCTTCTTCAGCCTTTCGGTAACCACGTCGATCATGAACCCTTTGACGCATTCACCGTCAATGGCAAGATCGGGGAATGCCTTCCTCAGGTTTTCGAGCAGGTTTCCCATGGCCACCGCCGATTCCGATTCGGCCAGCCTGATCTGCTTGACGCTGTTGCCTTCCTCGCCATAACCGGCATACAACGCGATGTATACGTGCAGCAATCGGACTTGCTGTGCCGTCGCACTGGCCAATGCACAGGCGTATTCGGCCGCCACGAACGCGTTGTCGGAAAAATCGGTGGGAACTAATATGGTTTTCATGATGTCTTTAAACAATTAACTGGTAAATCCGTATCGCCAAAGATACCGCAAATTATCCAGCATCGGGTAATCCCGGATAAACTTGCCCCAAAAAATAAGCGATCAAGTCTGTCGTGGTCACGATGCCGACCACGTCGCCGGTGCGGGTGACCACGGGCAATGCGTGGAAATCCAAGCCAACGAACAGGCGGCCCAATGCCTCCACGGTGCACGAAGGCAATACGGTCTTCGGGTTGGTGGCCATGACTTGCTCCAATTTGAGCATCTCGAAGATGCCGGCATCCACGTGTTCCTCGCCCTCGAACACGTGCCCGAAACTCAACCGCAGGATATCGGTCTGGCTCACGATGCCCACCAGCTTCTTTCCGGCCACCACCGGGAGATGCCGTACGTTGTGCTTCCGCATCAACTCGTATACCCGGTACAGATCGTCGTCGAGATTGACGGTAAACAGGGCTTTGGTCATGATGTTGCCGACCGTGTCTTGATTGTCCATTTTTCCATTCTCCTTTCCTAACAAAGATAAGCGGGGTGGCACATCCGCCCACTACACCGGCATCATATAAAAAAATGATGTTGGTCATTGGCACCAAAATGTTTACGTTTGCCTTATGTCTGTAAACAAGGAAATCAAGCGCATCACCACCCACACCATCCGGGAGATGAAAGCGCGTGGCGAGAAAATCGCGATGTTGACCGGTTATGACTACTCCATGGCGCGCATATTGGACGATGCCGGGATAGACATCATTTTGGTGGGCGACTCGGCCGCCAACGTGATGGCCGGTTATGAGACGACCGTGCCCATCACGCTTGACGAAATGATGATCCATGCGTCGGCGGTGGTGCGCGCGGCGAAACGTTCGCTGGTGATCGTCGACCTGCCTTTCGGCACCTACCAAGGCGATAGCAGCGATGCCCTCAAAGCCGCCGTGCGCGTGATGAAAGAGACGGGCGCGCATGGATTGAAGGTAGAGGGCGGGGCCGAGATCCAGGACACCGTGCGCCGCATCGTCAATGCCGGGATACCGGTCATGGGCCACTTGGGCCTCACGCCGCAGTCCATCTATCAATTCGGCACCTATACGGTGAGGGCCAAGGACGAGGCCGAAGCCAGCAAGCTGAAAACCGACGCGAAGTTGCTCGAACACGCCGGCTGTTTCGGGATCGTGCTGGAGAAAATCCCGGCCGGATTGGCCAAGGCGGTGACAACCGACCTGGGCATCCCCACGATCGGCATCGGGGCGGGCACGGGTTGCGACGGACAGGTGCTCGTGGTGCATGATATGCTGGGCCTCAACAAAGGCTTCAAGCCGAAATTCCTGCGCCAATACCTCAACCTATACGAAGAGATCCATGGCGCCGTGGGCCATTACATCCGCGACGTGAAAGCATCGGATTTCCCGAATGAAAACGAGCAATACTAGGATGGGTTGGATGCACGCACGACGTACGATGAAACGTCTCCTGACCGCGCTGTTCGCTGTTTCGACGGGCCTGCCGGCCACCGCGCAGCCGAACACACCGACAGACTCGGTGATCGTGACCAAACACGAAACCACCATCAACGGGCAACGCATCGGCTATACGGCCTACAAAGGCACCCAGCCCGTATGGAATGACGGGGGAAAGGCCATCGCGACCGTCGACTACACCTATTACGAACGCGAAGGCATCGATGACCGCGCCTCCCGCCCCTTGGTGATCTCCTTCAACGGCGGCCCCGGTTCGGCTTCCGTGTGGATGCAGATCGCGTACACCGGCCCCGCATTGCTGCAGATCGATGACGAAGGTTACCCCGTGCAGCCGTATGGCATCAAGAAGAACCCCTATTCGATACTGGATGTGGCCGACATCCTGTTCGTGAACCCGGTCAATACCGGATATTCGCGCATCCTCGACAACGAAACGGATAAATCCACGTTCTTTGGCGTGAATGCCGACATCAAGTACCTGGCCGCATGGCTGAACACGTTCGTGACCCGCCAGGACCGGTGGCCGTCGCCCAAATACCTGATCGGCGAAAGCTACGGTACCACCCGCGTTTCGGGGCTCGCCCTCGAACTGCAGAGCAACCAATGGATGTACCTCAACGGCGTCATCCTGGTATCACCGACCGAATTGGGCATCGAACGCGACGGGCCGGTGGCCGTTGCGCTCCGGCTCCCCTATTTCGCGGCCACCGCTTGGTATCACCGGGTGCTCCCACCCGACCTCCAGCAAAAAGACCTCACCGACATGCTCCCGGAAGTGGAACACTACGCGATAAACGAGCTCCTGCCGGCACTTGTCAAAGGCGGTACCCTCACCCGTATCGAGAAACAGGCCATCGCCACGCGCATGGCCCGCTATTCGGGGCTTCCGGAACACGTCATCCTGCAAAACAACCTGGATATCCCCACGTCGCTTTTCTGGAAGGAATTGCTGCGCGACAGCGGCTACACCATAGGCCGGTTGGATTCGCGGTACCTGGGCATCGACCGGCGCGACGCGGGCGAACGGCCCGATTTCAACGCGGAGCTTACGTCGTGGTTGCATGCCTTCACACCGGCGATCAACCATTACATGCGAAACGAACTGGACTTCAAGACAGACGTGAAATACAACATGTTCGGCCCCGTGCATCCCTGGGATCGCAACAATGACCGCACGGGCGAAAACCTGCGGTCGGCGATGGCACAGAATCCCTACCTGCACGTGCTGGTGCAGTCGGGGTATTACGACGGCGCGTGTGATTATTTCAATGCGAAATATAACCTGTGGCAAATGGATCCTTCGGGCAGGCTACAGGATCGGATGCGTTTCGTGGGCTACCGAAGCGGACACATGATGTACCTCCGCAAGGAAGACCTCGAAAAAGGCAACGCCGATATCCGTGATTTCATCAAAGCCAGCCTGCCGGGCAAGGGTGTGCCCGCCCGGTATTGACCGCCGTCAATCCGGCGCGTTGATGATGCGCCAGAGCATGTCCTTGAGCTGTTGGACCTGTTGGCCCGAAACCGATGAAATGAACAGGTACGGGATACCTTCGGGCATTTCGCGCTCCATTTCGTGCTGGAGTTCATCATCCAGCAAATCGGATTTGGTGATCGCCAGCATGCGCGGCTTGTCCTTCAATTCCGGGTTGAAGGCGATCAGTTCGTCCAGCAAGATCCGGTATTCCTCGACGATCGTCCGGTTCGTATCGGCGGGTATCATGAACAGCAATACCGAATTGCGCTCGATGTGGCGCAGGAAGCGATGCCCCAACCCGCGGCCTTCCGAAGCGCCTTCGATGATGCCCGGGATATCGGCCATCACGAACGACCGGTGGTCGCGGTAGGCCACGATGCCCAGGTTGGGCACCAAGGTCGTGAACGGGTAATCGGCGATCTCGGGCTTGGCGGCGGACACGACGGAAAGCAACGTGGATTTGCCCGCGTTGGGAAACCCGACCAAACCGACATCGGCCAGCACCTTGAGTTCCAGGATGATCCATTCCTCTAGCCCGGGTTCGCCAGGCTGTGCGAAGCGGGGCGTCTGCAACGTGGCGGTCTTGAAATGCCAGTTGCCCAACCCGCCGCGCCCACCGGGCGTGAGTACCTTCGTCTCGCCGTCTTCCGTGATCTCGAATAGCGTCTCGCCCGTTTCGGCGTGGCGTGCCACGGTACCCAAGGGCACTTCCAGCACATCGTCCTTGCCATTGGCGCCATGCCGGAGCGCACTGCCGCCCGGCTGGCCGTCTTCGGCGATGATGTGCTTGCGGTACTTGAGGTGCAGCAACGTCCAGAGCTGGGCATTCCCTTTCAGGATGATGTGCCCTCCCCGACCGCCGTCGCCCCCATCCGGCCCGCCCTTGGCCGTATGCTTATCGCGGTGCAGGTGCGCGGAACCCGCGCCCCCCTTGCCGGAACGGCAGCATACCTTTACGTAATCGACGAAATTGGACCCTTGTGGCACATCTTCAGCTTTCGGCTATCGGCTTCCGGCCATCGGCCATCGGCAGGCACAGCCTGGTTAACGTTTCAAATTGTCTACGACACCGCTGATTTCATCGAAGATGGTTTCGATATCGCCGATACCGTTGACTTTCGTGAGCTTGCCCTGCCCTTCGTAATAGGGGAGTACATGGATGGTCTTGTTGAAGTATTCCTCGATGCGCTTCTTCAATTTCTCCGCATCGTCGTCGGCGCGGTTGCTGATCGCTTTGCGCTTGGCGATGCGCGCGGTGAGCTCCTCTTCCGTGACGTCGAGCGCGACGACGCCGGAAATCCCGGTCCCTTTGGACTCCAGGAAACGATCCAGTGCTTCGGCCTGTGCCACCGTGCGTGGGAAACCGTCGAAAATGAACCCTTTCGCTCCGGGGTTCTTGTCGATTTCGCCCTCCAGCATCGCGATCGTGATCGAATCGGGCACCAACTCGCCATCGGCGATCAGCTTGCTGACCCGCTGGCCCAATTCCGTCTGGTCGCTGATGTGCGCCCGGAAGATATCGCCCGTCGAGATATGCACCAATCGGTACCGATCGATAAGCTTTTGCGATTGGGTACCCTTACCGGCTCCCGGAGGGCCAAATAACACAAGGTTTAGCATCATATACGCGTTAAAAATAATAATAGCCTAATCGACATCTTGATTAGGCTATCCAAGTGAAACATGTGCGCTTGAAGGGAGTCGAACCCCTAACCTCCTGATCCGTAGTCAGGTGCTCTATCCAATTAAGCTACAAGCGCATTCCCGAATGGGTTCGCAAAGATAGGAATCTGATTGATATCCGAAAAATATTTTTGGAAAAAACCGACCTAATCCGTGATGATTTGGTTAATCTGGCTGATTATATTGTTTTTAGAAAACAAAACCAAGGCGCGATCGTTTGATTACATATAGCATATGGAGTACAATAAAAGCCTGATCAAGCGGAAGCGGATCCGCATCGGTGACATCAGCATCAGTTACCTGACCAAGGAAGCCAGCAGACCGCAGCACACCGTCGTGTTTGTCCATGGATTCCCGTTCAACAAGAATACGTGGATCCCGCAACTCGAATCGTTGCCCGAGCACGTCGATGGCCTAGCGCTGGACGTGCGCGGCCATGGCAACAGCACGGCGGGGCATGGCTTCTTCAGCGTCGACGTGTTCGCCAAGGACCTGCTCGTCTTCCTGAGAAAAGCCGGCATCGGACGCGCGGTTATCTGCGGGGTGTCGATGGGCGGCTACATCGCGTTGCGGGCCTACCAGCTGCAACCGGATGCCTTTGCCGGGCTGGTCCTGAGCGACACCAACTCGTTTGCCGATGACAACGCAGCGAAACTGAAACGCTTCGACAGCATCCAATCCGTCCTCAAGCACGGCAAACGGGTGTTTTCCATCGGCTTCGTGAACAATGTGCTTTCGCAGAAAACCATCGCGGAAAACCCGGCCGCCGTGGAGCTGATCAAGAGCAGCATCCGCCGGAATACCGAGCGCAGCATCTGCGCCACCTTGCTGGCGCTCGCCTCGCGTACCGATACCACGGACAGCCTGGCGGACATCCGCGTGCCGACATTGGTGATCCGCGGTGCGGAAGATCGCCTGACGACCCAGGCGCAGGCAGGCATCCTGGCCACAAACATCCCGGATGCCCGCTACGTCGAATTGCCGGGATGCGGCCACCTGCCCAACCTCGAGGATCCGACGGCGTTCAACGCGGAGTTGCATCGATTTTTGGTCAGCCTTGTGTAAAAACCGAGGTATTGAAGGGGCGTTGCCGTAACGTATCGCTACGTTGGCGTGTCGTATAGCGGTATGAAGAAATCCATCAAACGCATGTTATTGACAATCCTCCTCATCGTGGTGGCCGCTGTCGCCACCCTGCTCCTATTCATCCGCACGCCACGGTTTGGCCAGGCTCCCACCGGCCAGCGGCTGGAACGCATCGAAAACTCACCGAATTACCGGGACGGCAGCTTCCAGAACCTCGAACACACGCCCGACCTGGCCGAAGATGCCAACATGGCCACGGTGATGTGGAATTTCATCTTCACGCGGGTACCACGGCAGATCCCGACCGACAGCATCCCGCACCTGAAAAACGACCTGCTCACGCTCGACGGCCAGACGGACGCACTGGTCTGGTTCGGCCATTCCTCCTACCTGTTACAGACCGATGGCAAGCGTTTCCTGGTCGACCCCGTATTCAACGGCAATGCCTCGCCCGTGCGGTTCACGACAAAGAGCTTCCCCGGCACGACCGGCTACCACGCAGACGACATGCCTCCGATCGACGTACTGGTCCTGACGCATGACCACTGGGATCACCTCGACTACCAGACGGTGAAGCGATTGGAACCGAAGGTAACGCAGGTCATCTGCCCGCTCGGCGTGGGCGCCCACCTGGAGCACTGGGGATACCCCGCCGCGAAGATCACCGAACTCGATTGGCATGAATCCGCGCAATTGCCCGATGGTTTCGGCATCAGCGCCACGCCGGCACGGCATTTCTCGGGCCGTGGGTTCAAACGGAACGGCACGCTCTGGGCATCCTATGCCCTGCGGACACCTTCGCGGAACATCTTCATCGGCGGCGACAGCGGCTACGGGAAGCATTTTGCCGAAATCGGCAGGCGCTATGGCCCGTTCGACCTGGCCATCCTGGAGAACGGCCAATACAATCCGGCATGGATCTACATCCACATGTTGCCCGAACAGGTCTTGCAGGCTGCCCAAGAGCTGGGCGCCAAACTGCTCATCCCGGTGCACCACTCCAAGTTCCCCTTGGCCCTGCATGCGTGGGACGAACCGCTGATCCGGATCACGGAAGCCAACAAGGCGGTCGGCATGCCGTTGTGGACCCCGCAGATCGGCCAGGTGGTCGCCTTGGCGGATAGCGCGCAGGTCTTCGGGAATTGGTGGGATGGGGTGAAATAAATAAAACCGATCCTCAATCGCTTCGAAGCCCGGTGGGCTTGGGATTGGACCATCTTGAAGGACCGCGCCCAGTAACGTTTCGAGGTGTTGCCAATGGGCTCACGACATATGCCTCATCACTTCTTGCACGAAAGGTGAATGCGCAGCGACATAGGGCCGTCCGGTGATCAAGATCCGGGTTTCGTTGCGGTGGGCTACTGCAAGTACATGCGACGAATCCGTCACCGTTCGGTAAGGTATGTCGGCTTGCCGTAGGATTGGCCCTGCCCAATTCTCCATGTTAGTGATCAATAGCGCATGTTTCGGCCGCCATTCATCAAGTTCCTGGGTGAAAAGTCGGGCAGCGTGTTCCAATTGTGCATCGAACTCGGTTCGTGACGGATTGGCGTGATTGGAGGGGGCGATTTTGGCCAGGTTGCTCCAAGCCAGGATGTGGTTCCAGTTTTCGTCGGTTCGACCGTATTTGGCCTTGACCAGTTTGTAGGTCACGTTCCAGAAGAACGAACGGAACAGGCCGTACTTTACCCAATCCTCATTTACCCATGCCAATGGGCATTTCCCATGTTCCCCAAGTGATTGGCCAAAGCTCTCCCGGAAGACCGCATCGACCTTATGGGGAATATCGCCGATGGTCCACCCGCCTTTCCAGCCATTTACGGCCTGGCCATAGACCACCAGTTCACGATTCCGCCCGAAATCCTTGCCGATCGTGGGGTAAAACAGGGTGTAGGGTGTTTCCCCAGCCCCCAAAGCGGCTCTCATGTTGTCGGCAAAAGAGACGACCCCTTCCTTCATTAGCTTGTTGTACGTTTCGGATAGCATGTTCGTATTATTTCGTATTAAATCGATATTGGTTTTACTTGCTTTGCGATCAGATCACCGGATAATAGGTCAACGCGCCTTCATAATGCCTTTTGAGCTTGCCGATCAGTGACGCGGGCTTGATTACCTCGACCTCTTCTCCAAGCGACAGCAGTTCCATTACGAAATCATGGGTGACATAAATCCGCAACCTGATGCGGATCGCTTCATCGTCTTCGGAGATGATTTCCTGGCTTTCGTGAAGGGGAAACGTTTTCACATACTTCCCCTGGAAAGCCGAAATGGAAAGGATGATTTCCTCTAGTTGCTGGCCGGAATCGGGCAGTATCACCCCGAAAACGTGTTTGAAGAGACCATCGATGTCAACGCCGCTTGGCGCTTCGAAACGCTTTTTCTGGAGTGACAATCCACTTATCCGATCCAATGCGAACACGCGTATCGCGTTTTTATGTACATCCTTGCCCACGACGTACCACCGGTTCCGCGATTCCTTCAATAGGTAGGGTTCCAGTACACGGGACTCACTGGATGATTTGTGGAACTTCCGGTATTCAAAGGAAACGCTTTGGTTGGCGTTTATTGCCTGTACGATGGCATAGGCATGTTCCACGCCCTTCGGACGACGTTTTTCGAAACTGATGCTCGGCGTGTCATTTCCACCTATCCTGAGCAGGTTCAGCACGTCCATGGTTTCCAGCCTCCGATGAAGTCCCGCGCCTTCGTCCGCCATATGATATCGTTTGGATTGGGGGTCGTTCTCGATCGAGATGCCGTAGACCGAGAGGATATCCTTTACGTCGCGCTGGAACGTCCGTAGGCTTACCTTCAGGTCGAATCCGGTAAGGTCAGACTCATTTTGCAGTGCCGTGGAAATCTCCTGCCAGGTACGTGGCCTGATGCGTAGTTTATTGACGATCAGTTGGTGTCGGATAATCGTTTCCCGTAGTGACATGTTGATTGGCTTTGTGACAAATGTATAAAGATAGGGTGACATATCAATAGATCGATCTTGTTTGCGGGTGGCCATATGGATTGAATCGTCTCTTGGCCGGGTCCAGCATCCAGGCCAATGCGGTCTTTGCATCCCGGCTGGCCTCGGGAGGGACGCATCGGAAGTATGCTTCGGTGCTGAGGCGACAACGGATTTCAAGGAAATGCAGATCCTCATTGTACCCGGTGTCATCCGGCGCGGCGCGCAGCGAGATCTCGATGTCCCCGATTGCCATTTCGTCTATCGGTACCGGATCGAGGAGTTGTGCAAAACGCGTTTCGCCAATCATTTCCACCAGCGCCGACCGCTTCTGCATATCGGGTTCTTGGGTCAGGTCCTCGCTCACGATCCTATCGGGACACAAGATCCATTTGTCGGGTACCCGTATCCCATGGAAATAACACATCCCGAATCCGTCGGCAAAGTACACGGCCGCGTGACGGTCGTTATGAAGATAACCTGATGCGGGAAACATCTCCTCCGAGCCATAAGAAAACGGCGCTGGCGACAGCACGAAGCAGTCGGCGTAGTAAAGCAACCCATACGTCCCGGAGCCAACGAATTCCTTAAATGCCTGAAACCAAGGGATATCGGTGTCGGTGGCCTGTAAGGCGAAATCATGGTAAGCCAGCTCCTTGTACCAAAAGATCCTTGGCAGGAACGCGTGCGGAACGTATTTCCATCGGTTGGCGGCGCACCTATGCCGCAACTCCCTTTCCAGATCGGCCATGAAAGCGATTGGGACGTCCATGATCTCCGCATTGTCGAACAGCCTACTGCCAATCGTCGAGGCCGGATGTGCATTGTCGACCTCTTCATACGGTCGCATGCGGGCCATATCGGTCAGGAACCGCCGGTATCCATCCTCCAATCCGCCTTGGGCATCCCAAAGCGCGCTGGGTGCGTTGTCGAACCATCTTTTCAATCGCAGCCATCCATCCATCACGCCTAAGGCATCCAGGGGGCTTCGGGCAAAGAGGATCGTGGGCGCTTCGCCAGTCCAGGCTTCGGGCAATAGCGTCTTCAAGGCCGCTATCGCCTGGGGGTCGACTAGCGCCTTCTCGTTAAAGAAACTCACCTTTTCCCAGAATGTTGTCACGTTCCGGAGTGCCAGCCGGGCGCGTGATGATTGGGCTTTGTAGCTGTCCTTGTCCATGCGTCGATGCTTTTCGCGAAGATGACGCTTCGCGGCGTCAAATCATGTCGTTTAGTTGCGGCTTTTTTTGGGGATAATCTTCTTTCCTTAGCTTTCCCTGAAAAGATTCTTTTGAAGAAAATAAGTGTCTTTTTCTTGCGGAAAGTAAATTCTTCGTTGACTCCGGCATCACGTTGCCTGCAAAAAAAGGCGGCATCCGCAAGGGACGCCGCCGTTTGCCGGGCAGGCCTCATCATTCAACCAGGTACGCCCGCCACCGCTGGGCTTACAGCACGGCGCTTTCCACGACGTCCGAGTAGGTCAGCGTGGGGTTGGTGCCCACGTAGGCCACGCGGAACTCATACCGCTGCAGCGACTCAAGCCCGTCGAGCGTAAGCGTGGATGCCGAACACAACCGGTCCACCCAAACCTCCGCCCCCACCTTGCGGTACTCGAAACGGTTCACCAGCGCGCGTCCCTTCAACCGGTTGACGCGCAGCGTCACGCGGCCCGGCGCGAAGGGATTGACGATGACACGGAAGCCGGTCGGTTTCGGGTTCGGGCCGTAAGGCGTCCCCGTCTTGCTCGGTTCGTAGCCCGCCGCCAGGATCGACGCCGGGTCGCCCTTGGCCACCTGCGCCACGTAGAGCGCCAGCTCCCGCAGCGTGGTTTCAAGCGCCTTGCGTTTCTGGTTCTTGACGATGACGGTCTGCCGGTTGCGCAGCGATGCGTCTACCATCGATTGCCTGAATTCGTCGATGCCCGTAGCGACCACCGGCAGGGCCGGTACGGGGTTGGGGAACACGGTGTCGTTTTCCGTCAGTTTGGAAAAGACGTTTTGAGCACGCTGCGCCAGCTGGGCGTCGCGATCCGCTCGGAAATCAATTTTTGGTTTTGCCATGACTTTTGATCATTGAAGCGTTAAACATTGAGATTACTAAACATGACAAAGGTCTGGGTTTCCCGACCGGGAAATGCGAACAAAACGGCCAACTTTCAATCGGCCGGCCGTGTTTTTTTGGCCGATTTGTCAACTTTCGGGGTGTACGCGCCGGAAACGCACTTTCGGGATGGTTGGAAGTACAGGCAGGATGCGGTGATGCACATGCGTAATCCCGCTATCGTCATGCGTTATGGCCGATCCTGCGTGTGTAATTGCAAAAACCGCATGTGTTTTTGCAATTCCTTCATGAGCTTATGCGAGTACGGCACGTGTTATTACGGATCCTGCAGGAAGGACTGGCCGTCCTTCACGTGCCTCTGCTTTTCCTGCACGCGTATCCCGGTGATTGTCATGAGGTTTATGCCTTCCCTCATTCCTCTTCCCCATCGAAACCCTCCGGCATGTAGTCCATCCGGTGCTTGGGGTG
Organism: Parapedobacter sp.; assembly: GCA_037190485.1. Lineage (GTDB taxonomy): Bacteria > Bacteroidota > Bacteroidia > Sphingobacteriales > Sphingobacteriaceae > Parapedobacter. The sequence continues at coordinate 52,566 of JBBCJB010000045.1, forward strand.
GATGTTGAAGGTCTTCCGGTATTCGCGGATGAAATACTGCACATCGCTGTAGTGGAGCGTGTAGGCGATTTCCTTGAGCGGTTTGTCGGTGAGCAGGACGAGTTCGCGCGCCTTCATCAGCCGCGTGAAATTGATGTATTCGATCACTTTCTTGCCGCGGCTGGCGAACACCCTGCGCAAGGTGCGTTCGGAGGTGTGCACGGCATCGGCCACCAATTGCGGGGTCAGCCCGCCGTCCAGGCAATGCGCGCGGATGTGCCGGATGGCGGCATGGAACAGCGCGATGCCCTGCCGGTCGTCGGTGGTCCTGTCCTCGCGCAGCTGCGTATCATACAGCCTGAGCAGATCGAGTGCAAGCGTGCGGCACGCGTACAGGCGGGCGATGCCGTCGCCCGGTATGTCAGCCATGCGTTCGAACAGGGCTGACGCCTTCTGGTTGAACGGGCAGCGCGGCAAATACGGCGGTACGGCCGACGATTCCCGATCATACGGCAAGGCCAGCGGCTGGAGCTTTCCGTAGTCGTTGCCGATGAGCGCCTTGGCCTGTCCGGCGATGGCCACGCCCTGCAACCGGCAGCGGCTGTCAGAGACGCGCAGGCGGTGGTGGCCCGCCCCGACGTTGAACCCCTGGTATTCCTGCATGCCCAGCGCGTTGGCGCCCCAGTGGCCTTCGAACGACAGGCGGCAGCCTTCGCCCGAGACCAGGAAGATAAGCCAAAACGCGTCGGCCGCCGAAACCAACGGGATATCGATGCCATCGTCCATGTCATCGAGTTTCAGGTCGAGGTAGGCGAACGCCTCGTCGGCCACCAGCGTGAGCCGGCACCGATCGTCGGCGGGTACCCGGATGTCCAGCAGCGCGCCCATCCTCACCCCTCCTCCCCGCTTGGGTCGATGATCCCGTCCAACGCCGCCTGCACGCGCTTCACCCGCAGGAAGAGCGCGTCGGAAACCCGGATCAGGTCGTCGTATGCCGCGAAGGCCGCCGCGGCGCGCGCGAAATAGTCGTCCTCGGCCTGCCAAACCGGCCCCCAGGCCTCCAGGAATGCCTGGTGGTCGCGGTCGAGCGACACGGTATCCACGCTCACCGTCTCCCAATCCTGGAAGATCTCGTAGAGCGGCCCGTCGTTGAAGGCCTCGAACCACCCGTCGAACGCGTTGTACTCGTCCAGGAACCGGTTGTGTTCCTCGGTCACCTGCTTGATCAGCCCGTACAGGCCGTGGATGCCGTCGTTGAACCGGTCGCTATCGTCGTAGAAATCGTTGAGCTTCATGGTCAGCTTGCCCTCGAAGGGCGGCGGGCCGTCGGCGGCGCGCAGGCCCAACCCGAGTTCCATGACCTCGACCCGCCGCTCGATCGGGTGCAGCGAATCGCGCAGCCCATCGATGCGCAGCGCCGCTTCGGCCAGCCGCGGCTCGTACCCCTGGCGCATCACCTTGAGCTTCCAGACGCGGTCGTGCAGCTCCACGTACTGGGCCAGCGTGGCCAGTTCCCGCTCGCCCTGCGGCTTTCCGCGGTCGTAGGCCAGCGTGATGTCGCGGAAGGGATGGTGGGTAACGGTGGTTTCCATGGCGTTCATTTGGCGTAAAGGTAAGTCAAACCGACAAACCAAACAACCCCTTGACACGTGCCGGCCGCAGGATGCGCCTAGGCCTATCCAGCAGGGTGTTTTTCCCATCCCCAAAAACGGGTATTTTCCATTTACTACCCTTTCAGTATCCATCGAACTATAAAAATTGCCTACATTCGCCTCTGTTAAAATACCTATTGGTCATGGACAACGCCCTTCTGACACCCAGGCGAATGTTTTCGCTTCGTTCCGTATCCGGATTCATGCTTGTTTTGGCCATCGCGGCCCTTGCCGCCGGCTGTAACCGATCGAAACAGACGAACGCCCGGAACACGGCCTTCGCCAAGTACGTGGAGGGCTACACCACGGGCGTGGTTTCGCGCGAAAGCGCCATCCGCGTGAGGCTGGCGGCGCAGGTGAACACGTTCCAGCAGGCCAACCAGGAGGAAAGCCGAAAGCTGTTCACCACCAGCCCATCGGTAAAGGGCAAGACCTATTGGATCGATGCCCGTACGCTGGAATTCAAGCCGGACGACGCCCTGGAACCCGGGCAGGAATACCTGGTGAAATTCGACCTGGGCAAGATCGCCGACGTGGCCGACGACCTGAAAACGTTCGCGTTCGACTTCAAGGTCATCGATCCGGCCTACCAGGTGGAAATCGACGGGCTGAAGGCACAGACCAACGGTTCGCTGGACCGCATGAAGCTCACCGGCAGCATCCTGTTTGCCGACAGCGAGCGACCCGAAGCCATCGAACGCATCCTGACGGGCAAATACGCCGGAACGCCGGTGGCCATCAAGTGGCAGCACAATGCGCAGACCCGCGTATCCGCATTCACCATCGATTCCATCGCCCGCGGGAAACAGCCGGGCAACCTGTCCCTGAGCTGGGACGGCGCGCCCATCCGCGCCAAGAAGAACGGCAGCAAGGAGCTCGAGGTGCCCGAAATCGGTGCCTTCAAGGTACTGGATATCCGCGCCGTACAGGAACCCGAACAATATGTCTCCGTGCAATTCTCCGACCCCATCCTGGTGGCCCAGCAGCTGAATGGCCTGATCGGCATCAGTGGCGTCGCCGACGCGCGGTACACGATCGATGGCAGCGAGGTGAAGGTCTATGCGCCCGATAGGCTGGAGGGCGATTACGCCATCGCGGTAAACGAGGGGATCGAGAACATCGATTCACGCAAAATCACGGCCGCCTATTCGGCCAACGTCTCGTTCGAGAACAGGCTGCCCTCGGTGAGCATACCGGGCAAGGGAACGATCCTGCCCGGCGCCGGCAAGCTCACCATGCCCTTCGAGGCCGTGAACCTGCGTGCGGTCGACGTCACCATCGTGAAGATCTTCGAAAACAATGTCCCCCAGTACTTCCAGAACACGTACGACAGCAAGCATGAACTCCGCCGCGTGGCTAAACCGGTGGTGCAGAAGACCATCCGGCTCGATGAAGACAAGGGTGTCAACCTCCGTCGCAAGAACCGCTTCTCGCTCGACATCGACCAATTGCTGAAGGCCGAACCCGGAGCCATCTACCGGATACTCATCGGCTTCCGCCACAGCTACTCGGCCTACCCGTGCAGCGACGCGGATGCGGCCCAGATCGCCGAAGCCGAATCGGGACCTTCCGACTACTATTACGGCGACAACATCGACGAGGACGATGAGTTCTGGGCCCGGTACAACAGCTACTATCCCTACGACTACGATTGGAATGAGCGCGACAACCCCTGCCACAGCGCCTACTACACGACCGAGCGCTGGGCCAGCCGCGACATGCTGGCGTCCAACATCGGGCTGATCGCCAAACGCGGCAACGACAACAGCGTGACGGTCATCGCCACCAGCATCCTGACCGCGCAACCCATGGATGGCGTGGAGATCAAACTGCTCGACTACCAGCAACAGGTCATCCAGACGGCCACGACCAACGGCGAGGGTTTCGCGCGGATCGACGCACCGCGCAGGCCGTTCATGCTCATCGCGGCCAAGAACGAAGAGCGTGGCTACCTCAAATTGGACGACGGCACCACCTTGCCGCTGAGCCGTTTCGATGTGGGCGGCGATGTGGTACAGCACGGGATCAAAGGGTTCATCTACGGCGAACGCGGCGTATGGCGCCCGGGCGATTCGCTGTTCGTGGGGTTCATCCTGGAAAACCAATCGGCCAACCTGCCCCAGCGCCACCCCGTCACGTTCGAGCTGTTCAACCCGAAAGGGCAGCTGAGCAAGCGCCTGGTCGAATCGGGCCACACCAACGGTTTCTATACCTTCAAGACACAGACCGAAAGCACCGCACCCACGGGCAATTGGCTCGCCAAGGTGAGCGTGGGCGGCGCGGTATTCCAGAAAACGCTTAAAATCGAGACGGTGATGCCCAACCGCCTGAAGATCGAACTCGACTTCGGCGGCCGGAAGGTACTGGGCAAAGGGAGCGCTTCGCCGGTGGCCCTGTCGGCGAAATGGCTTTTCGGCGCCGACGTGCAAAACCTGAAGGCACGGGTGGAAGCGGTGGTCAGCCCGGTCAAGACCACCTTCGAAGATTACCGGCAATATACCTTCGACGACCCGACACGCAGCTTCGGGTCGGAGAGCCAGGTGCTCTTCGACGGCACGTTGGATGCGCAGGGACGCGCCACGGTGCCCATCGACATCGCCGCCACCAACGATGCGCCCGGCATGCTCCGCGCCAGCTTCACCACCCGGGTGTTCGAGCCGGGCGGCAATTTCAGCATCGACAACGTCAGCATGCCCTACAGCCCCTACGCCAGCTACGTGGGCGTGCGCACCGCCGCCGGCGACCGCCTATCGGGCATGCTGCTCACCGACCAGGACCACGAGGTGGATATCGCGGGCGTGGACGCCACCGGCAAGAAAATCGGCGGAAGCCGCCGCGTGCAGGTGGAATTCTACAAGATCCGCTGGCGCTGGTGGTGGAACCAGGAAGACGAATACCTCGGCAATTTCACCCAGGATCGCTACAACCAATTGCTGAAAAAGGAAACGATCGCGCTCAACAACGGGAGCGGCAAGTGGAAGATCCGCGTGAACTACCCCGACTGGGGCCGTTACCTGCTGCGCGTGGTCGACCTGGAAAGCGGCCATTCGGCCGGCAAGACGCTGTACATCGACTGGCCCGGCTGGGCCCAGCGCGAACAGCAGAACAACCCCACCGAAGCGTCCATGCTGTCCTTCACGGCGGATAAGACGACCTACCGGGCGGGCGACGAGGTCACGCTCACCATCCCCTCGGCCGCCGGCGGCCGCGGGCTGGTCAGCATCGAAAACGGCAGCCGGGTACTCAGCAGCGCGTGGATCGACACCAAGCAGGGGCAAACCGTCTACAGATTCAAGGCCACCGAAGACATGGCGCCCAACGTGTTCGTCAACGTTACCTTGCTGCAACCGCATGAACAGACGGCCAACGACCTGCCCATCCGGATGTACGGCGTGATCCCGCTGCTCATCGAAAACCCCAAGACCATCCTCAAGCCGCAGATCAAGATCGCGGAGACCTTGCGGCCGGAAACCAAATCGAGCATCACCGTATCCGAATCGGGCGGCAAGGCCATGACCTATACCGTCGCCATCGTCGACGAAGGGTTGCTGGACCTCACCCGCTTCAAGACACCCGACCCGCACGCCAGTTTCTATGCGCGGGAGGCGCTGGGCGTGAAATCATGGGACCTCTTCGACCAGGTGCTCGGCGCCTGGGGCGGCGACCTGGAGCGTATCCTCAGCATCGGCGGCGATGGCGAGATAGACCGTAACGTAAACCCGGCCAAAGCCAACCGGTTCCAGCCCGTGGTCAAGTTCCTCGGGCCGTTCACGCTGCGCGGTGGCGGAAAGAACACGCACGAATTCACCCTGCCCCAATACGTGGGCTCGGTGCGGGCCATGGTGGTGGCCGGGCAGGACGGTGCCTATGGCTTCGCCGAAAAGGCCGTGGCGGTGAAGAAACCGCTGATGCTGCTCGCCACGCTGCCCCGGGTCATCGGGCCTGGCGAATCGTTCACGTTGCCGCTCACGGTCTTCGCGATGGAAAACAACGTCAAACAGGTGGCCCTCGAAGTGACCGCCTCGGGCGGGCTGACCGTACAGCAGGGCAAGCAATCGCTGTCGTTCGCGCAACAGGGCGAACAACTGGCGTTCGCCACGGTCACGGCCGGCGCCAACACCGGCGTGGGCAAGCTGCGGGCCGTGGCCAGAAGCGGCAACGAGACGGCGGTGTACGAGGTAGAGATCGACATCCGCAACCCGAACCCGTTCATCACCGTGGTGGACAAGGCCGAGATCGACGGCGGTGCGTCGTGGCAACAGTCCATCAAACCGCTTGGCCCGGGCAACCGCAACGCGGCTACCGTGGAAATATCGTCCCTCCCGCCCATCAACCTGAGCAAACGGCTCAATTACCTGATCCGGTATCCGTATGGATGCCTGGAACAGGTGACCTCCAGCGTATTCCCGCAATTGATGCTGGACAGGCTCGTGGAATTGAAGGAACAGGACAAAGCGGCCCTGGAACGCAACATCAAGGCCGGCATAAACCGGCTCCGCAATTACCAGCTGCCCAGCGGTGGGCTGGGGTATTGGCCCGGCGCCCAGGAGGCCAACGAATGGAGCACCAACTACGCCGGTCATTTCCTGTTGGAAGCACAGGCCAAGGGCTATACGTTGCCCGCTGGCTTCCTGGACGGCTGGCTGCGCTACCAGCGGACGATGGCCCAGCAATGGGCACCGGGCCAATACAATTGGCGGGGGGGCGACCTCGTGCAGGCCTACCGGCTATACCTGCTGGCGCTGGCCAAATCGCCCGAACTGGGCGCGATGAACAGGCTCAAGGAATTCCCGTACCTGTCGGACGAGGCCGCTTGGCGGCTTGCTGCCGCTTACCAGTTGGCGGGGCAGGCCATCGTGGCGGGCCAGTTGGTGAAAAACCGCCCCACGGAAGGCAAGCCCTACGAGCACGCGGGCTATACCTTCGGCTCCGCGTTGCGCGACCGCGCCATGATCCTGGAGACCCTCGACCTGATGGGACGCCGCCAGGAGGCCGAGCGGCTCTTGCGCTCGGTAGCGGCCGGTTTGGGCAACGAAAGCTGGTACAGTACGCAGACCACCGCATACGCCTTGCTGGCCATCGGAAAGTTCGGCGGGAAAGCCAAGAACAGTTTTTCCTATACGCTGAATGGCAAAGCCAATAACGTGACGTCCGAAACGTACCTCTACCGCATCCCGGTGGACATGGACGATGCGGCGAATGACATGCGGGTGGAAAACAAGGGTTCGAACAAACTGTACGTGCGCTTGGTGCGCGAAGGGCAGCTTGCCGCTGGCGAAAGCCTGCCGGCGGGCAACGACCCCGGGCTGCTGACGATGGCCGTACGCTATACCGACAAGGGCGGGACGGAAATCGACCCGTCGAAGCTGGCGCAGGGCACGGATTTCATCGCCGAAGTGACGCTCAAAAACACGGGCGGGATGGGTACGTACGAGCACATGGCGCTCGCGCAGATCTTCCCGTCAGGCTGGGAGATCATCAATACCCGATTGAATGACAACGAATCGGCGGTACGCTCGTCGCCCGCGACCTACACCGACATCCGGGACGATCGCGTGCTGACCCACTTCAACATCAGGCAGCAGGAGACGCTCACCTACCGGGTACAGCTCAACGCGTCCTACATCGGCCGGTATTACCTGCCTGCCGTAAGCGCCGAAGCGATGTACGATAACCGGATACAGGCGATGAGCGCCGGGCGTTGGGTGGACGTATCACAGTAACGCCTGCTCGATGAGCTCGCCGTAAAATGCGGTTTCGGTCATGCCCGCCGCGCGTACCTGCTGCGGGATGAAGCTTTGCGGCGTTTGGCCGGGCACGGTGTTGATCTCGATGAAATAGAACCGATCGGTGTCCGTTTCCAGGAAAAAATCGACGCGCACCATGCCCTTGCAGTTGAGGCGCACGTAGATGGCCTCGACCAGGCGGATCACGCGATCGCGTTGTTGCGGCGTGAGGTCGGCGGGGGTGATTTCCTGCGTCAACCCGGGCACGTACTTGGCTTCGAAATCAAAGAATTCGCGCTCGGTGATCACTTCGGTGGCCGGCAACACGAACAACCCGTCGGCACGGCGGTATACCCCTACCGAAAACTCCCGTCCGGTCACGAATTCCTCCACGATCACTTGCCTGCCGGTGTTTTCGGCATCGAACGCTTTCTGGATGGCCGGTGCCAGTTCGTCGGCCTGCTTCACCTTGGTCATGCCGATGCTGCTCCCACCGGCGTTCGGCTTCACGAAATAGGGCAGGGACAATGCGCCTTGCACCGTCGAAAGCGCTTCGGCTTGCTGGCCGTCGAAAAGCTGCACGGATTTGGCCAGGTACAACCCCGGGATCCCGGCCAGCACCGCCTTGGTATAGGCCTTGTTCATCGTCAGTGCCGACGTAAGCGCATCGCACGAGGTATACGGTACACCCACCATGTCCAGGTACCCCTGCAACCGGCCGTCCTCCCCGGGCGAGCCGTGTACCATGATGAACGCCACGTCGAACCGGACGATCGCGCCATCCATCGGCAAGGTGAAATCATTGCGGTCGACGGCGTACTTCACGCCGTTGCCACCCACGTGAAACCAGCTCTCCGCCGTGACGGTAATGGGGTAAACCTCGTATTTCGTTTCATCCAATCGCCCATGGACAAACGCGGAACTCTTGAACGACACTTCGGCCTCTGCCGTGTATCCGCCCGTAATCAGTGCGACCCGTATCTTCATCGTGCCACAAAGATAATCGGTAATATAATTTGCGATGCACGGAAAAACGAATAATTTTGCCTACCGTACGCCGTTTTAGTTGATGGGGTGCGAAACCGTGGCTTCAATATTGCTTGATGAGCCGCGTGGGCACAGGAACGTGCCTGTTTGATGACATCATATGGTAAAGTTTCTACAGTATCTGCGAACGGAGACATTCAGGAAAAACCTCATCGGTGCGCTCATCGGCCTGACGGTGTTCTTTTTCGTCATCGTATTCAGCCTGCGCCTATACACGCGCCACAACGAATCGGTAGCCGTACCGACGTTAAAGGGCATGCCCATCGACGATGCCGTGAAAAAGCTTCGGGAACAGGGGTTCGAATATGAATTGGATTCGGTATACCAGGTCGACAAACAGCCCGGCCTGGTCATCGAGCAGGATCCCGACCCGGAAACCAAAGTCAAGAAAAACCGTACGCTTTACCTGACGATCATCACCCGCACCGCACCCGAAGTCGCTTTTCCGGAACTGGTGGAGAAAACGTTCGTGGAGGCCCGCGCCATCCTGAACAGCTATGGCCTCAAATTGGGCGACACGACCTACGTTCCCGACATCGCCCGTGATGTGGTGCTCGACGTCAAATTCGTGGGCGAACGGCTCAACGCGGGCAGGCCCATACCGAAAGGCTCCACGATCGACCTCGTGCTCGGCAACGGCATGGGGGCCAGCGAGGTGCTGGTGCCCGATTTGGTCGGGCTCACGCTGGAACAGGTCCGCTTTGCGCTCCAGGGCAACTCGCTCACCTTGGGCACCGTGAACTACATGGGACACGTGACCGACAGCGCGGGCGCGACGGTGGTGTCGCAGACCCCTACCCCGGAAGACCCGAAGGTGAGCATCGGCACGCCGATCAATGTGGCGTTGGCAAACCAGTAGAGGACGCGATGCTTCGCGTCTGTGAGTTAGCGATGCCTCGCGTCTGTAAATCGGCGATGCCTCGCGTCCGCAAATTGGCGATAGCGTGATTTGATAATGCAAATGAAGAAAAAGAAAATAAGGCTGATCGTGCTTGTCGTCGCCGCCGTCGCGATGGCGACGGCCGGGGTGATCGGCTATCGATACTACAAGGGCTTTTTTGCGCCAAACGTGACGGCGGAGACCGAATACCTCTACATCTACACCCATTGGGGATTTGAAGATGTCATGAAAAGTATCGGCGAACTGCATGCGGTCGATGACACGGCGGCCTTCCGTTGGGCGGCGACGAAAATGGACTATCCCACGCGCGTGAAGCCCGGGAAGTACCGGCTGGAACCCGGCATGAATAACCGGACGCTCATCAACCGGTTGGGCGGCGGTTTCCAGGAACCGGTCAAACTCCGTTTCGAGAATGTCAGGTTGAAGGAAAACCTGGCCGCGACACTGGCGGGCCAACTCGAGCCCGACTCCATCGCGTTCATCAATCTGCTGAACGACGATAGCCTTGCCGCACGGTACGGCTTCGATCGCGACAACCTGTTCAGCATGTTCGTACCCAACACCTACGAGTTCTACTGGAATACATCGGTGGATCGCTTTGCCGAGCGGATGCACCAGGAATACCGGAAATTCTGGAACGACGACCGCAAAGCCAAGGCGGCCCGGCTCAACCTAAGCCCGCAGGAGGTGAGCGTACTCGCTTCCATCGTCAAGGGCGAGGCCTTGCACACCGATGAGATGCCTGCCATAGCCGGGCTGTACATCAATCGCCTACGCAAGGGGATGCTCCTGCAGGCCGACCCAACCGTTATTTTCGCGAACAACGACTTCACGATACGGCGTGTGCTCTACAAACATCTGCGCACGGACTCCCCGTACAACACCTACCTGTACCGTGGGCTGCCTCCGGGCCCGATCATGATGCCGAGCATTGCGGCGATCGATGCGGTCCTGGATTTCCAGCGACACGATTACATCTATATGTGCGCAAAGGATGATTTCTCGGGCTACCACAACTTCGCCGTCACGCAGGCCGAGCACAACATCAATGCCCGAAAGTTCCAACAGGCGCTGAACGAACGAAACATCAGACGCTAATGTATACCGCCGAGACAAAAGTAAGGGTGCGCTACGCCGAGACCGACCAGATGGGCTACGTCTATTACGGCAATTACGCCACTTTTTACGAAGTTGGGCGCGTGGAAGTGTTCCGGAGCCTTGGTTTTTCCTACAAAGCGCTGGAAGATGGCGGCATCATGATGCCCGTCCTGGAATTGCATTGCAAATACCTGAAACCCGCGCGCTATGACGAGGAAATCACCGTCAAGGTTTACCTGAGGGAAAAACCGGCGGTCAGGATCCGCTTCGATTACGAATTGTTCGGTGAGGGCGGTGAGCTGCTCAATACCGGCAGCACGTTGCTTGTCTTCGTGGATAAGGTGCGTAACAAGCCCTGCATGGCCCCTGCCGACTTTCTGTCGCGGCTGCAAACGTATTTCGATTGATTGGCATGAACTGGGCACATCGCGCATTACTGAAGTTCAAGCCCTATTGGGCGTTCGTGGAATGGACGAAGGCGGCTGTCCTGCCCGGTTTCGGCTCGCTGCCCCTGTACACCGTCGCCACCTTCTTTTTCCAGGAAATCGCCCGCGAGTCGATCCTCAACAAAGCCTCTTCGCTGGCCTACAATTTCATGTTGGCGATTTTCCCGGGCATCATTTTCCTATTCACGCTGATCCCCTATATCCCCATCGACAACTTCCAGGAGCAGTTGCTCGATTTCATGGAGGTGGTCATGCCCGAAAATGCGTTCCTAACCGTCGAATCGACGTTGGAAGACATCATCAAGAACCAGAACAGCGGCCTACTTTCCGTGGGTTTCATCCTAGCCACCTTCTTTGCCACCAACGGTGTCAGCTCGTTGATGCTGGCGTTCAACAAGGCGTCATTGATCATCGAGAGCCGAAGCTGGGGCCAACAACGGCTAGCGGCCATCGGCCTGACGCTCATGATCATCCTGGCCTTGGTGGTCGGCATGACGACATTCACCGCAGCGGGCTACGTCATCGGCCGCGTGCGCGAGACACTCGAGTTCAACGCCGCGTTCTGGAGCTTCGTCATCGCGGCCTCGCGTTGGCTGATCCTTTTCGGGATCTATTTCCTGACCGTGAGCATCCTCTACAAATTCGGCCCCGCGTCGTCCCGGAAATGGAAACTCTTCAGTCCGGGCGCCATGCTGGCGACCATCCTGGCCATCCTGGCGTTTTCGGGCTTCGCATTCTACATCAACAATTTCAATGCCTACAATAAACTCTATGGCTCCATCGGCACGCTGATCGTGATCATGATCTGGCTGTACCTCAATTCGTTGATCCTGTTGGTTGGGTTTGAACTGAATGCCAGCATCGCGCTGTCCAAGCAAAGCATCAAGATCGTACGGCCGCGCAGGTTCAATACGTTCAAGGCCGGGCAGGTGCCCGAAGAAGAAAAACACGCCGTGCAAAAGCGGGGGTAAGAGTTTTTGCCAAACTTGATTTTTTTCGCACCTTTGCTTGATTCCGGTCGTATTTGGCTCCATTCTTGCGTACCCGGCGCATAACCATGAACGTAAAAAACAAAAATTCCTCCGTCATCAGGGTCGCGCTACTGAGTTGCATCATCGTGCTTTTCCTATTTATCGGCGTGGTTTTCATTTACCAGTATGGCCAATACCGGACACTCGAAAATCGCCTGACCGAAGCGTTCCGATTGAAGCAGGCCGATTCGGAAAGCCTGAACCAGCTGTTCTCCACGTTCGGGGAGGTCGAGCATACGTTCAGGCTCTATACGCTGGATTTCAGCGACAGCAGCTATCATGATTACAAACAACGGCTGGGCCTGTTGAAACACTTGGTCGATTCGGTAACGAACCTGCCGGAAGCGACCGAACCCGTCATCCCAACGGGTTTGGACATCGAGGGCCACCAGCGTATCGCATTGGAATTCGCGGCCTTGAAGGAACGTTTGGATCGCCTGGTGCAGCACACGAGCGACTCCTTGAAATCCGTGCCGCCCGCTATCGACGCGTCCATGGAACCGTCGACCTTCACGTCGGTGGTCGACGGTGTATTCCAAGACACTTCTTCCAAACCCGTCATCGACACCATCGTCCGCAAAAGACCTGGCTTGCTGAAGCGGATCTTTGACGCCAAAGACGACACCATCGTCATTGCCAATCACAGCAAGGTCGGCATCAGCCACGTGACCTTGCTGAAGGAAAACCTTTCGACCGCGCAATCGGAATTGGAGCGATCGCACCGGGGCGAGATCAACGGCCTGCGCAGCACGTTCCGCCGACTGCAGACGAAAGAGCGCCAATTGATCACGACGAACCTGGACCTGCTCGAAAACCTGAAGGAGACCGTTGCCATCATCAAAGCGCTCGATACGCAAGCCCTGAAACGGGCCGAAACCGACAACCTCGCGCTCTACAAGAAAAACGTCGGCGTATTTGGCCGGCAATTGATGTTTGCATTGACCCTTATGCTCGTGATGGTCGGGGCGTTGGTCTATTACCAAATCTATGCGACGTCCTATGAACAACGGCTGCGTGTCGAAAAAGACTACGCGGCACGCCTGGCCGAAGAAAAAACGAGCGTATTGGCCAACATCAGTCACGAAATCCGAACACCGCTCAATTCGCTGCTCGGCATTGTCGACCTGCTCAAGAACAGGGCGAAACTGGACAACGCGGACGAAAAACTGATCGATTCGGCCTATTACAGCGTGAACATCATCAACAACAACATCGTTGACATCCTGAACCTGAGCAAACTCGAAGACGCGACCAAGGAGGATATCGCCATGGCCTATTTCTCGCCGTATCGGTCATTGCACGAACTGGTGGCCTTGCACCGGAACCAAGCGGAATTGAAAAAATTGCGCCTGCGCGCGGAAATAGACATCGACCCGGCATCCGGTATACTCAGCAATGAATTCAGGATCAAGCAAATCGCTTCGAATTTCCTCAGCAATGCCATCAAATATACGCAGAAAGGCGAGATCACGTTCCGTGCATCGATCGCGACAACGGAGGGAACGCAAGCGCTGTACCTCGAAGTGGAAGACAGCGGCATCGGTGTCCCGGAGCACGATAGGCGCCAAGTGTTCCGCAAGTATTACACGGCCAGCCCAAATGCCGGCGGCATCGGCCTGGGGCTTTACATCTCCAAGATCATGGTGCGGGAATTGGGCGGCAGCATCGGCGTGAAGGGCAAAACGGGCAATGGATCCATCTTCTTCGCGACCATCCCCTTTTCGGAAAGCAGACTGGATGCACACGAACAACGCAAGGCGACATTGGCCGATCTACCGGCCGGTCTCCGGCTATTGGTGGTGGACGACAATCCCATCAACATCCTGTTCATGAAACAGTTCTTCAAGGATATGGAAAACGTCCACATGGTCAACAACGGCGAAGAAGCCATTGCATTCCTGGCCGAACACCCGATCGAAGTCGTGATGACCGACATCAACATGCCGGGCATAAGCGGATTGCAATTGCTTGAAGCGATCCGTTCATCGGAACGGCTGCAACCGATCAAGGTATTGGCCATTTCCGCCGATAAGGGTACCTTGCCCTATGCCGATAAAAACCACCGGCAGGCATCCTTCGACGGTTTCATCGAAAAGCCCCTGACCGAGAGCGAGGTCGTCAGTGCCATCCTCCATGCCTTGAACGATCGGTGAGCCGTACCGGACGCCAACCACGCACATGGACGCGGATCCGCTAACTGGATCTCGACGCCGTACCGCCTTTCTTGCTCACCACCGTCACGGTGAATTTCGTCCCCCCCTTCACCAACCACCTGACCGTGGCGGTGCCATTGCCCGGTACGTTGCTTACGCGGATGTTGGCCGGATCGCTGCGCTGTTCCTTGGTGATGCCTAGATCGCGGTTCTCGACCACCATGCCAACCACCACCTGGCCCCCGCTCAGGGAAACCACGTCGGGCACCTCGATCCGGTTGGCGATGTCGTGTGCGGAATGCGTGGGGATGATGCGCCCATTCTTGATCACGGCCGTGACCTGCTTCAATCCACCGCCCACATCGGTCACCTCGATCTCGGCGACTTCCAGGCTGGGGGTATGGTACGCATGGTAAATCACGAATGACGCGTTGCGGTGCGCATCGCTTTCCAAGAGGAAGCCGGGGTGCATCCGCCCGTAGCTCTTCTTGAAGCCCCCGATCTCGATTTCGCCGTATTGCGGATGGGTGTAGGGGTTCCAGTCCACGAAACCATCGCCGAAAAGGAGGTACCGATCGAAATCGTATTGCTCGTTCGGGTCGCCGCCGAAACCGCTGCCCTGCTGACGGCTGAAATAGTAGTTGGCCGTCCACAATTCGTTGCTCATCGCGAAGATACCACGGGCACCGTGCATCCAGTCGAACTGCCCGCCGTACACCGAATACAGGTCTTTGTAGGTAACGATATAGCGGTAACCGGGAATGAGCTCCTCGCCCTTCTTGCCGAGCGCATCGTAGACGATTACGTCCTCACGCGTGAAATTCGGCTCGTCTTCCTGCGCTCCGGGTCCGCGCAAGATCATGCCACCGTAGTTATGGAAACTCTGCCCGGCGGCGATGTTGGGATGCGCCAGTATGAAATCCGCCACCGCGCGGTTTTCGGGCAAGGAAAAGGGATACTTATAGGCTCCGCCTTGGATGTGGTTCGGTTGCCAGTTCCACCCCCAATCGCGATTGGGGTCATAGCCTCCGGCACCGTCCTCGTTGATCGATCCGTCCCCGTCATTGTCCAACCCTTCATACCCCAGCAACTCGTATTCGCCTTGCTGTCCCTGCTCCACGCGAACCAATCGCCGCGGATCCTTCGGGTCGGCGACGTACTGCCCATAGGGGCTCTTCCGCCGCATCTGCGTGATGTGTCCGTCGCCGTCCAGGTCGTCGAAATCGTCTTCATCGACCAACCCGTCGCGATCGTTGTCTACGGGCCGCTGCCCCGTCCGCGAGGAGTGCTGCGTATTCGGGCCATGGATGAACCGGTCGCGCGAGTCGGGGCTGATGCTGGGCACGATGTAGAACGTCTTTTCGGCAAGCAATTGCTTGAAGAACGGATTGCCCGCGGCGTGCATCTCGACGACGTACCAGCCGATATACAGGGCGAACTCCACGGTCTGGACCTCGTTGGCGTGGATGCCCCCATCGATGTATGCAGCAGGCTTGCGGTCTGCGGCGCCCCGGGTCCTGTCCGTGATGGTGAGCAGCCAGAGGTCATTGCCTTCCACCGACTGCCCGATGGAACTCAGCGAAACCAGATCGGGATGGGCGGCGGCCATTTTCCGGTAAATCTCCTCGAGCGCGGTATTGTCGTGGTACCGGTTCCAGCTAACGGACACCTTCGGGTTGGGCGGCGACCCCGCGGCCGCCAAAATGTTCTCGGGCTGCTGGGCCAGCGCCTGCATGGCCAACTGCAACGCTAGGGCCAAGGAAAGCAATCGATAGGTATGGGATTTCATGCTGATCGCGTTAGAGTGAAACTTCGACGGTTTTGGTACCTGTGGAGACACTGCCGGCCTCGATGGTCAATGGGCCGTTGCCCTGGACAACCCAGCTCAACTCGACCGTTCCCCGGCCCGGGATCGCCTGGAGCGTCTGCGACCGGCGACCGCTCACCACGGATTGCTTGCCGGTGGTCTTGACATGGACAGCGATGCGCTTCAGGAAATAGCTGCGTTCGCCCACCTGCGTGAGGCTGGGCAACAGCCCGGTATTGAATACCTTGAGCGATACGCGCGTCAACCCGCCGTCGAGCTTTTCGGTCCGGACATCCACGATGTCGGTCCTGGGCGCCATCCCGGCCAGCCTGACCACGAAATCGGCATGCTTCCGTACGAGTCCGTCGACGAAACGGTAAGGCGGATTGGTCAATACGAACGGGTGGACGCCACCTACCTCCACGCGCTTGCCGGGAAAATCGGGGTGATCGACGGGCTTCCAGGCCGTGAACGTGCCTGTGATACCCTCCGAACGCGCAAACCTCAGGTAATCGGCCACGGGATCGGCCTGCGCATCGCCTGTGGCTTTTCCCCGCCCGCCAGCCCGCGATGCGGAATCCGGCTCGACGCGGGGCACCCACCAGCCCGGGGTGCTGAAGCTGAACCGACCATAATGATAGTATGCCCATTCGGCGAAATTACCCGGCCCGGCCGTGGTCTTCGGCGCATCCTTGACGCCCATGATCGCGTTGTAGACCTCTGAAACGTAGGCACCTGCCTTCGCGTCCTGCGCAGACCAGCTGTCGATCTTCTGCCCCCGTGCCGCGGGCTGGCCTCCCTTGCTGCCCTGCTCGGGGGTCGACAGGTTGTTGTATGGGCCGAACGAGACCACCGCATAGACATTGAAGGCGTCGTACAGGAAATCGAACAGTGCGCGGTTCTCGGCTTCCGATGCGGCATGCTCCCCCGCTCCCGGCAAGAAATGACGATAACCGTAGGTGGCATTCCGATCGAAATGCACGCCTCCTTCGCCATCTTCGTTGAATTGGCCGTCCTTGTCATTGTCCAGGCCTTCCGTATGGAGGATGTAACCTCCTTGCTGGCCCTTTGCCGCGTCGGCCAAGATCAATGAAAGCGGCTCTTCCGGATTGGCCAGGTAGGTACCGGTCGGATCGGCGATACGCATGGATGTAATCTTCCCGTCGCCGTCCAGGTCATCGTAACCGTCCTCGCCGGAAAGCCCATCGCGATCGTCGTCGGTATCGCGGGCATTGCCGTTTCGCTCATATTGCAACGCGGAGAAATACTGTTCGGTGGCATCCGGACTCATGTTCGGGAACACGTAGAATGTCTGCTCCTCCAACAAGCGCCGGATGCTGTCGGTGGCCGAGCCGGCCAGCAGCTGCTCGGCAAACCCGAGCGCGAGTTCGACCCCCAGCAGGTGTTTACCCGCTATTCCGCCCACGACAGCGATGGCCGGTTTACCATCGGCTTCCCCGGTGCCGATGGTGATCAGCCAGGTATCCGAGCCACCCGCGGTCTTGGCCAACGACCGTACGCTGGCGTATTGCGGATACGTGTTCGCGAGCGCGTTGGCGCGTCGGGCCAGTCGGTGTCTATCGGTGTAATCGGTTTGCGCATGGAGGCCTTGGCTACCTAGCCAAACCACGGACAGCAATAGGATTCTTTTCATGGAGCATTCGGTTTGCTTTTCTTGCGCAAGTTACCCAAAAACAGCAAACAGCGGCAAGGGATCCGGCGTTGTGATACAAATGTTACAACCCGGATCCCTGGAAAAGACCGGCTATCGAACCCCCGGCTAGCGAGGTTGCTCGATGGGCAGCACGGCGGGGTTGCCAGCGGGTGCGGGCCCGGTCTCGACGGTAGCGGCGTTGTCGGGCGCCTTGTCGATCAATTCCATGAATTGGTCGAGCTTCGGCGTGATGATGATCTGCGTACGGCGATTGCGGGTTTTACCGCTTTCCGTATCGTTGCTTGCCAACGGATTGTATTCGCCACGACCGGCAGCGGTGAGCCGCTTGGGATCTACGCCGTAATCCCGTTGCAAGGCCTGGACGACCGATGAACCCCGCAATACGCTCAAGTCCCAATTGTTGCGGATATTCTGCTGCGCGATGGGCACATTGTCGGTATTCCCCTCGACAAGCACGTCATAGTCGCGATAGTCCATGATGATCTTGGCGATCTTGCCGAGGGTCTCGCCCGCCTGCTCGGCGATCTCGTAGCTACCCGATCGGTACAGCATGTTGTCCGAAAGCGAGATATAGACCACGCCCTTCAGCACCTGGACGTCGACGTCGCGCATTTCCTCGCGGCTCAACGATCGGGTAAGCCGATTGGTCAGCACCATATTGAGCGAATCGCTCTTGTTCTTGGTGTTCACCAGGTGCTGGATGTACCGGTTCGACGCGTTGATTTCATCAACCAGTTTTGAAATGTTCACATTGCCTTGGTTCGACGACGCAAGGCATTTGTCAAGCGCGTCCTGCAACGCCTTCACATTGGCCCGTTCGGAAGCGATCTGATCTTCGAGCCCGGTTACCCGCGTGCTGGCCGACGATAGCTGTTGCTGGGCCTCTTGGTAACGCGTGGTCAATTCCTGCTCGCGTTGCCGCATTTCGTCGTAATTCGCTTGCAGCGACTTGAACTTCTTGTTGCTCACGCATCCCGACAGGGACATCGCCATACCGAGGCACACCAAGCCCGTATACTTGAAAAGCCGTTTCATATTATCTTTCTCCTTTCGTTTTCTAAGGGGTACAGCACATACCGAAGCGAACATTATGCCAAAACGGTTCGATAGGCCGCGCCGAAGGCGGGCCCGTCGGCTAAACGGACACGCGATACGCATCGTCTTTGGTTTGCCGCGACCCGCTGGGCCGAACTCGGCTATAAAATAGAAAATAAAATAATAACTCCCTATAAATAAAAGTTTTTCATACCTTTGCAGTCCCGATAAAAATCGGGAAAAAGGAGACAAATGATTTAATGGCTAAAAAACAAGAAGCAGAAAAGGAATTAGCAGCGAAAGCGGCTGAACTTCATGACACTGAGGACACCTTGGTGAAAGAAAAAGAGGACATCGAGTCGGAAGCCGATTCGACGTTCATCGATGCAATCAAATCAACCACCTGGAGCACCCCCGACGACGACTTCGATTGGGATCGTGACGACAAGGGCTTCGGCAACTACAGCGATGAAGAGCGCGCGAAGTTGGAAGACCTCTACGCCGGCACCTTCAATTCCATCAACAAAGGCGAAATCGTGCAGGGCTCGGTGGTATCCATCAACAACAAGGATGTCGTGCTCAACATCGGCTTCAAGTCTGATGGTTTGGTATCCCTTTCTGAATTCCGTGACACCCCAGACCTGAAAGTGGGCGACACGGTGGACGTGTTCGTCGAATCACAGGAAGATGCCAACGGCCAGTTGGTGCTTTCCCGCAAGCGCGCAAAAACCCAGAAATCCTGGGAAGAGATCAACGAAGCGCTTGAAAATGACACCATTATCGATGGCTTCGTGAAGAGCCGGACCAAAGGTGGACTTATCGTTGACATCAAAGGCGTGGAAGCTTTCCTTCCAGGATCGCAGATCGACATCAAACCCATACGCGACTACGACATCTATGTCGGCAAGACGATGGAGTTCAAGGTGGTGAAAATCAACCATGAATTCAAGAACGTGGTCGTATCCCATAAAGTATTGATCGAGGACGATCTGGAGAACCAGAAATCCGAAATCGTTTCCAAACTCGAAAAAGGCCAGGTACTCGAAGGAACGGTCAAGAACATCACCGATTTCGGTGTATTCATCGACCTTGGTGGCGTCGACGGCCTATTGCACATCACCGACATCTCTTGGGGCCGCATCGAGCATCCGCGCGAGGTGTTGCAGCTCGACCAAACGGTCAACGTGGTGGTACTTGACTTCGACGACGAGAAGAAACGCATCGCCCTTGGCTTGAAACAACTGACCCCCCACCCGTGGGAATCGTTGGACGCCACCCTGGCGGTTGGATCGAAGGTGAAAGGCAAGATCGTTACCGTGGCCGATTACGGCGCATTCCTGGAAATCACCCCCGGTGTGGAGGGATTGATCCACGTATCCGAAATGTCTTGGTCGCAGAACCTGCGCAGCCCGCAGGAATTCCTGAAAGTTGGCGACGAGGTGGAAGCCCAAATCCTGACGTTGGATCGCGACGACCGCAAAATGAGCCTGGGCATCAAGCAATTGACACCAGACCCATGGAAGAACATCGCAGACCGCCATCCGATTGGTTCCAAGCAAAAGGCCGTTGTCAAGAACATGACCAATTTCGGCGTGTTCGTGGAGCTGGAAGAAGGTATCGACGGATTGATCCACATTTCGGACCTTTCTTGGTCCAAGAAAATCAATCACCCCAATGAGTTCACCAAGGTTGGCGAGGCGCTTGAAGTGGTGGTCCTCGAACTCGATGAGGACAACCGCAAACTGAGCCTTGGACACAAACAACTGGAAGAGAATCCATGGGATACGTTCGAGACCATTTTCACGTTGGATTCCATCCATCAGGGCACGGTCATCAAAGTGGGTGAAAAGGGCAATATCGTATCGCTCCCCTACGGCGTGGAAGGCTTCTCCCCTGCCAAGCACAGCATCAAGGAAGACGGCAGCGCACTGAAGCTGGACGAGACCAACGACTTCAAGATCATTGAGTTCAACAAAGAAAACAAACGCGTGGTGATCTCGCATTCCCGTATCTGGGAAGACCAGCGGGCCGAAGCACGGATGGAAGACTTCAATAATCGGAAGAAAGAGGCTCGCGCGGCGTCTACGGCCGTGAAGAAAGTGAAGGACTCCGTCGAGAAGTCAACGTTGGGCGACTTGGACGTGCTTGCGCAATTGAAAGAGCAGCTCGAAGACCAAGAAAGCGCCAAGAAGTCGAAATAAAGAACCGGTACCGCGTACCGACGACGCATCCACTCCCACTACGCAGCGTAGTGGGAGTTTTTTTTCGCCCGAACCCCGCCATTGAGCTTGCTTTTAACGAATTCTTTATCGAAGTTTGTTCTGAAATTAGAAAAGACCAACGTGATGAAGACCTTAAAGAAAATCCTATTGGTGCTGGCAATCCTCATTGCCATCCCGCTCATCGCCGCGCTGTTCGTGAAACGGGAATTCTCGAGCGAACGCCAGATCACCATCGATAAGCCGCAGCAGGAGGTATTTGCGTACGTCAAGCAGCTGGAAAACCAAAAGAACTACGACACCTGGCACCGCATGGACACGACCGTCAAAAGCACGACATCGGGCACTGACGGCACCGTCGGGTTCATCTATGCCTGGGATGGCGAGAAAATAGGCAAAGGCGAGCAGGAAATCACGGGCTTGGAGGAAGGGAAGCGGGTGGACACCAAACTGCGGTTCAAGGCGCCCATTGAATCGGAGGCGTCGTGTTACCTGCTTACCGAAGCGACCGGAACGGACCAAACACGCGTCACGTGGGGGATCTCGGGCGAATCGCCCTATCCATTCAACCTCATGTCGCTTTTCTTCGATATGGGCGACGATTTCGACCAGGGCCTGCAGAACCTTAAAACCATCCTGGAGGCCCAATGAGGCCCAAGGGACGTGCATATGGTAAAAACAAAGCCCTAACGCGGGCTACGCGCCAGGGCCGCCGGTAGTGCGTTAGCGATCTCCGATTGGGAAACCGGCCGGCTATCGGCCGAATTCGACGATGAAATTCAACGTCTTGCTCGGGCGCATGGCCTTCGCCGCCAAGGCATCGTCAGGGAAATAGTAGCCACCGATATCCTGCGGATGCCCCTGGGCACCGATCAATTCGCTATTGATCTGTTCCTCATTGGCTTTCAATTGCTCGGCTATCGGCGCGAAATGGTCGCTCAGCGCTTCGTCCTTACCCTGCGATGCCAACGCCTCGGCCCAATACAACGTCAAGTAGAAATGCGATCCGCGGTTGTCGATCTGGCCTACCCTGCGGGCAGGCGACTTGTCGTTTTCCAGGAATTTCTCCGTGGCGGCATCCAAGGCCTCGGCCAACACCAGCGCTTTGGCGTTGCCCTGCGTCTGCCCTACGTGCTCCAACGAAACCGCCAGTGCGAGGAATTCGCCGAGCGAATCCCAACGCAGGTAACCCTCCTGCACGAATTGCTCCACGTGCTTGGGCGCCGAACCGCCGGCCCCGGTTTCGAACAGTCCTCCTCCGTTCATCAACGGCACGATGGACAGCATCTTCGCCGAAGTGCCCAACTCCAGGATGGGGAACAGGTCGGTCAGGTAATCGCGCAACACGTTGCCGGTCACCGAGATGGTATCTTCGCCCCGGCGGATACGTGCCAACGAAAACTTGGTCGCCGCCACCGGATCGAGGATCCGGATGTCCAGCCCCGTTAGGTCATGCTCCTTGAGATAGGCATTTACCTTTTCGATGAGCTGCCGATCATGCGCGCGGTTTCCATCCAACCAGAACACGGCCGGTGTGTTGGACAGCCGGGCGCGGTTCACGGCCAGTTTCACCCAATCCCGTATCGGGGCGTCCTTGGTCTGGCACATCCGGAAGATATCACCCGGTTGCACGTCGTGTGCGAGCAAGACGTTGCCCTCGCCATCCACCACCTGGATGGTCCCCTTGGCCGTGGCCTGGAACGTCTTGTCGTGCGACCCGTACTCTTCGGCCTTTTGGGCCATCAGGCCCACATTGGGTACCGACCCGATCGTCGCGGGATCGAGCGCACCATGTTCCTTGCAATCCGCGATCGTCGCGGCGTATACCCCCGAATAGCTGCGATCGGGGATCAAGGCCACCGTATCCTGCAGTTGGCCGTCTTTGTCCCACATCTTGCCTGAGCTCCGGATCATCGCCGGCATGGAGGCGTCCACGATCACGTCCGACGGGACATGCAGGTTGGTGATGCCCTTGTCCGAATTGACCATCGCCAGGTCCGGCCCATTGGCCATGGCGACTTCCAGGGCCCGCTTGACTTCGGCTTCCTGGGCATGCCCGGCAATCTTCGCGTAGACATCGCCCAATCCGTTGCGTGTATCCACACCCAGTTGATTGAACAGCCCGGCATATTTTTCGAACACCTCGGCAAAATAGACTTCCACGATCGCCCCGAAGATGATCGGATCGGAAACCTTCATCATCGTTGCCTTCAAATGCACCGACAACAATACGCCAGCCTCCTTGGCGGCGTTGATCCCTTCGGCCACGAACGACTTCAGTGCCGCCATGCGCAGTCGCGAGGCGTCGATCACTTCCCCGGCGGTCAACTTAGCCGGTGCCTTCAATTGCGCCTTGGTGCCATCTTCAGCCACGAATTCGATCGAAAACGTGTTGTCGCCCGGTATGGTCGTCGATTTTTCACTTCCATAGAAATCACCGTCCTGCATGGAGGCCACGCGCGTCTGCGAGCCGGCCGCCCACGCCCCCATGGCATGCGGGTGTTGCTTGGCATAGTTCTTCACGGCCCGCGGCGCACGGCGATCGGAATTCCCTTCGCGCAACACGGGGTTGACGGCCGAGCCCAGTACCTTGGCGTACCTTGCCTTCGTGGCCTTCTCTTCGTCGGTCTTCGCATCCTCCGGATAATCCGGTACCGCGTATCCCTTGGCCTGCAGTTCGGCGATCGCCGCTTTCAACTGCGGCACCGACGCCGAGATATTGGGCAATTTGATGATGTTGGCCTCCGGCGTGGTGGCCAGTTCGCCGAGTTCGCCAAGGGCATCGGCGGTCTGTTGGTCGTCGCTCAGGTAGGCCGGGAAATTGGCCAGTATACGGCCAACCAATGAGATATCTTTTTCCACGACCGCGATGCCGGCCTGGGCGGTGAAGGCTTTGACAATGGGGAGGAATGAGTACGTGGCCAGCAACGGGGCCTCGTCTGTCTTGGTGTAAAAAATCTTGGTGCTCTCAGACATGGTTGTGTATTTCGATATTAAATGGATTCGATGGCCGCACTGGCCACCATGCGGCCACAAACTTACTCAAAATGCTTTGCATTCGGGAACACCGATTCAAAAAACAAGCGCAATGCAACGCATTTTGCTTAGCTTTGCATACTGAATCAGCATATGAAATATTCACTGGCGATCCTCTGCTCCATCGGTTTCGTCGCTTGCCAGGATAGGCAACGCGAGCAGGCCTTGGAGCAACTGGATAAGAAATCGGCCCGGGAAGTGACGTTGAAGACCGTGACCGAAGGCGACTCCGTACTGCACATCACCACGCAGCATATTTGGTACCATGGTGAGCAGATCGCGTCAAAGCACGATACCATCGTGACTGCCGTAGCGCCCAACACCTGGGACAGCGCGGATCCATCGGCCACCTTGAGCAACGTGCCCATTTACGTAACCGTACAATAATGAGAAAGGCAGCAGCAAAAAGCATTCAATTGGTATTGATCAGTTCGGTGTTGGCATCCTGTGCGCAACAGCCCGACGGACAGCGAAGCGCCGAAGGCAAACAACGCGTATTCATGCGCGCGGATTCCACGGCGGCCTATACCGAAGTGACGGACAACTACGCACAGGGACATTCCGGGGGTGGCATGGGCACTTCCCTGCTCTGGTTCATGGCGTTCAGGCACTTGGCAGGCGGCTTCGGCTACGCAAACAACAGTTTGCATCCGCAATCGGTGGCCGGCACCAATACGGCCAAGGCGGCGGCTTACCAGGCGCAGCGTGGCGGCTTCGGCCGCAGCGCGGCTTCCGCCCCGCGGTCGTCTTACGGTTCCTGATGCAAATCAAGAAATTGCGCATAGACCCCCAATGGCAATCCCGCCTGGAGGCCATCGGCTATGGCTACCATACGCTCGACGGCATCCCCTATTGGATCGACGATCATTACTACGAGATCCGCAGTCGGGATGCCGACCTGATCTACAAGGCCACCAATGAGCTGTGGCAGCGTTGCCTGGATGCGGTGGAATACATCATCAAGCATAGGCGATACCAGCATTTCGGCATACCGCCTTTCATGATCCCGCACGTCGAGCGCACGTGGGAACAGGACGAGCCGGCCATCTACGGGCGCTTCGATTTCGCGTACGACACGACCCGCGGCGAGTTGAAGATGCTGGAATTCAATGCCGATACGCCGACCTCGCTCTTTGAAACCGGCATAGTCCAGTGGTATTGGAAAAACCATTATTTCCCCGAGCTTACGGAGCAATTCAACAGTATCCACGAGCAGTTGATCCGGAGCTGGACGGAATTGAAGCCCTACCTGAAGGGGAACGTCCTGCATTTTTCCTGTGCCAAGGAAACATTGGAGGACCTGACGAATGTCGAATACCTCAGGGACACCGCGGTACAGGCAGGCATCCAGACCAAGCTCGTCTACATCGATGATATCGGCTGGACGGGACATGGGTTCGTCGATCTTGAAGGCGTTCCCATCCGATCCATCTTCAAGCTATACCCCTGGGAGTGGATGGTGCGCGAGGAGTTTGCCACGCATATCGTAAGCGACCCCAACCGGGCGCAATGGATCGAACCCTCGTGGAAGATGCTGCTGTCAAACAAGGCGATACTTCCGATACTCTGGGAATTGTTCCCAAATCACCCGCATTTGCTGGCAGCCTATTTCGAGGAACCCGCCCACCTGAAACATTTCGTCAAAAAGCCCATCCTATCGCGCGAAGGCGCGAATATTGCGATGTATTACGACAAGCAGCTGATTTACCACACCGAAGGCGAATATGGCGAAGAGGGCCATGTTTACCAAGCGCTGGCCAACCTGCATCGCGAAGAGACCGGCTTTTCGGTGATCGGCAGCTGGATCATCGGCCAGGAATCCTGTGGCATATCCTTCCGCGAGTCGGATATGCCGATCACCACCGACAAGAGCCGTTTCATACCGCATATCATCCGGCACTGACATTCCTTGAAATGGAAGATCGGACACCAATGGAACACGTCGCACCAGCACATATCCACTACACGACATACGAGCCGGAAGGAACGCCGACCAAGGCCGCCATCCTCCTGTTGCATGGCATGCAGGAGCACAGCGGGAGATACGAACGCTTTGCGAATCAGCTGAAAACACAGGGGTATGCCGTACTCAGCTACGACCACATCGGACATGGGCGCACGGCCAGGACAAAAGACCAATTGGGGTTCTTCCACAAAAGCCAACCGAACGAGACGTTGGTCAACGATGCTGAACAAATGGCTGCGTTCGCGGCGGCGCGCTTCGCCGACGTACCGCTGGTCTTGATGGGACATTCCATGGGATCGTTCGTGGCCCGCGTGCTATTGAACAACGCCCCGCACCGATTTGCGGGCGCCATCTTCGTGGGAACCGGAGGTCCGAACCCCATGGCCGCCCTGTTCCGCCCCGTACTGTGGATGGCCAACCGTGTTGCCCCTGAAAAACGAAGCCGTTGGCTCAATGGGCTATTCTCGAGGATCAACAACCGAAGATTCAGGCATGAAAAACCCAACGACGGCACGAATTGGTTGAGCGCGGGGCTGGCGAACCGAAAAGCGTTCCTCGCAGATGGGCTATGCGGCGTGGATTTCAGCAACAACGCGTTCTATGGGCTCATCGCCGTCAACGTCGAGGCCACCCGAGCCAACTGGGCGGCGAACATCCCCCGAAGGATGCCCTTGCTGTTTGTCTGCGGGGCAGCAGACCCCATCGGCGATTTCGGGAAGGGGGTGGAACGGACCGTCAGGCGATTGCGGCAACGCGGGTTTGAACGGGTCGACCTGAAGTGCTACGCCGGCATGCGACATGAGGTGCTCCATGAAGATGACAGCCAGCTGGTTTTCGACGACCTGTGCGAATGGCTGGACAGAACGACATAAAGCCATGATCGATTACAACAATAAGCGGTTTGCCCCCCTAACAAACAGCGACAACGGCGAGACATCATCCGAGACGATATTCGAATACCGGCAAACCGGCAACGTCCTGACCGCACGCTACGCAGGGGGGAAAATCATCTCCGGGCACCTCATAGGCGTGGTGGCGCCAGACGGCTCGATCGACATGCGCTATCATCAAGTGAATGAAAACGGCCAATTGATGACCGGTAGCTGCCAATCGATGCCCGAAATCTTGCCAAACGGCAAGCTCAGGCTCCACGAAAACTGGCAATGGACATCAGGCGACCTGTCCGCGGGCCAGTCCATCATCGAGGAGCTATAGCCATGCCACGATCGGGTATCCGAGCTTGTCTAAACTTTAGCGGTGCCCTTTGTTCTTGATGGCGAAATCGATGCATCTTTTGTTCAATCGAAGCTCGTTTTCGAGTTCGTCGCTGGTGGCTACGCGCTCGAAAATAGCCGAAGAACGGGCGAAAGAGCTGCAATTGCAGGCCAACGGACAACGTTTGAACAAGCCCTTCATCAATATCATCCGAACAAAGGGCGCATAAGTCGATTTTTTGTTTAAATTTGAGCATTGCAAAACTAAATACCATTCATCAATGTTCATCGGCGCTGTTAAATGGTTTGATAATACCAAGGGATTCGGTCTTCTTTCGTTGCCCGGAGGTGGCTCATTGTTCTTTCACAAAAGCGCCTTCGAAGGAAAGTTCCATGGTTTGACGCCCGGAAATGTCGTGATCGGCACGAAAAAACCCAGCACAAACCGCAAGGGAATGGAGGCCCGAAACTGCCGCTTGGCGTCTTCGCCGACGGATTGGCCCCTATTGCTGGACTTGTTGGAGGGACCGGACGACGTGGAGGTGCAAGACGCCGGCGACCGACCGCGATACAAGAAAGGCAAACCCAGAAAGCAGGGGCTGTTGCGACTGGGCATCGACCAATACTGCAGTCGCATCGAAGCTTCGCGCCTGCTGCCAATGGCTACCGAAGGGCTTCCGGCGATCGTGAAAAAACCGGAGGCATTCTTGCGCTATGCGGCCGTTTTGGAAGGCGCGGTGCTGCGAAACTTCGGCAACGAAACAGCCATGGCGCTTTTGGGCAAGATTTTCGCTGCATTCGGCAACTTGGCAACCCCCGACATCCTTTTCGCGGTATGGAAAACCGGGAATTTCAAATACATCGGCTATCCGCGGCACGGTGACTACGAGATACCCGAAGAACTCCTTCGGCTCCACCTCCATGAGCTCGGTTACAAGGAGCTTTGCCGGATCAAGGCCTATAGTTTCGGCGTTGACTTTTGCCGTGAAGTGGCTTTGGCCCGGCTATCGGATCCCGAAGGCCACGCCCAAAGCGCCCCGGATGAACGGTCGCCCTACGTGGAGTTCCTCCGTTCGGATGACACCGGACGCTGATGGCCGTTCGCGGTCTTGGCCTGGCGGCGTCGCTGCTCCACGAAGACATAAAATGACAGTAAGATGTCGTTTTCCTTCGCCCATTTGAACGGTTATCCCTATACTCGCAGAAAAAAACAACTATGGTGACGATTCAGGTGAATTCAGACAAACACATCGAAGTAAGCGAAAATTTCATTGGCAGGATCAGGGAGCGCCTTACCGACGTGCTGGCGCATTTCGACGAATACATTTCGCGGCTTGAGGTATTCTTTGCCGACGAGAACAGTGGAAAGGGCGGCGATAACGACAAAAGGTGCACAATCGAGGTACGGATAAAAAGCCTGAATCCGGAAGCGGTAACGGCTACCGCGGCCAACATCGACCTGGCATTCGCGCAAGCCACCGAAAAGGTGACCCAATTGGTCAGGACACGCGTAGATAAGTTAAAAAGCCATTGACATGGCTTTTTAACCATCGAACTTGTTTGGACTTTATCGCCTAACCCAATAGTTCGGCCACGCGCCCGACCTGCCCATCGACCAAGCGTACCTTGATTCCCCGTGAATGATACGGCGCGGAAGTGAGGATGTCCTTTACCACCCCCTCCGTGAGCTTGCCGGTACGCTGATCTTTTTTCAGCACGATGGCGACCTCCAAGCCGGGATAGATGTCCGTTCGGTGCTTTCCGTCCATGGCGTATTACCGTTCAGTGCTTATGCCGGGCTTGTTTAAACGTTGTCCGTTGGTCTGCGATTGCGCCGCATTCGCCAACAAAAACAACGTTCAAACAAGCTCATCGGCAATGGCTCAGTTCAACCACGAATCGTGCACGACCACCTTGTTCCAGAATTTGGAATACTTATCGATCGCCGCCAAATGGATTGGGTGCGTCTCGTAGGTATTGATGTCGTCCATCGTATCGAAATACACCAGCAGATTATAGGTGAAGGTGTTGTCAACCACATCACGTTCGTGGGTTTGCGCGGCCCGTCCGTAATGCAGCGACTTGATGCCCGGAATCGGCTTCAGATCCTCGAAAAACTGGGCGAAATCGGTGATTTCTTGTTCGGTCAGGCCATCGTTAAGCCAAAATAACACATAATGCGCGATTACTTGTTTGTTTTCCATGTTTCCTGTGTTTGCTTCCTCTGATTGGTTTTCATTACTTGATTGATTGCTGGATGTCGGCGGGGCACACGCGGCCAATACGCCACCAGCCATGCCTGCCACGGCGACCGCCGCTCCGGCTTGTTTGATGAAATGACGTCTTTTCATATTATCCATTGTTTGATCCACACTCCAAAAACTATTTATTGACGATACGCAAGATATCGTTGCCAAAGACAAAGACCATCAAGGCCAGGAGGATGAAGAAGCCAGCGACCTGTGCCTTCTCGAGGAATTTGTCACTCAGTGGCTTCCCTTGGATCATTTCCACCAACAGGAACAGCACATGGCCTCCATCCAACGCCGGGATCGGCAAGAAATTCATCAATGCCAATGCCATGGACAACAGCCCGACCAAGCTCCAAAACTTGACCCAATTGACCTCAGACCCGAACATCGTGGCAATGGCCACCGGTCCCGAGATGGCCTTGTCCGCGCGCAATTCGCCTTTGGCAATCTTGCCCAGGCCCTTGGCGTTATCGATGAGCGTGCCCCAGGCCTTTGCCGCCCCGATCGGCAGCGACTCGAAGAAGCCGAATTGCCTGGTCACATAGGGGAAGTCCGCATCGGGCTTGATGTAAAAACCCAACGTCCCGTCTTCGGGTACCTTTGCCGCAACCGTCGTGCTGTCGCCATCCCGCAGCAGCAGCAAGGCGATTTCGCTGCCCGTATTGGTCGAGACCGCCTCGCGGACTTGATCCCAAAACGGGACTGCCTGGCCATTGATGGCCAACAAACTGTCACCGGGCCTCAAACCGGCCTGTTCGGCGGCACTGCCTGCGATAATGGAATCGACGGCCATCGTACGCGAACGCAGCCCGACGAACTCATTCCGATCGTGATCGGCCACGTCATTCAGGATATCGCCCGGCACGGTGATGGCCAACGTTTCCGTTCCCCGCTCCACCGTCAAGGTGGTGTTGCCCATCAAAACTTTCGAGCTGAGCAACTCATCGAACCGGGCAACGGGTTGCCCATCGATCTCGGTGATGCGGTCGCCGGCCTGGAGCCCGATTTTCTTGCCGATGATGCCTGGCGCGACACCGTTTTGCAACCGGGTGTTATCCACATACGTTTCACCGTATTTGAACGTGAGCATCCAGAAAATGAACATGCCCAGGATGATATTGACGATGATGCCCCCCATCATCACGATAAGGCGCTGCCAGGCGGGCTTCGCGCGGAACTCCCAGGGTTGCGGTTCGCCTTTGAGCTGTTCGGTATCCATCGATTCATCGATCATGCCGGCGATCTTGACATACCCTCCCAACGGCAGCCAGCCAATGCCATACTCCACGTCTTTGTAAGTGAATTTGAATAGCTTGACGCCCCAGGCATCAAAAAACAGATAGAACTTCTCTACCTTGATCCCAAATGCACGGGCAGCGATGAAATGCCCGAACTCATGCAACACCACCAATATCGACAGGCCAAGAAGCACCTGTCCAATCATGATCAACACACCCATTTAACTTACTTTGCTATTATGATATACGTTTTTGCTTTTTGTTACCAACTCCGATGCGATCTCTCGGCTCCTGCGGTCGGTCGCCAGGCAATCATCCAACGACGGCGCGTCGCGGTGCTCGACCAGCGACATCGTGTCCGCGATGATGTCGCTCATCTGCAGGAACCCGACCTCGTTTTTCAAGAATGCGGCCACGACCACCTCATTTGCCGCATTGAGCGCGCAGGGCATGTTCCCCCCCGCGTCAAGCGCTTGATAGGCCAACGCCAGGTTGCTGAACGTAGCGGTATCCGGTTGCTCGAAATCGAGCGTCGGAAAATTCCTGAAATCGAACCGCTTGAAAGCGTTTTTCGGGCGTCCGGGATACATGAGTGCGTACTGGATCGGCAATTTCATGTCAGGCAACCCGAGTTGTGCCTTCATGCTGCCGTCTTCGAATTGCACGAGCGAATGGACAATCGATTGCGGATGGACCACCACGTCAATTTGTCGCGCTTCGAGGCCGAAAAGCCATTTCGCTTCGATGACTTCCAGCCCCTTGTTCATCAGCGTGGCCGAGTCTATCGTGATCTTGGCACCCATCACCCAGTTGGGGTGGCGCAATGCCTGTTCGGCGGTGACGCCGCTTAAGGCTGTGCGATCCTTTCCCCTGAACGGGCCACCCGATGCGGTGAGGTAGATTTTTTCGATGGGGTTTTGGTCTTCGCCGACCAAGCATTGGAAAATGGCCGAATGTTCGGAGTCAACGGGTAAAAGATTGACCCCATGCCGACGGACCAAATCCATGACCAGTTGACCGCCCACCACCAAGGTTTCCTTATTGGCCAAAGCCACATCCTTGCCGGCCTGGATGGCCATTACGGTAGACCGAAGGCCAACGGCACCCACCAAGGCACTGACGACCAAATCGACATCATCGTATTGCACCACCTCTTCTAGGGCGGAAATACCGGCATGCACCGCGATCGAGGTACCGGCCAAGGCGGCTTTCAGTTGATGGAAGCGGCTTTCGTCGGCGATCACGACCGCCCGCGGCCGGAATTCCATCGCCTGCCGAGCCAGCAGGTCGACATTCGTGCCGGCCGTCAACACCTGTACGTCAAACCGATTCGCATGCAGACGGACAACCTCCAGCACCTGTGTGCCGATACTGCCCGTCGCCCCCAACAGGGCGATTCTTTTCCTTATCAAAACAATCTCCCGATTTTATAAATTCATTTCGTTCACCCGTCGATTCCGGTCTTCCGGCTAAATAATATTCTTCATTACCTCCGGATCGTCACCCCCTTGGTAATCTGCCATCATATTGCGGTAAGCCATCGCGACCACCACGCTCGACAACGGCCCTACCAGGAAAGAATTGACCAAGCTGAGCGCGGTCGAAACCATGGGATACCCGGCATAATTGAAATACAGGTACAACAGGTGCAAAATGGCAAAAAATGCCAAGATGAGCAACAGTTTGGTCACATTTCCTTTCGTAAGCGCGATACTGAGCCGAATGGCCCGAAACGGTTCGGCATGGCGATCGATGATGAAGAACGGATAAAAAGCCACGCGCAACAACAACACGAAGATGACAACCGCCGAGACAGCCCGTGCGATGTTGACCATCAACGAGACCTCGATACGTGCATAGATCAACGGGAACGCCAATACTGAAATAACCAGGTAGAACACCAACGCGAGTAACGCGATACTGAACATGCCCGTAAAAAAATAGAGCAGTTCCTTGGTACCGGGTATCGTCTCCGACAAGCTGACCTTCTCTTTTTTGTCAATGAGCGTAAAGATGTACTTGAAAAGCGTCAATTGCGTCCCGAAATAGAGGATAGCGAACAGAAAGGCCATGAAAACGCTGAGGAACGCATTGACTTCGCTGAAATAGAAGGCCAGGATACCGGAGGTATTGGAGGTCAGGAATAACAGGAAGCAAAGCCCCGCAATAGCCAGGTAGTGCCGCTTGAGCACATCCCACGACTTGTTGATCACATCGTTTACCGCAAATGTACTGTCTCGTAAAAACTGAATCATCGGCACGGCCATTACCAGCACAAAGGTGGAATAAAGTTTCTGAAATAAAAAAACAAAGCCACGATATTTACATCGCGGCTTCGTTTGGTGGAGGATACCGGATTCGAACCGGTGACCTCTTGCATGCCATGCAAGCGCTCTAGCCAGCTGAGCTAAACCCCCGCAATTTTCGGTTTGCAAAACTAGCAAATACAATCGCAATTGCAAACCAAAAATCAAATTTATTATCTCAACCCGTTCGGCATGGGCTTTTCAAGCAAGTATTGATAGTAAAACCGATAGCGCTCCTTGCGATCGTAGCCCGATTTCTCCCGGGCGAACCCATGCCTGCTTCCCGGATAGACCATCAGTTCGAAATGTCGGTCCCGATTGGTGAGCGCATCGACCAACTGGATCGTATTCTGCATGTGCACGTTGTCGTCCATGTCGCCATGCAGCACACGCAGCACCCCCTTGTAGTTATCCACGTAGGTAAGTACGGACCCATCCCTGTAGCCTTTCGGATTATCCTGCGGTGTATCCATGAACCGCTCGGTGTAATGCGTGTCGTACAATTCCCAACTGGTGACAGGCGCACCCGCAATACCGTAATCGAAGTGGTCTGCGCCTTTGGTCAGGGCCAGACAGGTGACGTATCCGCCGTAACTGTGCCCGGTGATGAGCAATTTATCGTTGGCGACCCAAGGCTTGCTTTTGAGCCATTTGGCCGCGGTGATGTAATCTTCCATCTCCCAATGGCCCAGGTTGCGGTGCATCAACGCCACCCCTTCCTTGCCGAAATGGCCCGAGGCGCGGTGATCCACGCTGATCTGGATGATTCCTTCGTTGGCCCAATGCTGGTTGGACGTGCCTTTCCAGGTATTCCGCACGGTGCCAGCGTCTGGCCCGCCATAGATACTGAAAATCACGGGATGCGGCTTGGATTCATCGAAATCGGTCGGCCACGTAATGGTTGCCGGGAGTTGGTAACCGTCGGGCGTCGGGATGGCGATCAACTCGGTCTTCGCATAACGGTACTCGTCGAAATCATCGGCCCTGCTGTCCGCCAGTTCCTTCACGATCTTGCCCTTGTTATCGACAAGCGCGATCCTGGGTGGTGTATCCACATTGGAGTAGGTCGTGACGAAATGCCTGCCATCGGGCGACACCGAAACTTGATGCGTGTAGTCGCCAAACGTCAACCGACGCAGGTTCTTACCGCTGTAATCCACCCGGTATAGGTCTACCGTGGCGGAATGTTCCTTACGCGCCGTGAAATAGACGACCTGATTCCGTTCATCGATCAACTCCAAGGAAGAGACCTGCCACCTGCCATCCGTGATGGGGTTCACCAAGGTACCATCAAGCCGATACAGGTAATAGTGTGCCCATCCCGTCTTGTCGCTTTTCAGGATGTAATGCCTGTTGTCCTTCAGGTACGTGATACGCTCGCTATGGCTGAGATCGATCCAGGCGTCTTGTCGCTCATCATAGATTTCGGCTTTTACACCCGTACGCGGATCCACCGCATAGAACTTGAGGTTCGTCTGGTCACGGTTCATCCACTGGACCATCAGGTTGCCGCTGTCGAAGCTCCAATACGGTTCACCGAAATACTGGTCGTCCTTTTCGTCGAAGTCGGCCCAAACCACGTTTCCACCTTCGGCCGACACGAAACCGACTCTCACCTCAGGGTTTGGATCTCCGGCCTTCGGGTAGCGCGTCTGCTCCAGGTAGCCGTGTTGGCCTGTCGAACCATAAATGGGGAACATCGGCACCTGTGTATCATCGAAACGCATGAATGCCAGCGTCTTGCTGTCGGGTG
This sequence comes from Parapedobacter sp., assembly GCA_037190485.1. Taxonomy (GTDB): domain Bacteria; phylum Bacteroidota; class Bacteroidia; order Sphingobacteriales; family Sphingobacteriaceae; genus Parapedobacter. The sequence goes on from JBBCJB010000045.1 coordinate 87,100, forward strand.
CCCACCAAAACGCCCGATACTGCGATGGCCTTCCCAAGATCTCTTCGAAATACACCCAGGATGCCCACCCGTTATAGATGACATCCGTGGCATCCGAGGTATACCGGATTTCACGCCCATCGGCTACGTGTATGGCGTAGAGGTCATTCTCCCGGGTGAACGCCACGTATCGATTGTCGGGCGACAGCGTCGGATTCCGCTCTTCGACATCGGGTGATTGGGTCAATTGCCTACCGGCCTGCGCACCTTGACGGATGAAAATATCGTTGTTCTGCACGTAGACGTCCACATCGCTGCTGGGTGGCGGCGCATAGGGTGTCCGCTCCCCCGTTTTGATGTGCACCTGGTATTGCTGCCGCGTCTGTACGTCGGCCTCGATGTAATGGCTTGCATCGGCCCAGCCAAGCACCGTATTGATCGATTTGGTAAGTGAAGGCTTGAGGCCCTGGGATTGCTCCAGGTCCAAGCGCCTGGTCTGGGCATCCACCTGAAACACCAACAATAGGGAAAGCCCCATCGCTGAATACAGTTTTCCGTTCATATGCGTATCTTTTTTCATGTTTACACCACGATATTCACGATCCGGCCCTTGACATAGATGATTTTCCTGGCCGGCTTGCCATCGAGATACCGCTGCACTTCTTCATTTTCGAGCACGGCCTGTTCAACATCGGCCTGTTCCAAGTCCAGCGACAATGTCAGGTTCATCCGGGTCTTTCCGTTCACCGAAACGGGATAGGCAAACTCGCGCTCTACCAAGTACTCGGGATTGAATGCCGGATAGGACGCAACGGACAAGGTACCTGGCGCATGCCCCAGCAATGCCCATAACTCTTCGGTGATGTGCGGGGCGTACGGATGCAATACAACGACCAAATCGCCCAGGATCGCCCGTTTGTTGCATTGCAGTTCCGTCAACTCGTTCACGCAGATCATAAAGGACGAGACCGACGTATTGAACGAAAAACGTTCGATGTCTTCCTCCACCTTGCGGATGATCTTGTGCAACGCCTTCCACTCGGCTTTGGTGGGCTGCTCGTCGCCGACGGAGAAATTTCCTTCCGCGTCATGGAACAGCTTCCAAAACTTGCGCAGGAATTTATACACGCCTTCGATGCCGTTGGTATTCCACGGCTTGCTCTGCTCCAACGGACCCAGGAACATCTCGTACATGCGCAAGGTGTCCGCGCCGTATTGCTCCACGATGTCATCGGGGTTGACGACGTTGTATTTGGACTTGGACATCTTCTCGACCTCGTGGCCGCACACGTACTTGCCGTTCTCGAGGATGAATTCGGCCTCGGCGAAGTCCGGCCGGAATCGGCGGAACTTCTCGAGATCGAGGATATCGTTGGTCACGATATTGACGTCGACGTGCAACGCGATGGTCTGGTATCCATCTTTCAGGCCGTAAGACACGAATGTATCGGTGCCTCGGCCGGAGCCATCCAATACCCTGTACACGAAATTGCTGCGTCCCTGGATCATCCCTTGATTGATGAGTTTCTTGAAGGGTTCCTCCTCGGGTACGTAACCCCTATCCTTGAGGAACTTGTTCCAGAAGCGGCTGTATAATAAGTGTCCCGTGGCGTGCTCCGATCCGCCGATGTACAGGTCTACGTCCCGCCAGTAGTCGATGGAGGCTTTCGAAGCGAAACGATCCGGGTTCTCCGCGTCCATGTACCGGTACCAATACCAGCTCGACCCGGCCCAGCCGGGCATGGTGCTCAATTCGTACGCAAACCCACCCCGGTACTTCCAGTCCTTGGCTCGGCCCAACGGCGGTTCCCCGGTCTCCGTGGGCAGGTATTTATCCACTTCCGGCAGGTGCAACGGCAGTTCGTTCTCTTCGATCAACCTGGGTAACCCGTCCTTGAAATAAACAGGTACGGGTTCGCCCCAATAGCGTTGGCGGCCGAATACGGCATCGCGCATGCGGTAGGTCACGGTGGCTTTTCCCGTCCCTGTGGATTCCAATGCGGCGATCAACGTATCCACGGCCTCCCGATAGGCCATGCCGTTGATGAGGTCGGAGTTGATGTAGCGGCCGTCTTTGGTGGGATCGGCCTGTCCGTCCAATCGCTGCGCATCCGAAATGGCCATGATGGGCAGGCCGAAATGGGTCGAGAACAGGTAGTCTCGTTGGTCTCCGGACGGTACGGCCATCACCGCGCCCGTGCCGTAGCCTGCCAGGACATAATCGGCGATCCATATGGGCAGGTCCTTGCCGGTAAGCGGGTGTACGGCGTAGCTTCCGGTAAATGCACCGGATACCGCCTTTACATCGGCCATGCGATCCAGCTCCGACTTCTTTTTCGTTTGAGCGACATAGGCTTCGACTTCAACCTGTTGGGTCGGCGTGGTCAATTCCCCTATCCATTCGTGTTCTGGCGCCAATACCAAGGCGTTCACGCCATAGATCGTATCCACCCGGGTGGTAAAGACCTCGATATGCCGACCTGTCCCAAGGCTGGGCACGGCAAACCTCACGTTGGCACCTACGCTCTTACCGATCCAATGGCGCTGCATCTCCACCAATGGCTCCGGCCAATCGATGGTATCCAACCCCTTGAGTAGTCGATCGGCGTATGCGGTGATCCGCATGCTCCATTGGGTCATTTTTTTCCGTTCCACGGGGTAGCCGCCACGTTCCGACACCCCATTCACCACCTCGTCGTTGGCCAGCACCGTGCCCAACGCAGCACACCAGTTCACGGTGCTCTCCCGCAAGTATGCGAGCCTGTATTTCAGCACCTCCAATTGCCTTTCTTCTTCGCCGAACGCGTTCCACGCTTCGGCGGTAAACGACCGAACGTCATCGTCGCAAGCGGCATCGATGCCGTGGTTGCCGTGGCTTTCGAAATGGGCGATGAGTTCGTCTATCGATCTGGCCCGATCGGCGGCCCTGTCATACCAGGCGTCGAACAATTGCATGAATATCCATTGCGTCCATTTGTAATAACCGGGGTCGCTGGTACGCACCTCTCGGCTCCAATCGAATGAAAACCCGATGTTATCCAATTGCTCCCGGTATCGGGCGATGTTGGCTTCGGTGGTAACCGCCGGATGCTGGCCGGTTTGGATGGCATATTGTTCTGCCGGCAAGCCGAAAGAGTCATAGCCCATCGGATGCAATACATTGAATCCTTTCAGTCGCTTGTAGCGGCTGAAGATATCGGAAGCGATGTATCCCAGCGGATGTCCGACGTGCAATCCGGCACCAGAGGGGTAAGGGAACATGTCCAACACATAGTATTTCGGTCTTTCCGATACGTTCTCAACGCGGAAGGTGCGGTGCAATGCCCAGAATTGTTGCCATTTTTTCTCGATCGCACGATGATGATAATCCATTTACCTCGGGAGTTTAAATAAGAACGGCGAAAATACAACATTTTGGAAAAGATTTGAAATCCATCGTGATGATGCGCCGACGGAAGCTGCGCGGATTACGAAATTGTTAACAATATCACAAAAACGTAACAAAACAGTGATTTTTACACTGCATTCGTTGCAATTGACTTATCTTCGCCATCGATTATGTGTACGAGACTGCTTTGTTTTCTTGCTTTAATCGCCTACGTCAACACCATTTTCCATCAAGACGGGCATGTGCATGGTGGCGGCTCCTGCCAGATCATCGATGGTACGCCGTTGATCGAAATCGTGTTGGAAGACGTTCTTGAAATCCCGGTTGGTGAAGAGCAAAAAACGCAGCAGCAATTTCAGTACGATGATTATCGACCGGCTTCATCCAAATGGATATCCATCGTGCCACCAACGAGGGCAATTGACTGGAACCCATTGCCGGTTGCCGATATCCTTGATTTCACCGCGCTGGTACCGAACACCAAAATCAGCTGCCTACTCGGCTACTACGATTTTCTTTTCCGACTGAAGCCGTTCTGACCCACCCCAATCTACCGATAAACGCTAACCCGTTTACCATTATTTCACTGGGAGAGAGGAATTTGCCAAAAACCGTGCTGGCGTAAAACGGCACTGGTTCTGGGCGACTTTTTTGACGCTTTAACATGATTCGGAAATTTAATCGCGATTGCAATGATTACTGAAAAAACTTCTTTTGCACTATTGTATCTTTGTTCACTGACGATCGGATTGGGTGCTTGCGGCGGCGACGCCACCCGATCCGACGTTCCTGAACACATCCCATCGACTCCGGTAACCACGGTCGTCGAACTCGACACCATCATCCACCAAGACTATGTGGCCAGCATCCAAGCGTTCAAGAACGTCGAAGTCCGTTCACGGCTGAAAGGGTTTCTCGACAACATCTTCGTGGACGAAGGAAGCGAAGTGAAGCAAGGACAACCGCTGTTCCAACTAAGCGACACGGAGTACCAAGCAGAGGTTGTACGTGCCGAAGCGGTACTGGAAAACGCCGTGGCCGATCGAAAAACGATCGCGCTTGAGGTAACCCGCACCAAACTGCTCGTGGACAAGAACATTGTCTCTGCAACGGATCTTGAAGTCGCTGAAGCGCAACTGAGTGCCGCCGACTCGCGGATCAAGGAAGCCAAATCTCAACTCCATCACGCCAAAAACCAGCTCACCTACACCACCGTACGGGCACCGTTTTCCGGCCGCATCGACCGCATCCCGCTCAAAGAAGGCAGCCTGCTGGACGAAGGCACGTTGTTGACCTCCATATCGGACCTGAGCAAAGTGTACGCTTATTTCAACATTTCCGAAACGGAATACCTCAACATCGTGGCCAACGATAGCGTACGAACGGCCGATCCGCGTATGCCGATAAAGCTTACCCTAGCCAACGGCACGCCATATCCCTTTGAAGGGAAAGCTGAATTTGCGGAAAATGAATTTGAGGCGACAACCGGTACCATCTCGCTGCGGGCGCTGTTCCCCAATCCCGAGGCGCTCATCAAGCACGCCGCATCCGGAAAGGTAAGCGTACCGATGCAAAGCGGGAAAAACCTGGTCGTCCATCAGAAATCGGTCTTCGAAATCCAGGACCGCACCTACGTTTACCTGGTAGACGGCGACAACCGGATCGCCATGAAGCCCTTTCGGGCCGGGCAACGGATCGGCCATTATTACCTCGTCGAAGACGGTTTGTCTGCCGATGACCGGATCGTGTTCGAGGGCGTGCAAAACCTGAAGGACGGCATGCGGATATCCCCCCAACCGGTGTCGTTGCATGACAGCAGGCTGGCGGCGACGGGAATGCGGTAAACAGCAATCGTATCGGACAATCCTTAAAATCTCGACATGTTAGCAACATTCATCCGAAGGCCCGTGCTGTCACTGGTCATCTCCTTGCTCATCACGTTGCTTGGGCTCTTGGCGCTGTTCACGCTGCCCGTAACGCAATTTCCCGACATCGTTCCCCCATCGGTGGTGGTTACGGCCAGCTACACCGGCGCGAATGCCGAAGTGTGCACCGATGCGGTAGCCATACCGCTTGAACGCGCCATCAACGGGGTGGCGGGCATGACCTACATGACATCCGTATCGACCAACAACGGCACGACGTTGATCCAGGTCTTCTTCGAGGTGGGCACCGACCCCGATATCGCAGCGGTAAACGTGCAGAACCGGGTCACGACCATTTTGGACGAACTCCCCGAAGAAGTGATCAAAGCGGGCGTGACAACCGAAAAGGAAGTGAACAGCATGCTGATGTACCTCAACGTTTTCAGCGACGACGTGACGGCCGACGAACGCTTCATCTATAACTTTACCGACATCAACATCCTCAAGGAACTGAAGCGAATCGAGGGTGTCGGATTCGTGCAGATCATGGGTGCCCGCGATTATGCGATGCGTGTATGGCTCAAACCGGATCGCATGGCCGCCTACCGTATATCAAGCGAGGAAATCATCGCAGCGCTCCGTGCGCAAAACGTGGAGGCGGCGCCCGGCCAGACGGGTATCGGATCCGACCAACGCATCAACATGCAACAGTATGTGTTGCGCTATCCGGGCAAGTTTTCCGAACCGGAAGAATATCGCGATATCCCCATCCGTGCAAATGCCGATGGCTCCATCCTGCGTGTCCGCGACATCGCCGACGTCGAATTCGGTTCGCTTGACTACGAAATGGAGTCGAAAACCGACGGACGGCCTTCGGCGTCCATCATGATGAAACAGCTGCCCGGATCCAACGCGCAGGAGGTGATCGAAAATGTCAAGAAACGGATGGAGGAGCTGAGGGCATCGACGTTTCCGCCGGGCATGAAATACACGGTGAGCTATGACGTTTCCCGCTTCCTCGACGCGTCCATGAGCGAAGTGATGCGAACGTTGATCGAAGCGTTTCTACTGGTCTTCCTCGTGGTTTTCATTTTCCTTCAGGACTTCCGGTCTACCTTGATCCCTGCCCTGGCTGTTCCGGTGTGCCTCATCGGCGCATTGTTCTTCATGCAGCTATTGGGATTTTCCATCAACCTGCTCACCCTGTTCGCCCTGGTATTGGCCATCGGCATCGTGGTAGACAATGCCATCGTCGTGGTGGAGGCGGTACACGTCAAAATGGAAGAGGATCGCCTTCCACCGCTTGAGGCGACGTTGGCCGCGATGAAGGAAATCGGGGGTGCGGTCGTCGCCATCACGTTGGTGATGTCTGCCGTATTCGTTCCCGTGGCCTTCCTATCGGGGCCGGTGGGCATTTTCTATCGCCAATTTTCATTGACGTTGGCATCGTCCATCGTCATCTCGGGCATCAACGCCTTGACATTGACACCCGCCCTCTGCGCACTTTTCCTGAAATCGCCACACGATAAACCCGCGCCGAAAGGCTGGCTTGCCGCCTTCTTCAAACGGTTCAACACGTGGTACAACAACGTCTCGAACGGCTACGCCGGACTTGTCGGGAAAATAGCCGGCCGACGGGTCGTGACACTCGGCTTACTGGCCGGCTTCTTCGTCGCGACCTGGGGGGTGAGCAGCGTGCTACCCTCCGGTTTCATCCCCACGGAAGACCAAGGGATGATCTATGTAAACGTGACCACGCCACCTGGGGCCACGGTAGACCGGACAATCGCCGTCTTGAACCAGGTCGATTCGATTAGCCGGCAGCACGGGGCCGTGGAAACCGTTTCGACCTTGGCCGGTTACAGCATCGTGACGGAAGTGACCGGCGCATCGTATGGCATGGGCATGATCAACCTCAAGGCTTGGGATGATCGCAAGGAATCGGTCGGTGACGTGATCGCGTGGCTGGAGCAGAACACGGGCCACTTGATGGATGCCAGCATTGAGTATTTCCCACCGCCCACGGTACCTGGATTCGGCAACTCCAGCGGATTCGAACTCCGCTTGCTCGATCGCACCGGCTCGGACGACCTGGCCCGGACGGCTGACGTACTGGGCGACTTCATGGCCGCGCTCGACGAGACACCGGAAGTTGGCGGTACGTTCTCCACGTTTGATCCCCGCTTTCCGCAATACCTCGTCCAAGTGGATTACGACATGGCCACGAAAAAGGGCATAAGCGTGGAAAACGCCATGCTCACGTTGCAGACGCTGATGGGTAGTTTCTATGCGACCAATTTCATCCGCTTCGGGCAACTTTACAAAGTGATGGTGCAGGCCGGCCCCGTGTATCGCGAAAAGCCGGAGGACGTCCTTAAGCTCTACGTCAAGAACAATACGGGTGAAATGGTACCTTATTCCGCTTTCATGAGCATGGAACGTGTTTACGGGCCTGAACAAGTAACCCGCTACAACATGTTCAGCTCGGCACTGATCAACGGCGACGCGGCTCCGGGCCACAGCAGCGGCGAGGTCATCGAGGCCGTGGAGCGCGTCGCCGCGGCAACGTTGCCACAGGGCTATGAAATCGAGTGGTCTGGCATGACGCGCGAACAGATCCTTTCTGGCAATCAAGCCATCTACGTTTTCGCCCTATGCCTATTGTTCGTCTACCTCATCTTGGCCGCCCAATATGAAAGCTTCTTGCTCCCGCTTCCGGTCATCCTCTCGTTGCCGGCCGGCGTATTTGGCGCGTTCCTGTTCCTCAAGCTGCTCGGACTCGAAAACAACATCTATGCACAGGTGGCATTGGTCATGTTGATCGGGTTGCTGGGAAAGAATGCGATCCTCATCGTCGAGTATGCCATCCTACGGTACAAACAAGGGGCCACGCAACTCCAAGCCGCCATCGAAGGGGCCGTGGCGCGCCTCCGCCCCATCCTGATGACATCATTCGCGTTTATCGCCGGCCTCATCCCGTTGGCGATGGCTTCGGGCGCCGGCGCGCTTGGCAACCGATCCATTGGCACCACGGCCGTGGGCGGCATGATCGTGGGCACCATCATCGGCGTCATCGTCATCCCCGGACTTTACGTATTGTTCACGTCGCGGCGGAAGCCCAAACCCGTCAAAACCGGAGCGATGATTGCGTTGGCAATCGCTACGCTCGGACTCGTGTCGGGCTGCGCGACACAAAGGTCGCTTCCCGCCCTGCAACACCGCGAATTGCCGGCCGCGTACAACGGTGGCACGGATACGTCGACAACCGCAAGAACCGAATGGCAACGCTTTTTTGACGACCCGCGCCTTACGGCCCTGATCGACGAAGCGTTGGCCAATAACCCGGACATCACGAAAGCGCTACGCCATGTTGAAATCGCCCAGGCCAATCTCCGGCTGCGCCGTGCCAGGCTCTTCCCTTCCGTAGACGCATTGGCAGAAGCCGGGCTGCGCAAGTACGGCTTCTACACGATGGACGGGATCGGGAACTACGACACGAATTTTTCGGACAACCTGCAGGCGGATGAAAAATTGCCGAATCCGCTGCCCGACTACTTCGTCGGGTTGCGCACCACTTGGGAAATCGACCTATGGGGCAAACTGAAAAGTCGGAAAAAGGCAGCCTACCAGCGCTTCCTGGCCACGAACGAAGGGCGACACCTCGTACAAACGACCTTGATCGAAGCCGTGGCGACCGCTTATTACGACCTGTTGGCGCTGGACAGCGAACTCGCGATCCTCCGCGAAAACAGCAAATTGCAGGAAGATGCACTGGCCATCATCCGCGTCCAAAAGGAAGCGGGTCGGGCCGATGAACTGGGTATCCAGCAATTCGCTGCGGCGGTGCACCGTTCCAAGGGGCTGGAGCAGGAAGTACTGCAGCAAATCAACGAAACGGAAAACCAGCTGAATTTCCTGCTCGGCCGATTCGGTGGTACGATCTTGCGCGACACGGCGGCGTGGGCGAACGCCATGGCCGATGCCCTCGCGCCCGGCATCCCGCTCCAACTGCTCATGCACCGTCCTGACGTGCGGCAAGCGAGGCTAGACCTCCTTGCAGGAAAGTCAGAAACGATCGCCGCAAAAGCCGAATTCCTTCCGTCGTTGGTGCTCTCCCCCTATGTCGGCTTCCAAGCGTTTGACATCACTAAATTGATTGCTGCCCCCACATCGATTGCTTACGGCCTGCTCGGGGGGCTCGCCGCCCCACTCTTCGGCCAACGCGCCATCCGAACGGCTTACGAAATCGCGGAAGCCGAATACGGCGTGGCGTTCCAAGACTACGAAAAAACCGTGCTCAATGCCTGGAAAGAGGTACAGAATGGCCTGAATGCGCAAAACTACATCCAACAGCGCTACACGCACAATAGTCAGGAAGTGGCGGCGCTACGGTTGGCCGTCGATGCCGCGCACACGTTATTCAGGGCCGGGCGGGCGTCTTACCTGGATATCATCACCGCCCAACGGAGCGCGCTGGACGCGGAAATCAACCTCGTCAAGACGCGGCATGAACAGACCATCACCAAACTGTCCTTGTACAAAGCCCTAGGCGGCGGCTGGCAATAAATGTTGGCGGGCGGGCGTTGAATATGAAGCTAATTCACTAATTTAGCCGCGCTAATACTTGCATATGGAAGCTTACGAAGCCAGTACGTCCGCCAAAAAGACGAAGTCCGTTTACATCTCCACGGTCATCAGTATTGCGTTGGTGTTGCTCATGACCGGTTTATTGGGGCTGTTGCTCGTCCACGCCAAGAACCTTTCCAACTACGTGAAGGAAAACATCGTCCTTAACATCATCATGAATGAAGGGGTGAGCGAAGGCAATGTACTGGCTTACCAGAAGAAACTGGAATCGGATCCCTATGTGCTCCGATCGGACTACATCAGCAAGGAACTGGCCGCGAAAACCCTCTCGGAAGACCTCGGAGAAGACTTCGTATCGTTCCTGGGCGAAAACCCGTTGCTCTCATCCATCGACATCTACCTCAAGGCTGCGTACGCCAATACGGACAGCATCGAAACCTTCATCAAAAAGGTTTCCGCCAATGAGATGGTGAAAGAAGTGGTCTACCAGGAGTCGCTCATCGACATGGTGAACAAGAATATCCGCTCCATCGGCATCGTCATCCTGGCGTTTACCGCATTGCTCCTGGTCATTGCCGTTGCCTTGATCAACAACACCATCCGTTTGGCCATCTACTCGCAGCGATTCTTGATCAAGAGCATGCAAATGGTGGGTGCCACCCGTGGATTCATCCGGCGCCCCTTCCTTGGCTACGGCATTCTCCATGGCTTGCTCGGCGCGCTCATTGCCATCCTCTTGCTGTTGCTCACCCTGCACCTGGGCCAACGCGAAATCCCGGAGTTGGTATTCCTCCGGAATTGGTATGAATTCGTGGCCATCTTCGTTTTGGTCGCCGCGCTCGGCATCCTGATTTCCGGACTGAGTACGTTCTTTGCCGTCAGTAAATATTTGCGATTGAAATCAAACGAACTGTATAGATAATAGCTTATGTCAACACCGAAAAAATCCCAACAGCCACAAAAGGCGTCGCTTGTATTCGGCAAGCGCAATTATCGGCTTTTTTTGCTGAGTATCGCAGTGGTGATGCTGGGCTTCATCCTCATGATGGGCACAACCGACATCTACAGTTTCACCAAAATCACGCTGGCTCCGCTCGTTGTCGTCATTGGCTTTGCACTGGGCGTGGTCGCGATATTGATAAAGCCTAAAAGCCCCGATAACAATTAATGAGTCTATTCGAAGTGATTGTGCTGGCCATCATCGAAGGCCTCACGGAATTTTTGCCGGTATCGTCTACCGGCCACATGATCATTGCAACCGCACTGATGGGTGTCTCCCCCACCCCGTTCGTCAAATTATTCACCATAGCCATCCAATTGGGCACCATCCTATCGGTGCTGGTACTGTACTATAAGCGGTTTTTCCGCTCGCTGGACTTTTACTACAAACTGGTCGTGGCAGCCATCCCGGCCTCGATCTTCGGCTTCCTATTCAGCGACGAAATCGATGGGCTGCTGGAAAGCCCCTTGGTGGTGGGCATCACGTTGGTGATCGGTGGCGTGGTCCTCTTGTTCGTAGACCGCTGGTTCAATCGGCCGGTGATCGACGATTCGGACGACATCACGTATTGGCAGGCATTGAAAATCGGCTTCTTCCAATGCTTGGCCCTCATCCCGGGCACCTCGCGGTCTGCGAGCACGATCGTAGGTGGCATGACGCAGCGGCTGACCCGTAAGGCGGCGGCCGAATTTTCTTTCTTCTTGGCCATCCCCATGATGTTCGGCGCTACCGTACTCAAGCTGAAAAGCCATTTCGATGACGGACACGCGCTAAGCAGCCTCGAAATCAACCAACTCGTCATCGGCAATGTCATCGGCTTCGTGGTTGCCATCATCGCGATCAAATCGTTCATCGGCATCGTTTCGAAATATGGATTCAAAGCGTTCGGATGGTACCGGATCATCGTTGGAAGCGTCATCATCATCTTGCTGTTGAGCGGCCATAGCCTACAGATCATTTGATGGAAATGCTCCAAAAGGCACAGCGTGCGTTCCATTTTGCCGAGGGCGAAGTGCTGTTGGTCGATAAGCCCATCGGTTGGACATCCTTTCAAGTAGTCAATAAGCTAAAGTATACGCTCGTTCGCCACCTCGGCCTTCCTAAGCGTTTCAAGATCGGCCACGCGGGTACGCTAGACCCACTGGCAAGCGGCCTGTTGGTCATATGCACGGGCAAATTCACCAAGCGAATCGCCGAGTTCCAGGATCAGCGGAAGGAATACACGGGTGTGTTCACGCTGGGGGCTACGACGCCTTCCTATGACCTTGAACTGGAAGTCGACCAGCGGTTCGACATCGCGGGGATAACGCCCGAGCAAATCCATGCGGCGGCGGCGTCCTTTGTCGGCGAAATCGAGCAAATACCGCCGGTGCATTCCGCCATCAAAGTCGACGGTGAACGGGTATACGAAAAAGCGCGGCGGGGCGAACAGGTAGCACTCAAGCCCCGCAAACTGCAAATCTACGCCTTTGAGATCATCGGCATCGATTTACCGGATGTTCAATTTCGCGTTTCGTGCAGCAAGGGGACGTACATCCGTTCACTGGCACACGATTTCGGCAAGGCCCTGGAAAATGGCGCGCACCTGAGCAAGCTTAGGCGAACGAAGAGCGGCGATTTTGACGTTGCCCATGCTTGGCAAGTCACTGATTTGGTAAACTGCATAAAGGGGGCTACCTTTGCAACATCACATGAAGATATACAGGGATCTTAACGATTTCATCCCCTTGGACAATGCGGTGGTCACCATCGGCACCTTTGATGGGGTGCACGTAGGGCATCAAAAGATATTGAGTACGCTGAAGGAATCCGCCCGGGCAAGCGGCGGGGAAACGGTGCTGCTCACGTTCTTCCCCCATCCGCGCATGATCTTGCATCCCGAGGACGATAGCCTGCGGCTCATCAGCGATATCGAGGAAAAAGTCATGCTGCTGGCCAATTCGGGCATAGACCACCTGATCATCACCCCGTTTACCCGTGATTTTTCCAACCAATCGCCCGAAGAATACATCAGGGAAGTGCTGGTGGGGCGAATCGGCACCAAAAAGATCATCATCGGATACGATCATCGCTTTGGGAAAGACCGGGAAGGTTCGCTTAAAGACCTACTCGATCACGCTGAGATTTATGGCTATACGGTAGAACAGATCCCGGAGCAAGACATCAACGATGTGGCGGTTTCGTCGACCAAAATCCGCGAAGCGCTGATCAAAGGCGATATCGATACGGCAAACAGCTATTTAGGCTATGCCTTCCTGTTGACCGGAAAGGTCATCCGCGGCAACCAATTGGGACGGAACATCGGTTACCCCACCGCCAACCTGCAGGTACAGGAACCGCATAAACTGATTCCGGCCTACGGCATCTATGCCGTGGAGGCCGCCATCATCGAACCCGCTCCCATCAAAACCGGCCGCTACGCGCCCGGCCAACCCGAGCGCGTCGTCCAGGGCATGGGCTACATCGGAACGAGGCCAACGGTCGATGGTGTGAACCGAAGCATCGAGGTGCACCTATTCAACTTTGGTGCGGATATCTATGGCAAGGCGCTGCAAGTGAAGTTCCTGCATTTCATCCGACATGACCAATGGTTTGAAACCATGCAGGAAATGGTTGACCAGATGGCCTTGGATGAGGAAAAAGTGAAGGACTTTTTTCGGTCGTTAGTCGATCCGGCCGGCCACTGATGACTTACGGCCCTCGGCTTACGACCCTCGACTATTAATTAAGCACTGAAATACGCCCGCACGTTCTTCCCTTCCACCCAATTCATGTAAGCGCGGTTGACCACGCGGTTGCCGCCGGGCGTTGGGTAATCTCCCGAAAAATACCAATCCCCTTTATGGTCGGGGCATGCGATGTGCAGGTTTTCCAGTTTCTGGTAAATCACTTCCACGTCGGCCCGGATGTGCGTACCCCGGATGATGCCCGCTATCTCCGCCGAAATCTCCTCGTCCGAAAACGGCGCATAAATCGCCTTGACGTAGTTTTCTACCTGTTCCTTCGGCAATTCCAACGAGGCAACGCACCGGCTATACACTTCTTCGACCACTTCACCCATACCGCGCTTGTACAACAGGGAAACCGCCGCCTCAAAGGCCACGAACTCGCCCAATCGAGACATGTCGATACCGTAGCAATCGGGGTAGCGGATCTGCGGGGCGGAAGAGACGATAATGATCTTCTTCGGATTCAAGCGATCCAGGATGGTCAGGATGCTTTGCTTCAACGTGGTGCCCCTCACGATGGAATCATCGACCGCCACGATAGTGTCCTGATGGTCCCTGACGATTCCGTAGGTCGTATCGTATACGTGCTGTACCATATCCTGCCTATCGGCATCCTGCGTGATGAACGTACGGAGCTTGGCATCCTTGATATTGAGTTTCTCGAACCGTGGCGTGATGCTGAGCATCTCATCCATCTCCTGGTCGGAGATCTTATCGGCACGATTGAGCAACGTGTCTTTCTGCAGCTTGCGGACATACGCATTGATGCCTTCTTCGAGCCCGTAAAACGCCACTTCAGCGGTATTCGGTATGTAGGAAAAAACCGTATTGTTGATGTCCCTATCGATGGCATCCAGGATCTGCGGGCACAACAAATGCCCCAGTTGCTTGCGTTCTTTGTAGATTGCGGCGTCGCTGCCCCGGGAAAAATAGATCCGCTCGAATGAACAGGACTTTTTCTCCACCGGTTCGCGGAATTGCTCCTCGGTGATGGTGCCGTCCTTTTTGACGATCAACGCATAACCGGGTTTGATTTCGTTGATCGCTTCAAACTTGACGTTGAACGCCGTTTGGATAGCGGGGCGCTCGGAAGCCACCACGAGTACTTCGTCGTTGACGTAATAATAGGCCGGCCGGATACCAGCTGGATCACGCATCACGAATGCGTCTCCGTGGCCGATGATGCCGGAGATGGTGTACCCACCATCCCAGGTCTTGGCCGACTTGCGCAAGATGCGGGCCACGTCGATGTGCTCGGCAATCAACCCGCTTATTTCGACATTGCTATGATCCTGCTTCTTGAAACGATCGAACAACTCCTGGTTCTCGGCGTCGAGGAAATGGCCGATCTTTTCAAGCACGGTCACGGTATCAGCCTTTTCCTTTGGATGCTGCCCCAGCTCGTATAGTTGTTCGAGCAGCTCGTCCACGTTGGTCATGTTGAAATTCCCCGCAATAACCAAGTTTCGGGTCATCCAATTGTTCTGCCGCAAAAACGGGTGGCAACTCTCGATGCTGTTCTTCCCATGCGTGCCGTATCGCAAATGCCCCATCAACACCTCGCCGGTGAAACTCGCGTTATTTTTCAGCCACTGGCTGTCGGTAAACCGATCGGGATAAGCGCGCTGCAAAGCGGCGAATTTACGCTGCACGTATTCAAAGATGTCGGCTACCGCATTCGGAGCCATCGACCGATAGCGACTGATGTAGCGGTTGCCCGGCTTGACATCTAGCTTGATGGTGGCAATGCCAGCCCCATCCTGCCCCCTGTTGTGTTGCTTTTCCATCAATAGGTACAGTTTATTGATCCCATACAGGGCCGTACCGTATTTATCCTGATAATGTGAAAGGGGCTTTAACAGGCGAATCAGCGCGATACCGCACTCGTGTTTAATAGCGTCACTCATGTTTTGCTTTGAGTACGCAAAGATACGGAAATTATTTTTTCAGTGTGCAAATAAAAAATGTACCAAAGAAAAACACCTCCGGGGTAAACGCCGGAGGTGTACGGAAATCGACCTCGGAATATGTCCTTACAATTTCTCGCCGTGCTGGCTGATATCCAAGCCAATCTCCTCGTCCTCTGGCGAAACCCGCAACTTGGTAATCAAATCCGTAACCTTGAGGACAACGAAGGCCATCACCAGCGTAAAGACCACCGCACCGACCAACCCGATAACGTGGGCCACGAACAACCCCGTCTCGCCGAAGAACAGCCCATCGGTCGCGACCACCCCGTTAATGGTTTTCGTGGCGAATACACCGGTCAGGATCATACCGACCATCCCGCCGACACCATGGCTGGGGAATACATCGAGCGTATCGTCAACCCGCGAACGTGTGCGCCATTCGACCACCAACCTACTGATAACGGACGCGACGACGCCGATGATCAACGAATGCGGGACGGTGACGAAGCCAGCGGCGGGCGTAATGGCCACCAAACCGACCACCACGCCGATGCAGACGCCCATGGCCGTCGGTTTCTTGCCTCGGGCAGCATCGAAGAATATCCAGGCCAGCGCCGCCGCACCTGACGCCGTGCTGGTGGTCGCCAACGCCGTGGCGGCCAATGCACTGGCCCCGAACGCAGAACCTGCATTGAATCCGAACCATCCAAACCAGAGGAATCCCGTACCCAATATCACGTAGCTGATACGCGCTGGGTCGTGACCGCCGTTCGCATTGCCCTGTTTCAGGTACAGCGCCGAAACCAATGCCGTCACGCCTGCCGACATGTGCACCACCGTCCCCCCTGCGAAATCGAGCACACCCATACCGGCCAGCAGACCGTCCGGATGCCAGGTGGCATGCGCCAACGGCGCGTAAATGAAAATGAAAAAGAGGCAAAGGAACAATACGTAAGACGTGAATCGGATGCGTTCCGCGAACGCGCCAGTGATCAGCGCCGGGGTGATGATCGCGAATTTCAATTGATACATCGCGAATAAGGCGAAGGGAATGGTGGGTGCCCCAGGCCAATTCGGGCCGCCGATTACGCCATCGAACATGAAAAACGTAGCGGGGTTACCGATAATGCCGCCGATGGATTCGCCGAATACCAAACTGAATCCAAAAACAACCCAGAGCACCGCTACGACAGCCATGGAAATGAAACTCTGGAGCATCGTGGAAATCACGTTTTTCTTCTTCACCATGCCCCCATAGAAAAACGCCAATCCGGGTGTCATGATCAACACTAACGCAGTCGACGTTAGCATCCATGCAATGTCTGCCGTATCGTACTCATGCGCCCCATCAACAGGTATACCCGGATAAAAAAGCGCCAAAACCACGATGACAACCAACAAAACGAAAGGAATTGTAGATTTTTTTGAACTCATTTGATTTAATATAAGTTAAACTGACCGCAAAGTAGACTAAAAAATATCAAAAACACAAATTTTTATTCATATTTATAAAAATAATACAATAAAAACATCAAAAACGAATAAATAAACAAAAATTACACATCATATTTTAGCGAAATCAAAAAACAAAACCGAAAACGAATCAAAATCACGAACAACGAGCGAGCACCGAAACGATTCAAAACGCGTCCAACCCCCAACGGCATCCAAATCGGGCGACCTCGGGCAAAACCGGATTCGCTCGGACAATGTGGAAAACCTAAATCATGCCATCCCAACCGGTTGCCCCACACGGGGCGTCGGTCCAGCCGCTCCATTAGGCTTTCCTGACAAAAAACCGTAAGTTTGTTTGGCGTTTCATCCATTACCGTTTTTTTTTGAGGCAAGCATGTATTTGATCTTCGATACCGAAACAACCGGGCTACCAAAACGCTGGGATGCCCCCATTACCGATACGGACAACTGGCCAAGGTGCATACAGCTGGCGTGGCAACTCCATGACATCCACGGAAACCTGATGGAGCACGGCGATTGCTTGATCAAGCCCGAAGGCTTCAACATCCCGTTTGATGCCGAGCGCATCCATGGCATTTCCACGGAATTGGCCACGGAAGAGGGCATCGGGCTGTCCGACGCGCTCGGTCGGTTCAACCAAGCGTTGGCCAAAGCAAAATTCGTGGTGGGCCAAAACATCGGTTTCGACATCAATATCATGGGTTGCGAATTCCATCGGCTGGGCGTCGCCACCCCGTTGAGCCAAATGCCAGTGCTCGACACCTGTACCGAGGTGACCGCCGAATTGCTTAAGATTCCGGGCGGGCGCGGCGGCAAGTACAAATTGCCGACCCTCACCGAATTGCACCAATACCTCTTCGGGGTACCTTTTGCCGAGGCGCACAACGCCACCGCCGACGTGGAGGCGACGACACGCTGCTTCCTGGAGCTGGTAAAGCGGGAGGTATTCACTCCTGCGGAATTGCAGGTGGACACCGGGTACTTCGTCGAATTCCGCCAACGCAATCCGGGCCCCATCGCACCTGTCGGCCTGGCGCACGTCAACCTGAAGGCCGCTTCGGACGAGCTTCGCCAACGCCAACGCAGCACACAACAAACGCAGGTACCGACACATGACCTGGAGGCCAATCGACGCGAGATGGCGATGGCCGACTTCGTGCACCTGCATAACCACACGCAGTTTTCGGTATTGCAATCCACGATATCGGTAGGCGACTTGGTGAAGGCCGCGGCCAAACACCGGATGCCAGCCGTGGCCATCACCGACCACGGCAACATGATGGGGGCGTTCCACTTCGTAGGCGCGGTGCTCAATCACAACAAAGCCGCCGAAGCGAAGAACAAGGCCGCCCTCGAAAAAGGGGAAAAACCAACGGAAACCATCATCAAGCCCATCGTCGGCTGTGAGTTTTACGTCTGCGAGGATCATACCGACAAGTCGCGCAAAGACAATGGCTATCAAGTCGTTTTCCTGGCAAAAAACAAGAACGGGTATCACAATCTGGCAAAAATGTCGTCGATCGCGTACACGAAAGGGTTCTATTATGTGCCGCGCATCGACCGTACGGTGATCGAGCGCTATCGGGATGACGTGATCGTCCTGTCCGGAAACCTATATGGCGAAATCCCGAACAAGCTGCTCAACATGGGCGAAAACCAAGCTGAAGAAGCCTTGGTTTGGTGGAAGGGCACATTCGGCGACGACTTCTACGTGGAGCTCATGCGGCACGGACAAGAAGACGAAGACCGCGTGAACCAGAGCCTGCTCACGCTGGCCCGCAAGCATGGCGTGCGTGTCGTGGCCACGAACAACACCTACTACGTCAACAAGGCTGATGCGCATGCGCACGATATCCTCCTTTGCGTCAAGGACGGCGAAAAACTGGCCACCCCAAAAGGGCGAGGCCGCGGCTTCCGGTTCGGGTTGCCCAATGATGCGTACTACTTCAAATCGGGCGACGAGATGAAAAATGCGTTCGCGGATCTGCCCGAGGCCATCCTCAACATCGCTGAAGTGGTGGACAAAATAGCCCCTTATACGCTCTACCGCGACGTACTGCTGCCCAAATTCGAGATACCCGAGGAATTCCAGGTGGCCGCCGACCTGGAAGACGGGGGCAAGCGCGGCGAAAACAAGTTCCTCAAGCACCTCACGTATGTCGGCGCGGCGAAACGCTACCCCGAAATCACGGACGAAATACGCGAACGGCTGGATTTCGAGTTGGCCACCATCGAGCGGACCGGTTACCCGGGCTACTTCCTCATCGTGCAGGATTTCATCGCCGAAGCCCGGAATCTCGGCGTATCCGTTGGTCCCGGCCGTGGATCGGCCGCCGGATCGGCCGTGGCCTACTGCCTCGGCATCACCAACATCGATCCCATCGCCTATGACCTCCTCTTCGAGCGGTTCCTCAACCCCGATCGGGTCTCGATGCCCGATATCGACATCGACTTCGACGACGAGGGGCGCGGACGCGTCATGGACTACGTCATCGGCAAGTACGGAGCCAACCAGGTGGCCCAAATCATCACCTATGGTACGATGGCTGCGAAATCATCCATCCGCGATACGGCCCGGGTGCTCGACCTCCCCCTCTTCGAGGCCGACAAGATTGCCAAGCTCGTGCCCAACCTGAAGCTGAACAAGATCTTCAACATGAATGCGCAGGAACTCAAGAACGCCCTGCGCGCGGAAGAACTGGAAAATGTGCAGCAATTGGTATCGATTGCCACGGGCAATGGACCTGAAGCCGAGACCCTCAAGCAAGCGCAGGTACTGGAGGGATCGCTACGAAACACCGGCATCCACGCCTGTGGGGTCATCATCACGCCAGATGACATCACCAATTTCGTTCCTGTTGCCACGGCAAAGGATTCGGACCTCTACGTCACGCAATTCGACAACTCGGTCGTGGAAAGCGCAGGATTGCTCAAAATGGACTTCCTGGGCCTCAAGACCCTTACCCTCATCAAGGACACCGTCAAGATCGTCAAGCATCGGCACGGCATTGCGCTCGATCCCGACGCTTTCCCGATCGATGACATGAAGACCTATGAGCTTTTCCAACGCGGTGAAACCATCGGCATCTTCCAGTATGAGTCTCCGGGCATGCAGAAATACATGAAGGAGTTGAAGCCCACGGTGTTCGGCGACCTCATTGCCATGAATGCCCTGTATCGGCCCGGCCCCATGGAATACATCCCGAGCTTCGTTCGTCGCAAACACGGCACCGAACCCATCACCTACGATTTGGACGCTTGCGAAGAGTACCTCAAGGAAACCTATGGCATCACGGTATACCAAGAGCAAGTGATGCTCTTGTCGCAGAAGTTGGCAGACTTCACCAAGGGCGAAGCCGATGTACTGCGCAAGGCGATGGGAAAGAAGCAACGGGACGTGCTGGACAAGATGAAACCCAAGTTCATCGATCAGGCTGCTGCCAAGGGACACAGCGCCAAGGTACTCGAGAAGATCTGGAAAGACTGGGAAGCGTTTGCCAGCTACGCCTTCAACAAGTCGCACTCCACCTGCTATGCCTGGGTGGCCTACCAAACAGCCTACCTCAAAGCCCATTATCCCGCGGAATATATGGCCGCCGTGCTCTCCAATAACATGAATGACATCAAGCAAGTGACCTTCTTCATGGAAGAATGCAAGCGCATGGGATTACAGGTATTGGGGCCCGATGTCAACGAGTCGTATTACAAATTCACCGTAAACGACAAAGGGGCGGTACGATTCGGCATGGGGGCCGTAAAGGGCGTGGGCGCAGGGGCGGTAGACACCATCGTACATAGTCGCAAAGACGGCCCGTACCTATCCATCTTCGACTTGGCACGGCGCATCGATCTTCGGGCGGCCAACAAAAAGGCGTTTGAAAGCCTGGCCTATGCCGGTGGTTTCGATTGCTTTACGGGTACCCACCGGGCGCAGTACTTCCATGCGGACGGCGACGGTGGGCCGGTACTCGAAAAGGCATTGAAGTACGGTGCCAAATACAAAGAGAACGAAAACTCCGCCCAGGTAAGCCTGTTCGGTGGCGGCAGCAACATCCAGATCCCCGAGCCCGCGCTCCCGTTCTGCGCCGAATGGGGACTGATCGAAAAACTGAAATACGAAAAAGATGTCATCGGCATCTACCTGACCAGCCATCCATTGGACAATTATCGATTCGAAATCGACCATTTCTGCCAACACCCCGTAAGGCTGCTCACGTTGATCGACAAGGTCAAGGAGTCGGAGGTGGATGAAGAAATACGGACGGAATTCAACAGGATAAAAAACAGGGAGCTCACCATCGGCGGCATGGTGACGGCCGCCAGCCACCGCGTCACCAAAAACGGCAAGCCCTTCGGCGTGATGATGTTGGAAGATTATTCCGATTCCTATGAAATCGCGCTCTTCGGTGAAGACTACGTGAAAATGAAGGGTTATCTACATGAAGGCTATTTCATCCAGGTGAAGGGCATCATCCAAGAACGCTATCGGCAAGCCGGAAACTGGGGATTTGAGGTAAAGGGCATGCAGTTGCTTTCCGACCTGCGCGACAAGCTTGCGAAGAGCCTGACCATACAGGTGCCGCTGCATGGACTGAGCGATCAATTCGTGAGCCGCATCCAGCAACTCGTCCATGTAAACATCGAGCAGCACGAAAACAAGACCTGCCAGTTGAGGTTCACCGTGCGTGACTTTGAAGCCGAGCTCAGCATAGACATGCCCAGCAAAGGCATGAAGATAAGCCCAAGCAATGATTTCATCGAAGCCTTGAAAGCGCTTGAAGGTGTCAGCTATAAGTTAAATTAATGTCAGAATGTCTGGAAGTTGGCATTGGCAATAATTTTGATGTTTACCTTTGCATAAGTTGGAATGTCCGGAAGTGGCCCGCTGCCGGTAGGCAAGGAAAGCCTGGACGCGAAGGCTCAACAGGAAGTAAATAATAGAGTAACAATACGCTAATGGCTGGTGATGGACCACCGGAGCCGCATAGCACAACTAACTAAAGTCATGGCATTAGAAATCACAGACAGCAACTTCAACGAGGTGGTATTGCAATCAGACAAGCCCGTATTGGTCGATTTTTGGGCAGAATGGTGCGGCCCCTGCCGCATGGTGGGCCCCATCGTCGAGGAATTGGCCAAGGAATACGACGGAAAGGCCGTCATCGGCAAGGTCAATGTGGACCACAACCCCGACATTTCCGTCAAATACGGCATCCGCAATATCCCGGCGCTGCTATTTTTCAAGAATGGCGAAATCGTCGATAAGCAAATCGGCGCCGTACCGAAATCGGTATTGGCCGACAAATTGGTGAAACAACTGTAACCAACAACGGTTTCACGCACACCGAACATAGCCCTTGGTTTTGAATCAAGGGCTATGTTATTTTTCGGGTATTTTCTGTATGTTTGTGAAGTGAATAGATTATGCTAAAACAGACTTTACAACAAAAGTTATTACAAAAGCTATCTCCTCAGCAGATCCAGTTCATCAAACTGCTGCAGGTACCGACCGTGTCGTTGGATACCCGCATCAAGGAAGAACTGGAAGAGAATCCGGCGCTGGAAGACATGAGCTTGGCCAACATGAATGAGCCGGTCGAGGAGTACCCTGACAAGGATCCCGACGACGATGGTTTTAGCGACAACGACCAAACATCCGATTTGGACGAGTTCAACGTGGATGATTACCTGCAGGCAGACGATATCAACGACTATGGCGGCGGCCAGAATGGCAATGGCGACGACGAAGACGACCGCAAGGAAATCCCGATAGCCGTCCAAAATTCATTCTTCGAAAACCTCCAGCAACAGCTGGACCTGCTCGCGTTGTCCGATAGGGATTTCCTGATCGGGCAGCAGATCATCGGCAGCCTCGATGATGACGGTTACTTGAGGAGGCCCGTGTCATCCCTCATCGACGACCTCGCTTTCGGGCAGAACGTGATCGCCGAAGAGCATGAAGTGGAGGAACTCCTGAAGGTCATCCAGGAATTCGACCCACCGGGCATCGGTGCGCGAAACCTGCAGGAGTGCCTATTGATCCAGCTCCGCAAGAAAGACCAGGAAAACGCCATCATCAAGAAAGCGATCGCCATCGTGGAAAACCACCTTGACGAGTTCACGAAAAAACATTACGACAAGCTGGAGCGATCGCTCAGCATCAATTCGGAGGAGCTTAAGGAAATCATCCATGAAATCCTCAAGCTCAACCCCAAGCCCGGTGACTCCGGGGCGGTGGCGGGCAAACAGCTGCACATCATCCCCGATTTCCACATCACGAACAACGATGGGGTGCTTCACCTCACGCTGAACGCGCGGAATGCGCCTGAGCTTCGCGTGAGCCGCTCCTACCAGGAGATGTTCGATCATTACGACAAAGCCGCGCAAAAAGACCGGAAAATGAAAGAGGCGGTTCAGTTCGTGAAGCAGAAACTCGATTCGGCTAAATGGTTTATCGACGCCATCAAGCAGCGGCAGCAGACCCTGCTCAAAACGATGAATGCCATCATGAACTATCAATACGAATACTTCCTGACGGCGGATGAGCGTCAACTCAAGCCCATGATCCTCAAGGACATCGCGGACCGGATCGACATGGACATCTCTACCGTATCCCGGGTGGCGAATTCGAAGTACGTACAAACCGAATTTGGCACCTTCCTGCTGAAGTCCTTCTTTTCGGAAGCCATCCAAACCGATAGCGGCGAGGAAGTTTCCAACAAGGAAGTAAAGAAGATATTGGAAGAGTGCATTTCCAGTGAAAACAAACGGAAGCCGTTGGCCGATGAGAAGCTCACCGAGATACTAAAGGAAAAAGGCTATACCATCGCCCGCCGGACGGTGGCCAAATACCGTGAAGCGATGGGGATACCGGTGGCCCGTTTGCGGAAACAGCTTTGATAAAATGACATTTTTAACCAATTGATTACGAAGCATGATTAAATCTGTTGTCCTTCCCGCTTTTGCGGCGCTCGCCCTGTCAGGGTGCACAGGCGGCCAAAACACCGCGTCGAATGAGGCTCCGGTAACGCCCGAGCTGACGTACGTATGGAAAACCGACACGGTATTCACCGGGTCTGAATCGACCCTATACGACCCCCAGGGCGATGTGATCTACGTCTCCAACGGCAATACCAAGGCGGGCGAAAAAGACCATGACGGTTTCATCTCCGTAATCAATACCGACGGTACCGTCCGTGATCTCAAATGGGTGGAGGGCAACCTCCACGCCCCCAAGGGCATGGCATTGTTGAATGGCAAGCTCTACGTGACGGACATCGACGAGGTGAAGATCATCGATGTCGCTTCGGCGGCCATCGAGAAATCCATTCCGATAGACAGCGCGGTATTCCTGAACGACGTGGCGACCGACGGCCAACAGATCTATTTTTCGGATAGCCGTACGGGAACGATATACGTGATGGCGACCGATGGCAGCTACCGAATCGTATCGACCACCAACAAAGGCGTGAATGGCCTTGAATGCCATGACGGACAACTCTACGCCTTGGATGGCGAGGGGTTGAAGAAATTCAGCAAGGACGGCGCGTACGACCAGGAAGTCATCAACACCACGGTCACGGGTGGCGACGGCTTGGTCATCCTCAACGACAGCACGTTCGTAGCCAGCCGTTGGCATGGCGAGATCTTCTTCATCCGCGGCAGCGAGACGTCGGTACTGCTAGACACCCAAGGGGAGAAATCTAACACCGCCGATATCGGTTTCGTACCGGGCCAGCACTTGGTCATTGTGCCAACGTTCCTCAAAAACGAGGTCGCGGCTTACAAATTGACTTTTTAGCGGTGCCCTGTAGCGGTTCATGATCCTACCCGTTTTCGGGGTGTCGTGTCGCCCCTGACCGACCGATAGCACGGCACCCATCCAACTGAACGGTTTTTCGAAACCTGTTCGGGTTTCCGGTGTTTATAATTTAGTCGTACCTTTGCGGCAAAAAGAAAATAGCACGTCATGACGAACGTTAAGATAGGAACTGTGCAGATGAGTTGCGTGGCGGACAAGGCCACGAACCTTGAAAATGCGGTGAATCAGATTCGCGTAGCCGCCGCGCAAGGTGCCCAAATCATCTGCTTACAAGAATTGTTCACTTCGCTCTATTTCTGCGACGTGGAAGACTACGACAATTTTAAGCTGGCCGAACCGATTCCAGGCCCTGCCACCGACGAATTGCAGCGCGTGGCCGCCGAGCTGGGCGTGGTCATCATCGCCTCGCTGTTTGAAAAACGTACGCATGGGCTATACCACAATACCACGGCCGTAATCGATGCCGATGGCTCGTACCTCGGCAAATACCGAAAAATGCACATTCCGGACGACCCCGCCTATTACGAGAAATTCTATTTCACGCCCGGCGATTTGGGCTACAAGGTTTTCGAGACCAAGTTTGCCACGATTGGGGTGCTGATATGCTGGGATCAATGGTATCCCGAGGCAGCGCGCATCACCGCGTTGATGGGGGCACAGCTCTTGTTCTTTCCTACGGCCATCGGCTGGGCCACCGATCAGGATGAAGACACCAACCAAGATCAGTACAATGCTTGGCAGACCATCCAACGCAGCCATTCGGTGGCCAACGGCGTCCCCGTGATCAGCGTGAACCGGGTGGGATTCGAGCAAAACGGCGCCATGAAGTTCTGGGGCGGCAGCTTCGTGACCAATGCGCAAGGCAAACTGCTTTATCTAGCCTCGCACGATGCCGAGGAAACCGAAGTCACGGAAGTTGACCTGACACAATCGGATTACATCCGCATGCATTGGCCGTTCCTGCGCGACCGCCGGATCGACAGCTATCACCCCATCACCAAGCGATTCATCGATCAGGAGGCGCGAATTCATTGACGTATTTACGCAACATGACGAGGCCGACACCAAAAGAGTTAGGTTACTTTTTCCCTGCTGAATGGCACCCGCATCGGGCAACATGGTTGAGCTGGCCACACAAAGAGGCGAGTTGGCCGGGCAAGCTCGACGCGGTTTATGCCCCGTACTGCCAATTCATCGACGTCGTTTCGCGAGGCGAGTTGGTATGCATCAACGTGGCCGATCAAGCCATGGAACATGCGGCATCCAAACACCTGGTTGCCGCCGGCATCGACCTGGAGCGCATCCGGTTCTACCACCATCCCACCGATGATGCGTGGTGCCGCGACCACGGACCGGCATTCCTGATCAATCCACGGGCGGACATCAAAAAAGTAATCGTGGATTGGGGGTACAATGCCTGGGGTGGCAAATACCCCCCCTACGCACAGGATGACGTTGTGCCCACCATGGTGGGTCGCTCGTTAGCCCTACCTGTCCATCACCCGGGCATCGTCATGGAAGGCGGTTCGGTCGATTTCAATGGGAACGGGACGATCCTAACCACCACGGCCTGCCTATTGAACGAGAATCGTAACCCCCACCTCAACCAACACCAAATCGAGGAATACCTATGCGCTTACTATGGCGCTTCCCAAATCCTTTGGCTTGGCGAGGGTATCGTGGGCGACGATACGGATGGCCACATCGATGACATCACGCGTTTCGTGAATCCGGATACCGTCGTTACCGTCATTGAAGAAAATCGTTCCGATGAAAACTTCGCCATCTTGCAGGAGAATCTCCGTTCGCTCCAAAAAATGCGGCTATCGAACGGCAAGCAACTCGATGTCGTCGAATTGCCCATGCCCGCGCCGGTGGAACACGACGGGCAACGGCTCCCCGCTTCGTATGCCAATTTCTACATCGCCAATGCCGCGGTGGTGGTTCCCACCTACCGCGACGATAAAAACGACCAAAAAGCATTGGATATCCTATCCGAGTGCTTTCCGGATCGGGATGTCGTTGGCATTGACAGCACGGATGTCATCTGGGGCTTGGGCAGCTGGCATTGCCTGAGCCAGCAGGAACCTGAAATATCGTAATATCAAGGCCAGTTTCAAACATATGCGTAAAATCCTCTTTCCGTTATTGACCCTCACCACCCTGCTTGGTGCCAACTCCGGTGCCTTCGGGCAACGCCAGACCGACGAGCGTCCAACCATCGAGAATTTCAAGGGTATCCAGTATACCGGCGATGACTCGACCTTTTACATCAATTTCAGGTTCCGAATGCAAAACCGGCTCAAGTACACCACCAATAGCGGCACGGATTTGGGGTCAGGTAGTTTTGAAGCCCGCATCCGGCGTTTGCGGCTACGCATGGATGGCTACATGTACAGCCCGAAGTTATCGTACAGCATCCAACTCGGTTTCACCCGGGGCGACCAGGACTATGACGATACCGATGTGGCCAACATCGTGCGCGATGCCGTCATATTCTACAATTTCACCGATGATTTCTATGTGGCATTGGGCCAAAACAAATTGCCCGGTAATCGCCAGCGCGTCAATTCTTCGGGAGAGCTCCAATTCGCCGAACGTTCGTTGGTCAACGCCACGTTCAATATCGACCGCGACTTCGGGATCAAGGCCTACTATTCGCCTAAACTGGGCGAAGTACCCATCCATTTCAAAGGAGCGATCACGACGGGCGAAGGACGGGTCGCGAACAACACCAATACCGGATTGGCCTATACGGGCCGGGCAGAAATCCTGCCACTTGGCGAGTTTACCAACGACGGCGACTATTATGAAGGCGACCTGGAATACGAGCTGAGTCCAAAATTCGCCCTTGGCGGCGGGTACAGCTTCAACGACCGGACCTCACGCAGCGGTGGGCAGATCGGCAAATACGTAACGACGCCGCTCACGCTCAAGACCACGTTCGTCGATGCCATCTTCAAGTACGTCGGCTGGGCCTACCAAATCGAATACATGAAGCGTGACACCGACAATCCATTCAGTACCGACAAAGACGGTGAGACCGCCTATGCCTACAAAGGGCAAGGCATCAATCAGCAACTCTCCTACCTGCTGAACAAGGACTCGGGTTACGAGTTGGCCGGACGATACACGTGGGTCATGCCGCATGACGATATACGGGCATTCGAGCAACAGACCGATGTGATAGAATTGGGGCTCACCAAGTATTTCCGCGCACATCGGCTCAAGCTCCAACTGAATGCGAATTACCTATCGAAGGCCGGCGTTTTCCGGACCGGCAACCCGGGCAATAACTGGGGCGGAACGTTCCAGATCGAGTTGGGGATCTGATCATGAGATACTATATCATCGCAGGCGAAGCCTCGGGCGATCTGCACGGCGCCAACCTGATCCGGGCGTTGCGTAGACTGGATGCAGGGGCTGAGTTCCGGATCGTCGGCGGCGACCGCATGCAGCGGGAGTCGGGCGAAGCGCCGCTCATCCACATCGCGCAGATGGCATTCATGGGGTTCGTCGAGGTGCTGGCCAACATCAAAGCCATTTCGCGGAACCTTCGCGCGGTAAAAGCCGATATCGCCGCCTATGCGCCGGATACGGTCGTCCTGATCGATTTCCCGGGTTTCAACCTCAAGATTGCCTCCTTCGCCAAACAAAGCGGGTTTAAGGTGTGCTATTACATTTCGCCGAAAGTATGGGCCTGGAACCAGCGACGCGTCCTGAAAATCAAGCGGGTGGTCGATCGGTTGTTCTGCATCCTGCCCTTTGAAGTCGATTTTTACAAGCAATGGGGCATGGACGTCGACTACGTGGGCAACCCGTTGCTAGACGCCATTGCCAACCACACCGCGAATCCGGATTTCCTATCGGACAATGGCCTAAGCCACAAACCCATCATCGCATTCCTACCCGGCAGCCGGAAGATGGAAATCAGCAAGCTGCTCCCCATCATGGGCGCGCTGTCGTTCCGATTCCCCGGCCACCAGTGCATCGTAGCCGGTGCGCCGAATTTCGACCTCGCCTACTATCGGCAATACCTTGGCGAGGCCAACCTGCCGATTGTCTCCAATGCCACCTATGACCTGCTTGCACATGCCGAAGCCGCTGTCGTGGCCAGCGGGACAGCCACCCTGGAGACCGCATTGCTCAACGTGCCGCAGGTGGTTGTCTACAAGGCCCACCCCCTATCCATTGCCATCGCGCGGCTGGTCATCAAGGTCAAGCACATCTCGTTGGTAAACCTCATCCTCGACAAGCCCGCGGTCAAGGAGCTGATCCAGCAGGAATGCACAGCGGCTAGCATCGCCGACGAACTTGACGAACTACTGAACAACAACGCCCATCGCGGCCAGGTCCTGGCAGACTACGGCACCCTGCATGAAAAAATGGGGCAGCCCGGCGCATCCGAACGGACGGCCGAACGCATCACCGCCTACCTATCCGAGGCGTGATCGCACGGCGCCACCGACCAATTCACGGTAAAAATCCAAGCTCTCGCGGATCAGGTCTTCTTCCACGAAGTTATCGATGCTGCAATGGCCGATGGCCGTGAGCAAAGCGAATCCAATGTGTTCGCCCGCGTTCTTCTTATCGTTCTTCATCAGCGCGAGCAATTCGTCGTAGCATGCCGTACCATACGCGTAATCCGGGAAATGCGTCCGGAACGTGCCGATCAAATCGTGCAGTGCCCCTTCCGGAAGCCCGTTGACCTTATACGACAGGTAACCTTCGCAGATCATGCCCACCGCGATGGCTTCGCCATGCAACAGCGGATCACGGTCATGGACCAATGAATACCCTTCGATGGCGTGGCCGATGGTATGGCCGAAATTCAATGTCTTGCGCAATCCCCTTTCCAATGGATCTTCGGTTACCACCCTGTTCTTGATGGCCACCGAATGCCGGATATGCTCCAATGACATCGCCTTGGCCGCCATCGCCTTTACCGTTTCGTAAAACGCGCGGTCGGCGATCAGTCCGTGCTTGATGACCTCGGCAAATCCGGAGGTCAGTTGCCGGTTGTCGAGGGTTCCGAGGAACCCGGTGGCGATGAATACGGCTTTGGGTTGGGTAAACGTACCGATGATGTTCTTCACGTTGCCCATATCGATCCCCGTTTTGCCCCCCACGGAAGCGTCCACCTGGGACAACAGCGTGGTCGGCACCTGCACGAAATCAATGCCCCGTTTGAACGTCGATGCCGCGAATCCACCCATATCCGTGACCACGCCACCGCCCAGGTTGATCAGCAGGCTTTGGCGGTCGGCACCGAAATCCAACAGCATCCGCCAGATGCCCACGCAGAAATCGATGTTCTTGTTCTCCTCGCCGGGATCCACCTCGATGACATCAAAGGCATCGAATCCCGGCAGCGCAGCCTGCAATACCGGCAAACAATGCGTACAGGTGTTCCTGTCGGTGAGCACCAACACCCTCGAATACGTATTTTTCTGTAGAAAGTTACCCAGTTCGGCCAGTGTATCGTCGAAATACACGTTGTAGCCCGTGCTTGGCAGGTAATGGTCCATCGGTCTGATCAGCGTATTGTCATTAACTTAAGTTCAAAATCCTTTACCCGTTCGTAATACGGGATGGTTGACCTCCGTGCGAACTGGATGAAATTCATGATGGTGCTGTCGCGTTGGTGCTGCGGGATCGAGGGCAGTACATCCTGTCCCTTCTCGTCCAGGATACGGAGCCCCGCCGTCCCCTTTATCGAGTCGGGAAACTGTTGGATGTGCATCAATACCGATGCAAACTTCTGTACGCCCTTGGAATAAGCCCCCAACGGCGAGGGGGCCGACACCGTATCGGTCTCCAGTTTCTCCACCAGCGCGTCAGCGCCTTTCCGCTCGTAGGTTTCCACCTCCACGGCCAGGACGTAGCGGCCTTCCGTATTCTTTTTGCCGTCGTTGCATGCAAACAACCCAGCGGCCAAGCCCATCACCATCCATTTCTTCATGGCCTATCCCACTAATTTCACTTGCTTTCCATCGAACTCCACCTCGTCTCCCGGCTTTACCTTGAGCCGCTTGCGGTAATCCACGCCGCCGTTGTACTTCACAAGCCCTGCGGTCACCACGGCCTGCGCCTGGCCACCGTGTTCCACCCAATTCAGCACCTTGAGCAACTGGATCAACTGGATGTATTCGCCCGAAATCTTAAAGGTAACCATGGCGGCAAAGGTACGCGTAAACTACGGCTAAACCAAAGGCTTGCATATGAAAGGCAAGTTATCTATGTTTGCACCGTTTTACAAGAAAGAATTCCATGGCATTACAATGCGGCATCGTCGGCCTACCCAACGTCGGAAAATCCACCCTATTCAACTGCCTGTCCAATGCAAAGGCACAGGCAGCCAATTTCCCATTCTGTACCATCGAGCCCAACGTGGGCGTCATCACCGTGCCCGATGACCGGTTGAATAAACTGGCCGAACTGGTCAAACCCCAACGGGTGGTACCCAATACCATCGAAATCGTGGACATCGCCGGATTGGTCAAGGGAGCCAGCAAAGGCGAAGGCTTGGGCAACCAATTCCTGGGAAACATCCGGAATACCGATGCCATCATCCATGTACTTCGCTGCTTTGACGACGGCAACGTCATCCACGTGGACGGATCGGTAGACCCCATTCGCGACAAGGAAATCATCGACACGGAATTGCAGCTCAAAGACCTGGATTCTGTTACCAAGCGGATCCAAAAGGTAGAGAAACAAGCGAAAACCGGGGGCGACAAGGAAGCGAAGCGCAGTTATGAGATCCTGTCGATCATCAAAAGCCACCTGGAATCGGGCAAGTCGGCACGTACGGCCAGCATATCCGAAGAGGACTTCGAATTCGTCAGCGACCTCGCCCTGCTCACCGTCAAACCGATCCTGTATGTCTGCAATGTCGATGAAGCGTCGGTGAACACGGGCAACGCCTACGTGGATCGCGTCAAGGAAGCCGTCAAGGAAGAAAAAGCCGCCGTCTTGGTCATCTCCGCACAGATCGAGTCGGAGATCGCGCAGCTGGAAAGCTACGAAGAGCGCCAACTCTTCCTGGAAGACCTGGGCCTGAACGAGTCGGGCGTCAACAAACTCATCCGTGCCGCCTACAAGTTATTGGATTTGGCCACGTATTTCACGGCGGGCGTGCAAGAAGTACGCGCCTGGACCATTGAAAACGGATTTACCGCCCCCCAGGCCGCCGGTGTCATCCATACCGACTTCGAGAAAGGCTTCATCCGCGCAGAGGTCATCAAATACGCGGATTTCGTGCAATACGGGTCGGAGGCCGCCGTCAAGGAAGCGGGGAAATTGGGCGTGGAAGGCAAGGGCTATATCGTGCAGGATGGCGACATCATGCATTTCCGGTTCAATGTATAGTGCAATGGATAACGCCCCCTCCCCCATCCACCGGGCGGTGGAAGGGTTGGGGTACGTTGCAAACACATGAGTCTTTAAGCTTGTTTCGTTGACGAAATTGCCACAGTTTTATCAAAAATACAATGGTATGGACAATTTTCCGTCATTTTAACGGCTCACACTCAAAATAACAGCGCTAAACGGCATCATTTCATCCCTAAAGGCACGTTTTGTCATATTTCCCCAATCATTGAAAATTCCGTCCCTTATGGAATACCCCCGCCACGTTTCCGAAACCGGGAATGGACAACCCGCGCAGCCACGTGTTCAAATTGGCGCAATGCTGCACAACGATGTGGATTACCTCGCCTTCGATCTGCAGCTTGCCGACCGCCAGCAACAAGCGCGATTGCAGGATTTCGCGGCGGTATTTCTCGAACATGTTGCCCCAGACCACCAGGTTGGCAAAACCCGTTTCGTCCTCGATGGTCACGAATAGCACCCCTTTGGCCGTACCCGGCCGCTGCCGCACCGTGATCATGCCGCAGACCTTCACGAACTGGCCATCGGCCAGCTTGGGCAGCGACCCCGTGGGCGTCACGCGCAGCAGGTCCAACCGCTCCCGCAGGAAACTCACCGGATGCGCCTTGATGGAAAGCGAGGTGCTGGCGTAATCCTGCACCACGTGTTCGCCTGCGGTCATGAGGGGCAGCTCGATCTGGCCCTCCTTCGTGCATGCGGCGGGCTGCCCCTCGAACAGCGCGATGGGCCTGTCCGGCAAGGCGGATACCTGCCACAACGCTTGCCTGCGATCCAACCCCATCGAGCGGAACGCGTCGGCATCGGCAAGCCGCTCCAACGCAGCCAACGGCACCCCGGCGTCCATCAATCCAGTCAGTGACCGATACCCGGTATTGCGGCCTTCAACCAAACCTTGCATCTCCTCGGCCGCCAACCCCTTCACCAAGCGGAATCCAAGCCGAAGGGCGTGGTAGCGCTCGTCGCCCCCCCTGACCAAGGCATGGTCCCATTGGGAATGGTTCACGTCTACGGGCAGCACCTCCACCCCATGCTTGCGGGCATCGATCACGATCTGCGCCGGCTGGTAGAACCCCATGGGCTGGCTGTTGAGCAGGGCCGCCGCGAAGATATCGGGGTAATGGCACTTGATCCACGACGAGATGTACACGAGCAACGCGAAGGAAGCCGCATGGCTTTCGGGAAAGCCGTAGCTGCCGAACCCCTCCAGCTGCTTGAACACCCGGTTGGCGAATTCGGCCGTATAGCCTTTCTTGACCATGCCCTCCACCATCATGTCGCGGAAACGGCTCACTTCGCCCTTGGCCTTGAAGGTCGCCATGCTCCGGCGCAGCTCGTCGGCCTGTGCCGCCGAGAAACCCGCTGCCACGATCGCGATTTCCATGGCCTGCTCCTGGAACAGGGGCACGCCCTTCGTCTTCTCCAAAATACCCCTGATCTCTTCGGATGGATAATCCACCTCTTCCTGGCCGTTGCGCCGCCGGAGGTAGGGATGCACCATGTCGCCCTGTATCGGGCCCGGCCGCACGATGGCCACCTCGATCACCAGGTCATAGAATTCCCTTGGCCGCAGGCGCGGCAGCATCGACATCTGTGCCCGGCTCTCGATCTGGAACACGCCCAAGGTATCGGCATGGCAGATCATGTCATATACCTTCGGGTCTTCATCCTCAAACTTACCCAAGTCCAGGTCGAGCCCGTAATGCCGATTGGCCAGGTCGAATGCCTTGCGCATGCAGGTGAGCATCCCCAGGCCCAGCACATCCACCTTCAGGAAGCCGAGCGCCTCCAGGTCGTCCTTGTTCCACTCCAGGTTGGTCCGATCCGCCATGCGGGCGTTGATGATGGGGCACAGCTCATCCAACCGGCCCTGGGTAATGACGAATCCGCCGGTGTGCTGCCCGAGCTGCCGCGGGAAGCCGATGTATTCGTGGGTGAGCTGCAACACCTTCCGCAGGTGCGGGTCATTGGCGTCAAAGCCCTGCTCGGCCAACAGCTGCACATCGATATCGTTCTCCCAATGGCTGCTCACCGTACCGGCGAGGCGGCCTACCGCATCGAGCGATAGCCCCATGGCCTTGCCTACGTCGCGCACGGCACCCCTGGCCCTTACCTGGGTCACGGTTGCCACGATGGCGGCGCGATCGCGGGTGTATTTCGCGTAGATGTATTGGATCACCTCCTCGCGGCGCTCGTGCTCGAAGTCGACGTCGATATCGGGCGGTTCGTCGCGCGCATCCGACATGAAGCGCGCGAACAGCAACCGAACCTTCGTCGGATCGACCGCCGTGATGCCCAGGCAGTAGCACACGGTGGAGTTCGCGGCCGACCCACGCCCCTGGCACAGGATGCCTCGGCCACGGGCAAACTGCACATAATCGTTCACGGTGAGGAAATAAGAAGCGTACCCTTTCTTTTCGATGAACGCCAGCTCATCGTTGATGGCCTTCCTGATCGGATCCGGGATAGCGTCGCCGAACCGGCCTTCCGCACCCTTCCAGGTCAGGTGGGCCAATTCCTGCTGCGGCGTGCGCCCTGCGGTGGTGAGCTCTTCGGGATACACGTACCTGAGTTCATCGAGCGAAAACGAACAGGCCTCGGCGATGGCCTCCGCATTGCGGATCGCACCGGGATACTGCCTGAACAGCCGCTCCATCTCGTCCTTCGGCTTGAGGTAGCGCTCCGCGTTCGGATGCAGCCGATAACCCGCGGCCTGCACGGTGCATTTCTCGCGGATGCAGGTGAGCACGTCCTGCAATTCGCGCCGCTCGGGCACGTGGTAATGCACGTCGTTCAGCGCCACCATGGGCACCCCCAGCCGTTGGCCAAGCCCATGGATGCGGAACAGCTTCTTGGCATCGTCGCCCGTATAGGTACGCACGGCACCGAGGCACAGCTGGCTGCCCAACGCCTCCCGGTACTCGGTGATGTCGTTCACGTAGCCCGGCTCGAGTTCAAAGGAGGCCGTCAGCGCATCGGGCGGCACCGCGACGAACAGCATGCCCTTGCCATATCCATACACGTCGGCTTTGTACAGGTGGCACTGCCCCTTTTCCGCGCGGCGGTTGCCGGCGGTCAACAACCTCGAGAGCCTTCCGTAGGCTTCCCGGTCGGTTGGATACGCCAGGAGGCTTGTCCCATCCAGCAGGTCGAGCCGACACCCCGGAATGAGGCGCACGCCGTGCTTCCTGGCCGCCATGTGCGCCCGCACGATGCCCGCGAAGCTGTTGCGGTCGGTCACCGCGATGGCCCCGTGCCGCAACGCAGCGGCGCGCTCCACCAATTCCTCCGGGTGGGAAGCCCCCCGGAGGAAGCTGAAATTCGTCGTCACCTGCAGTTCAACGTACGCCATCTCCCTTCAAATCGCTAAGCGAAAAATCCATGCAGGAACCATTGGCGCGCGCTGTCATCGCCGTAATGGCCCGAGCGGTACAGCCAATACCTGCGCCCGCGGTCATCCTCCACCTGGTAATAGTCGCGATGCTCGCCCGGATCCATCCACCACTCCCGTTCGATGCGCTCGGGCCCGTCGGCCTTCTTGATCACGTGCGCCTCGCCCCGGTGGCGGAAATGAAGGGGCGGGTAATCGGGTATGGGGGCCGACACCTCGATCGGCTCAGGCTTGGCAAGCAGCCGCGTGGGCCGTGGCCGGTCGCCTTTCCAGGATGCCGCCGGCTTTTCGTCGATGGAAACCGCCTCCCTGTACGAACGTTCCGGCCAATGGTGCTCGTCGGGCAGGAACCGGTAGACCGCCCGCGTGCCGGCACGGCCCTTCAGCCGGTCGATCAGTTCGGCAAGCTCCGCGCCCTCCAATCCCGGCGCGCCGTCCCATAGCGCTTCCTGCACGGGGTCGGCATCTTCCACCTTGGGCGCTTCCAGCACGAAGAGCTCGATGCCCAGCGCGGGTTCGATATGCGGCACCTTGAGCGCAAACAGCTTCATCAGGTGCGGCACGCTGGCCGTGGCCCGGCTGGTGGCGATGCCCACCTGGACCGACCTGCCATCCACCCGGTGGCATTTCAGGTTGGCGGTCCGCAGTCCCTTGCCCTCGCCGCACAGCCGCTTGCAGAGCGGTTCGAGCAAACGCCCTATCGCCACCTCGATCCCAGCCGCCGTACGGATGGGCTCCAGGCAGGGCAGCCGTTCTTCGTATGGGGGCGTGGGCCTCAGCGGCACGAGGGACTCGTCATCGTGGCCAAGCGCCTGGCGTAGCCGTAGCGGCAACGGCTCGCCGAATCGCCTCCGGAGCGCGGATGGCGGCATGCGCATGAAGCTGCCCACGGTACGCAGGCCCAATCGATACAGCCGGTCGGCAACGCCGGGTTCCAGCCGCAATGCCGCAGGCGGCAGCGGCTGCAAGGCTTCGGCTTCGCCACCCTGTGGCACGATGGGCGTCGCCCGGCCGAAACGGGCCACCGCCCAGGCCGCACCGACGGTGCCGGCGATGGCCATGCGCACCTGGAAACCCCGTTTCCGCAATCCCGTTGCGCACGCTTCCAGGTAAGGCGTTTCGCCCCCCCACAGGTGGGCACAACCGCTGATGTCCAGCAGCAGCCCATCCGGCGGATCCACCGCCACGATGGGCGTATAACGGATACACCACAGCCCCAGCACCTTCAGCAATCTCGCCGCCAGTTGCGGGCGGTCGTCGGCCACCTCCAGGCCGGGCAGGCATGCCTTCGCATCGGCCACCACCATCCCGCTGCTGATGCCTTGTGCCTGGGCCACGGCATTCGCCTCGGTAATCACCATCCGTCCATGCACGGGCGTGGCCAATGCGAACGGCACCGTGCGCAGCGCGGGGTCGCGGATGGCATGCCTGTCGGTGGCCAGGCACGGAAACCAGATCGATGCGAAGCGCCTCTCCATATCCCGTCAACTTACTTTCCGCAACCGGAGGGGCTTACGGGCAGCCCGGGTTGCCGGCATGGCCGGAACGAAACCACCCTGCGCCCATTCCATTTGCCAGCTTCCCGGGTTGCCGTTGCGCACTTTCAGCAGCTCCACCTCCCACCGGGGGAACCCCACCCCGGGCAGCCCATCGTCGAGCACGCTGGGCAGCGGCCGGATGTGCCAACGGGCGGCACACGCCGTCGACCCCACGAAGCGCGGATTGCTGCGCAATACCAGTCCGGTCACCCGGCTTTTCTCCACCGCCAATTGCAACCTGCGGGATTGCGCGAAATCCATTTCCTGCAATTCGGCCACCACCGCGACCAACCCGGCGCATTTCAGCGCTTCTTCCGTGGCCCAAAGCACATCGCGTTCGCGCGCCACGTCCACGAAAACCACCCGATCCGGTGCCGTGCCAAATGTGGCCAAGGCCGGTGGGAACAGAGCCCTTGCCGTGCTGATCCACAGGCAGGCCGCGCCGTTCCTCGTCAGCCGGGACAATAGCCCGCTGATGAAACCGCTCGTGGCCGCACTCTCCTCCCGGCACCTGCCGATGAACTCGTGGACACCGCAAACCGGGAACACCCCGCCCGGAAACGCATCCTCGACCGGCCCCAAGCCAATCCTTTCGGCGTGGCTTTCCACGGCTGTCACCCCTTGCCAACGCAGCAGGTCCTGTTTCAACCGATTCACCACCTCATGCTTGCTATCCATCATTCCCATCCGGTTCTGCAGCGATCCGGACAACAAACATAACACTAATATTATTAGTAAACAAAATTTGTTGGCAACTTCCGACTAACCGGATTAGCTTACCATGGCCTTGAATAAATCGATTCCCGCACGGTGATATTGCATATAAAACCGAATTTAGCTATGTTTGCGACCGTATGTAGGCGGCATTGGCCGTTATTTTACCACTTTTTTGATACTAACCATGGATTTGGACCCTATTGACATCGAATTGCTACGCATCTTGCAGCGTGACGCCACGTTATCCAACAAACAATTGTCCGAACGCCTCAACCGTTCGGTCGCGGCCATCCAGGAGCGGCGGCGCAAGCTCCGCGACCAAGGCTACATCAAGCGTGTGGTTGCCATCCTCGATCGCCGGAAGATCGACCGGAGCCTCATCGCTTTTTCGCACGTGTTGCTCACCTCGCATAGCCGGGATGTACTGCAAGGTTTCGAACGGGATGTGCTGGCCCTCGATGAGGTGATGGAGTGCATGCAGATGACGGGCGCCTATGACTTCATCCTGCGGGTCGCCGTTCGCGACATGGATGCGTACAACCATTTCTTGCGGCAGAAACTCGCGTCTCTGCCCAACATCAGCACCGTACAGAGTTTCTTCGTGCTGGAGGAAGCGCGCAGCGACACGGCTTATCCGCTGTAACTGTGGTGCCGTCCGTTGCGGCGCCCCCAAGAAAAACAAGAAAAAAAGGCCGGGGGCATCGCCCCCAGCCCATTGGATAAACTAAAACAAGTTGATAGCCCCGATGAAGATGGTACAACCACCCAGGTGTGCAGCCTAATGCGGTTTTATGCAGCAAAACTGCGGATGTTTCGGCAATTTCACAATGGTATTCGGAAATTTCAATCAAAATATCGAAAAAAATCACCGAACGCCATTCAAAAAAATGAAACCGGCCCGGTTTAAGCCGTGTCGGCCGTTAAACGACCGCACCCTTGCCCCACTCGGCAAATCGTACGTAAGAGCACCTCAAATTTATTGCACCGCAATTGGCCAGAAAGTTTTAGCTTTGCGGTAACGAGTATAAACCATTGTATGAGTCACAAATCCCAACACTCCGAAAGCGTGTCGCTGCAACTCTTGCGGCAGGGTGACAGGCAGGCGTTCGCCGAGCTGTATGATCGCTATTGGGAAATGCTGTACCGGTACGTGGCTTCGGTCCTCCGCGGGCGGGCAGACGCCATGGACGTGGTGCAAGACACGTTCGTGGCACTGTGGCAACAGCGCGATACGCTTGACGGCGTCGGGTCGCTGTCGGCCTACCTCAAGGCCATGGCGCGTTACAAGGCGCTCAAGAGCATCCGCACCCACATCCGCGAACACGATTACCTCGAATCGCTGCTCGACTTCTTCAACCGGCACGAAGAAAGCCCCGAAACCCTGATGGTCGTGGATGAACTTCGCGCCGTCATCGATTCCGAAATCGAACGCCTTCCGGCGATGATGCGCCAAGTGTTCATCATGAGCCGGGAGGAGAACCTATCGCACAAAGAGATCGCCTCCAAGCTGATCATCTCTGACAAGACCGTGAAGAAACAGATCAGCAATGCACTGAAAATCCTGCGCGCCAAGATCAACGCCTCCTACATCACCTCGTTCTGGGTCTTGCTGATACTTGAAATGCACCGATAAACAAAAATTATCACACTAACAACCAACCAGTTAAAAACTTTCCACTGACCTCGCCTACTACCTACCTGCCTTTTTGGGCACAACTATAACGACAACACGGTTATAAATTTAGGATGCCGATGAATAGACGACAGCTATTAGCGCTTTTGAAACGGTACGAAGCCGGTACATGCAGCGATGCGGAACGCCTTCGGCTGGAACGCTGGTTTGCCAAGCGGGTCGATGCTGCCGACTGGCAGTGGGAAAGCCCCGAAGACCGTCTATTGGTACAGCGGCTGATGCGTGAGCGCATCGAACGCCGGTTGTTCGCACAGGAAAAAAAGCAGTTACCGCATTGGAAAATCGTTGCCGCCGCGTCCATCCTGCTGTGCCTTTCGGTTGGGGCTTGGTTTTTCCTCGATCGCGGCGTCCCCGCATCCGAAGGGCCGCATTATGCCAAACAGGCCGTCACCCCCGGTTCACAGGCCGCCTTCCTGACGCTCGCGGATGGCTCCACCATCCGGCTGGATGATGCCCAGCCAGGCACCTTTTACAACCATGCAGGGGTCGCGATCAAGAAACACGACGATGGGGCGCTCAGCTACGATGTCGATGCCGGTACGGTACTCGAAGGGAAAGGCACCGTTCCAACGAATACCATCGCGATACCCCGCGGCGGGCAGTATCGGCTTACGCTACCCGACGGTTCGACCGTCAGGCTCAATTCGGGATCCACCTTGGTCTATCCCGTTGCCTTCACTGGCCGCGAACGGTCGGTGATTTTGACGGGCGAAGCATACTTCGAGATTTCCAAGGACAGGGACAGGCCGTTCAGGGTGAAGGCCGGGGACACCGAAGTGCAGGTGACGGGCACCCATTTCAACATCACGGCCTACCCAGACGAGGAGCAGGTAACCACCACGTTGGTCGAGGGCGGCGTAGACATCGTCAAGCAGGGCCAGAAAGCCACCCTTCGGCCGGGTCAGCAAGCCATCAGCCGCCACGACGACGGCCCCATCCAGGTCGGAACCGCGGATACGGATTATGCGTTGGCGTGGCTGGAAGGCCATTTCGTCTTCGAGAACCAAGACATCAAAACGATCATGCAAAATATCGCACGTTGGTACGATGTCGATGTCGTTTATGCGAACCCCACCCCGGCGTCGCGCAAGGCCTTTGGCGGAACCTACACCAAATCAAAAGGGATTGCCGAACTATTGGCCCACCTCGAAACACTGAGCAACCATACGATCCGGTTCGAATTGGCAGAAAGGAGGGTAACGGTGACCATGTAAAGACGAGACGAACGCAGACCGAGATGGCCAAAAAAACCGGAAATGTTTGCAGCATTCCCGGTTGTCCGGCAGTACACTGCCGCGTTAGGCAATCAAACTAATTATAGCGCTTATAATCAAGTATTAATTAAAACCAACATACAAATGTATCGAAAAAATACGGCATTACCGTGTAGTGCCCCCTTTATTACATTCAAAATCGTGCTTGCCATGAAATTAACTGTATTGCTGGTATCCGCCACACTATTTCAAGTAAGTGCCGCTGTAAACGCGCAGGAAGTGACCATCAAGGTCAGGAATGCCTCGTTGCAACACATCTTCAAAACCATCAAAAAACAGACTGGATATGACTTTCTTTACCTTTCGGAAGACCTGAAGGGCTCTTCGCCCGTCTCGTTGCACATCGATGGCGAACCCCTGGCAGACGTACTGGCAACCTGCTTCGCGGACCAGCCGCTCACCTACGAGATCAAGAACACCACGGTGCTGGTACGCAAGAAGGCGCCGGGCCTCCCCGGCCATTTGAGGGCACAGGCTGCCGTGCAGCAGCGGGAAATCTCCGGAAAGGTCACCAATGAGAACGGCGAGCCCCTGGAAGGGGTAACCGTTGCCGTGAAAGGCACAACCGCCGCCGTGACCACGGATGCCGAAGGGCGTTACCGCATCAGCGTCCAGCCAGCCAGCAGAACACTGTCATTCAACCTGTTGGGCCACCAAATGCAAGAAGTGACGCTATCGGCCGCATCGGCCGTGGACGTGGTGATGCCGCTGT
This sequence comes from Parapedobacter sp., assembly GCA_037190485.1. Classification (GTDB taxonomy): domain Bacteria; phylum Bacteroidota; class Bacteroidia; order Sphingobacteriales; family Sphingobacteriaceae; genus Parapedobacter. The sequence continues at coordinate 128,570 of JBBCJB010000045.1, forward strand.
CGATGAGCGGGCTTGATGAAGTGGTGGTGGTGGGCTATGGCACGCAGAAGCGCGCCAGCGTAACGGCGGCCATCAGTTCGGTGCCCATGAGCGAGCTCCAGGATATGCCCGTATCCAACGTAGCCACCGCGATGCAAGGCAAAATCCCGGGCGTCGTGATCCAGCAAAACAACGGGGCACCTGGCTCCACGCCTGCGATCAAGGTACGTGGATTCGGTTCCATCAATGCCGGCAATTCGCCGTTGATCGTGGTGGATGGCAATATCGTCAGCGCAGACGTATTCGCCCAGCTCAGCACCATTGACATCGAGAGCATCGATGTGCTCAAGGACGCCTCGTCGTCGGCCATCTATGGCTCGCGCGGCGCCAACGGCGTGATCATGGTCACGACCAAGAAGGGCAAGGCGGGGGTATCTACCGTTAACCTTGACGTTTTTGCGGGGGTACAGAACATGTTGCGGAAAATGGAAATGATCAACTCGCAGCAGTTTGCCGAGTTCGGCAGGGATGCATCGAACAACGCCTACCTGGACAACGTCCCCGGCGCCAACATCAACGACCCCAACGATGTCCGACCGACTAGCTTCCTGCGGTACAAGTATCCGCGCGGCGAGGTATTGGATTGGTTCGATTTCGACGACCCGGTCAAGGTGGCCAACCTTCCGTATCATGATTATCAAGACCTGATTTTTCGCTCGGCCGCGATGAGCAGTTATCAGTTGTCGTTATCGGGAGGTTCCGACCGAACCCGCTACTCGGTCAGTGGCAGCTACCTCGACCAGGCCGGTATCGTCATGGGTTCTGACCTGAAGCGGTATAACGTCCGTGCGAATATCGAAACCCAGGTACTTCCCAAGTTGAAGATGGGCGTTACCCTCATCCCTACGTTCCGTGTCAGCAACGAAATACTTGCTGCAGGCCATTGGGCGGGCAACAGCGTGATCGCAGCGGCTTTGACCGCCATGCCGATGGCACCGATCTATGCCGCGGATGGGGTTACGTACAGTTCACAGACCGAGCTGGCCCCCGCATACAACTATCCGGGCGTCACCAATCCGGTGGCCAACATCACCGAGCGCTACGACCGGCGGAACACGGCCAATCTGGTGGCCAACGCGTATGCGTCGTACGATATCCTGGAAAACCTCACGTATCGCGCCTCGGGCAATGTCAATTTCGCCGGCAACAGGCGCAACATGTACCGGAGTTCACGCATGCCCCTCAACCAGATACTGCCCCCGAGTGTCGCCACTGGCACCGCCGAGTCCGACCAAGGCTTGAGCTGGCTGTTCAACCACATCTTGGATTACAAATCGACATTCGCCGACCACCACGCCCTGGGCGCATTGATCGGTATGGAAAGCACCAGGTATGCCTTCCAGAGCAGCAGTGCCACCGGCAATGCATTCCCGAACGACCTGGTCCCCACGCTCAATGCCAGCGCCAGCGGGGCCACCACCACGGCGACCTCAGAGCTGGTCGAAAACAGCACCGTTTCCTATTTCGCGCGCATCAATTACGCTTACCAAGACAAATACCTCGTCAACGTATCGGTCAGGCGTGACGGTTCGTCCATTTTCGGCCCCGATCGTCGGTGGGGCAGCTTTCCGGCCGTGTCTGTGGGGTGGCGCATCAGCGAGGAGCGTTTCCTGCAACAGGTCAATGGGCTGTCTGAGTTGAAGCTGCGCGCCAGCTACGGGTTATCGGGCAACAACGCGTTCACCACCAACTACCCCCACGCGGCGTTGCTATCCACGGATAACTACGCGTTCAACAATGTCCTGGCCAACGGCCTCTTCGCCTCGAGCCCCGAAAACCGGAGGCTTAGCTGGGAAAAGAACGAGCAGATCGACGTGGGGTTGGATCTGGGCCTGTTCGATCATCGGCTGTACGTCACGGCCGATTACTACGACCGCACCACCAAAGACCTGCTGCTTTCGGTGAACGTGCCCACGATCACCGGGTTCAACACCGTGGTCCAGAACATCGGCAAGATGCAGAATCGCGGTTGGGAATTCTCGGCCACGTCGCGCAACTTCACGGGCAGTTTCACCTGGCAAACCAACGCCAACCTTTCGTTCAACCGCAACAAGGTGCTGGCCCTTGGCCCCACTGGCGACCCCATCCGCAGCGGAACGGGCGTGGGCGAAACCAACATCACGATCATCGGGCAGCCCATCGGCAGCTTCTTCGGCTACCGGCAGCTCGGGGTGTTCATGAACCAGGCCGAGCTGGACGCGCACCCGCACGATGCGACGAGCCGTCCGGGCGACGTGAAATATGCCGATGTCAACAAAGACGGCAAGTTCAATGCCGATGACCGCGAAATCATCGGCAACAACCAGCCCGATTTCATCTATGGCCTCAACAACAGCTTCAGCTATGCCGGGTTTGACCTGAACATCGCCATCCAGGGCACGCAGGGCGGGGAGATACTCCACTTGGCACGGCGTTTCTACGAAAACCTCGAAGGAAACGCGAACCAAATGGTCATGGTACTGAACAGGTGGCGCTCTGAAGCCGACCCCGGAAACGGGTTCACCCCACGCGCCAACGCACGTACCACCGGGCAGAACAATGCCGTTTCGAGCCGTTGGGTAGAAGACGCCTCGTACCTGCGCATCCAGCACGTCACGCTCGGCTACAAGCTGCCCGCCGCCACCACGAGCCGGTGGAACATCCAGCAGGTCAGGATTTACGTGTCTGCGCAAAACCTGCATACGTGGACCAACTACACGGGCTACAATCCGGAAGTGAGCAATTACGAAGGTGCGTTGACCGGCGGCGTAGACTATGGTTCGTTCCCGCTGGCCCGCACGATATCCGCAGGCATCAACATCGGTTTTTAATCCTAAAACGTCATGAAAATGAAACTTTTGAAAACAGCACTTTGCGCACTGGCTATCCTGTTTACGGTGTCGTGCAAAGATAGCTTCCTGAATCTCCAGCCCATATCATCGGCGGCCAGCGGCAACTTCTACAAAACGGCCGCCGACATGAACGTGGCACTCAATGCCGCTTATGCGGCGCTGCATGAGTCGGGTATCTCGAAAGACAGCTACGTGTTCGGCGAGATCAGCTCCGACAACACCTATCCGGTGGCGTCGGGGTCGGTGACCAATCAGGACGAGTTCGACCGTTTTTACATCCGCACCACCAACCCGTTCATCGCCGAACGCTGGAACCACGGCTATAACGCCATCTCGAGGATCAACACCGTGCTGGAGAAAATCGTGCCCATCGAGATGGACGAGCAATTGAAAAAAAGGTATGTGGCCGAAGCCAAGTTCCTGCGCGCCTTCGTTTTCTTTGAGTTGGTACGCACCTTCGGCGACATCCCGTTGGTTACGAAAACGCTTACCTCAAGCTTATCGGAAGCCTATGACTATGGGCGCGATGCCTCCGCCACGGTTTACGCACAGATCGAGACCGATCTTTCGGAAGCCGACCCCGACCTACCCATCTCGTATACCGGGGCGAATATCGGACGGGTCACACGGGGCGCAGCGAAAGCCCTGCTGGGCAAGGTACTGCTCACCCAGCGGAAGTTCCCGCAGGCTGCCGCCAAGCTGAAGGAAGTGATCGACCTGAATGTCTATGACATCGTTTCGTATCCCGCCGCCTTCGATCCCACCCAAAAGAACGGCAAGGAAGCGGTGTTCGAAATCCAGTTTGCGGCAGGCATGGGCCTGGGCAATCCCTGGCCGAACACCTTCGCTCCGCAAAACTCTGGCAATGCCGTCATCAACTTTGGCGGCGCCGGCACCAATAGGCCTACCCAAGACCTGATCGATGCCTATGAGGCGGGCGACGTGCGCAGGGATTTCTCCTTGGCCACCAGTTACGTCAATGCGTCGGGCCAGACCATCCAGGACGTCCATGTCCGGAAATACCGGTTCAACCCTGCACAGAACAACGACAATGGCAACAACATCCCGATCATCCGCTACGCGGACGTGTTGCTGATGTATGCCGAGTGCCTCAACGAACAGGGCTTCGTGGCGGGCGGCGAGGCGTTTACGCTGTTGAACAGGATCCGGGTGCGTGCCGGGCTGGGCGAGAAAGGCGCCGCGGACATCCCCGATCAGGCGGCCTTCCGGCTGGCCATGGAGCAGGAACGCCGGGTGGAATTCGCATTCGAAGGCCACCGCTGGTTTGACCTGATCCGTACCGGCCGGGCAATCACCGTCATCAACAGCAAGGCCGCCGACATCAATTTGGTGGCGCCGATCACGCAAAACAACATGGTGTTCCCGATACCGCAGAGCCAGATCGACATCAATCGCAACAAGATCGAGCAAAACCCGGGGTACTAGGCCCCCCTCAGCTTTTGCAGACACCCATAAAACAGCCGTTGTCGCCCGCGGGCGCAACGGCTGTTTGCCTATTCAGTCCAAGATGACGTGCAAGCCTTGCTCCCTGAGCTTTGCCAATCCGTCCTTGAAGGCTTCGATTTGCTCAGGGGTGTGTCCCTGCCACGTGGCAACCTCCCCGACCACCTTAAACGGATGCACCGAACGGTAGGACATCGTCGGATTGCCGGGAAATTTCTTATCCGTTACGTTCGGATCGTCTTCCACCTCGCCGGTCGCTTCCACCAGGTAAATCCGTTCGCGTCCACTTCCCGAAGCGAGTTCCGCCCCTAGAATAGCCGCATGCAACGTCGCCGCTACGTAGACGTGCCTGAGCTTCCTGTCCGCGTAGTTGCATCGGAACCCCACCTGGATGAAGTCGCCGATCACCAGGTCGGCCTTCGTGCCGTGAAAGTAGGTTTGTGCAAACGGTGCCGGGTTATGTATCATGACCTCGAAAATTGGATCAAGGGCGCAAAACTCCCCTTGTCAGCATTACGTAATGCAGCAATATAGTTCGATCTCATATTGCCGAAAAGCCTTCCTTTTCTTCTTCATCAAGCGGGGTCTGTCCTTCAATGTATTCGATTTCTAATCCCATAGGCTTTTCGGAATTTCCTTTTTAAGATCTTGGGTCATTTCCGCAACAGCCTGATTTAAACGTTCGTTGGAATTCGTTTGCTCTTCGAGCGACATCGTGACCGAGGTCCGTTTCACTATTTCTACCGCGATTTTTCGGGCGCGATTTTCAACCATCTCTTCCAGTGACCCTTCCAACGGTACAAACCCATAGACAAACTTCATATTCATAGCTGCCCCAGCTTCCTTTAGCGAATTAAGACTGATGGAGCCTTCCGATTCTCGCCTTTCCAAATCCTTCACCCCTTGTGCAGACATAGACATATTCTTCCCCAGTTGCCTCAACGACATATTCAAAGCCTTACGAAGACTGTAAACCCAACCCTGCGAAGGCACTTCCAGACTTGATATCGAACCGAATAGTTTCAGTTTCCTATCCAGCTGCCTTATCAATATTAGTTTACCATTTTTCAGCGACATAAAGCTATAACTTTAATAAAACAATACAAATATAAAATCATAACTTTAAAAAACAATAAAAAATTAAAGTTATAATTTTAATTCACACATATAAAATTAAAGTTATAGCATTAAAAAATATCAGAATCATTCTTCGCCAGCCACCACCACTACACCCACTAGCCGTGATCGGCAGCGTACGGGCATCCGCACTCCAGCCCGTACGCGCCGATCACGCTAGATCACCCCGACCTCCTTCCCCACCTCACCGAACGCCTCCAGCGCTTTATCCAGGTGCTCTCGCGTGTGCGTGGCCATCACGCCCATCCGGATGCGCGCATCCTTGCGCGCCACCGCCGGATACAGGATCGGGTTGGTGAACACGTCGCGCTCCAGCAGCATCCGCCCCATGTCGCCCGTCTTGTGCGGGTCGCCCACCTTCACCGGGATGATGGGCGATACCGTCTGGCCTACGTCGAAGCCAAGGCCCATCAAGCCGCCGCGCAGGTAGGCCGCGTTCTCCCACAGCCGCGTGCGCCAGTGCGGCTCCTCGTCGATCAGGTCGATCGCCTTCACGATGCCCATCACCGCCGGGGTGGCCGTCACCGAGAAGATCTGCTGGCGCGACTGGAAGCGGATGTAGTTGACCAGCTCCGGGCTGGCGATCACGAAGCCGCCGATGCCCCCGAAGGCCTTGCTGAACGTGCCGGTGAGGATGTCCACCTGGCCGAGCACGCCGAAGCGCTCCAGCGCCCCGCGGCCGGTGCCGCCCAGCACCCCCACCCCGTGCGCGTCGTCCACCATCAGGTGGGCGCCGTACTGCCTGCACAA
>JBBCJB010000046.1:0-2647 GCA_037190485.1 Parapedobacter sp.
GGGTAGAAGTCGGCCGTGAAATTCGGCGTGGTCACGTTCGTGCCTTGCTGGAAACCGACGCGGTTGTTCCCCAAATGGTCCTTCAGGAAGTAATGGTAGGTGTACGCAGTGCCGCTGCGCGTGATGCGGCCCTCCTCCGTATGGATTAACTCCATGACCGTTCCGTTGCTGGTGTATTCGATACCGTCGATGTAGTCCCGCGTCTGCGGGAGGATGCCGTTCACGCTCCGCAGCTTCCGACCAGTGCCGTCGTAGGTATACGTCACGTTGCCGGCCGTGGCCGTCACGCTCAGCGGAAGGTTCAGGTAATTGTACGTGATCCCCGAGATGTTGTTGCCCGTGCTGCCCGGGTTCGATCGGGTCTCTACGTTGCCGTTGGCATCATACGTGTAGGTGGTCGTGCCGGGAAGCTGGTAGCTCCCGTCCGTAGACGGTGCCACGTCTGCCACCGTCGACAATTGCCCGAGCGTGTTATAGGTGTACGATAGGTTGTCGACCACCGTACTGCTGTTATCCGTGCGCACCAACGTCTTGATGTTACCGTTCTTGTGATACGTAAGCGCTTCCCACCTTTCAATCAACGTGTTATAAAACCTCGCGCAGTTTCCGACCACGGGGAGTCCATGAGCGCCTGAAAGAACGAACACCATTCGAATAATCGTACTGCATATCGCCTAAATTTATTTTATATTGCTCGAAAAATAGTAAACATTTTCACGAACCTCTTTTCCTATGCCTATGTGGTATCTATTATCAAGCTTGAAAGACCTTACACTGGAAACCGCCGGATTGTGATTGATAAGATATCCATAAACATCACCGAAGGCTCCGTTCTCTATCCAGAAGGAATAGTCACCATATCGATGATAAGTTTTGAATCCAATATCGCAAAGTTTTGCAGTTATTGAATCAAAGGAATCCACAGGAATACCGACGCTATCTAAAACGATCTCTTTTCATCTCCTTAATAACCATGTGGTACTGTGGCTATACATTACACTTGCTCTCATTTTTCCGGGTAGCGAAAAGCTGGGTTGGAGTACTCAAACCAACGTATTTTTATCACTTCCTTCGAATGTCTGAATAGTCTAAAACTTCCAATAATGCCCCCCTCACGATAGTGTTCTACCAGCAGACTTCTTTTGCATCCTGTATTATTTTAAATCCGTCGAGCCATTCTTGCCGATTATTAGCGATAATCCCACCTTAGATCCAGCACATTACACAGCAAACACTCCAATTGTTCCTTTAAAACCATCAATAGCTCTTTGAAAATCAGCATTATTTAGGTTTTACTCGATTAAAACTTGATAACATCGTTATAATCCAGTGTTTCGATCAACTCCCCATTCCTGAAATGCTGTATTTGTAAACTTCCTTGATATTTAGACACCGAATCTCCTACTCTAAATTTATTCTCCCAAGATGAATGCAGTCCAATCCATTTCTCCCCTACCACCAATGTTTTAATATTATGATTGCGCTTTTGGTGAAAAATAGAGTCGATAACGCCGTGATATGATTCTATTTTCTTATCCTCGAGATAGAAATCCCTTGTGGTCCGCGAGTCAAACAAAGCATTTACGACGTAAAACAACATCAACAAAAACGGTATTGAAAGTAATGAAAAAACTATGAGCTTATCTCTCCTGCTCAATCCAAATTTATCTCTTTTCATCTTCTTAGCAACCATGTGGTACTGTGACTATACATCAAACTTCCTCCCACCTTACCGGGTAGCGAAAAACTGGGTTGGGTTACTCGGTATCCCCTATCATCTCCGCCCCATCTTCGTGGATCGAACAATGCTCCATTACCACGCAGCTGAGGATTAATACTTCCTCCTAAACTCAAACCAGAACTATACACAGGGGTGGAAACAGCAAGATTGTAGCTAGCACCTTTCCCAACAAAATTCTCATTATAAAACTGATTACCTTCATTCGGCATTATTTCACCAATATCCAGCCCTGCATCCAATCCATATCCGAGATTACCATTGAAGGAAAAATAGAAATCACCTTGTCCAACCGCATCGGAAACATAACCCAACGCGATTCCGAAACCGCCCATGAACGCGAAATTGGCCGACAATCCGACGAAACTACCCATCGTCTGCCGCGGCTGGAACGTAGACCCCGCCCTGTTCGTGAACACGCTTTTAGAATCCTGTCCCAACGTCCTCCCGTTTTTGGTCACCGTGCCGTCCTCATTCAACGAAACTTCGTCAAGAACCTTATCACCCGCTCTCGTCTTTACCGTCGAACTCTTTCCGGCATAGGCAGCTTCCTTGCCGTGAAACTCCTCCGCGCTCTGTTGGTCTTCTACCCGATCGTCCCAGAAAAACATATTATCTTTGAACACCCAATCCCATGGCGACATCCCATCCGGGTCAATGAACCGCATTGGGTTGTTGAATCCATAATTATACGGCGAAAATCGCCTCATACCCTCCGCCAACGGATCCACCGTCCCCCAACGTCCAATCACCGGATCGTAGAACCTGGCGCCGTAGTCGTACTGCTTCAGCCCATCCTGCAACTCCTTGCCGTTGTAAAGGTAATTTATTTTCGGCGAACCCGCACGCATGACATCAAGATATTGAAGGCCGAACGGGTAGAAGTCGGCCGTGAAATTCGGCGTGGTC
>JBBCJB010000047.1:0-72392 GCA_037190485.1 Parapedobacter sp.
CAGCTACATGGACGGCCGGTTCTCGCAGCTTGACCCGATGGATCCGGCGTTCCGGGAAGACGTCCGCGAGACGGACGCGCTGGTGGGTTTCGGGGTGATGCTGTACCGTCCGGACAAATACTACGTGGGTTTGTCATTGCCGCGGCTGATGCTGGGCAACCTGGGGGTGACGGGCGACAGCCGCTACCAGTTCCGCAACCTGTACCACCTCACGGCTGGGGCGCTGTTCGGCCTGGGTACCGACTTCGTGTTCCGTCCGAGCGTGCTGGTGACCTATTCGGAGAGCCTTCGCCCGCAGGCGGAGGCCTCGGCGCTCTTCTTCGTGAAGGGGGTGTTCGGCCTGGGTGCCAACGTGCGGAGCTACGGCGAGGTGGCGGGCATGGCGCAGTTCAATTTCGTGGGTTTCGGGCTGGGCTACAGCTACCAGTTCAACCCGGGCAACCAGCCGCTGAACCGGCGCATCAGCAACACCACCCACGAAATCGGGTTGGGGTACCGGTTTGGGAAGCCGGGATTGTTGTGATTTTCCTTGCCTATTGGCCGTAAATTCGTTACCTTACGTGATCAAATGGATGATCACCATGAAGAAGAACGTTTTCCTGTTGCTGATGTTCGCAGCCGCGTTGTCGGCCACCTGCCAACCGGCGGGTCCCCGACCGAATTTCAATTTCGATTTCGAACACGTGGTTGACGGCATGCCCGTGGGCTGGTCCGCATTCGGCAACGAAGCTTATACCCTATCGCTCGACTCCGTGCAGGCGAAGAGCGGCAGGTATGCGGCAAGGATTGGATTCGACGGTGAAAAGCCCGAATTCAGGGCGTGGGCATTCGCCATCCCGGGCAGTTACCCGGGCAAGCGGATTACGCTCTCGGGATACATCAAGACACAAGGCGTCGAAGGATTCGCAGGTTTGTGGATGCGCATCGATCCGCAGGTGGCCTTCAACAACATGCAGCAGGAAGGGCTTTCGGGCACCACGGACTGGACGCACCATTCGTTTACGCTCACGATGGACCCCGCAAAGACAGAACAGATCGTGCTGGGGGGCTTGCTGTCGGGCAAGGGGCAGGTCTGGTTCGACTCGCTGACCGTGACCATCGACGGCCAGGACATCACCACGTTGAAGCCCCTGGTGAAAAAGCGGTTCCCCGCGCAGCTGGACACCGCGTTCGATAAGGGCTCTGCGATTGAGCTGCCCGAACTGACCGAAGCGAAGCAGGCCGACCTGAAGCTGTTGGGCCTGGTATGGGGATTTGTCAAATACCACCATCCGCGCATCGCGAAGGGGGATGTCAACTGGGACTACGAGCTGTTCCGCGTGTTGCCGTCGGTGCTGGCGGCGCGCGACGAGGCCGAACGTGATGCCGCGCTGGTGGCATGGATTGGCAGGCTCGGGACATTCGAAAAGGGCGCGGTAGCGGCAGCCCCTGCCGACGTGAAGTTCGAGCCCGACCTGGATTGGATCGCCAAGGCGGGCCTATCCGAGGCGTTGGTGACCCTTCTGCAGGATATCCGGCAGGCCAAGCGGAGCGACGACCATTTTCACATCGGCATGGTGCCCGGCGTGGGCAATCCGGACTTCAAGAACGAACGGGCCTATCCGGAGATGGATCCCGCCGATGATGGCATGCGTTTACTGGCCCTGTACCGGTACTGGAACATGATCCAGTATTTCTTTCCCTACAAAGACCTGATTGGTGCCGATTGGAAGGAAGTGTTGGGCGAGTTCGTGCCCAGATTCGCCGAAGCCGACGACGCAGCGGGGTATACGCTCGCGTTGCTCGAACTGATTGGCCGCATCCACGACACCCACGCCAACATCGGTGGCAATCCGGTGCTGGAAAGGTATTTCGGCGAACGCTTCGCCCCGGTGGATGTGTATTTCGTGGAGGGGCAGCCGGTGGTGACGGGCTACCGACAATTGGAATGGGCGAAGGCATCGGGCCTGGCCGTAGGCGACATAATCGCGACGGTGGACGGCGTGGCCGTAGCCGACCGGGTCGAAGCGCTGCGGAGATACACGCCGGCCTCCAACAAAATGCGACAGCTCTTGGACATCGGCCCGAAACTGCTGCGATCGAACGATTCGATCATCCGGGTCGAGGCGGTGCGCGACGGCAAGCGGTTTTCGACGGTGGTGAAGACCTATGGACCGCGCGAGCTGACATTCAACAACCCGTATTACGTACGCGACATCGGCTTCAAGGTCATCGGCAATGACATCGGTTACATCAACAATGGCTCGCTCGACGCCAAGGACCTGCCCCTGTACTGGGAACGGATGCAGCGGAAGAAGGGCTTGATCATCGATGCCCGGAACTACCCCGCGCATTTCCCCATCCACGAACTGAGCCGGTACCTGATGCCGGGGCCGACCCCGTTCGTGCGATTCAGCACGGGCAGCGTGCAACAGCCGGGGCGTTTCGTGCGCACGCCGTCCATCACGGTGGGACAGGCAGGCGGCAAGCAATACGATGGCAAGGTGGTGATCCTGGTCAATGAGGCGTCGCTGAGCTCGGCGGAATACCATGCGATGGCCTATCGCGTACACCCCCACGCCACGGTGATGGGCGCGCCGACCGCGGGCGCAGACGGCAACGTGTCGCGGATCGTGCTGCCGGGCGACATCCGTACGGGAATCAGCGGCATCGGCATCTATTACCCCGACGGCGGCGAGGCCCAGCGGGTAGGTATCGTGCCCGACATCGAGGCGAGGCCCACCATCGAAGGCATCAAAGCGGGGCGCGACGAGGTGTTGGCCAAGGCCATCGAATTCATTGCCGGACAGTGAGGTGATGATGGGCCAGCACGGCATATTCAGCCGCAAAGGTGAAGGCAAACATGCCTTCAACCCGATGGTCTTCCACGTCCCAGCCCTGCAGGAGGTCCGTTGGGAGGGTGCCGTTGTGCAGGTAGTTGGCATACCCATGGTCCAGGTTTTGCTGGAAGGTCTGGATATACCGGTCTACCTGGCCGTAAAGCGGGTGGGCTTCCACATACGCCCGAAGGAGGATGCCGTTGAACCAATTGTTGAATCCGTCCACCGCATATTCGTAGTGGCCCGGCACCCGCTCGCTGGGTTTGGCGAAATACCGGAAGCTGGCGTCGGCTAGCCCCTTCGTGTCGTCGAGGTATTTGGCTTCGCCGGTGACGCGGTAGAGGTCTACCGCGCCGGAAAGTGGCGAACCGGCATTGTAGGAGTAGGCTCGACCCGATGGATTGCGGAGCGGCGTATTAGCGCGGTACCGTACGCCATCCACGGTCTCGTAACGGATTTCGCATTTCCCACAGCCGCCCAGAAGGTCGGCATACACGCTGTCGTTGCGCAACAGGTGGTTTCGCTGCCATTCATAAACCGATTTAGCGAACCGCAAATAATAATCACGTTTTTTCATTGCCGTGGTTTCGCGCTTGCCAGCCGGTGCGATGTACCGGTGGGCGATTTCGTCGTTTGTGGCGGCATAGTGCTCGTGCAACCAGACGAGCGGACTGATGAACGGGCCATTGCTGCAGGCGTGCTTGGTGACGTATCCCGGACCCCAAGGGATGCCGCCGTGTTCATTGCCCGCGTCGTCAAGCGTACAATCCCACCCGTCAAGTATGTATGCCGTGAGGTATTCGGCTTCCTCGAGGTACCGGGGCTCGCCGGTGAGCTTGTACGAATGCAGCAATTCCCTGGCGAGCCACTGCTGATCGTCATACACGTTCTCGATGCCTGCCACCTTGGCCTTGCCTTTGGCCCTGGCCCGGTGCACGCCGTAGACCGTCCATGTGCGGGTTTGCGTGAAGGACGTGAGCTCGAACGTGCCTTGGTAGTAGGCCAGGTTGTCGTACAGCCTTGCCAGCAATGCCTGGTATCGCCCGAAATGGGCTTCATGCAACGCGTCGTGCCCGGCAGCCCGGTGGGCCTGGAGCGCATGCAGGATGGCATTGACCGCTTCGATGGCGGCCGTATACATCCATACGCTTCCTTTCTCGTCCGAGCGCACGTTAGTATAGGGGTCATAAAACCGGGCCATGGCCAGATCTTCTCCCTGAAGGTAATGGGTCGCGGCCGCATCGGCGAGTTCCATCGCGCGCAGCAGGTTCTGCTGCGCCAGATCGGTTGCTGCTGGGGTGTCCGCGTTTGCGTTGGCAGGCCTGTTTCCGGCCAGTTTGCCGGGGCCGCCGCAAGCCCCGATAGCCAACGTAGTGGTGAGTGCAAATAGGATTGTTTTCATCAGTACGGCAAACTTAGCGAAATTTTCCGTGATGTGACGCCGTGCCGTCAATGCATCATCCAACCGCCGTCCACATTCAGTGTCTGGCCGGTAATGAAATCGCTATCCGATGAGGCCAGGAAGACGAAGGCGCCGTCGAGGTCATGGATGAGTTGGCGCCGGGGGATGGATTGGAGGCCGATGAGCTGGGCTTCGGCTTCTTCCTGCGCCGCTACGGAGCCTACTTTGGCCAGCTCGGTCTCCGTCTTGACCGCACCCGGGGTGATGCAATTGACGGTGATGTTGTCGCCGCCGATTTCGCGGGCCAATGCGCGGGTAAAACCGATGATGGCACCCTTTGAGGCCACGTAGTGCACGTAGTTGGTTTTGCCGAACCAGAACGTGACCGACGATACATTGATGATCTTGCCGTATCGCTGCCGCTGCATGTACGGATAGACCGCTTTGCAACAGACAAATTGCGAACGGACATTGTTGGCCATCACCCGATCCCAATCGTCGACGGATATTTCGTTCCAGCGTTGCCGGGGATCGATGGCCGCGTTGTTGACCAGGATGTCGACGGTGCCGTACCGGGCTACCGTGGCTTCCACCAGCGCGTGCACCTCCTTTTCTTCCGCCACGTTTGCCCGGAAGGCGAATGCCTCGCCGCCCTGTTCGCAGATCTCGGCCACGACGGCTTCGGCAAGTTTTTCGTTCGACAGGTAATTGACAACCACCTTGGCCCCTTCCTTGGCAAAACGGAGCGCGATACCCCTGCCGATAGACTGCGACGCACCCGTGATGATCGCTACTTTGTTGATGAGCTTCATATTGACTATTGGACGTTTGCTTACGAAGCGTAAAGGTAGGGTGAAAATCTGGAAACACGCTAGCCTTGCATTGACAAGAAATGTGACCGGATTACCAATTTGCCTGCGTCGGATCGGCGCATCCGGCAACAGGGTAAACGGATTATACTTTTTGTTAATCGGGTGCTAGCTTTTATGCCGATATTCACCGAGTTTTGTTATATTCGGCAGCGGTATCGATTCGTGTGAGGGCCGATGGCTAACCAAGGGCAACGGAGCGTGTGGGCATATTGCATGCACGAAACGATAAATCGAGCGGCAGGGAACGGGATTTGTTGGGTTTAAATGTATAAACCATGAAGGTCATTGAAACTGAAATTACGCCATTTGTGAAGCATCCCATGCATTTGGACATGCGGGAGGATTCCTATCTTTCTTCACCTTACCACGCCAAGCCGGCCTATCATAAACACCCCGAATTACAGCTCACGCTGATCCTGGAAGGGCACGGCAAACGGATCATCGGCAATGAGGTGGCCGACTTTAAATCGGGCGACATGGTATTCATCGGCTCCAATGTGCCGCATGTGTGGCTGAGCGATCCGGTTTACTTTGAAAAGGACTCCAAATTAAAATCGAAGGTCATCACCGTGTACATCAGCCCTGCGGTATTCCAGAACATATTCGAGCTCATCGAAGAACAAGACGGCGTACGGCTCATGGTCAAGGAGGCAGCCAAGGGCATCAACATCTACGGCAAGACACGAAGCCTCATCGCGGATAAGCTTGTCAAACTCTCGTCGAAGACGGGATTTGAGAAGGTTGTCGGACTGTTGCAGGTGATGAGCCTCATTGCCCGCTCGGCCGAAAAACGGTTGATCATGGAACATGAGGCGGCCGAAGAAAACGGGCAGTATCCCGACCGGCTGATCCACGTGCTGAAATTCATGAACGATAACCTGCATCGGCAAATCACGTTGGATGAAGTGGCCGAGATCGCTTGCATGACGAAACCGTCATTCTGCCGGTTTTTCAAATCAAGGACCCAAAAGAAATTTTCACAGCACCTGGAAGAAATCCGGATCAACGAGGCGTGTAAACTCCTGATCGAGACCGACCATCCGATAGCCGACGTGGCGCACCTCTGTGGCTATAATTCCGATTCGCATTTCTGCAAGGTATTCCGCGAACACATGGGCAAAAGCCCGTTCCGCTTCAGAAGCGAGGTCCCGAAGCACAGTTGTTAAGTTGGTTGTGTTTTGAGTTAATCCAGCGTCACGATCATCGGCCGATGCTGCCGATTTTTACGGCATGGAAACGAACGATACCAGTTTCACCCTGTCGAATGGACACGCCCTGCTCACCGTCGATTCTTTTGGCGGCGCATTGCTTGCATTTTCATTGAAAAACCATCCCGCCAATCCGCTCGGTTTCCGGTTGGATCGGAAGGGACAAGCCCCACGTGGCGGATTCCAAGGACATTTCGTATGCCTTGGGCGTTGGGGCGATGCCACGGAAGGCGAACGTTCAAACGGCTTGCCCAAACACGGGGAGGCCTGTAGGCTCCCGTGGAACACGCGCATACCACCCGATGGACGATCGGCGTCGATGGTCGTGTCCTGCACGGGTGAGCAGCTCGACTTGCAACGCCAGCTGGATCTTTGGGCGCAAAGCCCGGTGGTACGCGTCGATGAAACCGTTACCAACAGGGGTGCGTTGGGTCGGTTTTACCAGCTGGTGCAGCACCCGACGCTGGCCGCCCCGTTTTTGGATGGCGACGTGCGGCTGTTCAGCAACGCGAGCCTGGGGTTCAACCAGGTGTTTAACGCAATTCCCGAAGCCCACGCGCTCCACTGGCCCTACGCGCATACCGAAGATGGAGCGATGCACAGGCTGAACCGGTTCGACGAGCCGTACAACGGGGTGTTTTCCTTTGTGGTCCAGCCGGAGGATACCTACGGATGGACGGTGGTTTACTCGCGGAAAAGCCGCTTGCTGATTGGTTACGTATGGCCGCGCGCGCAATATCCTTGGATCAATATCTGGCAGGATTGGCACCGGGGCAAACCACGGTACCTGGGCGTGGAATTCGGCACGACGGGGTTGCATAAGCCGTTTCCGGCGGTTGTGGAAGAGCGGAACGCCCGTGTATTCGATGCACCGACCTACGCCTTTATCGATGCGAACGCGTCGCAGCGGTTCTCCTACCACGTATTCCTGCAGCGCATGGCCGAACCATTGCATAGCGTGGAGTACGTAGCCATCGGAGACGATGGGTTGGCGATGAGCCTCAACGGCCACGAACGGCGTTTGGTTGGCGCAACGGGATAATCCGGTTATGTTTATGGTTAATGTGGTCTTAGGCGGTGGTGACCGCCAGGGTTAGCTTTGCAAAGATACCGCGGGGGGCTGATCGGGACGCCTTCCGGACAGGGAAACGAAAGGATGAAAAGAAAAAAGAATTACGCGATGTTACTTGGCTTTTGTGCAATGATCGCCATCTGCGGTGGCTATTCCGATGCACGGATATGCCCCCCGAATGGCCGGGGTGAAGGGCCGATACCGACCGTAGGATTATATACCTTTTCGCCGTCACCAATAGGTGACTATGCGTTTTGGAAGGCCTGTGGCTACAACACCTACCAGCTGCTTGATGCGGGGCAGTCAGTGCCGCCTGACCAACGGAGACGCTACTACCGGACGCTCCGCGCGGCCATAGCGACCGCGAAAAGGGCTGGGCTCAGGGTGGGGGTGTTGTTCCTCTCCAACGTCGACTATTCGCCAGCGGCGATTAACTACATTCCGTTGGGCGATAAGCAACGGATCGATCACCGTATTTCGGAGATCGAGGATGCGGTGAAGGCATTGCCGAATGCCGACTTCTTCACTTTTTTTGGCGGGGATCCCGGTGGGAGCCCGGATTCATTGGGTGCCGCTGGGGTGTCGGTATGGAAGGACATGGCCAAGGAAGTGGGCGAAATCGTGAACAGGGAGGCACCCCACGCATTTTACAACGTAAGCCTGTGGGCTGTGGCCCATTTTGACTACCTACAGATTAGCCCTTTTCAGGTCGATTTTTGGGATCGTGAGGTTGATTACAGCAAATCACTGTTGCAGGAGACCGGCTTCCTGCGACCGGGTGACGGTGTCGAGTTCCCGCTGCACAACTACTACCGGTCGTTGGCGTTGAAAGCTTATCACGATGCGGGAAGGCGGCCGGAGCGATACCCCACCGATTTGGAAACGAAGGCGTTGAAAGCGGGTGGGATATCGCGAAATTGGGCATGGACGTATTTTTTGGTCGACGAGATCGATGACGGGTATACAGGGTATAGCGGAATCAAGAAACATCCTTCGCAAGCCGAGACCCGCTACATCCATCAGGTGGTGAGCGAGGCGAGGGCTGCGGGAATCAACGGGATGATTGCCAATACGGAAGGTGAAGGGACGTCCATCGAAGCGTTGAACCTGTATGCATACGCGCGATGCTGTGCCGACGCATCGCTAACTCCGGAAATCGTGATCGATGAGTTTGCCGGTTTTTATACGGATGACAAGGCATCGAAGGAGAAACTCGTGCATGCGATCCGTTTCATCGAAAACAACAGTACGTGGGAGGCCAGTATCCCCGAAGCCCATCGATTGCCGAAATTGGCTTGCCGATTTGCGGATGTGGATGAAGCCTTGCGGGCGGTGGATCAGATCAAGCCATCAACCGCGACGACGTTTCCGTTGCCAGAGCCAGCGGCAGCGTACCTGACCCGGTTGAAGGATCGGTTGCAAGATATCAAAGGATGAACATGCTACAACGGAATAGGCGGTTTCGGGTGGCCCTGATGGGAATATACCACGAGTCGAATACGTTTATCGAGCGGACGACGGCGTTGGCCGATTTCGAGAAGAGCCATCTTCTACGCGGTGACGAGATCGTGGCCGAATACCGCGCCGCGTACCATGAGATCGGCGGCATGCTCGAGATCATGGATCGCGAAGGGATCGAGGTGCTGCCGTTGCTATTCGCCGAAGCAACGCCCGGCGGAACGGTAACCGCGGAGGCATACGATTCGCTGCACGACGAGCTGGTGGCGCGGCTCCGCGCGGTACTGCCGGTAGACGGTTGCTTGGTCGTGCCGCACGGCGCGGGTGTATCCGAAAGGGAACCCGACATGGATGGGCATTGGTTGCGTACCATTCGGCAATTGGTGGGAGACGACGTGCCGATCATCGGCACGCTCGATCCGCACGCTAACGTCAGCGAGGCGATGGTAGCTGCAACAGACGCGCTGATCGCCTACCGGACGAATCCGCACATCGATCAACGGGAAACAGGCAGGACGGCGGGCGAATTGATGGTGCGGTGTTTGACGCAGTCCATCGCACCGGTGCAGTACCTGTTGAAGCCGCCAGTGACGATCAGCATCGAGCAACAGCATACGTCGGCATATCCCTGCACGCTGCTCTATGACGAAGCCGAAGCATTGCGACAGCGTGACAACGTATTGTCTATCAGTATACTGTTGGGGTTCCCATACGCGGATGTGGTCGAGATGGGCACCTCCTTTTTGGTCGTGACCGATGGCGATGCGGATGGTGCCGCATCGGTGGCGGGGCGCTTGGCGCAAGTGCTGGTGATGCATCGCCACGCCTTTGTCGGCAAATTGGAGCCGATTGCCAATCAGCTTGCCCGGATGCACCGGGCGGCCAAACCGGTACTTTGGCTGGATATGGGAGACAACGTGGGGGGTGGGGCGCCTGGCGACAGCACCGTGCTATTGGAGGCGTTGGAGCGGGATGGCACATTGCATGGGTTCGCGTGCATCCATGATCCCGATGCGGTTGCGTCGTTATCGGGGCATTTGCCCGGTGAGCAGGTTGGCTTGTCAGTGGGCAACGATTATCGGCGGGGACCATCGGGCCATCCGTTCGCCTTTCGGGCTACGCTGCTGGCAAAGGTATCCGGCGAATTCAGGGAAGACAAGCCGAGGCACGGCGGTCAGGTGCAGTACGACATGGGCAATACCGTCATGGTACGGACGCCCGCGGGAAATACGGTCATGATCCATTCGTTGCGTGTGCCACCGTTCAGCCTGAGCCAGCTAACGACATTCGGTTTGGATCCGGCACGCTTTGACGTGCTGATCGCGAAGGGTGTAAATGCGCCGATCGCTGCCTATGGGCCGGTATGCCGGACCATTATGCAAGCGAACACGCCCGGCGTTACGCAGGCCGATATGACCGGCTTCGCATTCGAACGTCGCCGGAAGCCGCTGTACCCTTTTGAAGAACCTTTTTGATGCGAAGCATGGATGAACGGATCGTATTGCCTTGGTATACCGAGGGCCCCGTGGTAGACAATGCCGGGGCGGTTTACTTCACCACGCTAGCCGGCGGGCAGATCATGCGCTTGGACAGGACCACCGGCGAAGTCATGGAATGGGCAAGGGGAGCTAAACCCAACGGTCAATTGATCCTGCCCAATGGCGACCACCTGGTGTGCGATAGCGGCAATGCGAGCGTAACCCGCTACGATCGGTCGGGCGCGCTTCTGGGCTACGACATCGCCGGTACATGTGCCGGTGCGATGGTACGCAAGCCGAACGACCTGGTGTGCGATGCGGAGGGCGGGGTGTATTTCACCGATTCCGTACGGCACACGGGCCGGGTGTTTTATTATGGCCCGGATGGCACCCAGCGCATCCTGGCCGAAGGCCTTGACTTTCCGAATGGGATCGCGTGCTCAGCCGACGGGAAATGGCTGTTGATAGCGGAAAGTTATCAGAATCGGATACTGCGCATGCCAACTGCTTCAACTGGCCTACCCGCCGGTGGTTGGGAAGTCTTCGCGGCACTGCCTGAAAACGAAGATCCGACTGGTTATAACCTGCCCGATGGGATCGCATTCCATCCAGACGGTACGTTGTGGGTGGCACATTACGGCATGCAGGCCGTTCAGGTACTGGCTGGAAACGGCACGTTGACGAAGACCATACCCGTGGATTTCCCGTTGCCAAGTAACCTGTGCCTGACAGCCGAACACCTGATCGTGACCGGCGGGAGCGCCGAACCCGGCCCGGGTGGGTTGCGGATTATTAAATTGTAAATTCTTATAAAATCATGAAATACAGCTTGTTTTTTGGCAGAAGTTTGGTTTTTGTTATAGTAACACTATCTGCCGTAACCTGTAAAACGCCTGAAGGTACAGCGTCCGGCCGTAATCCGGGATTGGCGACCATTGGCCTGTATGCCTTTGACCCTGCGGAGGAAGAACACTACCTCTTCTGGAAAGCATGCGGATACAATTTCCTTCAATTCATCGATAAAGGGTTATGGATTCCGGAGGCGGAACGGGCAGCGTATTACGATAAGCTAGCGCAAGGGATAGCCGATGCACAACGCCATGGCTTTGGCGTGGGGATACTGTTGCAGTCTAACGTGTTGCCGCATCCGCACGATTGGTGGGAAACATTCGACCCACGTGATAGCGTGGCGATGAAGAACCGGTTGCAGGCGATTGAGACTGTCGTGAAGCGGTGCAAGGCAGCCGATGTGCTGGAATTTTATGCTGGAGATCCAGGCGGTGCACCTGACTCGCTGGGTGCGGCAGGAATCGCGTTGTGGAAAGGCATGGCTCGCGAAGTGAAGCAAATCGTGACGAGGTATGCGCCCACAGCGAGGTTCAATGTGAATGTTTGGGCGGTTGCACATTGGGATTACATCCAAATCAGCCCTTGGGCTACCTATTTTTGGGATAAAGAGGTGCTGTATGGACGGGAAATTGCCGAAGACGGGGCGTTGATTGATGCCGCGACGGGAATCGAATTTCCGTTGCACAACTATTACCGATCCTTGGCGTTCAAGGCCTACGGTGACGCTGGCAGGGAACCGGATCTGTTTCCGCTACGGGCGGATGTCGATACCTTGAAGCAACGGGGCGTACCGCGCATATGGGGGTGGGCACACTTTTTAATCGATGAGGTCGATGATGGCTATACGGGATACGCAGGTACCAAGATTCACCCGACACAGGCCGAGACAAGGTACCTCCACCGCATCGTGTCTGATGCCAGGGAAATCGGCCTGGACGGGATGATCAGCAATTGCGGGGGGCCGAGCTCGCTGGTGGAGGCCATGAATGTCTATGCTTTTGCGCGATTTTGCCAACAACCTGATCTGATGCCCGAACACGTGATAGATGAGTATGCAGGTCACTTGGTAGACGACGACGCGGCGCAAGAGACCCTCGGGCAGGTGATTCGGTTTATCGAAAACCACAGCACCTGGGAGCAAAGTATACCGGAACGGAATAGGCTTGCCCCTTTTGCGTGCCGCTTCAAGCACGCCGATGAAGCGTTGGCTGCATTGTTAACCCTGGAACTCAACGGAAATGGCGAAAGTACCCATTTCGCATTGCCGGAACAGCCCCGGCAATACGTCGAGCGGTTGGGCAGCAGGTTACGAGATATCGTTTCAGCGCAATGATGTATCTTGTAATACGGAAAATCATGTTTCGTGGTAATGGTAATCGGGTTACAGTTTCGGTTAACGCGAAAATACAACGGTGACGTTGTTGTTTTTATTTTTGGATACGTGAAAGGACGACCTTTTTAGCAACGAACAAACAATGACACAGGAAAGCAACGGAAATAAAATTTACACGTATTTAATCGTTTTGGTCGCATCCATCGGCGGCTTTATGTTCGGGTTCGATTTGGTCATCATCGCTGGCGCGCTTCCGTTCCTGGAAGTGGATTTCCAGCTGACCCCGGCCTTGAAAGGTTTCGCGGTAAGCAGCGCGATCTTGGGTTCGGTATCAGGGCCATTGGTGGGCATGTGGTTTACCGAGCGGCTGGGGCGGCGTAACACCATGATGCTGGCGGCCTTCTTTTTCATGGTCTCGACCATCGGGTCTGCATTCGCCTTCGGGATCTGGGATTTTGCTGTGTGGCGGTTCCTGGGCGGTGTGGGTATCGGCTTGGCGATGATTTCGTCACCGATCTACATCGCCGAGTTGTCACCCCCGCATTTACGGGGGGTATTGGTCAATGTGAACCAGCTTTGCAACGTGATCGGGATCAACCTCGCCGTCATCGTTGGCTACCTCTTTTCGTTTGACGGTTGGGGGTGGCGCTGGATGTTTGGCTCGCAGGCCGTTCCGGTTGCCCTGTTGATCGTGGGGCTGTTGCTGGTGCCCGAAAGCCCCCGTTGGCTGGCGGCACGTGGCAAATTGGAAGATGCCTTGCGCGTGCTCATCCGGATCAACGGCCGCGAAAGGGGCGAGCAGGAACTCGACGAGATCAAAGCGGAGCTTGGCCGCACGACGGACAAAGGGACATTCAGCGAGTTGTGGCAACCGGGTATCCGGCGGGCGCTCATCATCGGGATCGTCATCATGGTGTTTTCGCAGATCAATGGGGTGAACATGATCTTGCTCTACGCGCCAACCATCATGACCGAAGTGGGGATCAGTTTTGGGTCGAACGCGATCCTGAGCTCGATTCCCGTCTACCTGCTGATCTTGCTGACCACGCTATTGGCGTTCCCGTTCATCAAGCGTTTTTCGCGCCGCGGATTGCTCATGGGGGGCGTGGCGTTCATGGTACTTGGCCACCTGCTCATGGCGGCAAACCTGTTGCTGGCGTTGCCCCCCTTGTTTTCGTTGGTACCCATGCTGATTTCGGCGGGGGCCTTTACGATCGGGCTTGCACCGTTGAGCTGGATCATCGTAGCCGAGATTTACCCCAATCGGGTGCGGGGCAACGCGTTGGCCGTGGTCTGTTTCTTCTTGTACGCCGCATCATTCGTTACGGCGCAGTTCTTCCCGATGATGACCGACTGGTTTACCAAACAGTTTGATAGCGCGGCTGGTGTCTACGGGATCTTTGCAGGGATATGTTTGGCCGGCCTGTGGTTTTCGTGGCGGTTCGTACCGGAAACCAAGGGGTTGAGCCTTGAAAAAATAAGTGAATTCTGGGAGGAAAAAAGATATGTATAAGTGCTTGAATAGGTGTTTGGTTTGTTTGTTATTGGTTGTCTCCTCGTCAACGGCTGGGCATGCGCAGGAGACACGGGACGACACCAAATTGGTAGGCATGTATGTGCATCAAGGATGGGCTTACAACCATCCTTATGCGGCACGTACTTGGACCGAGGCAGATTGGCGGAGCTATTTGGACGGCCTGAGCAAATTAGGCTACAACAGCGTGCTGATTTGGCCGATGCTGGAAACCATGCCCAATCCGTTGACGGCGAGCGACGAGCGCCAGATGGAAAAGACGCGCGCAGTCATCGATCTTGCGCACAGGGAATTCCGGATGAAGGTCTTTGTGGTGTTTTGCCCGAATATCGAGCCAAAAAGTGAATTGGCAAGTCGATACGCCTTTGAGGATCGGCCGCTTTATGGAATGGATGAATACATCGATCCGGCAAATCCCGTGGCACTCGGTAAGTTGATGGAATGGCGCGAGCAATTGTTCGAACCGCTGAAAGCAGCTGATGGAATCTTCATCATCGACAGTGACCCAGGCGGGTACCCCAACTCCACCAACATTGAGTTTGCCTATTTGCTTACCGCGCACCGCCGCATGTTGGATCGCCTTCGTCCGGATATCGAGCTGTTTTACTGGGCGTGGACCGGATGGGAATCCTATGGGCGATTCCATGCAACGGGGAAGTTTACCATGGGCACGCAAGAAGAGATTGCAGACGCGCTGGAACTGATCGACAGGCAGCGACCGGAGCCTTGGGGGGTGGCTACCCATTGGTTGGGATACGGGTGGGGGATTGATACGGCCATGCAGAAACGTGTCTTGGCCTACAATTACGGGGCGATAGAGGCCGATCCGGCATTTCCATTCACATGGTATGGCGAAAGTGGATTTGAAGGGGGGCGGCGGGTCGGGGGAAGGGGCGTATTCAGCAACGCGTTGACGCATTGCGTCCAACTGCCCAATACCTTTGCTTTCGCCCGTGGTGCGCTAGGTCTTTCTGCGGAACGGTCTGATTACGTAGGTTTTGCCAATCAATTGATTGAAGGCGGTGGTGAAGCGATCGTCGCGGGATGGGAGGCGCTGCAGGCTACGGACGTGCCACGCATGGAGGCGGCGGCCGATCGGTTAGTGAAACTCCGGGGCACCGATCTCAAAACCGGTAGGTTCGAAGGGCTGCTGTTTGGCAATCCTGGTCGTTTTATCGATGATTTGATCAGCCAACTGCATATGGCAGCCGGCCTTTCGACCTTGAAGGTGGCCTTGGATGCCGACAACGGTCGGGTAACGAGAAGTACGGTCGGCAAATTCGCCGCATTTATCGCGGCGGTGGATGATTGGCATGGCCGGCACGGCTACAATAGCTATTGGCATTGGCCGATGATGACCGATGCCTTGAAGCGACTGCCGTCAACACACTTGCTGCCGTTTTTGGGCGATAAACCGTGGTGGGAAGGCGGAGAGGGCGACACGCCCGGCGAACAGATCGGCGACGCGTACGAAAAGGTGCAAACCTACACGATCCGGCTCATCGACGCCATGAAGGCAACATTGCACGATTTGAGAAATGAACACTGAACAAGCATTAAAAGCGAAAACAATAAGCGTGAATATGAAACGATTACTTCTGGTAGCCTTCGTGATGTCGGCGTTTAGCACGGCGTATACCCAACAGCCCTCCAACAGCCCGGCAGACAAATTGCTGGGGATATATGTACACCAACATTGGTCTTATAACCATCCTTATGCGGCGCGTACCTGGACACTGGACGATTGGGTGGGGTATCTCGATGGCGTGAAGAAGCTGGGCTACAACAGTGTGCTCATCTGGCCGATGCTGGAGACCATTCCGGATCCGATGACGCCAAGCGACGAGGCCAATCTGGCGAAGATCAGTAAGGTAATCGACATCGCGAAGCACCGGTACGGCTTGAAGGTGTCTATCGTGTTCTGCCCGAACGTCTCGCCCAAGAGCGAGATCGGCAGGAAGTATACCTTCGAAAAGCGCCCGTTTTTCTATACCGATGACCGGGTCGATCCGGGCGACCCGGTCGCTTTCGGCCAGTTGATGGCGTGGCGCGAACGCTTGTTCAAGCCGTTGGCCAATGCCGATGGGTTGTTCATCATCGACAGCGACCCGGGCGGATACCCCGGATCGACCAACCTGGAGTTTGCCTATATCCTCACCGCCCATCGCAGGATGCTGGATCGGCTGCGTCCGGGAATCGAAGTCCATTATTGGGCGCATTTCGGATGGGAGTCTTACGGGAAATTCTATGCGACCGGAGACCTCGTGCACGGCACGGCCGAAGAGGTGCAGGACGCCATGAAATTGATCGATCGGCAAAACATCGAGCCTTGGGGCGTAGCCAGCAGCGGTTTCGGAACGACCGTTGGCGACGCCATCGGCATGGGCGACCATGTATTGGCATTCAACTATGGTGCGATCGAAGGCGAACCGTCATTCCCATTGACCATTTTCGGGGGTGACCGGGCGTACGACGGTGGCAAGAACGGCGCGGAACGCGGCGCGTTCGGCAATGCCCAAAGCCATTGCATCCAATTGCCGAATACGTTTGCATTTGCGCGGGGCGCGCGGGGGTTGCCGGCCGAAAAGGCGGATTACGTGGCGTTCGCCAATGAACTGATAAAGGGCCAGGGAGCCAACATCGTGGAAGGTTGGGAGGCGTTGCAGGGCGAAGACAGCAAGCGGATGGCGCAAGCGGCCAAGAAATTGGCTGCGGTAGCCAAGCAGCCCTTGGAGATGGGCGATTTAAACGGGCTGTTGTTTGGCGACGCCAAGCGGTTCATCGATGATCTGGTCATCCAATTGCAGGTGGTGTCGTCGTTGCACGCGTTCAAGGACGCGGTGAGTCGGCATCCCAATACGCACCGGAAGGTGAAGGAAACATTCGCGACATTCGTTGGCCACGTCGAGACGTGGCAGCTGCGCCACGGTTACAGCAATCACTGGTATTGGCCGGTGATGATCGAAACGCTGAAGAAATTGGAATCGCATCCCATCGATGCCACATTGGCCACATTGACTTGGGTAAGCGAAGAAGGCGATACGCCCTTTGAGCGCGTGAAGAATGGACTGGCCCGCCTGGAAGACTATTCGCCAAGGCTTATCGCGGCGATGAAGCAGGCCCTGGCCGACTGGAAGTAAGGATTGGTTGTAAGAACGAATAAAATTAGATGAAGATTGCAGATATATTGCCGCCTTATCGCCACCGGTTGTGGACGATAGCGAAACAGGGAGGGGCGACCCATGCGGTTTCGCGGCTGCCATTGGGAGATGGCGGCCAGATCTCGTGGGATTACATTGACATGCTCCACCTGCGGGAGAGCCACCGGGATTTCGGTTTGGCGTTGGAGGTGATCGAACCCGGATTGGATGGGCAGATGCACGACATGAAGCTGGGTACCGATCGCAGGGACGTGGATATCGAACATTGCAAGCAGTTGATCCGGAACATGGGCGCATTGGGGATTCCCGTTTTTTGCTACAACTTCATGGCCAAGTTCAACTGGGTGCGCACGTCTACGACCACGCCGACCCGGGGTGGGGCATTGGTAACCAGTTATGACCACTCCCTGATGAAGGATGCGCCATTGACCGACGCGGGGGTGGTTGCACCCGAGAAACTTTGGGATAACCTCAAATATTTCCTGGAAGCGGTGGTGCCGGTAGCCGAAGAATGCAAAGTAAAGCTGGCGTTGCACCCGGACGATCCGCCTGTGACCAGCATCCAAGGGATATCGCGGATCATCACCAGCGCGGCGGCCATGCAGAAAGCGATCGATCTGGTGCCGAGTGCCTATAGCGGAATCACGCTCTGCCAAGGTACGTTGGCGGCCGCGGGCGAGGACATTCCGGCGGTGATCCGCGAATTCGGACGACAGGGCAAGCTGTTTTTCGTGCACTTCAGGGACGTGAAGGGTACGGCCGAACGATTTACCGAAACCTTCCACGACGACGGGCAAACCAACATGCTCGAAGCCATAAGGGCCTATAAGGAAGTCGGTTTTGACGGACCCGTACGGATCGATCACGCGCCTACGCTCGAAGGCGAGGACAACAAGGAGCCAGGCTATGCGGAAATGGGTAGGTTGTACGCGTTGGGTTACCTGCGTGGACTGTTGGAAAACGCGGCGTATTAACGGATAGGTTATGAACAGAAGGGATTACCTCAGGTCGTTGGCGATTGGATCGGTAGGTTTGTCGGTATCGCCATTCGAATCGCTGGCAAAGGCGAACGCGAGTGAAATTGCAGGCAACGAAGCGGCGACGGTGCCGCACGACGATGCCGAAAGCGGCTCGATGACCATCGGTGAACAGGTGTTATTGGTGGCCGACGCAGCCGTTATCCAGCAGTTGAAACCCCATTTGCCGGACGGTTTTACGCCGCTTGCGAAGCAATCGCTGCAAGTGCATGATTTGTTGACGCGGCTGGCCCAAGGCCATGCGCTGGTTTGGTTGGGAGACGCGGTGGGATTGCCACCCGCACTTTCGGTCGGCGCCTACGCCCTCGGCGAGGAGGCTGTCCACGTGGCGCTGAAGGCAGACAGCCCGATCTCGTGGGACAATCCCGCATTGGCCGCGGCAAAGGCGATGGGCGGCTATATCGCGCCCCCGAAGGGAATGCCCTACCACAATGTGGACGAGGAGGTGCGCGCGGATTTCTTGCCGATACTGGAAGCGAAGGATCGATTCGGCCACGTCGTGGGCTATCCTGCCGTATACATGAACTATTTCGCGCCTTCGCTGGCGTTGGGTAGGTTCGAAGGCTGCGAATGCTTCTTTTTCTTTGTCGATAACCCCTTCCAGTTGATGGGAGCAGACGCGTGGAAGGCCGTATTCGCCGCCATTGGCCGGAAAAGGGACAGTTTCCTGCAAATCACCGATTTCAATACCAACTATACCGCATTTACCCGGAAAGAACGCGTACAGTTGCGCGTAAGGTTGAGGAATCGGAACCTCCGGGCCGTATCGGCCTTGTTGAAGTTCTCCATCCGTTACCCCGGGCAGGAGGGGTTCGCACCGTTGGGCGAATTGCGACGGGTGCCCGAAGGCAAAAGCGGTACGGAAGCCATCTTCGATTTCGTGCCTGCCTTTCAAGCGGGGTGTTGCGAAATCAGGTTGGATATCTTGCAAGACGTAACCAAAGCGGAATTGCTGGCCGTGGATGGCGATCTTCGCATCATCGAGACGCGCCATTTGGCATTCATGCTGATGGACGAAGTGGTGAAAACGCCGGTGAACCATGAGGTGGTGGGGCCAAGTTTCAAGATCGAGGGCCAGGAGGCGTTCTGGGTGGGCACGCATTACTACCCATCGAGTTCATGGTGGGAATGGGTATGGCGGGATTACCGGCCGCTGAAGGCCGAGGAAGACTTTGCGGCGATCCGGCGGGCTGGCTATCGGATAGCGCGGGTATGGATCGATCCGGTACTTGACGAACAGGTGCTCCGTTCCATCGACGTGGCCATCGAGCAGGCCGCACGGAATGGGATCGTCGTCATTTTGACGTTGTTCACGCAATGGATTCGGCAAATGGGATTCCAGCGGGAATCGGGTGAGCAGGTACTGTTCGATTTCAGGCATCCGAGAGACTTCAACCTGATCTCGGTTTCGTTGCGAAACCTGGATCTGCAACGCGAGTACATATCGATATTGGCAAAACGGTGGAAGCATGCCGGTAACTTGATTTATAACTTGTCTAACGAAGTGTACATCAAGGATCCGGATCGATCGCAGCTGGATGCCGAGGCGCAAGCCTGGGAAGAAGTGGCGTTGCCGAACAGTACGTTGCGGGATTCGCTGCTCTACAAACGTTGGGCGAATGCGATGACGGCCGTGATCCGACAGGAGGGTTCGAACCAGGTTGTCTTGCCGGGCTACGTATTCTCGACGGTAGACGGCGGGGATGTCCTCGTGGCCAACGAGGACGCGCCGATGGTGCCCTGGCACAACTATTATCCGTCGGAACATGCTGGACTCAAGCTGCAGTATTTCGACCCGATATCATCCAACAAGCCTATTCTGCTGGAAGAGTTCGGCTATGGCGAGTGGAATCCCACCGATCGATACGACGGTACGGTGCACTACGCCCTTGCCGGTGGCGCGGCCGGTGCGGTATCCTATGAATGGGGGCTGAGCTGGCTTTCAAAAGAGTCGTGTTATTGGCCCTTGCCGCTCCGCGAAACACTGGTTGACGATCCGGATCCACGCTGGTTCGCGCCGTTTGCGGAGATGGCCAAGCTGATGTCCGAGCGTGGCGTGGGCATGTGCCCCACGCCGAGCGGCGCAGGCTATGGATCGATTTACCACGGTACGCCCTTTCCGGCGTCCGCGGCCGTAGCGCTGGGGAGATTAGGACTGTTCGGGAGCGGATTGCAGCGCGTAGCCGTTGCGGAAACAACGTACGTGGTGGTACCCAAGGCACAACTGGCGGCAATCGATGTCGTCGACAACCTGTTGAAGAGGCTATGGGCCGAACAGGTCTTGTTCGGGGTTTGGCAAGAAGACCGGCTGGCTGAACTTCCATCGGGCGTCCGGGTACTGATTTGTCCGTATGCGTTGGGCGAGAAGGCAACCGCGCTCGTCGAACGGGTTAAAAAGAACGGCATAACGGTGTTTACCGATGACGCTTGGGCGAAGAGTAAGCTGGTGGACCGCGTGGACGTGGATGCGGGCGGCAAGGAATTGCGGGTAATGGCCAGGCGGACGGCAGCCGGATTGTTGTTGACCACCGCGACGGAAAGCACCTTGGAGCAGGTGACGATCCGGCATGCCGGAACCCGCGTACAAATCGGGATTCCCGATTTTGGGATCGTTCATCTGACCAAACAGGGTGTACCATTGCTCGAAGGAACGGGTAAGATCGGCATCAACGGTAGGCCCTTGTGCGTGGTAGCGCAAGGCAGGGCGATCTTGGCGACCGAGGCCCCGGATTTACTGCGGGCCAGGCGCCTGAAATTGATGGTTACCCAGCCGACAACGATCACGTTCCAGCAGCCGATAAGCCAACTGCGCATCACGGATGGCTTTGGCCAGGAGCAGGCCGTTAGCGGAGGTTTCTCCGGTAAAACCCTGACCGTGGATGATCAATTGGCCCGCTACGTCATCCAGGTCTCATTCGGTGCCTGAGCACTTCACGATCAAGAAATTAAAATTGAATTCAGATTATGCGTAATTATAAAGAGTCTGCGGCGCTGTTGGATCGCGCGAAGAACGTATTGGCCGGAGGGGTTTCTTCCGAGTTCAGGAAATATAACCACCCGCATGCGATTTTCTATACGCATGGATCGGGTGCGCAACTATACGATGTGGATGGGAATGCTTACCTTGATTTTACCCTCAGCCAGGGGCCATTGATATTGGGCCATTCCCATCCGGAGGTGCTGGACGCCGTGGATGCGTATTCGCGCGAAGGGCAG
Organism: Parapedobacter sp.; assembly: GCA_037190485.1. Classification (GTDB taxonomy): domain Bacteria; phylum Bacteroidota; class Bacteroidia; order Sphingobacteriales; family Sphingobacteriaceae; genus Parapedobacter. The sequence goes on from JBBCJB010000047.1 coordinate 21,440, forward strand.
CTCTATGCCGGACAGCACATCCGGGAAGTGGAATTGGCGGAGAAACTGAACGGTTTGATCCCATCGGCTGAACTGATGCGGTTTTGCCTGGATGGTTCCGAAGCCGTACAGACGGCATTCCGGGTGGCACGTGCCAAAACGGGCAGAAAGAAGTTCCTTCGTTTCGAGGGCCATTATCACGGTTGGCTGGATAACGTCGCGTACGGCATTTCCGCCCCCGATGCGGCCGCATTGGGTACGCGTGAGCGCCCAAACGTGTTCCCTTGGACAGCGGGGCTGTCCGATTCCTCGTCAGCGGATTTCATTATCCTTCCGTGGAATGACTTGGAGTTGGTGAAGCAAACGGTGGCCCAACGGTACGACGAGCTTGCCGCGATCATCACCGAACCCATCATGTGTAACAACGGCTGTATCCTGCCGCAGGATGGCTTTTTGCAGGGATTGCGGGAGGTTTGCGACCAATATGGTATCGCGTTGATTTTTGACGAGGTCATTACCGGCTTTCGGGTGGGACTGGGCGGTGCCCAGCTCCATTACGGCATCACGCCAGACCTTTCCATCTTCGCGAAGGCGATGGGTAGCGGCTACCCCATCAGTGCGATCGTGGGCAAGGCCGAGTGGATGGAGTTGATCGCGCAAGGTAAAGTCATCCACGCCGGTACGATGAATTCGTGCAATCCCACGGTCGCCGCCGCCTTGGCGACGATCCAGGTACTGGAGCGCGAAAAGCCCTATGAACGGATGTATTACCTGGGGCGCAAGCTCATGGAGGGGTTGGCCGAAGCCGCTGCAGAGACGGGCCAGGACATGATGGTGCAGGGGTTGGGGCCGATGTTCGTTACGTATTTCGGCGCGCCGCGGCCTTTTGTCGACTATCGGGATACGCTGGCTGCCAACAAGGCGAAATTGGGACGTTTCATCGCAGGGTTGCACGATTCGGGGATTCGGGTAATCGGCCGGGGGTTATGGTACATCAGCGCCGCCCATACGGAAGACGACGTAGAACGTGCGCTGCATGCGGCCCAGCAGGTGCTCGCCTCGTTGAGGTAGTTAATTCAGGGACAAATCCGGTTAACCCAATCATATCGGGTTGGCCGCCTGCTCGTTAATTTTGTTTTGAAATAAATGACCTAATAGGAAGAGAAGTATGAATAAGTATGTTTTACTAACCAAACACGCGAGGATCGGCCTGTTGATGGTGCTTTCCTTGTTGATCCATGTCGCTGCATCGGCTCGTGCACAACTGGAAATATCCGGTATCGTGCGCGATGCGGAAAACCAGGAGGTCCTGCCCGGGGTAACCGTAACCATTGCGTCCACGGGATTTAGCGTAAAGACGGATATCGACGGTAGATTCCAGTTGCAGGCCAAGGCAGACGAAACGTTGGTGTTTCGGCACGTCGGCTTTGAAGAGCAGTATGTCTACGTGGATGGGAAAGCCGCGATCGATGTCTCGTTGGTGAAGTCGTCAGTGGGGCTGGACGAGGTTGCGGTGGTTGCCTATGCCACGCAGAAGAAAGAAACGGTGACCGGTGCCATCGCCTCCATCAAGACAAAGGAACTGAAGCAAAGCCCGGCGGCTAACCTGGCGGTTACCTTGGCGGGGAGGTTACCGGGCTTGACGACGCTCCAGACCAGCGGCGAACCGGGACGCGACGTGACCGCGCTGTTCATACGCGGTCGGGCCACGATCAACCAGACGGCTCCGATCGTGTTGATAGACGGTATTGAGCGCGATCTGACGCACATCGACCCGAATGAAGTGGAATCCGTGACGATTCTCAAGGATGCTTCCTCCACGGCGCTTTTCGGCGTGCGGGGCGCCAATGGGGTGATTTTGGTAACGACGAAACGCGGTACATCGGAGGTGCCAGAAATCAACCTGAGTGTGGAAGGGGCCGTGCAGGATTTCCCGAAGTTCTTCGATATGGTCAATTCCTATGACTACGCGACGTTGCGGAATCTCGCCTTGGCCAATGATGGGTTGGCCCCACAGTTTTCTGAAAAGGCAATCGAGCTATACCGTACAGGAGCGGATCCCGAGTCGTATCCCAATACGAATTGGCGCGAGATCATGATGAAGAATACTGCATTGCAGCAGCGCTACAACCTGAATATTTCCGGGACGACCAACAATCGGAGCATGAAATATTTCGTGAACGCCACCTACCTGAATCAAGGCGGACAATTCAAGGTTGAACAAGATTTGCCCTACGACCCGTCATTTAAACTGGATCGTTATTCGTTTCGATCCAATATCGATTTGAAGCTGAATAACCGTCTGACCGCCTTTATGAATGTAGCGGGGTACTTGGAGAAGCAGAACATGCCGATGAGCATCCTGAATCGAATCGGTGACATCCCCACGCAATTGGCTGGCATGTCTCCAGCGCTCTATATCATTTCGTTCATGACCCGTGTTCCCGCCAATGTGCCTGCGCTCACACCCGATGGCGATGTGACTACGGGGCCAAATATCGATTGGCCAGCTTACGGCTTGTTAAACCGGTCAGGTTACGTCAACCAAACGCGCAGCAACGTCTTGGCCACGTTTGGCATGAATCAAGAACTGGATATGATCACGGAAGGGTTGTCAGCCCGTTTGGTCATGTCTTTTGATACCCGTGCGGTAAACAACCTGTATGGCGCCAAGGAATTTATTCGTTACATCCAGACGATAACACCCAATCCGGACGATCCGAATGGGCCGGATGTCGTCGATTTCGCGCAGTATGGCGGTTGGCTCAATACGCCGATCACCATCGGTGGCGGCTCCAGTTTCGTATCCTTGTCCAACTTCCAGGGTTACCTCAATTATAACCGGCAGTTTGCGAAACATGTGGTTACGGGGATGGCGTTTTACCAACAGCAGCAGAATGTCCATGGCATCGCGCTGCCCTTCAACCTACGCGGATTCGCTGGGCGCGTTACCTATGGGTATGACAACCGCTACTTCATGGAGTTCAATGCGGGATACAACGGGTCGGAGCAATTTGCTAAAGGCAAACGATTTGGATTCTTTCCGGCCATTTCAGGCGGTTGGTTAATTTCTAACGAGTCGACTTTTCGGGATCACCGTTACATCTCGCACTTGAAGCTTCGCGGTTCATACGGCTTGGTGGGTAATGATCAGCTGGGCGGAAGGAGGTTCCTGTACCTGGACGACATTTACTTGGGTGCTGGTGGGTATTCTTCTAGTTTGGGCCTTGGCCAACACATCGGTATCAATATGTTAAGGAACCCCAATATCACTTGGGAAATAGCCCGCAAGACGAATGTCGGTATTGAATTGGGCTTGTTTGACGAAGTGGATTTGATCGTGGATGTCTTCAAGGAAAAGCGGGACGACATCCTGCGCAGTCGTGCAACTGTACCGCTGATCAATGGGTTTCCCGCGGCTGTGTTGCCCCCTGTCAATATCGGTGTAATCGAAAACAAGGGGTACGAAATCGAGTTGAATTACCGCAAGGCGATATCGACCGATTTGTCGATACTGACCAAGTTGAACTTCAACCATGCCAAGAACGAACAGCTATTTGCCGACGAGCCGTTGCTGAATCCCAACTTTGCGTACCAATATCGGTCTACCGGTTATCCACTGGGCCAGAATTTCGGTTACATCGTTGAAGGATTTTTCAAGGATGAAGCCGATATCGCCAATTCGCCGCAGCAAGTGGTTGGCGGACACGAGTCAAGGCCAGGCAACTTCAAGTACAGGGACCTGAACAACGATAACGTCATCAACGAACTGGATATGGCACCGCTCAAGTATACGGCAATCCCGGAGTACACGTTTGGGGCTGCCTTCAACGTGAACTACAAGCAATGGGATGTCAGTGTGTTGTTGCAAGGTGTGGCGAATGTTGGACGGGTCATGGGCGAAAGCGGTATGTGGGCCGGTGCGGGTTTCACCAACTATTCAGATTGGCACCGCTACAGTTGGACGCCCGAGCGGGCAACCAGCGGTGAAACTATTAAGTATCCGCGTTTAACCACACAGACCTCTCCAGACGAGCGGCTCAACGACTTCTTTTATGTGGATGGAAGCTTCCTGCGCCTAAGGAATGTCGAATTGGGGTATACATTCCCCATCAAACTGGTCACGCGGATGGGTGTCAAGCGCGTCAGGTTTTATGCCAATGGACTGAATTTACATACATGGGACAGACTTCCTTTTGATGGAATCGACCCCGAGCTCACGAGCGCATATGCGTATCCAATCCAGCGGTTGTTTAATTTCGGGGTCAACGTAGCATTTTAATTAGGAGGGTCTAGAACATGAAGAAATCAATAATCCTGGTAATCGCCACCGTTTTCACGGCCTTGTCTTGCAAAGAGAGTCCGCTTGATATCACACCGGACGGAAGACTCACGTTTGATGAGGTTTTCAAAGATGAAATACAGACCGAATCGTTCGTAAATACGATTTACTCGAAAATCCCGCTTTATTTTTTCCACTACAATAACTACGGCTTCCTGGCTGGTATCACGGACGAAGCCCAAGAGGTAAGGAATACCTTCATCGGCGGTATGGCCCTGCAGTGGCAAATAGGCGCATTGACGCCTTCCGCCAACCCACTCGCTGGGATGTTGGATTACGGATTGTGGTGGCAAGGGATAGGTCACTGTAATTTGTTTTTATCGTATATAGACAATGCCAACATCAAGGACGAGGCAAAAAAAAGCCGACTAAAAGCAGAAGTCAAACTGCTTCGGGCTTTTTTTTACCTGGAGCTAATCAAACAATATGGGGCCATGCCTGTCGTGACGGAACCGTTTGCACCAGGGTTTGCATTTGAAACGTTGGTACGACCGACGTTCGAAGAAAGCGTCAATTTTATCGTAAGCGATTGCGATGACGTGATTGCCAACGGCAACGTGCCATTGCGTATTTCGAACGCGTCCGAGCGTGGCCGCTTTCCCAAGGCCGTGGCCTATGCGGTCAAATCACAAGCTTTACTGTTCAATGCCAGCCCTTTGTGGAATGCAGGTAACGACCAGGGTAAATGGCAACGGGCGGCAGACGCAGGACGGGACGCGTTGCAGGCATTGACCGTTCAGGGTGACTTCCGTTTGTTCGATAATTACGGCGATTATTTCATCCGTCGGCAGGACTTGGGCGCTGCAATACTAGACAAGGAGACAATCCATGAGATACCTGCCGATGCGGGCGTGTTTTCGGTTATCAATACCATACCCAGCAACGGCGAAATCATCGGAACGAGCGCCGGAGCATGTCCATCGCAAGAGTTGGTGGATAGCTATGAGATGCAAGCCACCGGTGAGCCGGCGATACTTGGTTATCAAGATGCAGACCATTTGCAACCGATCGTCAATGCTGCATCCGGGTACAGCGAGCGTAACCCCTATGTGGGGCGCGACCCGCGGTTCTATGCGACAGTTTTTTACAATGGTTCCTATTACGGCCCTATTAACGGGCGGGAGCATACCGTTGAAACATTTGTTGGTGGGCGTGATCAGCTGTTGGCGTATGCCCAGTTTACCAATACCCGTACCGGATACTACATGAAAAAGTTCTATGATCCGCTGATTCCGGCCAACCAACTCGTGCAACAAACCCGCTGGAAGAAGTTCAGGCTGGCGGAAATCTACCTGAATTTCGCAGAGGCGGAGAACGAAGCCAACGGACCAACCAACGCCTATGAGGCAGTCAACACCGTTCGCAGGCGTGCGGGTATGCCGGATTTGCCGGCAGGTTTGAGCAAGGAGCAGCTGCGCGAACGCATCAGGCGGGAAAGGCGTGTGGAATTCGCTTACGAGGAGCACCGTTTCTGGGATGTGCGGAGGTGGAAGATCCTATCCGATACTGATAAATTGGTGACCGGTATGGAAATCCGTAGGCAGGGAGACGGTTCGTTTACTTATCAGCGGTTTGTTACCGAGCGCCGTACGGCGGGTTGGCAGGAAAAGTACTTGTTGTTTCCCATCCCGTTGAGCGAAACCAACCTTATTCCGGATTTCGCGAGGAACCAGAATCCGGGTTGGTAAGACCGTGCCTCATTTACCGATTCAGCGCTAGCCGATGGGTAGTGCTGAGTTCGGTGTTTCATCCTCCAACATGAACGAAGTGACCAAGCGGTATTTGATCCAGCCAATTGCTGCACTCCTAGTTTGTATGGTCGCCCATGCGTCGGCCACCCTCGGTAAATTGAGCCTCGCCAGTTTGTTCGGCGACCATATGGTACTCCAACAGCAAGCCGAGGTACGTATCTGGGGGTGGGCGGAAATAGGACGGCGCGTAGATGTCGCTGTTTCTTGGTCGGGAGACCGCGTATCGACGATGACAGACCAGGAAGGTCGGTGGCAGGTCAAGGTACGTACACCGCTGGCGGGCGGACCGTACAACATATCGGTCTCCACTAGCGTTGACACGGTTATCATCGACGATGTGTTGATTGGCGAGGTTTGGCTTTGCTCAGGCCAATCCAATATGGTGTGGGGGGCTGCATTCGGACATCAGGAAATGCTGGATGAATTGCCCGATGCTCGGCAGCACGGAACGATACGGTTGTTCCACGCGACCCGCAATCAGGCTGATGCGCCGCTGGATACCTTGCCGGATGCTTGGCGACGCTGCGATTCATCGTCAGCCGGGCAATTCAGCGCCGTCGGTTACTTCGCGGCTAAGCAGTTGGCTGAAAAACTTGATGTCCCCATCGGGATCATCAGTAGTTGTGCGGGAAGCACCACCGTCGAAACCTGGACGCCGGCAGATGTATTCGAGGTGCACCCTGAGCTGAAACTGTTGACCAACCACGCGTTTCCGTTAGGCGCCTATTGGAACGCGATGATCCAACCCTTGGTAGGCTTTACGATCCGAGGGGTCTTTTGGTATCAGGGAGAAGGCAATGTGATTTCGTATCCGGGGTATGCCAGGTTACTGGAACGGATGGTGCATGCATGGCGTGCAGCATGGGGATATGAATTCCCGTTTTTCCAAGTGCAAATAGCGCCGTACGTCTATGAATCCCAAGGGGTATTGGGTAACAAGGCCGCTTTTTTGCGCGAGCAGCAGGTGCGGGCACTGGCGACGATACCCAAAACGGGCCTTGTGGTGACCACGGATTTGGTGCCTGATGTCAATGACATCCATCCACCGAAGAAAAAGGCAATTGCCGACCGATTGGTCCGTTTGGCGTTGGCGGAAGTCTATGGTTGGCCATTGGTGGATTACAAAAGTCCGGTATATGCCCGCCATATCCAAAACGGACAACGGATTACCATCCACTTCGACGGGTTGGAAAACGGACTCCGATGCACAGGCGGTCGGGTCAGCGAGTTGTTCATCGCCGGGCAGGATAGCGTGTTCCATCCAGCGGATGCGTTGATGGATGGCAACTGCCTCCATGTGTTTTCACCCAAGGTGACCACACCGGTCGCGGTACGGTTTGGCTTCACCGATACGGCACGGCCAAACTTAGTTAATGTCAATGGTCTTCCCGTGGCTCCGTTTCGCACGGATGATTGGGATATACCTTATTAAAACAGCACCGAATGCATATGCTCAAATCAAACACGAAACTGGCGCTTGCCATGGTTGTCAACGGCTGGTTTTTCCCGTTGTTGTTGCCAGCTGCCTCACCGGAAGTCCCGAACGGGCCACATCCCTATGTCATTTTCATGGGCAACTCCATCACGCAGGGTTGGGTAAACGCTTATCCCGAGCTGTTCGAGTCGGGTGATTGGGAGAATTGCGGTATCGGCGGGCAAACAACCGTCCAATTGCTGGAACGGTTCGATTGCGATGTGTTACGTAAGGCGCCCGACGTGGTCGTATTAGGCGGAGGAACGAATGACATCGCGGGATTGGGAGGTCCGACTACGGTTGATGCCATCTATGCCAACCTATTGGCGATGGTCGAGGCCGCCCGGAGTAAACACATCGCCGTGGTGCTCTGCGCCATCTTGCCTGCCGCTTCTTATGCATGCTGTCCTGATGTCGATCCCGTTCCTTGGATCACGGAACTCAATGCACGATTGCGATCTTACGCTGCCATCCAAGGATTCGTGTTCGCCGATTATCACACGTTGCTGGTCGACGAACGTAACGCAATACGGAGCGAATGGACGGAAGACGGCGTACATCCCAACAAGGCGGGCTATGCGAAGATGCTGCCGCTAACGTTGGCTTCAATTTTGAATGCATATGGACAACATCGAAAAGGGAATCAGTAGACGGACGTTATTGTCTGCGGCAGGTGCTGCCGCCACGGCGTTTTCCGGCGGCTTGTTGCTAGGGGCAACGCCGGTATCCGCGGTCGAACCGAACCATCGGGGGAAGTGTCTCAACGTATTGGATTTCGGTGCCGTCGGCGACGGGATAACCGACGATACCACAGCGATACAAGCTGCGATACACGCGGCGGAGGGTGTGGGAGGGGTACTCGAGTTTCCCAATACGAATGGAAGCTATCGCGTGGGCGATCTGGTCATATCACGCCCAGTGGTACTCCGTGGTTTGGGGAGCAACGTCACGTTGGCCGCACTTCCCGCTACGAGGCAGCTATTTACCATACGGTCTGGAGCCGTGCGGCTTGCCGGTTTTTCGATAGCGATGAGCTTGGCTTCGGCGCAGGCCGCGGTTTGTTTTTTGGATACGGCGATCGCCAGCCTCAACCACATTTACATCGAACATCTTACGGTCAACCAGGCCGGTTGTTTCTTGCGGGATGCCAGCCACGATACGCACATGGTCGTCCATCTGCACGTGAACCACGTGTCTTGTAGGCTCAACCGCGGGACATCCATCCTGCTGAACAATGCGTTTGCTTATATCTATTTCACCAACGTCAATATCGACAATGTCCCGGTCGTCGCCGCAGGGGATGACGTGGATTTCCCTGGCATCGTTATCCAGCGCGCCCAGGGTTTGCATTTCGAGAAGTGTGACGTAACCGGTGGGAACGGCCAGCCCCAAGCGCACGGTTTCCACCTGTTGAATTGTGAGGCCGTCCATTTCAATACCTGTATGGCTGACTACGTAGGTGGAGATGGTTTCCGTTTCGAAAATGTTTGGTACCTTTATCTGGTCGCCGCCGTTGCGTCGTTGTGCAGCCAGAACGGATTGTTCATGAAAGATTGCCGTTTTGTGAACGGTACCAACGTAACCACTGCCGGTAGGAGCAAAATGCCCGACCCTCCTTGCGATGCCCACGGTATTTCAGCGCAAGGTTCGACAGACCTGGTTTTCGCGACGGTCAGTAGCCGATTCAATACCGGTGATGGTATCCGGCTTGTCGATTGCCAACAAACCACCTGGAGTACGCTGCATTTGTTCGATAATGACGGAATGGGGTTCCGTGAAGGGAAGGGACGCGGTCGCCATCAAGGTTCCACTATCCTGACGGGTTTGGTCTCGAAGGCCAATCGGTCCGGGAATTATGCGTTGGTGTCCAAGCAAACGCATGTCGGGCAGGCGGTGATCGATTCGGGTGAGTTGCGCATGGCCGATCAGGGGCCTTTTTCCTGTTGAGTTAAAAAACTGTTCCTCTTCGCTGGGCGGGGCCTTCTCCGTCCCGGTTCAGGAAATTGCTATTCCGTGCTAAGTTTCTTGAAATAAACCATCAAGTGCGTACGCATCTGGTTGCGGAATTGTTCAGGGGTTCCGTGTTTGAGGGTGTTGAGGAGATCGCTATGTGTCACCGGACTGATATCCTCGGGGATATTACCTGCAAATGCCTCGGTATTCTCACTCAACTTGGCATAAACGTGGTCGAACACCGGTCTTAGCATTTTTTGGAAACGCATGATGGTCTTGTTGCCAGAAAGTTTATACAGCATGGAATGGAACTCGATGTCGTATTTGACGATGTCGATTTTCTTCGTCGCTTTTTCTTCTTTTTCGATGATTTTTTCAAGTATGCTGAAATCGGCATTATGTTTCCTTAGGAACAATACATCACCCAACCCTACTTCGATGACCAGTCGCATCTCGAAGATTTCATTCATGGTTTCGTCATCCAATAGCTGCGGGTTAAGGACGCGTTCCATGTTGTTGAACACGTCTGGAGAAGCGATCACCATGCCCCGATTCTTGCGGGTTTCGATGATGCCCAGCGTGCGAAACCGGGAAAGCGCTTCGCGGATAGCGGTACGGCTTACTCCCATAGCCTCTGCAAGTTCCATCTCTTTGGGTAATGAATCGCCTGGTTGGAAATTCTCTGTGCGGAGGTATTCCTGCAGGCTCATTTCGATTTTATCAACCTGACTCAGGTGCTCTACCGGACGCAGTTTTTCTAAAGACGTTTGCATGTAATCAATCTAATATGATGCAAAGGTAAGGAATTCTGGTTAAAAATAAATATGTCGTACATTTTTAAAAAAATGTTTGGAAGTTTTGTTTTTAGTTTTTATGTTTGCCATACATATGTCGTACATATGTATAACTATCATTAATTATGAAAATTATGAAAAGACTATTATTCCTGTTTTTGATGTTTTGTTGTTTTTCGTACATGTCGTTTGCGCAAACAACGATTAGTGGCACAGTAACAGATTCAAAAGGAAACGCGCTAACTGGAGTTAATGTGAGAGTCAAGGGCTCGTCTACTTTAGTAAGTACTGATGAGGCTGGTCGGTATCTCATCCAAGTAGACCAGTCGGCTAGCAGTTTGGTTTTCAGTTTTGTTGGTTTGAAGCCTGTTGAAGAGGTAATCGCTGGGCGTAATGTAATCAATGCAGTACTTAATCAATCTGATGATGCTCTGGAGGAAGTTGTCGTTATAGGATATGGGACTGTTAAAAAATCTGACCTTACAGGTTCGGTTGCTTCAGTTAAAGGGGCTGATATCAACGCATTTCCTGCCGCCAACCCGCTTTTGACTTTATCCGGGCGCGCCGCGGGTGTACAGGTTAAACAAAGCAATGGGCATCCGGGCGAGGAAGTAAGCGTAAGGATAAGAGGAACAAACTCTATCATGGGGGACAATGAACCGCTATACATAATAGATGGTATTCCGTCGTCACCCTACGTCTTAAACAATTCTGATATCGAAAGTATAGAAATTCTGAAAGACGCGTCGGCAACTGCGATTTACGGTTCGAGAGGGGCTAACGGTGTTGTGATTATTACAACAAAACAGGGCAAATCGGGTAAAACAATTGTCAACTATGACTATAATTTTGCTCAGCAAAGCTTGAGGAAAAAGCTAGCGCTATTGAATGTTAGGGAATATACCTCCATTTACAATTTAAGGAATACCAATTCAGGGCTTCAACCATATTTTACTGAGGATATGATTGAAGGTTATGGACACGGTACTGATTGGCAAGATTTCGCTTACAGGACCTCGCCAATGCAAACTCATTCGCTGGCAATAAGTGGCGGAGACCCAAAGAGTCTTTTTTCTTTGTCCGGATCTGTTTTTAATCAGGAAGGAATTATACGAAATAGTGGATATGACAGGTATTCGTTCAGAGCCAAATTCAATCATAAATTAAGCAAACGTGTATCTGTTGATTTGTCATCTATCCTAAGTAGGATTTCTCAGGCGAATCAAAGGTCAGCGGGAGGAAGGCTCGGCACATCGCTTATATCGTCAGTACTTACGGCACCTCCTGTTATTAAACCGTATCAAGAAGACGGATCGATATCAATATTCAGTCAAATATACCCCTTTTCTTCTGATGCAATGGTTAATCCAGCAAGCTATATCGACGAAACATCTGCCATGAATGTTTCCAATCAGGTGTCGGTAAATGCTTCCTTATCATATGAAATGATTGATGGCTTGGTGTTGAATATTAGAGGTGGTGTTTTTAACAACGATAGCCGTTCTGACACTTACCAAACCTCGGCCTATACATTTGAAGGGTTCGGAGCTGTGGCAACAATCCAAAACGTAAGTTTTTTAAATGAGAATACCCTTACCTATTCCAAGGTAATAAATGACAACCATTCCTTTTCTGCCCTGGCTGGTTTTACTTTTCAGAACTTTCGCTATACGAATTTGACAGGGAACGGGAGAGGGTTCCTTAGCGATGTGCTTGAGACTCACTATCTGGGGTCTGCACGGATTCCTGGCGTTCCGCAGACGACATATACAAAATCAGCCATTGCTTCATACCTGGGTAGGATAAATTACAATTTCAACAAGCGAGTTTTATTGACGGCTAGTATTCGTTCTGACGGCGCCTCCAAATATAGTGAACGCAATCGGTGGAGTTACTTTCCATCGGCAGCAATTGCATGGAAAATTAAGGAAGAACAGTTTCTGAAAAACAGTAAGTTAATTTCAGATTTGAAATTAAGAGCAAGCTGGGGCTTTACGGGAAGTCAGGCAATTGAAGCATACTCAACCTTAAATCTATTACAGGTTCAGCGTGTCGCTTTTGGCAATTCAGTATATAATGGTTTAAGTCCTTCAACAAGTCTTCCTTATAACTTGAGGTGGGAGACAACAGAACAAAAAGACATTGGGTTGGATGTGTCTCTGTTGCAGAATAGGATTAAGTTTAATGCTGATTGGTACGTGAAAAATACCACTGATTTACTCAATATTGTTCAATTGCCTTCGTCCACCGGATTTAAGACATCGACTCAGAATATCGGTGAAATGCAAAATAAAGGACTGGAGTTTTCGCTCGACGCAAATGTTTTTGATAGTAAATTGCAATGGGATGTAAGTGGTAATATCTCTTTTAACAGGACGAAAGTTATCAAGCTCGCAGATGGTAAAGACATCTTGGGGGGGTATGTGAATCTGAATATTTTAATTGATAACTTGGTGCTATTGAGAGAGAATTTGCCTTTTGGTGTCTTTTATGGTTATCTCGAAAATGGTTACGACAGTGATGGCAGCATAATTTATAAGGACTTAGATGGAGATGGCTCTCTCACTTCGAATGATAAGGTGGTTTTAGGCAACGCCAACCCGGATTACATCTATGGTTTTGATTCTAGGTTAGCGTATAAAAATTTTGAGCTTAACATGTTTTTTCAGGGTTCACAAGGAAACGATATTGCTAATGTCAGCAAGATGACAGGAACCGTGGAATTTGGATATATGGTAAATCTATTGAAGGATGTATATGATAACCATTGGACACCTGACAATCCAGACGCAAAATACCCGAAAATAAGGGTTTCTAGTCCAACTATTTGGTTTTCTGATAGGTTTATCGAGGATGGGTCTTACCTGAGATTGCGGAATGTTGAATTTGCGTATAACCTGAGAAATCCGACAAATTGGATTGGAAACATTAGACTGTTCTTTAGTGGACAGAACCTTTTGACGTTTACAAAGTATTCCTGGTTTGATCCCGAAGTCAATTCCTGGGGAGGACCGAATTCAATTGCTCAAGGTATCGACCATAGTACATACCCGATTGCGAAAACATATACCTTGGGAGCCCAGGTAAAATTTTAACTTTTTTATTCAATATGTCAAGGTTATGAAAAAGATACTATTTCCTTCAATTATATTTATTTTTTCATCGTGTACGGCGGAATTAGTCGAGGCACCTAAGAGAATTTCCAGCGCTGATTTTTATAATGACGTTGCGCAGGCCGAATCTGCGATTAATGCAATATATTTTCCTTTGAAGACATGTTTCAGTGCTGTGTATCTGATTACTTTGGAAGCATCTACTGACTATTTTATCGCAAGGGACGCTATGGCTAGCATAAGTGAGTTTCAAGGACTCGAAGGACAAAATCGATTTGCCACTGAAGCGTTTTGGGATAACTTTTACCTGTCAATTCGTAACGCGAATTTGGTTATCAATAATGTGCCAAAAGGTAGAAAGCTAACAGATGAGAAAAAGGACTTTTATGTAGCCGAAGCAAGATTTCTACGCGCGCTTTGCTATTTTCATTTGGTGAGAGTATGGGGGAGGTTGCCTCTTCGAACAGATAGCAATATGGACGTATTGGAAATACCGAGGAGTTCAGTTGAAGATGTCTACCAGTTGATCTTATCAGATCTTGCATTTGCCGAGAATTATTTGGATGATACACCCGTTATGGAAGGAAGAGCGAGTAAGTGGGCTGCCAAAGCTTTATTGGCCGAGGTATACTTCTATTCCAAAGATTATGTTAATGCTAGCTTGAAAGCTAAAGAGATTATAGATTCCGAGACGTTTTCATTGGTTGAAGTTAACACTGCAGCGGATTTTGATCATCTTTTTTCAGGCGAGGTATTATCCTCTTCTGAGGAGATTTTTTACATCCACTATAACAGGGACCTTCAATGGGTCTACCCGAGATATTTATTGGCTGGAGCTTCTTTTCTTGGTTCGGGAGGATACTATATGGTGTCAGGCAGACCCGAGTTGCCATTTTACTTGGATTGGGATGATAATGATTTAAGGAAGCAGTATTGTACCTTTTCGCTTCCTATCTCAGGTGTTGTTCGTATTATGAGCAGCAAGTTCAGAGACCCTGGAGAGTTGGCAGGAAGAAATGACTATCCGTTACATCGCTATGCCGATATATTGCTCTTGTATGCTGAGGCTAGTTGTATCGCATCAAATTCGCCTACACCTGATGGTGTAGAGAAATTTAACATGATTAAGCGTAGGGCATATGGTTTTGCATCTACGGAAAGTAGTCCTGTAGATGTATCTTACAGCGATCATACCGTGGAGGAGTTTGTCGATTTAGTAATTCGTGAACGTGGGTTCGAGAATTTTTCGGAAGGTAAGAGGTGGTTCGATTTGAAGAGAGCCAACAAACTAAAGGAATACATAAAGACGGCTAGGAATATAGATGTTGCAGACAGACATATGTTATGGCCTTTACCATCTTCAGAAATGAACTTTAACAAAGCAATTGATCCAGGTGATCAAAATCCCGGGTATTAGGCGGCATGAGCAAACAGAATATAAACTTTGAGTTTAGTACTTTCAAGAGGTGGGGGAGCGCTCCTCGGTATCGACGTGTGTGCAAAGGGAGCGCAAGTACAATAATCTTGTTCATTTTTATATATTGGTTATGAATTTATTTGAGAAATATTTAAGAGGTAGAACCGCTTCCGTACTGGCGTACTTGATTCCAATTGCTCTTTCTAGCCAGGCATTCGGAAATCTTACTGAAAAGAGTTCAAGCGGGTTATACGAATGCCATGGTTCCCTTGCTGTTTTCGGTAAGTATATTGATACTTGTTTGGTTTCCACGCTAGCGGCTAAGGACTGGTATGTTAATTCATCGACTGGAAGCGATTCTTTAGGTGATGGCACTACTACCAATCCTTTTAAGACGATTCAACGTTGTATTGATGAAATTCCTCCGGTTATCAAGCATAAGCAACATATATACCTGAGCGACGGTGTGTATAATGAGTCTTCGCGGAGTCCCGGCGAAATGCCTAGACCGGCGGTGGTCTATCTCAATGAACATTGGGTTTCTGGTCGTACAGACATTCCAGGAGGTGTTATGGATGGGTATTTGGTTTTAATTGGTGAAAGTGAGGAGGGCACTATTATTCAGACCAGCAATGACTACGTCTATGGTATCTATAGCTCACATAATGAGATAGGACTACAGAATCTGTCAATCAAAGCTGGAAGCAGTGCGACACAGGCTCTTTGTACCACACACCGTAGCGGATCATACGTTCATGCGGATCACGTAAGTTTTTTAGGTGAGAATTTGTCGAGATTTGGCATCATCGCTGAAGCGGGGGGGTGGGCCGAGTTGGTTAACTGCACGCTAAAGGAGAGCGTAGTCCATAATGTCTTGGTATACGCTGGGTCGGCCATAAATCTCGCAGGCGAAAGTTTGGTCGGGGGTTCAAATGGAGCTTATGGGATACTTGCCACAGGATATTTGCAGATCAATGCTGGAACATCTGTTTCTTCAAAAGTATATATTGCCAATGGTGGCGTCCTAACTGCCCAAGGAGCTTCTTCGAATTTCGTATCCCTCGCTCAGATTGATCTTAGTAATGCATCCATGAATGCAACCTATACTAATATATCGGGAGCTATCATCAGCTACAATTCGAATATTGTGTTTACAGCGAGCAATTGGAGTTCTACCTTTAAATTGAATGGAGGACTATTGCGTTTGGGGGGGGCAAAGTCGTTTATAGCGCCGGAGACAGCCTCTTCCGTCGCTGATCCTCTCACGGTATCAAATGGCGGAGTGGTTCAGAAGGATGCTACGACACAGATAGTTAGGGTAGGTGGCGTGATTTCAGCCGAAAAGTATAATTATGTCACAAATGCTATCAATGCTAATTCCGTAGCTATACCGTTAACTTTAGTAGGAGGACAAAGTTCTTCCATAGTTTTAACGTCGGTCGCGTCAAGGAGTGGATGTACTCTTGGTGCAGTTTACGGTGTCTTTAATAATACCCCTCCGCCGGACGGATATTTGCTTACGGTAACTAACGTGTCAGCGGATATAGAGCTCATTGAAGGGAGCTCATCTATTATTGGGACTGGAGGTAAAGTAATTCTCGGCGTCGCAAACGGGGAATCTACTTCTATAACTTTTCAATGGTTGTCGTCAATCGGGAAATGGGTGGAAATTTCTCGCTCGTCGCCTCGATGAGGGATATATAGAGATAATGGATTCGATCTTGTGCCTATGCTATGGAGAAGGACATGGTAAAGTAGGTGGAAATATATGATCTTGACCAAAAAAAGGATTATCACATGACTAGTTTAGTTTTTAAAATGTTTCCGAAGTGGCAGATGGGAGACAGTTCAGAAAGGAATTTGTCATTATTGCGGTAGAAAGGGATACAAAGCGCTGAAATGAAAATATAACATGGTAGTATTTTAGGGTTGTGGTTAATTTTATGACATTGTAATGCGATAAAAATGAGAGTGAAACGTCCATATGGTTTGTTGCTTGTTTTGATTTTATGTGTCTTCTTCTCAGTGGATTTGCGAAGCCAGGACGGACACGAGGTTCATTTTTTTGATCCGGCGGTAGATGACCGTTTTCATATCGGTGGGCAAGGTTGGGATCAAGCGTCTTTAGACAGGCCATATGACAGGCTACCCGCAGATGCCGAAAATATTGTTCGCTCGGAAGTGTGGTCGCTTTCTCGTCAATCGGCGGGCATACATATCCTATTTTCCACTAGTTCGCCGACAATCCATGTTAATTATGAAGTGGGTGGAGATATGCAAATGCCTCACATGCCCGCTACTGGCGTTAGTGGGCTTGATTTATATAGGTTAGATAGTTTAGGCCAATTTATTTGGTGCAGAGGTGAATATCGGTTCGGGGATACGGTAACGTATGAGTTTGCGGGATTGACATCAAAAAAGAAGGATAGGAAGACCGTATATACATACTTGCTTTATTTGCCTTTGTATAATTCAGTGAATCAACTGAAAATCGGGATTAAGAATGGCTCGGATTTGATGCCTGTCAAATATAAAAAAGACTTGCCTATTGTCGTATATGGTACTTCCATAGCCCAAGGAGCTTGTGTGTCAAGGCCTGGTATGGCTTGGACAGCACTTTTGCAGCGGGAGATCGGAGTGGAAATCGTAAATCTTGGATTTTCTGGTAATGGACGTCTAGAATCTGAATTGGTTGGATACCTTGCTTCAATCAAGCCAAAATTGTATGTGCTTGATTGTCTGCCAAATTTAGTTGGGGTTGGTCGGTTCTCTAATGAAGAAATTCGAAAGCGTTATTTGCAAGCTGTTGATAGGTTGAGTGCCGCGAATCCTGGCGTTCCCATTCTATTGGTGCAACATGCAGGGTATGCTGAAGGGCTCTACAATGAATCTGCTCGAGAAGAGGTCGATCGTCTTAATGGTTTGCTTTACGATATCTATAACGGACTGCTTAGCGAGGGTTTATCGAATCTTTTTTTCTTAGCTAAAGATGAGATTGCAATGTGTGGTGACTGTACCGTTG
Source organism: Parapedobacter sp. (assembly GCA_037190485.1). Classification (GTDB taxonomy): domain Bacteria; phylum Bacteroidota; class Bacteroidia; order Sphingobacteriales; family Sphingobacteriaceae; genus Parapedobacter. The sequence continues at coordinate 39,285 of JBBCJB010000047.1, forward strand.
ATGGTACTCACCAAACGGACCTGGGGATGGGATATTATGCGAGAGCTTATGTAAATAAATACTACGAAATTTTCGGCAAATGATTTCAATGCTAAAGCACCTATCATCTGATTATGATTGATAAGACCAGTGGTTGCGATATGCGAGACACTTTCAATATATGGTATCTTTGTCCGTTATTGTTGATGTTTACGACGTGTAGCTGCCATTTGGCTACCGAATTGTATATAGAACGCGTATTGACGATTTCTACTGGGCCCGGCAATCCGAGGAATAGTGAAGGCGATTTTATCACACTGGCCAATGGCCGAATCTATTACATATACACACGGTTCACCGGCGATTCGTATATGGATGACGCACCTGCTTACCTGGCCTCCCGCTTTTCCGATGACGAAGGGAAAACGTGGAGCACGGACGACGTGCAGGTCATTGCCCAGGAAGGAAAGGCCAATGTCATGTCCGTTTCGCTGCTTCGGTTACAAAACGGCGAAATCGCGTTGTTTTATTTGAAGAAAAACTCGATTACGGACTGCAAACCCATGGTGCGCTTTTCTAACGACGAATGTGTGACATGGAGCGATCCGATAGCGTGCATACCCGATCAAGAGGGGTATTTTGTCGTGAACAACAATCGGATTGTCCAATTGGGAAGTGGCCGATTGATCATGCCGGTATCCCAGCATCTGGTGAAAGGCAATGAGCGGTGGGACGAAGAAGAAGAAATGGGACATCTGTACGCTTGCATTTCTGACGACAACGGAAGGACTTGGCGTGCCGGGAACGAAGTGCGCAATCCGGACCGGGTGATTCACCAGGAACCGGGAGTGGTGGAATTGAGTAACAACAAACTCATGATGTTCATCCGCACGAATGCCGGTGTACAATACAAGTCGTATTCTGCCGACGAAGGCGAGAACTGGTCCGCATCGGAGCCTTCCGGTTTGTATTCTCCCCAATCGCCGGCTTCTGTCGTTAAGGTGCCGGATAACGATAGCCAATTGCTGGTTTGGAACAACAATAACGGTGACAAACCGATAATAAAAGGTAAGCGGACGCCGCTTCAACTGGCAGTATCTAAAGATGATATGGAGTCTTGGAGCGACAACTTGGTCATCGAAGACGATCCCAATGGGTCATTTTGCTACACGGCCATCCACTTTACGGAAAACAGTGTATTACTCGGTTATTTCAATTGGGCTACGCGTGCAATTACCGTAACGCGGATTAATCGGTCGGCGATTTTATAAGGTAGTAAGTATGTCAAGGTATCGCGCTACACGGAGAGAATTCTTGGGAACAACGGGCTTGACATTACTCGTGCCAACGATTTTGGTGGGGACAGCGCATCGTTTTTCCCTCGACGGAATCAAACGTTTGTTGGCAAGCCAAGATCCGATTCGGCGGGTATTCGTAGGTGACAGCATTAAGCAGGGAGCCAAGTATACCTTCGGGTACCAGTCGTTTCCCGAGGTTTTCTCCGAACGCGTAAGGTGGGAAATGTACGGTGGCAGGGACATGGTTGTTAACTCGGTCATCAGCGGAAGTACGGCAATGGATATCCTGGATGTTTGGCGAACTGGGTATTTTCGACAAGGAAGCCGCCACATGTCAACCTTAACATAAAATGATGAAACGAATAACACGGGAAATCGACTCGGGAAAGCCAGGAAAGAAAGTACTGGTTGTAGCTGGCGTGCATGGCGACGAGTTTGAGCCCGTACTGGCGGCGAAGCAATTGGAGCAGTCCCTTCAGGGTCGGTTGCGCAATGGGCAGGTCGAGTTGGTTGCCGTTGCCAACGAAACAGCGTATGCGGCGGGTACGCGCCATGGGGCTGATGGGCTAGATATGGCGCGGATCTGTCCGGGTGACTCGACAGGTAAGCCTACGGAAGTGTCTGCACATCTCGTAAGCGAACGGATAAGAAATTGCGATTTCTTGATCGATATGCACACGGGCGGATTGGCTTACGATATCTTTCCGATGGTCGGTTACCTGTTGCACCCCGATGCAGAGGTGTTGGAACGGCAGCGGGATGTGGCGAAGGCAAGTGGTTTGCCGTTGATTTGGGGCACGGATCACCGGCCCGACGGTCGTACGCTTTCCGTTGCGAGAGATGGCGGTATTCCTGCCCTATACTTCGAATACGGAGGCGGTTCAGGCTTCCGTAAGGAAGTGATGGATAGTTATCAGCAAGCCGTCGTCAACATCTTGGTTCACTTGGGCATGATGGAAGAAGCGCACGCGGCCAACCGGCGCCATCACATGTATTGGGTGGAAGACCATCGCACCGACAGTGGACATTTCCAAGTGAAGATACCCTCACCGATCGACGGGATATTCGTCGCTTCGGTGTCGGTAGGCGAGCACGTGGCCGTCGGTCAGCAGATTGGGGAGGTGTTCAATCCGTTTACCGGTACATACAGAGCGGTCAACGCTGATAGCAATGGAGTCGTCCACTTCCTGAGGGTGATGGTCAAGGTAAATAAAGGTGATGCATTAGGAGGGATTATACCTGCCGCGGTGGGCAGGAAGGAGGTATTCCATGATTGACAGCAAGAAAGTAGCGGTCATTACGGGCGCAAGCCGCGGAATCGGCCGTGAAGCCGCGCTCAGATTCGCGGATTCCGGCTATCACGTCGCGTTGATGGGCAGGGACACGGACGCATTGGAGGCGTTGAAAACTGAGATTGAAGCACGTCGCGGGTCCGAGGCCATGGTATGTCCGGGCGATGTGGCACAGCCTGATCATTGGGATTCGTTGATTGACCATGTGGTGGTGCGGTGGCGCCGCATCGACGCGCTGGTCAATAACGCCGCTTGGCGTACCATAGCACCGATGGACGGCATGTCGTTGGCCGATTGGGACAAGACCATCCGGATCTGCCTTACAGCACCGGCATTTTTGGCGCGTGCCGCGGCGTCCGTGATGGCTAGGCAGGATACCGGCGGCGTAATCGTCAACGTGTCGAGCGTGATGTCCGGCCGCACGCCGGGTTACAGCCCGGCTTATATCGCCTGCAAGGGCGCATTGGAGAGCCTTACCTATGAGTTGGCCACCTTGTACGGACCGCGTGGTATCCGGGTGGTGTGTGTCAATCCAGGCAACGTGCTGACCGACATGAGCTCGGATTTTCAGGGGGGCGACGGTACGGACGCGAGTGGCACCATCGTCGACGACATGCACAGGCATACCCCGCTGGGACGGTCTGCGAGTCCAGGTGAGCTTGCAAATGTCATCCATTGGCTGGCTTCAGAAGAGGCATCGTTCATTACCGGGACAACGGTGGTGGCCGACGGCGGTTTCTCGCATAATTTCAATAACTATTCATTGAAGAAACTACAATTCCCCCAAGCATTTTGAACGGAATATGGACATATAGTCACTTTCTTCCTCAGCTCGAAACGGAATACAGATTGAGTTTGGGCGAAGGGCATACACCTTTGGTGAAATCCAACTCAATTGGGAGGGCACTTGGGTTGGAACGCCTCTACTTCAAACTTGAACTGACCAACCCGTCGGGATCATACAAGGATCGGTTTGCAGCCAGCGCGGTATCACACGTGTTGCGCGATCGGGGAGCGGCTTGCTTGGCCACATCGAGCGGGAACACGGGAGCGGCTTTGGCCGCTTATAGCGCCGCAGCGGGCATACCCTGCCTGTTGGCCATCGTAGAGGGCTCACCTGAAGGCAAGTTGCAGCAGATGCGTATCTACGGGGCTCGCCCATTCGTGGTTAGTGGATTCGGTCGGGACACCGGCATAACCACCGCGGTGATGGAAGAGTTGGCTTTGCAAGCCCAAAAGCTAGGGACATCCGTGCAGATAAGTGCTTATCACTATTGCGCCAGTGGGATGGCAGGGGTGCAGACCATCGCCTATGAATTGGCCGAAGCACTTCCATCCCAGCGGATGCAGGTTTTTGTGCCGGCTGGTGGTGGCGGCCTGACGCTGGCAATCTTGCGGGGTTTCGAAACCTGGCAGTCGGAAGTGCGTGGATTCGCATTTCCGCAGGTGTACTGCGTGCAGCCCAAGGGAAATGATACCATCGCCACGGCGATTGATGCAGGACTGCTGCGAGCGGTATCGATACCGAAGAGCCAAACCAAAATCAGTGGGCTGCAAGTGCCCAATGTGTTGGATGGCGATGAAGTCGTCGTTGGCTGTCGGGCATCGGGAGGGGGTGGTGTCACCGTAGCGGATGAATCTGTCTTTGATTGGCAGCGTCTGCTGGCTGTTAAAGAGGGGATATATTGCGAACCCGCAGGAGCGGTGGCACTGGCAGGCGTTGCAAACGCGGCGTCTGCAGGTACATTGGACGTCTCCGCACCGGTCGTATGCGTGGTGACCGGGCATGGTTTCAAGGATACGGGATCGTCGGCAGTTATAGCATCGGGCCAGTCGTTGGGTCGGTTGGAGCGCGTATCGCAAATCGGAAATTACATAGAACAGCTAATCGGATAATATGAATAAGGATGTGATAAATGGATTTCAGGGAATTTGGCCGGCCATGTTAACCCCGGTGACCGAAACAGGGGAGCCGGCGTTTGACCAGTTGGAAAAATTGACGGACGTGTTGATAGGCGAAGGGATGGATGGACTGTATCTCCTGGGGTCGACCGGTCAGGGTGTGCTATTCACCGAGTCGCAGCGGCAGCAGGTGTTGGAAGCCGTGATTCGCGTAAGTGCGGGCCGGGTACCGTTGATGGTGCAGGTAGGTGCATTGACCACGGCCGAATCGATTCGGTTGGCCCAACACGCCGCGGCGTCGGGTGCGGATGCCGTTTCTTCGGTCGGTCCGATCTATTTCACGGGTAATACGAAAAACGCACTGGAACACTATCGGCAAATCGCTACTGCGACCGACCTCCCTTTTTTTCCGTACCAGTTGGGTAGCAATACCATGGGGAACATACAGGCATTCATGGACGAATTGTTGCAGATTCCGCAAGTAATCGGGATGAAGTTGACGACCGGACAGTTGTTGGAGATCGGCGCCATCCACCAACATGCAGGCGATCGTTTACGGTTGTTCAGCGGTGCGGATGAATTGTTCTGCCACGCTTCGTTATGTGGAACCGTAGGGGCGATAGGTACATTCTATAACCTATGGGGGCCGGCCTGCAAGCGCGTATTGGCGTTATTCAAACAAGGTGACTACAGCCTGGCCAAGACCTTCATGCTCGAACTCCAGGAAATTATCCTGTATGTGTTGCCCAACATCTGGACTTTCTTGCGGGAGGCAATGAAGTTGAAATACAGCATCGATATCGGGCAAACAAAAGCGCCGTTGGGTACATTACAATCCGGTTGGGATGACCGAGAAGTATTAAAGGTTATCGATAGGATCGAAGGTCTGGTGACGGTAAAAAAATGAATGATGGAGAAAAAGACGATTTCGGGTCAGGGCGTACCACAAAGCCACCTCCCTTTTTCACCCGGTCTGATTAGTGGGGACTACCTGTATATTTCAGGCCAGGCATCTGTGGATGATCGGGGAAACATCGTGGTCGATTCGTTCGAGGAGGAGTGCAGGCGGTCGTTTGAGAACCTGCGCAAGATATTGAATGCCGCATGCTTGGATTTTGATGATGTTGTTCAAGTGCGGAATTATGTTGGCGATCAAGCAGACTTGCCAAGGTTCAATGAGATTTACCGTGAGTATTTCACTGCCCCTTATCCAGCCCGCACCACGCTGATTGGATGCTTGGGCACATTGTTGAAGTTTGAGGTGGATGCGGTGGCTTGCATGAGAAAGGACTGAAGTGGCGTATCGAGTAGCATTGGTAGGCATTTATCACGAGTCGAATACGTTCATCGACACGCTGACCACGTTGGAAGATTTCCAGCGAGGACATTTGTTGGTTGGAGAAGCGATTCGCAACGAATACCAACATGCGTATCATGAAATCGGTGGTATGATTGAAGTGATGGATGCGTACGGCGTCAATCTGATTCCTGTCTTCTTTGCGGAAGCGACGCCTGGCGGAATCTTGGAGGCGCCCGTCTATAACGAACTGAAAATGCAACTGTTGGCGGGCGTGCGCGCTGCCTTGCCGTTGGACGGCTGTCTGGTCGTTCCGCACGGCGCCGGTGTGAGTGAAGGTATCCGGGACATGGATGGCGATTGGCTGGTAGCGTTGCGAGGCTTGCTGGGGTCGGATGTCCCGATAGTCGGTACGTTGGATTTGCATGCCAATGTGAGTGAGCGGATGGTATCGGCGACGAATGCACTGGTTTCGTATCGCGAGAACCCCCACATCGATCAACGGCAACGTGGCAAGGAGGCCGCGCACTTGCTCATCGACTGCCTCATCGGTAAGATTAAGCCGAAACAATACCTAATACGAACGCCGATGGTAATCAGTATCGAACAGCAGCACACGGCGGCGGACCCTTGCAGGGCCCTCTATAAGCTGCTGGTCGACTTGCGCAAGCAGCCGCATGTCTTGGGAGTACATGCCGCGTTGGGATTCCCGTACGCGGATGTCGAGGAGATGGGCACCTCGGTTTGGGCTATCGCCGATGGTAACATGGAATTGGCGATGGATGTCGCTGGGCGAGCGGCGCAATATCTCATCGACGAGCGACACAGATTCGTTGGCGATAAAGCCGAAACGAGTGAGGCGTTGCTTCGTGCACGTAAATTGGATAAGCCCGTCTTGCTCTTGGACATGGGCGACAATATCGGCGGTGGGGCGCCCGGGAATGGATTGACATTGTTGGCTCTTTTGCAAGCGCAAAGCGAATTGCGTTATTTTATGTCGATATGGGATCCCCAGGCGGTAGCGGCAAGCGTTTCTTTCGAGCTGCCTTCCGAATTGACGATAAGCGGTTTTGATAGCAATGGGGCGTCGGAGCAGGTCTTGACTCCCAAGGCGTTCCGGCGCGTGGATGGACACTTTCGCGAGGCCTCGCCGCGGCATGGGGGGCAGGTGACGTTTGACATGGGCGAGACGCTGGTTGTGACGCTTGAAAACGGAAGCGTCGTGATGGTATCGTCGTATCGGATAGCACCGTTCAGCCTAGGTCAATTGACGGCATTCGGCGTGAATCCCACAGATTTCGATATCATCGTCGCAAAGGGGGTGCATGCGCCACTTGCTGCGTATGGCCCTGTTTGCAAGTCTGTTATCCAAGTCGATACCCCTGGGGTTACGCAGGCCGATATGACGCGTTTCAGGTATGTACATCGGCGAAATCCACTGTTTCCATTTGAAGAATTGGGAGGAAAAAATGGATTTTACTAAGCCGTTCAACGTGACAAAGGAAGTGTGGTGGGATGGTCCCTTTTATACCGAAGGCCCACTGGTCGACCGGTATGGAAATCGTTATTTCACGACGTTGACAGGCGGCAGGATCCTGAGGGCTGAATCCACGGGCGAGCCGGTCGTTTGGGCATCTAGTATGTGTCCCAATGGACAGGCGATGTTACCGTGCGGCGATGTCCTGGTTTGTGACAGTCGGGAGGCCGCATTGAAACGGTTCGACTCGGCAGGTCGTTTTCTCAAGGACGAGCTGAAGGGGCATTGTGCAGGTGAACGGGTTCAAGTACCGAATGACGTGGTCGTCGATTCGGACGGTGGATTTTATTTTACGGACTCTGTACGTGATGACGGGAAAGTATTTTACAAAGGGGCTGACGGAAGCGAGCATTTGCTAGCTTCAGGGCTCGATTTTCCAAATGGGTTGGTATGGGCTCCCCAGTCACGGACATTGTTCGTTGCAGAGAGTTATCGGAATCGGATGTTGGCGCTGAGTCAAAGGCAAAAAAAAGTCACGGATGCGTATCGCATATTCGCAACGCTGCCAAAGCATGGGAGCGGGCTGTCCGAAGCCAACCTGCCGGATGGAGTGGCGTTGGATGTCTGGGGGAATCTTTGGATAGCGCATTACGGAATGGGCGCGTTGCGGGTATTAGATGGACAAGGGAAGTTGGTCGCTACGATTCCGACCGGAATTCCACTTACGAGTAATCTGTGTTTCCTGTGTTTCGCCCCCTTGACCATAATGGTGACCGGTGGTTTCGGCGAACCGGGACCTGGTCAAGTCATCTTAATCACCATTGAACAATCGATGTCGTCATGAATTTATGTCTTAGGAACCTAATTAAAATCGGAATAGGTATAGTAGGTATGTCTTTTGAAAGCGTTATGGTCGAAGCACAACAGGGATTGAAATGGAACGAATTGCCTGTACTGCCGGATACGGTAGGCAGGGCCGGTATGTTTGCTGGTGTAAGTGGGGGGCGGTTGTTTTGTATGGGTGGAACGAATTTTCCGAATGGCTATCCTTGGGAAGGTGGAAAAAAGGTTTGGCACAATGACATCTTTATGTTGGACGAAGGTGGTGAGTGGCAGTTGTTGGATTGCAAGCTCCCTAATCGTTTGGCCTATGGCGTTTCTGTCTCTCACGGAAATCGGGTCATTGTCATTGGCGGAAGCGATGAATCGAATCACTACAATAACGTATCTGCGTTTGAGTGGAACGGGGAGACACTGAATAGGCGCGATTTACCGAAGTTACCCCATCCGCTGGCCAATATGGCGGGTGCGCTCGTAGGGCATGTCATTATCGTTGCAGGTGGGATGGAAGGGGCTACATCAACCCCGATTAGCGATTGCTATCTATTGAACTTGACGAGATTGGAAGTGGGTTGGGTGCGGTTGCCGGTCTTGCCGGGTGAGGAGCGCGTGTTTCCCGTCGCTGCTTCCGATGGGAAGGCTTTTTACCTGTTTAGTGGCGAGAACACCAAGCGGAACGCCGCAGGCATAGTACAACGGCATATTTTAGAGGATGCGTATCGTTTTGACCTAAACGAGAGGGATGGAGCGCCAACAGGCAAATGGTGCCGATTGGCTGCTATTCCGAAAGGGTTTTCAGCGGCTGCTAGCCCCGCACCGTTTATTGCGCCAGGCTGCTTCATACTTTGGGGAGGCGTGGATCGGATTGTTGCCTTGCATACTGATGCGGCTTCTCATCCCGGGATACCGAATGTCATATTGAGTTACTTTCCCGATCGGGACGTTTGGGGGGCTGAACCCGAAGATGCGCCCGTGGTGGGTAGGGTGACACTCCCCACGGTAGCTTTCGCGGGATACACCTACTACGTAAATGGAGAAGTGAAACCAGGGATACGAACCAACCGGTTGGTGGGAATCGCTGCCGGATATTAAAATGAGTTGATAAATATGGAGAAAAACCTTCAGGTTTCGCCGATAACATTGGGTACCGTGCAACTGGGAGTCCGTTACGGTATTGCGAATCAAGTCGGCCAGCCGGAAATAGGCAAAAGTAAAGGAATTCTTTCGAAGGCCTTGGCGTGTGGCGTGAACACGTGGGATACGGCACGAGACTACGGGATAGCCGAAGAGATTATCGGTGCTTTTATTCAGTCAAATTTAGGGGGAACAGCGCCATTGGTGATGTCGAAATTTAATTGGAATGACAAGGCATTCATCAGTAGCAAAAACGCATTGGATCAAGCACGTGAACAAGTAGGCGCGAGCTTGACGCGCTTGGGTATAGCGCAGTTACCCATTCTGCTATTGCATCAACACAAAGATCACCCCATTCAAGATATTATGTGGCGATTGCCTGCGGTGCTGCGCGTATTACAGGAAGACGGATTGATTGCACGGGGCGGTATTTCACTTTATTATGCCGAGGATGCCAGATACGTCGTTGATGAACCTGTAATCCAGGCGATACATGCGCCATTGAACGTACTTGACCAACGACTGATTGTCTGCGGGGCACTACAGGATTTATACCGCGAACGAAAGACGGTTTTTATTCACAGTGTTTTTCTTCAGGGATTGTTTTTTATGGAAGAGCAACAATTGCCTGCCAGCTTGAATGGCATCGTTCCCTACCTGCGGCAATTACGTGGGTTAGCCAAAGAGGCAGACATGAGCATGGCGCAGTTCGCATTTTCTTACGTACGTGATACGGTAGGTGTATCGAGCGTGATTTTCGGCGTGGAGACCGCGCAACAGGTTGAGCAGAATGCCTCCCTGCTACAGGGGTCTGCGATATCTGAGGCGATACGGGCGAAGGTAAGTACATTGTTCAGGGATTTACCGGACCGGTTGATTACAACAGGTTATCGGTAAATCATCACAAACTTATTTGGATGAAAAATGACTTTATAATAAGTGTGTTGGAAAAATTTAAGCTGGATCGGCAGATTGCCGTGGTAACGGGGAGCGCCGGTTTGTACGGCGAGCTGATTTCGACCGCCCTTGCAGAAGCGGGCGTTAGGGTAATCATTTCTTCACGAAACGGGAAGAAATGCGAACCAGTGGCTTCATCCCTTCGCCAGCAGGGGCTATTGGCGTCCGGCCACGATTTGGACGTGGGCTCAGAACCGGCTATGCGGGAATTTGTTGCGTGGGTGGTTGCTGAATACGGACGTATCGATACGTTGGCCAACAATGCCGTATTAAAGTATGGTTCCGGTGTGGCAGAATCGTTTGGCGAGAATGAATTTGTGGGTAACTACAAACGGTTTACGCCCATGGGGCGATTTGCGGATGATGAAGACATCAAAGGACCCATTGTCTTTTTGGCTTCCAGCGCGGCATCGTACGTGACTTGGCATACCCTGATTGTGGCCGGCGGATGGACAAGTTGGTGAAATAGTCCTTCGTAAGCATACTCTATATGACTAAACTTCAACATGACTTACCAAGGATTTCGCGCGCTTGGCTCACGGTCGGCCTACTGTTTGTAATCGCGCTCTTGAACTACATCGATCGCACGATGATTACTACCATGCGTGGCTCGATCCTGGAGGCGATACCGATGACCGATGCGCAGTTCGGCCTGCTCACCGCCGTCTTTCTGTGGATTTATGGCGGTTTGAGTCCGTTGGCGGGTTTCATGGCCGATAAATTGGGTAAGGCCAGGGTCATCTTGGTCAGCCTGTTCGTTTGGTCCGCGGTTACGTGGCTTACCGCATATGTAACCACATTTGAACAACTGCTGGTTACCCGGGCCTTGATGGGCATCAGCGAAGCGTGCTACATACCGGCCGCCCTGGCGCTTATCATGGACTACCATCGCGGGCCGACGCGTTCGCTGGCTACCGGCATCCACATGGCCGGAATCATGACCGGCCAGAGCCTTGGTTTTCTCGGTGGTTGGATCGCGGAGACGCACGCCTGGAATACCGCCTTCATTTTTTTCGGTGCATTCGGTGTCGTCTATTCGTTGGCATTGGTTTTCCTGCTGAAGGAAGCGCCGAAAACAGTGTCGGTTTCGCAGCTTGAAGTGCGCATCGGGTTCGCCAAGGGAATCGCTTACCTGTTCCGGCAACGGTCGTTTGTGCTGCTTGTGATCTTTTTTGCCTTAGTGAGCATACTGACTTGGTTGGTGGTCGGTTGGTTGCCCACTTACTTCAAGGAACACTTCAATCTCTCGCAAACCACGGCGGGTTTGTATTCCACGGCTTATATCTTTACCTCGGCCATCTTCGGCGTGCTGTTGGGGGGCTTTTTGGCCGACCGCTGGGGCAGGGTGAATCCCAGGGGACGGATTTTGGTGCCTGCCATCGGGTTATGTATCGCGGCGCCAGCTATTTTTGTAGCTAGTTACACCACGGTGCTACCGATGGCGATAGCCTGTTTCATTACCTACACCGTCACCAAATCGTTCAGCGATGCGAATACGATGCCCATACTCAGCGTGGTCATCGACCCGCGTTACCTCGCCACGGGTTATGGTATCCTTAATTTTTGCGGTACCATCGTTGGAGGCATCGCCCTGTACTATGGCGGTTTCCTGCGCGATGCGGACATCGGCTTGAGCACGGTGTACCAATTCGCGGCACTGTTCATCGTGCTGGCCGCGTTGGCCCTTTTCCTGATCAAACCGAAGAAAGAATTTGTTGAACAATAGGAAATAATCGTTTTACGAGATATCATGAGATTTACATACCAACAATCAAGCACGTTGCTAGACCGCGCAAAGAAAGTGCTGGTATCGGGCGTATCATCTGAATTCAGGAAATACAACCACCCCCACGCCTTATTTTACGCACGGGGCGAAGGGAGCCGAATTTACGATGTGGATGGCAATGAGTACTTGGATTTCACCTTAAGCCAAGGGCCGTTGATCTTGGGCCATTCGCACCCGGAGATACTGGACGCCGTGAACGCATATTCCGAGCTGGGCCAGCTCTATGCCGGCCAGCACATCCAGGAAATCGAGTTGGCGGAAAAGCTGAACGAACTGATCCCGTCGGCCGAATTAATGCGATTCTGTTTGGATGGGTCCGAAGCGGTGCAGACGGCATTTCGTGTAGCCCGTGCTAAGACGGGGCGACAGAAGTTCCTACGTTTCGAAGGGAACTACCACGGCTGGTTGGACAACGTTGCTTACGGTATCTCGACGCCCTCTGTCGATGCCTTGGGTAGCCGGGAAGGACCGAACGTGTTCCCTTGGACGGCGGGGTTGCCCGATTCGTCTCGGGAAGATTTCATCATCCTGCCCTGGAACGACTTGGAGCTTGTCAAGAAAACCTTGAACGAATGCCATGAAGAGATTGCCGCCATCATCACCGAACCCATCATGTGCAATAATGGCTGTATCCTGCCCAAGGATGGTTTTCTTCAGGGGCTTCGCGCGCTGTGCGATACCTACGACATCGCGTTCATACTCGACGAGGTCATCACGGGCTTCCGGGTGGGTTTAGGCGGTGCCCAGCGGTACTTCGGGGTCACGCCCGACTTGGCTATTTTCGCCAAAGCGATGGGCAGTGGCTATCCCATCAGCGCCATCGTGGGCAAACGTGCGTGGATGGACGTGATCGAGGAGGGCAAGGTCATCCACGCCGGGACGATGAATTCGTGCAACCCTACCGTGGCAGCCGCCTTGGCGACCATCCGGATATTGGAGCGGGAGCATCCCTACGAACGGATGTACGCGCTAGGCAAGCAATTGATGGAGGGGCTCCGCGAAGCGGCGAAGCAAACCGGCCAGAACTTGGTCGTACAGGGCCTTGGTCCGATGTTCGTTACGTATTTCAGCGACGGAGGCGAATGCACTGACTATCGCGATACATTGCAAGCCGATAGAGTCAAGCTCGGACGGTTCGTCGCCGCGCTGCACGATAGGGGTATCCGCGTCATCGGACGTGGTCTTTGGTACATCAGTGCGGCGCATACCGAAGAAGACGTCAATGTCGCTGTTGCTGAGTCGGAGTACGTGCTAGCTGACTTCCAGAGTTGACGCTCGGATGTGCTCCAGTTGAGCGGAGTTGCATGATTTATTGCATCAGAAATAGTCTTGAATAAAATACTCTCCCGTGTTGCAATAAAGAAAGGAATAGATAACCAGGTTTGGTTTGCTCGTTTGCATGCTTCGTTTCATGTGCAAAATAGGTGCGCCAATGTTGACGCCGAGCAGTTGCGATAGCTTTTCGTTGGCCGATATGGCCCAGATTTTCTGTTCCCCCTCCTTTACTTCGACATTGTGGTATTTGCTTAACGTTTCAAAAAGCGAGTTTTTTGCAAGATTATGCATCGTAAATCGGGGCAGGTCGATAGCTGTTATGTAGGTTTCCTCGTATAACGTGGGGAAATCGTTGACGTAACGCAGCCTAGACAGATAAATACAACCCACTTCGTGCTGCCGGTCCGAGAGTTCGTAAGGGAATTCCTTTGGCCAAGACGCTTTGTGCGCGTTGACTAGGATTTGGGTCTTCAGGTTTTTTTTGCCCACGCCGGCTGTCGATCCTTTCAAGGAAAGGATGCCTAGTCCGTTTTTAGGTTCTGTTACTATACTCCCTTTGCCATGGTGGCGGGTAATATATCCCATTTTTATCAGTTCGCTCAACGCTTGTCGCACGGTGGGTCTCGTCGTATTGTACACCCTGCACAATTCGTTCTCCGAAGGAAGTAGGTCACCTTTCTTGAATTCACCAGCATCGATTTGCTTTTTCAAATCTTGATAAAGCACTTTATAGAGGGGTAACATTTTTTCCAATTTCGATATAGAAGTAAAGCGTTTACAAAGATAGATCGAATTGCCTGTCTATACAAGGTTTTTGGTCTATTTGATTTATTTAAACTTGTTTATACAAGATATTTTCTTTTGCTCTTATTTATTTGTTTGTAAATAAGTATGTTGAATGTATTTTTTTGAGAATATTAAATTATTTTTGATTTTGTCTTGTATATACAAGTTTGATTTGTATCTTTGTTTTGTCTAATATAGATGATTGTTAACCCTAGCGTTTAAAATTATGAAAGAAAAGCTTACCTGGTTTGCATTGATTGCAATGGCCTTGATGTTGGCTAAGCCGTCTCTCGGACAAACGGTTATTACAGGAAAAATCACTGATGGCGATAACGGGAGTCCCTTGGCGGGGGCTTCGGTAAGCGTCGTTGGTGGCCAATCGAACGCCATGAGCGGGCAAGACGGTGTGTTCTCGCTTCGCGTGCCGTCGCTGCAGCTCAAAATCCGTGTCAGTTATTTGGGATATGTGCCTATCGAAGTGGACGTCAATGGCCGACAAACCATCAACGTTCAATTGCGACCCGACGCAGCTTCCTTGGATGAGGTGGTTGTCGTGGGGTATGGTACGGTCAAGAAGTCGGATTTGACCGGTTCCGTTGCGTCGGTAAAAGGCAAGGATATTAATGCCTTTCCGTCGGCAAATCTAATGTTGGGTCTGTCTGGACGTGCCGCGGGCGTGCATGTTAAGCAAAGCAACGGACATCCCGGCGAAAATGTCAGTATTCGCGTTCGAGGTGCCAATTCGATTCGCGGTGACAACGAGCCCCTGTACGTGATCGACGGTTTCCCGTCCTCGCCCTATGTGGTTAATAATGCGGATATCGAAAGCATCGAAGTACTGAAAGACGCTTCCGCGACAGCCATTTACGGCTCGCGGGGTGCAAATGGTGTTGTCCTTATCACGACGAAAAGCGGAAAGGCCGGTACATCGACGGTTGACTACGAGTCTAGTCTGGGGTATCAGCAATTGCGGAAGAAAATGGAGGTGATGAATACACAGGAGTACACCTCGTTGTACAACATGATGAATGTCAATTCCGGCAGGGAACCGTATTTTACGGATGAACTGATCGCTACGCTGGCTGATATGGACTGGCAGGATTTCATTTTCCAGACCGCCCCTATTCAACAGCACTCGTTGTCCGTTGCCGGAGGGACCAATAAGACACAGTTTACCGTTTCTGGCAGCTATTTGGGTCAGGAGGGCATCATCACGGGAAATGATTACAACCGTTATTCATTGAGATCAAGGATATCGCACAATATCAATGAACGCCTGATGGTTGATGTATCGATCATCGCATCACGGATAAATACGAATCGGCAAAACTCGGCGGGTGGTCGGCTGGGTGAGACCTTGATTGCCACGGCGCTCACAGGCCCACCAATACTTTCGCCCTTTAACGAAGACGGAAGTTATTCTGATTTTGGAGCTTCCTCTCCTCACGTGACCAGCGCCTTGCGGAACCCCTTGAACTTTATTTACGAGTTGCGTAACCCCGTAAAAACCAATCAAATAGTGTCGAGTGCCTATTTTTCTTATAAGCTATTGGATGGATTGACCTTAAAGGTGTATGGCGGCATAGATAACTATGACAGCCGGTATGATAGCTATAACACGCTGAAATTCGTGAATATGATAGGCGGCTCCGCGACCGTTTCCAGCAGTCAGTTCACCAGCCTGATTAATGAAAACACCATCAATTATGCCCAGGTCTTTGGTGGGAAACATTCCCTCAATGCATTTGCCGGCGTTACATACCAAGACTTTCTGAATACGTATGTCGAAGGTTCAGGACGGGAGTTTTTGAGCGACGTCACGGAAACGCACAGCTTGTCTTCTGCAGGTATTCCGGGCATCCCGCGGTCGGGGTATACAAAGTCGGCTATCATGTCATACCTGGGAAGGGTAAATTACAGCTATGACAACCGATACTTGCTAACGGCCAGTTTCCGGGCCGATGGTGCCTCCAAATATAGCCCAGGAAACAAATGGGGATATTTCCCTTCGGCTGCGGTGGCCTGGAAGATCAAGGAAGAGCAATTCCTGAAAGACCAAGATTTCATTTCCGATTTAAAGCTGCGTGCGAGCTGGGGCTATACCGGGAGTCAAGCCATTGGCGCTTACGCGACGTTGAACTTGCTGCAAGTGCAGCAAACGGTATTTAACGATGCC
Source organism: Parapedobacter sp. (assembly GCA_037190485.1). Taxonomy (GTDB): domain Bacteria; phylum Bacteroidota; class Bacteroidia; order Sphingobacteriales; family Sphingobacteriaceae; genus Parapedobacter. Next base: position 55,484 of record JBBCJB010000047.1, read on the forward strand.
CTTTACAATGCGTTTGCACCATCCACATCATTGCCTTATCAGTTAAGGTGGGAGTCTACTCGGCAACAGGACATCGGGGTCGACTTCTCGATTTTAAAGAACCGGATTTCCTTTACGGCAGATTACTACCAGAAAGATACCTATGATTTGTTGAATGTGGTTCAATTGCCTTCATCAATGGGATTCACGACTTCTTTGCAGAATATTGGTCAGGTGCGTAATCGTGGGTTTGAGTTCGCCGCAGATGCGACCATTGTTGACAAGGCTTTTCGTTGGATGATGGACGGAAACATTTCCTTCAACAAGTCGAGTATCGTGGAGCTCCATGACGGTGAAGACATCTTGAGTGGTCATGTTAATTTGGGCATCATGAACGATAACCTCGTGTTGTTGAGGCAAGGCCAACCCGTAGGGATTTTTTATGGTTACGTCGAAGATGGTTATACGGATAGGGGATTCATCAACTACAAGGATATCAATGCCGATGGACAGATTAATGAATTGGATAAAACGATCATCGGCGACCCAAACCCTAAATTCATCTACGGATTGAACTCCCAGATGTCGTATAAGAATGTGGATTTGTCTTTATTTTTCCAGGGTTCCTACGGAAACGATATCGCAAACATAAGCAGTATGACAAGTACCTTGGATTTCGGTTGGGGGGTGAATACATTGAAGGAAGTGTATTATAACCACTGGACCCCTGAAAATCCCAATGCAAAATACCCGGTAATCCAATACCAAGCCGTGAAATTTTCAGATCGCTTCATCGAGGATGGTTCCTATTTGAGGTTGCGCAACATCGAGATTGCCTATAATTTTCGTATGGTCAACAGATTTTTCAAGCGGGCAAGGGTTTTCGCCAGTGGCCAGAACCTGTTGACCTTTACCGCTTATTCATGGTGGGATCCGGAGGTCAATTCCAAGGGCGGGCCAAATTCTGTCAATCAGGGTATTGACCACAGTACGTATCCAATGGCAAAGACCTATACCATGGGGTTGCAAATAGGGTTTTAATTTTATAACGATATTTTGTCATGAAAAAACTTATAGTAGCGATGTTGGTCTTCACGTGCTTTGCTTGTGAAGACAGTTTACTCGAAAGGCCGAAGGCGATAACGGTAGAGAATTTTTATAACACGCCTTCCGAAGCGGAAACAGGAATCGCCGCGATTTACCTCCCGCTCAGAAGTGCTTTTGGGGCGGTGTACCTTGCTACACACGAAGCTTCTACAGACTATTTCGTGGCGCGGGATGTCATGCTTCAACTGAGTGATTTCGAAGGGATAGAAGGTCCCAATCGGGTCGCCTTGGAGGATATCTGGCATTCCTTTTATTTGAGTGTCAGAAACGCAAATTTGGTAATCAAACACGTGGCAAATGGCAATGAATTGACGGATGTGCAGAAGGCCGGGTTTACCGCGGAAGCACGGGCGCTGAGAGCACTCAATTATTTTCATTTGGTTCAGAATTGGGCGGGCGTACCGCTTAGGACCGACCAGAATATGGATGTCATCGAGTTGTCGAAGAGTACGGCCGGTGAAATCTATGATTTCATCTTGGCCGATTTGCAATTTGCCGAAAACCTCCTTCCCGACAACGTATCGCGAGCCGGGAGATTGTCCAAGTGGGGGGCCAAGACCATACTATCCCATGTATACCTTGTTTTGGGAAGATACGCCGACGCGGCTACTAAGGCAGCCGAAGTGATTGAAGCCGGGAAATACAGTTTGGTAGCGGTGTCTGCGGCCGATGATTTTGAGCAGGTATTCGGAGCCGGCACGGTGAATTCCAACGAGGAGATATTTTACCTGAAATACAATCGGGAATCGCCTTGGGGCTTCCCGAGGTACCTGACGGGCAATAATTTTTCCTATTTGGGACTACCCGGTTATTATATGATTAGCGGTCGGTATGAGATGAAATTTTACAGAGAGTGGAATAACGCGGATTTAAGAAAGAAGTACGGTGTCTACGATGACCAGAATGTGGATGGGGCCTTTGAATACGATGACAGTCGAGAGGATTTACCAAATCAGATTTCAAGTAGGAAATTCAGGGACCGTACGCAGCAGGCGGCCCGAAACGATTACCCATTGTATCGGTATGCTGACCTCTTGCTCTTGTATGCCGAGGCTTCTTGCGAACAGGCTGGTGCGCCGACTCCGGCCGGTGTGGATAAGCTGAATATGGTGAGGCGTCGTGCCTATGGTTATTCAATAACGCAACCTAGTCCTGTTGATGTGAATATCGCAGACTACGACAAAGCGTCCTTTATTAGGCTCGTTTTCAGAGAGCGGGGATATGAGACCCATAGTGAGGGCAAACGGTGGCTGGATTTGAAACGGGCCAGCGTTGGCAAAGAAATCATACGCGAAGCGACTGGCAAGACCATTGCAGACCGCCATCTGTTATGGCCCCTTCCCGTCATGGAGCTCAACTTCAATAAGGCGATCCACCCAGTCAATGATCAGAACCCGGGCTATTAAGCGTTGGAAGTCGGAGAAACAATCAGATTTTGGAACTCGAAAACGAAAGGCATAGATCATGAAGTCGCTTGTCGTTAACTTTATTGCCGTCTTTTTACTCATACAGGTACATGGACAGGCGTTGCCCCGAAATTTCCGCTTTATCTACAACAGCGACGGGGATAACATGTATTTATTTGATGCCAACACGCCTGAGAAACTTTATCCATATGTCGATGAGGTGGCCGAGGTTGGGGTAACTTCGTTTTTTATCTGCCCAAACGTTGGCATGACCAAAAACTATCCGACGAAAGTGAGTGACCGGGTCGGGGTACAACCAATGAGCAAGGCGACCTATGAGGCACTTCCGGATTGGTCAAAACGCATGATGCATAATATCAACGCTTTGATAGCCAATGGTCATGATCCGTTCCGGATATTGGTCGAAAGGGCAAAGGCCAGAGGGATGGAAGTATTTGCGACCTATCGGCTCAATGAAGTACATGCGGTGGACAAACCCGAATCCTACCACTTTTCTGCGTTTTGGAAAGCGCATCCGGAATGGCGAATCGGTCAGAATGGCGATTACTTGTCGCCTGTTTACCTGGATATTCTGGGACCTGACACCCATCCGATTGTTGCCGGCTGGCTTCCCGGCGGACTGAACTTTGCCGTGCCGGAAGTACGCGCCTTTCGGCTCCAGGAATTGGAGGAGTTGTGTGTGGATTATGATATCGATGGGTTGGAACTGGACTTTCAGCGGTTTCCGATGTATTTCAAAGTTGGAGAAGAAGCGGGAAATGTTGAGACGATGACCGATTGGATTGCCGAAGTGAGGGCTATGGTCGATTCCGTGGCGGAAAAACGAGGAAGGCCGTTGTTGCTCAGCACAAGGATAATGGCAAAGCCGGAACAGAATCAAGCTATTGGGTTGGATCCGATTGCATGGGCGAATCGTAAGCTAATCGATTTCATGACCGTGGCACATTACCTGCAGAATAGCTTCCCGTTGCCCATTTCGGATTATCGGGAAATGCTGCCTGACCGATTTCCGCTGTATGCATCGATAGAGGTGGAAAAAACCATAGCGGATTACCAACGGGTAGCAGAACACCTTTGGAGTGAGGCCGTGGATGGCGTGGTATTATTCAATTTCCCTTCATCGCGAGAGAATGGGATAGAACCGCCGTTCGACCGGATTAGGGACATCGGTTATCCACCGAATTTTCGTAACTTAGGCTCAGCCAATGAAACGAATTAACGATAGGTACATGATAGCGCTCGGAAAGCTGGCTGTCTCCATGGCATTGCCGCTGCTCTTCATGACGGCCGCTGCTCAGGAAAGCAAGATTTTTTTTCTGGACGGGGCAACCGTCGATACTAAGGAGCTGCCCGAGCGTTTTCGGTTTGCTTACAATAGCGACGGCGATAATATGTTCTTGTTTGATGCGGAGCGCCCGGAAAAGCTGTTCCCGTATGTTGATGAGGCAGCCCGGGCAGGCGTAACCAGTTTTTTCATAAGCCCGAATATCGGCATGACCATGAATTTCCCGACGACAATCGGAGATCGGGTAGGTGCTGGCATCGATCGGGATTCGGTGTCCCGCCTTACGGGTTGGGCAAAACCGATCATCAGTAATATCAATGCGTTGGTTGACGCAGGCTTTGATCCCTTCGGTACGATCGTTGATCGGGCTAAGCACAATGGAATGGAAGTTTTCGCGTCTTTCCGAATCAATGAGGTGCATTCCACAGACCAAGACCAATCGATACTTTTCTCGTCGTTCTGGAAATCCCATCCCGAATGGCGCATAGGAAATCAAGGCGATTCATTGCCCGCTATTTACGACGAGATCATGGATACCCTTACTCATCCGATTGTCAAAGGGTGGTTGCCAAATGGAATGAGCTTCGCCGTTCCGGAGGTGCGGGCCCATCGTTTGGCGCAATTGCAAGAGTTGTGCGAACGGTATGACATCGATGGGCTCGAAATAGATTTCCAGCGGTTCCCAATATTCTTCAGGCCCGGCGAGGAACGAAAGGGGCTTTCCGTCATGACACAATGGATGCGTGAGGTAAGGGCGATGTCAGATCGGGTCGGAAAGAATCGAGGCAAGCCGCTCCTGTTGGTTGCCCGCGTTTTAGCCACACCCGCGCAGAATGTTGCCATCGGGCTTGATCCCATCACTTGGGCCAACGAGGGATTGCTGGATTTCATGACGATATCGCATCGGAAACTGAATCTGTTCTCCTTGCCAGTATCGGCTTTCCGTTCGGCATTGCCAAGTGGCTTTCCGGTGTATACTTCCGTTGAGATGGAACCCGATATGGATCACTACAAACGCGTGGCGGATAGCCTTTGGGCGGACGGTAGCGACGGCATTTATTTGTTCAATTTTTTTGCGCCACGTGAAAATGACAAGGAACCGCTGTTCCACGAAATCCACCAAATCGGTTATCCGTCTACACTGAAAGGGGTGGAAAAGGCCGAATCGAAACTGCTGGTCGTGAACAAGCACACCAATACGCTGTCATTTATCGACGCCGCTTCACTGACGCATGAACAGACCATCGCCACAGGGCCGAATCCACACGAAATTGCAGTGACGCCGGATCAGCGTTATGCCTATCTGTCGAATTTCGCTCCACCGGGGAATACCATCTCTGTCATCGATTTGATCGAACGCAGGCATGTCAAACAACTGTCTACCGGTGAGTACGGTAGGATACACGGAGCCGCGATGGCGCCTGACGGGAAGCATGCTTATTTCACCGCGGGGGAATCGGGTTACGTGGTCGAGGTGGATACACGTAACCACGAACTCGTGCGCGCCATTCCTACACATGGAACCATTTCGCACTTGGTCTATGTTTCTCCTGATGGGACAAGATTATACATTGCCAATAGTGGGGCTGATGATGTGTCTGTGCTTAATCGCGTGTCGGGAGTGCTGATCAAAAAAATACGCGTTGGCAAAGGGGTTGCAGGAATGGCCGTCAGCCCCAACGGGCGGCAGTTGTGGGCGCTCAATCAGGCAGCTGGTACCATTTCGGTCATCGATATGCGTATCGATGACGTCGTGGAGACGTTTGAAAGCAAGGACATGCCTACCCGGGTCCAATTCACTGCTGACGGCAAAAGGGCTTTGGTAGCCCATTGGCACGAGCGTGGCGCGTTGTCGGTAATCGATGTGGCAACCAAAAAGGAAATCAAAAGGATACCCGTTGGAAAACACGCGATTGGCGTAGGTATAAGCCCGGATGGGAAATGGGCCTTTGTGGGGTGTGAGGATGCGGGGAAGGCAACAAGAAATCCAGATGGAACGGAAGCTATCGAACCCAGGGATTTTTCTGAAGGTGTACACGTGATAAACTTACGAACATTGACAGTGGAAAAAGTTATAAAGACCGGGCTAGGACCAGACGCGATGGCCATTTGTTTTCGGCCGAGATAGCACGTGAAAGATTTGTAAACGCTATGATTTTAAACTATAACCGTATGATATTATGAGTAAGCGAGCTATTCAATTTGTTCTACCGCTTGTGGTTGTTTGGTGTGGAGCTGTGGTTGGTCAAGAAAGCACTCAGCTTTTCAATGGTAAAAACCTAAATGGGTGGTATACCTATTTGCAGCATAGCGGAAAGAATAACGACCCGCTAGGTGTTTTTACAGTTAATGATGGTGTTCTTCGGATTTCTGGAGAGGAGTGGGGTTGCATAACCACTAATGAAGAATATGAAAACTATCGATTGGTAGTGGAATACAAGTGGGGTGGGCCGACCCATCCTCCACGATTAAACAATACTCGAGACGGAGGAATTTTGGTTCATTCTCAAGGTGTTGACGGCGGGTATGGGGGGATTTGGATGCATTCAATCGAGTGCCAGATTATTGAAGGTGGTACAGGCGATATCATTGTTGTTGGTGATGGCACGGATAAGTTCTCGGTTACCTGTCAGGTGCGTGATGAAAAGCAAGGCGGTAGCTATGTATATGAACCGGCTGGGAAAGAGCAAAGAATAACTTCGGGCCGAATTAACTGGTATGGCCGAGATCCACATTGGCGGGATGCGGTCGGTTTTAGAGGCGTCGACGATGTCGAGCGGCCATTGGGCGATTGGAATACACTCGAAATCATCGCCCGCGGCGCAGACCTTGCCTTCTTCCTGAATGGAAAATTGGTTAACCGAGCGCATCAAGTCAACCCGCGTAAAGGGCGTATCCAGATTCAATCCGAAGGTGCCGAGATGTTTTTCAGACGAGTTGATTTGACGCCCTTCCCAGCGGATTTTAGGCTTATCTACAATTCCGATGGAGATAACGCATTTTTGCAGGTTCACGACAAAATGACGCCTGAACTGCTGTATCCGTTCGTTGACGAGGTCGCTGCGGCCGGGGTAACCAGCTATTTTATCAGTCCAAACATCGGTATGCCCGTGAATTTTCCAAGCCAGGTAGGCGACATGTTCGGTGATCACATCAGCGAAAAGCTCGAAGCGGGCATCACGCCAGATGCAGGGAAAAGTTCGGGGGGGCGGGTCGCGATCAATTTACGTGATTTGACAGCTGCCGGTCATGATCCTTTAGGACTGATGATTGGTCGGTCGAATGCGCACGGCATGGAAACATTCGTTTCGTTTCGACCAAATGAGGTACATGCCGTCGAACAGGAAGACAACCTGTTGTTCGACCGTTTTTGGCGAGAAAACCCCCAATGGCGAATTGGTAAAAACGCGGATTCGCTGGCTCAGGTACACCTGGAAATCCTTGGTCCAGAAACGCATCCAATCGTTGCAGGCTGGCTGTCCGGTGGATTGAATTTCGCTGTTCCAGAGGTACGGAAGTATCGGTTGTCACAATTGCGTGAGTTGTGCGAACGATACGATATCGATGGGTTGGAGATAGACTTCCAGCGGTTTCCCATGTATTTCAAGCTCGGAGAAGAGGCCGCTAACATCCCGACCATGACGGCATGGATGCGCGAGGTGCGTGGCATGGTAGACGAAGTGGGTAAGCGGAAAGGAAGGGAAATCAAACTGGTGGCTAGGATTTTGGCTTTGCCGGAGCAGAACACGGCAATCGGACTGGATCCAATCAGTTGGGCAAAGGAAGGGTTGCTGGATTTCGTGACGGTGTCGCATTACCTGCATAATAATTTTCAGCTCCCTATTGCGGCTTACAAGGCGCTGTTGCCTGAAGGACTGCCTGTTTACGCCTCCGTAGAAGTCGAAGGCGACGCCCGGAATTATCCGAAAATTGCCTACCCGCTCTGGCAACAACACACGAACGGGATTTACCTGTTCAATTTTTTCACCGGTCGGGAAAGCGGCAAGGAGCCTCCTTTCTATGTTATCAAAGAGATCGGTTTTCCGATGGTTAGCGATCGCCCGCAATTGTTGGTAGCCAATAAACACTCGAATACCCTGTCGTTTGTCGATTCGAGGACAGTGGAGGTGGATACGACAATATCGACGGGCTTGAACCCGCATGAGATCGTCCTAACGCCCGACCACCGCTATGCTTATTTGTCGAACTACGCGGCCCCTGGGAACACGATTTCGGTCATCGATCTGGTGAAGCGTCAGCATATCAAACAAATATCCACTGGAGAGTACGGCCGAATACACGGTACGGCGATGGCTCCCGATGGTAGGCACGCCTATTTCACGGCGGGGCAGTCGGGTTATGTCATCGAGGTCGATACGCGCACGAATGCCGTGACCCGGCAGATTCCCACGCATGGGAAGATATCGCATATGGTGTATGTGTCTCCAGATGGAACGAAGTTGTATACGGCCAATATCGAATCGGAAGACATATCGGTGCTTGACCGGAAATCGGGAGAGTTGTTGTTTAAGATTCCCGCAGGTTCGGGCGTCGAGGGGATGTCTTTCACGCCCGATGGAAAACAACTCTGGGCGATGAACCAAACCGGTGGTTCGGTGATGATCATCGATTTATCCACGCATCAGGTAATAGAGACCTTCGAATGCCCCGGGATGCCGGTTCGGATTCGCTTCACGCCCGACGGGAAGCGCGCTGTCATCGCCCACTGGATACAGGAGGGCGCAGTAAGCATCGTGGATGTAGCCTCGCGCAAAACGATCAAGAAGCTAATGGTGGGTAAGTATGCCATCGGCGTGGAGATCACGGCTGACGGCAAGCGTGCATTCGTCGGTTGCGAGGATGCGAGCAAGGCCGAGCAGCTTGGCGGGGGGCATGAGCGGGTGGAACATGCCGTCGAATCGGACGGCGTCCATGTCATCGACCTGGAAAAGCTTGAAGTGATCGGTACGGTCAAGACCGGATTAGGGCCAGACCCGATGGTGCTTTGGTATCCGCCGGTGGATTGATAGAAAAATAGATTAACCAATAAAGCGAAACGTAATATGGAAACAACAAATCAAGCGGTGGGGCGGTTCGTGGTGGAATCACTGACCGACGGTATCCTGGATCCGGCCCAGCCGATGCTGGGCCCGGTGCAGGACGGCGGGGAAATCCACGCGCACACGGCCCCAGGATGCTGGGGGCCGATGATTACGCCCGGGCTGAAAGGTGGCCACGAGGTCACCCGTCCGGTCTATGTGGCAGGCGCCGAGGTCGGCGATGCGGTAGTGTTGGAAATCAGGGAGGTATCGGTGACTTCCATTGCCACGGCCTCCGGCCACGACAGCTTCGTGGACGGCCATTTCAACGGGGACCCCTACGTGGCCAAGCGTTGCCCGCGATGCGGGTCGGTGAACCCGGACACGAAAGTCGTTGGAATCGGTCCTGACGCCGTGCACTGCGCCCATTGCGACGTTCCGGTCACGCCATTCCGCATCGAGCACGGGTACACGGTTGTGTTCGACGAAGGGAAGCGTATAGGTGTGACGGTAGGCAAGGAAGTCGCCGAGCGCATCGCCGGGGAAGCGAAAGCGCACGCCAATGCGCCCAGCTGCAGCATCCAGCATTCGATACTGCTGTTGGCCCCGCACGACCTGGTGGGTACGGTTTCGCGGTTGCGACCCTTCCTGGGCCAACTGGGCACCACGCCCGCGGTTCGGATGCCCGATTCGCACAACGCCGGTGACTTCGGCACTTTCCTGATCGGTGCGCCGCACGACTATGCGCTCACGGCCGAGGAACTGGAATTGCGTACGGACGGCCACATGGACATCGACGCGGTCCGGGCTGGGGCAATCGTGATCGCGCCCGTGAAGGTACGGGGCGCCGGCGTCTATATGGGCGACATGCACGCCCTGCAAGGTGACGGTGAGATTGCCGGACATACCATGGACGTTGCCGGTAAAGTACGGCTCGGCGTTTCCGTGCTGAAGGGGCGGAAGCTGGAGGGCCCCGTCATCCTGCCCGTTGCGGAAGACCTGCCGTTCCTTGCCCGTCCGTTTACGGCGGAGGAGCTGGAGCGGGCCAAAGCGTTGGCCAAGGAATGGGGCGTGGATTCGGTGGAGCGCTCGGGCCCGATTTCGGTGGTGGGCACCGGAGCCGACTTGAACAAAGCGACCGATAATGGCCTGCAGCGCGCGGCCGACCTGCTGGGGATGACGGTGGCCGAGGTGCGCAACCGGGCCACGATTAACGGTGCAATCGAGATCGGCCGGCATCCGGGTGTGGTACAGGTGACGTTCCTGGCCCCGTTCCGGAACCTGGAGGCCGCGGGATTGTTGGCGTTGGTCAGGAAACAATACGGGATTTAGGAGGGTATGATGAAAAGCAAATATTTTGTCGGCATCCCGCTCATCGTGGCCTTGTTGGCCTTTTCGTTCATCGCGGTCGACCAATGGTTGAGCCCCTTGTTATCGCCTGCTGGCAACAAAGGCTTCGGCTGGATATCGTTCCAGGCATGGGCGGTCTATTTCCTGGCGGGCTGCGACGTGAAGGGCGGGGTGAAGACGCTGCTGGGCTACGCCACGGGTGTATTGATGACCATGCTGATCTTCGAGCTGGCCGGCGTGTTGGGGACGCTGGGTTTCTTCGCGGTGCCCCTTGCCGCGTTCGTGGTGGTCACGGCGGTGATCTTCACCGAGAAACTCCCACCGTTCGATTTCATCCCGGCGATCTTCATCGGTGCGGGCGTAATGGTGTGTTTCCTGAGCTACATCGACGGGGCCACCTACGGGAACGCTTCGCTGGCCATCCTGCTGTACAGCGCGATCGGTCTGTGTTATGGCTACCTCACGGTGCTGCTGCGGACAGCCTACGAGAAGCGCATGGCCGCATGAAAGGACAAACGGGAAATCATCGATTATACAAAAGAAAGGATAACATGGATAACGAAGAGAACAAATCGATCCGCGTACTGGTGGTTGGCTGCGGCAACATGGGGGCCTCGCACGCCAAGGCGTACCACGACTCCCCGGGATTCGAGATCTGCGGGCTGGTATCGCGTGGCGACAGCAAAAAGGAACTGAACGACGGCCTTGGCGGGGCCTATCCGCTCTACGACGGGTTCGATGAGGCCCTGGCGGCCACGTGCCCCGACGCGGTGTGCATCTCGACCTACCCGGACACGCACGAGGAATACGCGGTGAAAGCGATGCTTCAGGGCTGCCACGTATTCGTGGAGAAGCCGGTCGCCAGCACGGTCGCCGGTGCGGAGCGCGTGGCGGCGGTGGCCAGGGAGACGGGACGCAAGGTGGTTGTGGGCTACATCCTGCGGCACCACCCCTCCTGGCAGCGCTTCATCGCCGAGGCACGGCGGCTGGGCAAGCCGCTGGTGATGCGTATGAACCTGAACCAGCAGAGCGACGGGGCGATGTGGACGCTGCACCGCAACCTGATGGCCAGCCTGAGCCCGATCGTGGACTGCGGGGTGCACTACATCGACGTGATGTGCCAGATGGCGCGCTCGCGCCCTACGCAGGTATACGCGATCGGGGCTAAACTGACCGAGGCGATCCCGGCGGACAATTACAACTACGGCAACCTGCAGATCCGTTTCGAGGACGGCTCGGTGGGTTGGTACGAGGCGGGCTGGGGCCCTATGGTCAGCGAGACGGCGTTCTTCGTGAAGGACGTCTTCGGGCCGGCGGGCTCGGTATCGATCGTGGCCAAGGATGCGGGCGCTTCGGGCAAGTCGGATTCGATCGAAGCCCACACGAAGACCGAGTCGCTGCTGGTGCACCATGCCGATCTGGACGCGGCAGGAAAGTTCGCCAAACCGGATGAGTGGATCGACCTGACGGACGAGCCGGACCACCAGGGGCTCTGTGACCGGGAGCAGGCGTATTTCCTGCAAGCGATACGGGAAGATATTGACCTGACCGACCACCTGGCCGATGCGGTCGATAGCCTCCGCATCGCCTTCGCGTGCGACGAGTCGGTGAAGACGGGAAATGTGGTGAAACTGTAGCAAACGTTAAACTGAAAAGGAAGGACAAGGGAATACAATGGGAAGGGCAACAAGCAGGCTGGCCGAGGGCTGGTGGGATTACACGACGCTTGACGAACACATCCAGCGCGATGCGGCACGATTGACGGCGAGGGATATCGAGCAGCTCTCGCGGCCGGGTTTCAAGGTAATCCTGCACGATACGCTGGAATCATTTTACCTGGCCGAGGCACTGCAATACATCAACGCGTGGAAAGCCTCCACGCCGTCGGCCCCGGCCGGCATCTGCGGGCCGATCGGCCCGACCGAGCAACTGCCACTGGTGGCACGGTTGGTCAATGACCTGGACATCACGCTCAAGCATGCGCACTTCTGGGGCATGGACGAATGGTACGAGGACGGGAAAAGCGTGGACGCGACGCACCCGCTGTCGTTCGCGCGGGCCAACCATGAGCTGCTGTTCAGCCGCATCCGTCCGGAACTCCGGATGCCCGGGGAGCACATCCATTACCCAAGCGCGGACAACCTGGAGCGCTACGGCCGAAGCTTCGACGACATCCGTTGCCTGGTGATGCAGGGCGGACAGGGCGACGCCAAGCACTGGGCGTTCAATGACCCCTTCAAGCGGGAAGGCCGCTACAGGGACATGCCGCCCACGCCGGAAGAGTACCGAGCGCTGGGCACGCGGGTGGTCGACCTGCATCCGATCACGCTGATGCAGAACGCGCGCACCTCGGGTGGCGGGTACGTTGTCGGCGTACCCAAGCAGGCGCTCACGGTGGGCCCACGGGAGACCTGGAAGGCGGACAAGGTATCGATCTGGCAGGCGGGCAACCACGACAACCCGTTCGGCATGCGGCTCACGGCGTTCATGATCGCCGAGGGGATCGAGGACAGCGCGGTGCCGATGTCGCTTTTGGCCAGCCACCCCGACGTGGAGTTCCACTACTACCGGCACGCGCTGAAGGAAGTCGCCACGGAGATGCACTAGGGAATCGGGAAGATACACCAAAAAAAGTATGGGAAACACACTTGACAACAACATAAAAAATACCGTGCTGGCCGTCGTTTCGCATCCCGACGATGCCGAGCTGCTCTGCGCCGGTACGCTGGCATTGCTCAAGGACCGCGGCTGGCACGTCGTGCTGGCCACGATGACCCCGGGCGATGGCGGCACGGCCACCCTGGGCCGGGAGGAAATCAGTGCCATCCGCAAGGCTGAGGCCGCCAAGGCGGCATCGCTGCTGGATGCGCCCTACCATTGCCTGGAATGCGACGACATCTTCGTGCTGTACGATAGGCCGACGCTTTTGAAGGTCATCGAGCTCGTGCGGAAGACAGGGCCAAGGATGGTGATCACGATGAGCCCGCTCTGCTACATGGTGGATCACGAGGTGACCAGCAAGTTGGTGCAGACGGCGTGCTTCAGCGCCGGGGTGAAGAACATCGGAACGGCATCGGCCCCCTTCCACCACGTGCCGCACCTGTACTACGCAGACGCGATGGAAGGCAAGGACCGGCTGGGGCAGCCCGTTACCCCGACGATGGTCGTCGACATCAGCGATAAGATAGACCTGAAGGAGGCGATGCTCGCCTGCCACGCCTCGCAGCGGGAATGGCTGCGCGCGCACCACGGCATGGACGAATACGTGCAGGCCATGCGGGCCTCGGGGCAAGCGCGCGGGAAGACCGTAGGCGTTGCCTACGGCGAAGGCTTCCGGCAGCACCTGGGGCACGCCTTCCCGCAGGACAACCTGCTGGCGGCGGAATTGGGGGAATCGGTCAAATTTGAAATCAAACAATGAAAACATACAGATTGAACAGGCTGTTCAACAGCGAATCCGGCAACTGTTTCGACGTTGCCGTCGATCACGGGTTCTTCAACGAATACCCGTTCCTGCAAGGCATAGAGAATGTCAGGCAGGCCGTCGACATATTGGTGGACGCGGCACCCGACGCCATCCAGCTTACGGTCGGCCAAGCGCATTACCTGCAATCCATCCCTGGCCGCGGGAAGCCATCCTTGGTGCTCCGTACCGACGTTGCCAACGTCTACGGCAAGCAGCTTCCGCGCACGCTGTTCAGCCGGATGATCGAAAATCCGGTCGAACAAGCGATACGATTGGACGCGGTTTGCGTGGTGGTCAACCTGTTCAGCATCCCCGGCGAGCCGGAGGTGACCGACCAATGCATCCGGAACATACTGAAGATTAAACCGGAAGCCGAGCGCTACGGCATCCCATTGATGGTGGAACCATTGGTGTTCCGCCCGAACAGCGAGGCCGGGGGGTACATGGTCAATGGCGATCCGGAGAAGATCGTCCCGTTGGTACGCCAAGGCGTTGAGCTCGGCGCCGACATCATCAAGGCCGATCCGACCGACGACGTGGACGCGTACCACCGCGTGGTGGAGATCGCCGGTGATATCCCCGTGCTGGTGCGCGGTGGGGGCAAGGCCTCCGACGGGGAAATCCTGGAGCGTACCTACGGCCTCATGCAACAGGGCGTGAAAGGGATTGTGTACGGGCGCAACGTCATCCAGCACGCCAACCCGAGCGGGATGACGCGCGCGTTGATGGCCATCGTGCACGAAGGCGCCAAACCGGGAGAAGCGATCGGATTGTTGAAATAGCGAAGACTTGATGAAGACAGTGAATATCGGTATCATCGGCGGCGGGCTGATGGGCAGGGAGGCGGCCAGCGCCTTCGGGCGGTGGTTCGCGTTGAAGGATTATCCGGTCAAGGTACGACTCACGGCGGTCTGCGACCTGAACACGGACCTGTTGGCGTGGTACGGGCAGATCGACAGCGTGACGCTGCTCACCACCGACTACCGGGAACTTATCGGCAGCGACCTGGTCGACGTGGTGTACGTCGCCGTGCCGCACAACCTGCACCGCGACCTATACATCGACATCTTGCGCGCGGGCAAGGACCTGTTGGGCGAGAAGCCGTTCGGCATCGACCTGGAAGCGTCGGAGGAAATCACCGCCGAGGCGTTCCGGCTGGGGCGCTTCGTGCGCTGCAGCTCGGAGATGCCGTTTTTGCCCGGTCCACAGCGGGTGGTCTCGGAAGTGCGCTCCGGTCGGTTGGGCCGTATATTCGAGATCAAGGCGGGCTTCCTTCACGCCAGCGACATGAACGCCGGCAAGCCGATCAACTGGAAGCGGCAGTCGCAATACTGCGGCGAGATCGGCGTGATGGGCGACCTGGGCATGCACGCCCTGCACGTGCCGCTGCGGCTGGGCTGGAAGCCCACCAAGGTATTCGCCCAATTGCAGAAGATCATCACCGAGCGGCCGGACGGCAGGGGCGGCATGGCCGTATGCGACACCTGGAACAACGCGCTGCTGAACACCGAGGTCACCATCGAAGGCGAGGAAGTCCCGATGCAGCTGGAGATGAAGCGGCTCGCGCCCGGGGAGACCAACACCTGGTACATCGAGGTGTACGGCACCGAGGGCGGTGTGCGGTACAGCACCAAGGATACCAAGGCGTTCTGGACGTTCAGCAACGGCGAGGAACAGTGGTGGAAGCGGACCGACCTCGGCTTCCAGATGCCGTTTGACACCATCACCGGCGGCATCTTCGAGGCCGGATTCCCCGATTGCTTCATGCAGATGTTCGCCGCGTACGTCGCCGAGCGGGAGGGGTTCCTGGGCGACCGCTTCGGGTGCGCCACGCCCGAGGAGGCCACGGACAGCCACCGGGTCTTCCGGGCCGCGATCGGTTCACAATCTTCCAAGCACGTCATACCGGTTGACTACGCAGCGTTGGTCAAGGAGGTGCCTGGCAACATATGACCAATTTTAAAGCGCATCAAAAAAACGGTATCCTTGTAGGCGGCAATTGGATACTTGATCAGGTCAAGCTGATCGATAAATTTCCAGAGGAACAGTCGCTGGTCAATATCCTGCATGAATACACGAGCAACGGCGGCTCGGCGTATAATATCGTGATGGATCTTGCTAAGTTAGGCGTTTCATTTCCGCTGGAAGCCATCGGTTTGGTGGGCAACGATGCAAACGGCATACGAATCGTGGATCATTGCCGAGAAGCGGGTATCGATGTGCAACAATTGCGCATGACCCCGGATGCGCCGACCTCATACACCATAGTCACTTCGGTGAAGGCAACCGGCAGACGCACGTTTTTCCACCATCGTGGCGCTAACTCGATGCTCGACGCTGCGCATTTCGATTTCGCCGTTTCCAACGCGAAGATTTTTCATTTGGGTTACCTGCTTTTGTTGGATCGATTGGATGAAGTACTGCCAAATGGAAAAAGCAAAGCTTCCTCGGTTTTGGAACTGGCCAAGGCAAGTGGGTTGACTACTTCGGTTGATTTGGTGAGTGAGGATTCCGATCGGTTCAGGAACATTATCCCCTCGTCGCTACCGCATGTGGATTACCTGTTTCTGAATGAGTATGAGTCCAGTCGGTTATCGGGTGTCGATTTGATGACCGCATTGGGGCCTGCAGAACTTGGCGATCGATGCGAATCGGCTTTCGAACGTATTTTCGGCATGGGCGTCAACGAATGGATTATCATCCACCATCCCGATGGCGTTTGGGCCGCGCAACGAAACGGTCAACGGTTGTTCCAGCCAAGCCTACAGCTTCCCGAAGATTGGGTCGTGGGAGCAAATGGGGCAGGAGACGCGCTGGCCGCAGGGGTGCTGTTCGGCGTACATGAGGGGTGGACGATGGAAGAGTGCCTAAAACTCGGCGTTTGTGCGGCGGCGGCCAGCCTTGCGGACGTGACGTGCTCCGATGGTGTGCGGCCTTATGCTGACTGCTCGGCACTTGCAGCCAAGTTCGGCTACCGATAGCGTTCGCGATTTATTCAGGTGTCTAGTGTCGTGTTAACCATGCTCCATCGCACCAAGCCGTGTCCTTTCCGTCCCTGGCTTCCTTGTCAAATGCTTACGTAGCTAAGGCTATGCGCGCATTTTCCAGCGTTGCCAGGAACGGAACCTGCATGAGTAAGCTGCCAAAAAAAACATGAACAAAGCGGCTCATGCAAGCTTCATTGCCATTAAAAACAAATTATTCTAATGAAAATTACGTTGGCTTATGCGATATTTCATGATTAACACGACACTAG
>JBBCJB010000048.1:0-4266 GCA_037190485.1 Parapedobacter sp.
TCCACCAGCGCGCCCGCGGCATCGGTGCGCTGCAACGACCGGATGTTGCCGTTGCGGTCATAGGTCAGCGTCTCCCGGCCCTTTTGGCCCGCCGTGCCCATCGCCCCCTGGATCAGCCGGTTCGCCCCGTCGTAACGGTAGCTGTAGGTCTCGGTCAGCCATGCGGGCGGGGTGCCGGTCATCCCACGGCGCGAGAACACCTGGTGGGCGATGTTGCCTGTGTATCGTTTGTGCAACCCCAAGAGGGTTTCCCGCGTATTAGACAATCGTTAACGGTTCAAATCCGAGCTTCCCGTTTCCCTGCTTTTCTAAAAACAACTTGATACCCCCACTGACAACCAGAAGGGGCCTGGCATATCTTATCACGTTGATTCCTTTCGCAACCCGATTTGACAACCCCATATGCTCCCACGAATTCAGAATATGAACACCCTTGAACTTTGAGGAATCTAAACCCTTATAAACTAGCGACGTGGGAATAATCTTTGTCGGTATACCTCTCGCTAAATCTCCAATAATCGCTTTTGTGAAATATCCATTCCTTTTGCAGTGCATACACTGACCTTCGATAACAAGCCCCCCAGCCGAGGTCGCTTTCGGCAAAAACAACTCCGTATGGAGGTTAAAAAAAGGCAAAGGTTCATTGGTTTTATAATCAAATACATTCTTTAAATTTATCTTATCCAAATTCTCCTTCAAAAATTGATTGTACAATTTTTCAGATATCAACCAATCGCCGCTTAAAGTTTCAAATACATCCCGTTTGATGTTTTTCAGACCTTTGCATTTTAGGTGACCAACCAATCGCGCTCCTGTCCCACAAACGTCACAGGCATCATCCAGTGCGTATCGTGTCCCACAGTTTTCACCGCTTAACCCCATGGGCTTATCCAAATAGGTAACCACAAAATACTCCATAGAACAAACTAATAATTACTTCAAAATCTCCAAAACCAGTTTTAGCCACTCCGGCTGACCACTATACACTTGTTTATAGGCCGCGATTAACGCTGCCTTAGTATAAGTTCGTCCATAAGGCAATACCTTTTGCAAAGTACTTGTTAATAGAACATGATCTGCCCGGGTGAGTATGACAGCTGGGGCTTCTCTTGTTGAAATCAACAATCTTTGTAAATGTCGAACTTCGACTATATGGTGTGCTTGTATTGCTCCACCATGGCCTCTCGTCAACATTATAAGTTTTGCATAAGTGTCAAGCCTTCCAATACCGGGTAAGGGTGCCGTACCGGTTATAGGGTACACACCGACGATTTCCCCTTTATCGTTTATGTAAAAACTTAATCCAGATTCAGGGTCTGTCCATTTGCGCTTTCCGAGATGATTAACTTTGTTTAGCCAATCGAAAAAACCGCCAGTGAACGCAGGCCCAGACTCTGGCCCAAATCTAGTGTAAATATGATCATTTTTTTCCTTTTTACTTTTTGGATCCTCTTCTTGGCTGTAGTACGCCATTGTTTCCTCAAATGAAACATTACTTCCATCCTCATCATCAGTATATGTTCCAGGATTTCCCCGATTATGTTCAACCCAATTATATTTTGGAGCCATGCCGTCGGGATCGATGAACAGCATCGGATTATTAAAAGCGTAATTATACGGACTGTGCCTCCGCATCTGCTCCGCCAGCGGATCCACACTTCCCCACCTGCTGATCACCGGGTCATAGAACCTCGCCCCGTAATCATACTGCCATCACTGTTACAGGTAATCCGGCTTAATAATTATTGGATGGTCTTTTCTAACAACGCCAACAATAGCATCCAAGTCAAATATTCTTTTTACACCTAGACCTGGACTACTAATATAGTAAATTCCCGATTTATTGCTTTCTTTAAATTTCTTCCGTTATTGACCATCCGGAACCAAACAGCACCGCCTGATTAAAAGAAGAAATAAACCCCTTGATCACGGCGATATACCTCTTCAAATAGGCCCTTTATTTGAACCAGTAATTCGTTATCATTACCTGCTTTGATCAACTTTTCATGCAGTTTAACAACGTTCGCTATATTGCGCGAAACCACCTCATATTCAAAATCATCGATAATTGCGCCAGTAATGTCGTTTATCTTTTCAAAAAGACCGATTCCATCCAGATAACGATATTGTGCTTCTGTTAACGCAATTTCAAACAATTCATCCGGGCCAGCAATATCCAAGTCCAATCGCTCAGCTGCCTGATCATTTTTTGGTACTGTTATATAGCGTAATTTCACTTTTTAGTACTGTTGGAATACACCCAGTTAGATACCCCAAAATTTTCGTAGCCGCTGTTATAAAGGAAATAAACCCTAGGGCCTTTCATCTTGAAACACGTCATGATTATCTGCAAAAAATTGATTGTTAAATGACACAAATTCTTCTAGATAACCTGTTTTACGATATTTTCCAATTTGCGCCAATAGCTTTGATTATCGTAGAATTTTTCATCCGGTTCCGAACCAAATCCAATATTGCGATCATTGACTTCCGAAATCCCTACGTAATGATTGTCAAATTGCAACACGAAGAACTTGTTATTAATCCAAATATCTAATATAAACGCTCCTGAAGGAAAACTATAAGATTCATGTTTTACTTTCAAATCCTTGAGAAATAAAACCGTCTTTCCAAACAATTCTGAGGGATTATTCATGATTTCTATTTCTTATCGAGAAACAAGTCACCTGTTCGTCTATCAAAAATACTGAAATTTCCGTCAGCCTCTATTTCAATTCTGAGGATATTATCGGCAAGTATGAAAAGTCCGGTTAAAAACCAAGACACATCGTTAAGAACATTGGGAGTCTTTTTCTTACCTGTTGCTCCCACGAACCTCGATTGACACCCCTTTATTTTTAGTACTAAACTTAGATAGTTCATTCGCAGGGATTGCGTTCGGCCTCCATCCATCAATCTATATCTGGCTTATAAATTAAAGGCCCACTATTTAAGGATTTTCCGTACAAATAGATTCTTTGACAAGAATCACACTTGACCGCTATGTTCATTTCTGCGTATATTTTATCTTTTTGACAATTATCGTCCAATGCTTCATACGCTGCATCTGATATATATAGGTATTCATGTTCATTAGGAATTTCATTCAACAGAATGATATTTCCGCATTTACAAAGGACTTTTGGCATACTACTTTATTTTGGTAAAATAATTATATCTTTAATTTTTGTCGCTCCAGCGTTGTTAACTCTTTTCAATACATCGCCTAACTGTTCAGACGTAACACCAGTATTGCTCAAATCCAATACTATCCCCTGGGCTTGCTCGTTCTTCTTAGCCATTGCTGACACTATACTGTTTGGGTTATTTGTTTTGGGGGTATAAACATCATAAGTTTTCCCATTAACAAGTAAATCCGAGGTTCCTCCTTCTCCTCTTCGACCTTTCGGTTCACGCAAAACCACATTGTATCCTTTTTTCTTTAGATATTCTGCCGCCTTTCTTTCGCTGCTTGAAAAACCTGAACCTAATATTCTGAGTTTACCTTGCTTAAAAGGCCCCCTCCCGCCCCGATATTGCCCCATCATGCTAAACCTGGCATCCCTATTGGCACTCCCTATCTGGCTATAGAGATACGAATTCAAACCCTCGGTCTCATACAAGTGCAAAGAGTATTCCATATCATCGACTTGGCCACCAGACACGAAATTACCCAAAGCGTCAGACCAATCCGTCTCTTTAAAAGTCTTTTTAGCCCAAATTACGACTTCCTGCAAAAGTGTCGTATCCAGCGCTGCCATACCTGTCGGGTCGACAAACCGTAATGGGTTGTTTAGCCCGTAATTATATGGTGATACGTCATCAAACTGCTCAGCCAGCGGATCCACCGCCCCCCACCTCCCTATCACCGGGTCATACAGCCTCGCGCCGTAGTCCAGCTGCTTGAGCCTATCCTGCAGCTCCTTGCCGTTGTAAAGGTACTGGTTTTTTGGACTTCCCGGACGGCTGAACGTACTTTCCACGTATTGCATCCCGAACGGGTAGTAGTCCGTCGTGAAGTTGGGCGTGGTCACGCTGGTGCCCTGCCTGAAGCCCGTGCGGTTGTTGCCCAAATGGTCGCGGATGAAGTAGTCGTATTCGTAGGTGCTGCCGCTCCGGACGATCCGCCCCTCCTCGTGGTGGATGAGCTCCATGGTGCTCCCGCCAACGTATTCGATGCCGTCGACGTAGTCGCGCGTCTGCGTGCCCACCCCGTTCACGCTCCGCAGCTTCCTGCCCCGGCCGTCATAGACATAACTCACCGTC
>JBBCJB010000049.1:0-66554 GCA_037190485.1 Parapedobacter sp.
CGTTTTTCCTTTATTCCTGAAAGGATGATGCAAAGGTATGGCGGCGATGGGAGCCACGGAATATGAAAAACAGCACATGAATGATGTGTCGGGACACCGCTGTAGCGGTATGCTTACATCCTGTAGGAAGGCCGCTACAACTCATACTTATTGCGTATATTTACTGCGCATTAATTTGCGACAACATATTCGGCATGAACAACCAATTAAACGGAATCAACCCATTCGCATGGATGTTGGCCCTTGGCATCCTCGCGCTCTTTCAAGGCAATCCTGTCGTGGCCCAGCACAAGATTTCCCATTCGGAGAAGCCGAAATGGGTGGATTCGATCGTGCCAAACGGCCTTCGCCCCGATGCCAAGAAAATCAGTGACGGCTATTATTACAAACTATTGGATTACCAGCTGCATGCCGAGCAGCGCGTGTCTTATACGCATGTCATACGCGAGATCGTCAACGAATCCGGATTGCAATACGGCGTGGACGTTTCCGTCAGCTTTTCGCCCACGTATCAGCAGCTCACCTTTCACGAACTGTTCGTCATTCGCGGCGGTCATCGTACCCGTGTGTTGGATATCAATAAATTTAGGGTGGTTGCAATCGAGCAAGACGCCGCATCGTTCATTTACAATGGCGATTATTCGGCCTATTTGGTGTTAGACGATATCCGTGTAGGCGATCAGATCGAATACAGCTACAGCATAACCGGCAGGAATCCCGTCTTCGAAGACCGGTATTTCCAGGATATCTACCTCCAGAGTTCGGCGCCCATCGCCCAACTCTATACGTCGGTACTCGTATCGTCATCACGCCAGTTGCACGTCAAGGTATTTAACGGGGCGCCAAACCCCGTTATCGTTGACAGCGGGCAACTCTCGCATTATTCGTGGAGCCGAGATCTTGTCGAAGCGGTTGTTTACGAGTCGTATACGCCTTCTTGGTTCGACGCGTTCCAACATGTGCAGCTCTCGGAATACAGCAATTGGGAAGAGGTCGGTGCCTGGGCCCTTGGTGTCAACCCTTATCCCGACAGGATCGATGCGGCGTTGGCGGCAAAGGCCGACGAATTCCTTCGCGAGTCGGGGAACGACCTGAAGGAATTCGCCCATGCGGCCATCCGTTTTGTACAAGACGAAATCCGTTACACCGGTGTTGAGATCGGCGAATACTCCCATCGGGCGCATCGCCCCAATCAGGTTTTCGCGCAGCGATACGGCGATTGCAAGGACAAGTCGTTGTTGTTGGTCAGCTTGCTTCGACATGCCGGCTTGGAGGCATACATGGCATTGGTCAATACACACCTCATCGGCGAAATCGCACAGCAACTACCCTCTCCTTTGGTATTTAATCACGCGATCGTCCAATTCACCATTGATGAAAAGCCCTATTGGGTAGACCCTACGATCAGCCACCAGGGCGGTGATTTGGACAATCGTTCCATGCCTATTTACGGAAAGGGCCTTGTACTGGCAAGTCCGGCCAGTGAGATCAAGCACGTGGCGTCCAATCGGTCGGGAATGATCAAGTGCGAAGAACGGTATCAACTGGATCCCGATGAGCGGGGCACCGCCAATTTGGAAGTCAAGACGATCTACCGGGGTCACGAAGCCGATGACGTGAGGTTGCAATTGTCGTATGGCAGCGTTTGGGACACGGAGAAAAACTATTTGGACTACTACTCAAAGTTGTATCCATCGATTGCCTCAACCGATTCATTGGAGGTGCACGACGACCGTGCGCGCAATGAGGTGACCTTGGTAGAGCGTTATCGTATTCCCGAATTCCTTAGCGACGACGGTCAAGGCCAACATCGCGTAGACCTATTCGCGCAACTGATTTATGACCGTTTTCCATCCCTTCCCGGCACAAAGAACACGCCGGTTGCCGTGGGATATCCCAGTGACGTGGAGTATCGCATAGCCATCGTATCTCCTTACGGCTGGAATATCCGTCGTGACAATTTTTTCATCGATCGGGATAACTACGTGTTCGGCGCTTCGGCGTTCGCCAAACGCGATACGTTGATCCTGGACTACCAGTTCAGGTACCATACGCCCACGATCCCCGTTTCCAAAAGGGCCGAATTCGCCGCCGACATCAAAAAGATCGTCGATCAGCATCTTTCCAAGGCAATCACGGTCAATATGGATGGCAACGTGGGCGGCAACGGGACATCGTGGTATGCCGTATCTTGGGCCGTGGTGTTGATTTGCCTGATAGCCTATATCGGACGGCTGCTATACCGGCATCCGTTCCCACCCAAAACCGATCCAGAAAGTCATTTCGTGTACGATGGGATCGGCGGTTGGCTGGTCTTACCGCTCCTTGCGTTTTTCATCACCCCGATCAATGTTGCCGTTGCGCTCCTTACGACCGGTTATTTTGATTCCGCTATCTGGAATGCCTATCAGGGTACCGCCTACGATCTCCCATTCCGGTTTTTCATGACGTTTGAATTGACCGGTAATATCATCCTTGGCGGAGTCAGCGTTATTTGTGCCGTATTCATGACGAAACGGAAAGTCCTATTGCCGGGATTGGCCATCGGCTTTTTCCTGTTTAACTTTATTTTCCTCCTGATTGATTTCCTGTCGCTCCTCATGATTCAGCAAGACGGATCGCTGTATTCAACGGCCTTGTGGGGCCTTGTCAGGGCGTTTGTGTTTGCCGTGGTCTGGGTGCCTTACTTTTTCCTGTCAAAGCGGGTCAAGGAGACTTTTGTCAATCCGTAAATTGGATGGGATGCGAAAGGGCAAGTGTCGCTATCGTTGCCGAGGACACGAATTATTCAAGGCTATGTGTTTTACGGGAAAATTTTGATATTTTACGCACGATTACAAGCCAAATTCAATAGTTGTGAACACGTTATCTCTAAGCGGCTTATTGTTGTTCGCCGCCTGCACGGCCAAAACAGGCGATACACGGCTCGCTCCCGTCAAGAATAGGTTGAATAACTTCACGGAGTGGGGCATTTACAAAGGAGATCTCGGGGCTTCGCAGTACTCCTCACTCGATCAGGTCCATGCGGGGAATGTCGACAAACTGGAGAAGGCCTGGGAATACAGGCATGGAAATCCGGCGGGGCCAGGTATGTATGCCAATCCGATTGTCATCGACGGGCTGTTGTATTTCACCACACCCGAGGTAAATGCCGTGGCCTTGGATGCGGCGACCGGAGCGGAGGCGTGGGTCTTTGTTTCCAATGACCATAAGGGCGATGAAAAGCCTTTTTACGGACGCAACAGGGGAGTTACTTATTGGGAAGACCATGAAGGAAACCATAAGCGCATACTCCATTTCGTGAAGGATCGTGTATATGCCATGGATGCGAAGACCGGCGAATTGATCCGGTCTTTCGGCGAAAACGGGTTCATTGATTTGCGAAAGAACATGGGGTTGCCCCCCGAAGCGGTCGATATCGAAATGACCACGCAAGGCATCGTATGTGGGAATACGTTGATTGTCGGCGGGCGTGTCCAAGAAGGACCTGGTGCAACGCCCGGAGACGTGCGGGGTTATGATGCGCTTACGGGAGCCTACAAGTGGATCTTCAACACCATACCCTTGCCGGGTCAATTGGGGTATGATACCTGGGAATTCGAGGATGACGAGCCCATCGGTGGCGCCAATCCATGGGGTGGATTTACGGTGGACGAAAAGCGCGGATGGGTTTTCTTCGCTACGGGATCCGCAGCGCCGGATTTCATTTACGGTGGAATGAGGAAAGGGGCAAATCTCTTCGCCAATTGCGTCGTTGCGTTGGATGCCCATACCGGCAAGCTTGTTTGGCACTATCAGACCTTACGTCACGATATCTTTGATTACGATCTTCCTCCCGCCCCCATGTTGGTTGCGGTAAATCATGATGGAGGATCTCAAGACATCGTTATTCAGCTCACCAAACAGGGGTTGACATTCGTATTGGATAGGGATACCGGAAAGCCGGTTTTCCCGGTGGTGGATATGCCTGTCGGCGCGTCCAAGGTACCTGGCGAAGCGGCGTGGCCGACACAGCCCACCCCGCTGTTGCCACGTGTGCTCAATCGAACCACGGTACTCGAATCCGATCTAAGCAATATCGACCCAGAAACCCATGCCTATGTCTTGTCCATCTTCAGGAAACATGAAACAGGCCCGCAATACACGCCCGCTTCCCTGGCGGGTGTCATTACGATGCCAGGCCATCAAGGTGGGGTGGAGTGGGGCGGGGGCGCTTTCGATCCGCTAAAGAATGTCATGTTTGTAAACGTCAACGAAGCGCCCACGATCCATAAGCTTACGCCGTTGGCAGGCGATTTCGATCCGGCCACTGCCACGCCTATCCAGCGTGGGGCCATGTTGTACAATACGAATTGTACGGCATGCCATGGTCTGGATAAAGTGGGTAACCCGCCTTTGTTTCCATCGCTTACGAATTTGAACTTGGGCGGCGATTCGATCATGTCGATCCTCAAGCATGGTCGTGGCATGATGCCCAGTTACCGCCACATCGCCGACACGGCGTTGAACGATATCGTCGCTTACCTGAAAAACGACGACCCCCAGGCAGCGCAGATCCAAGGCAGTGGCCATTCGGAATCGGGTCGGGCACCTCGCTATGCAACGAGTACCCCTTTTTTCGTTGACCAGAACGGCTATCCAGCCATTTCACCGCCATGGGGTACGCTCAACGCGGTCGATATGGTTAGCGGAGAGATCTTGTGGAAGGTGCCGCTTGGCGAATATCCCGACTTGGTGGCCAAAGGAATCCGCAATACCGGTTCGAAAAGCTTTGGCGGGCCTGTGGCCACGGCAGGGAATCTGGTATTCATGGCGGGTACCCCCGATGAGAAGATCCGGGCCTTTGATTCGCGTTCCGGATTGGTGCTATGGGAGTATCAATTGCCTGCAGCGGGCTATGCGTCACCGAGTGTCTATATGGTTAATGGCAAGCAATACATCGTAATCGCCGCTGGTGGGGGCGGTAAAAACGATACCAAATTAGGCGATTCGGTCATTGCGTTTGCATTGCCGGAATAAGGAGATGCCATAACGTCAACGAATTTGAAACATGAACAGTAAGAACGTCCTATTGCTATTATGCACGGCTTTTGGTTACAGTGGCCATGGCCAGACCACGGGGTACGACCGGCAGGAACGAATCCTGCGTGTCGAGCGGTCTGAAACGGAGGGGACCATCGCCGTTTATCGAGCCAGTGAGCGCCAGCCCATCTTGACCCAAGTCGCGAAAGCCGATCAACGCCCATACCTGCACCCCATCGTCGCTCCCGATGGTCTTGGGCTCATGACCGAATATCGACCATCCCACCATCCGCATCAAACCGGCATCTATTGGGGATTGAAGTTGGTCAATGGGCGCGATTACTTCATGAATTGGAATGCAGACTACTGGCGTGGCATTTCCGCGGCGGTGCTTACCCGGCAAGGCGAACGGGTTGAATGGGAAACCGTGTCCGAGATGATCGATGGGCGTGGCGATGTAATCATGGTCGAAACGCAACGCTGGTCCATGCAGGCGCATGACGGAAAATACATATTGGACCTGGTGTGGAAGGGGGAGGCCAAGGCCGCGGTTACGATGGGAAAGTTCTATGTCGGCGGACTGTTTGTCAGGATGCCATGGGTCGAAGAAACCATCGGCGAGATCGTCAATTCGGCCGGGCTGCGGAATATGGACATGGAAGGCCAACGTGCCATTTGGAGCGACATCGGCATCCAAGTCGACGGGCGTGATGACCTGGCGCATATCGCTATTTTGGATCACCCCGACAATCGGACCCATCCAACCGCTTGGCGGGTGGATTCCCAATTCGGTTTAGGCCCTTCCGCGCAGATCTTGGGGGATTGGAGCCTGGATAAGGGAGAGACCGAGGTGTTTCGGTACCGGTTATTGTTTTATACCGGATCATTGGATAACGAATTGATATCCGGTGCATGGAATGACTTCGCCCTTTCGTCATCGACATGGCGTCGATCGCCATAGGGCGTCGGTAATCGGCTATTTGGCCAACAGCGTCAGCGCCGATTGGATATACCGCAATCCGGTTTCCGAATAAGGTAGTTTCAGCGCTTCCTGATGCCCCGCCGCATCCATTTTCAGAAGCGACTTCCTCAGGATATCCACGATTTTATCGGGATAGCGCGGATGGAAATCCTCGTATTGGTATTCCAGGAATACCAGGCATAACGCGTTTTCCATCACCTGCACGTCGGCATCCACCTTGATCCGTTTTTTCAAAATAATCTGTTGTACGCGCTCGGTGATCTCGGTATCGTAGCCCACCTGATGCAGGATCTCGGTGGCCCGTTCGGCGTGATGCAGTGCCAATTCCTTACGCCAGCGCAGGTAGCCCTCCCTGCCATCCGGATAGGCAGCCCTCGGAATCTCCCAGCGTCCAATGTGTTGGCAACGGGAGGCCAGCAAGAGCGCTTCGCTGGCTACCGGTTGCAGGGCGACTACCCATTTATGCAATTTCAGCGCCAGGAAGTACTCCTCCGGGTACGTCTCGCCCTGCCAGCTTATCGTTCTGGGGTCATGCTTGTTGTACGCGTCGAATCGAACGAACGCCTGTTCCCGTTTTTCCATACCGTCGTAAAAGTAAGCATATTCCTTGCCATCAATCCAATCTCCATGGTGGATTTTTGCAGTTTTTTTCTTGCCTTATGGCAAGGCATTGGAGTTGGCAACGCTGTAACTTGCAAAAAAATTCCTCGCGGAAGCCAATAACAATAGGTAGACGATATGAGCAAAATAATCTTTGACAGCGGAATATCCCTTGACGGCTTTTTCGCCGGCGACAATCGGGGCCCTCACAATCCCATGGGCGGTGTTTCAGGGAAAATACACCAATGGATGATGAAACAGAAAGCATTCTGGAAACACATCAAGATGGAAGGCGGTGAAGAATACGGCGCGGACGGCAAATTGATCGATGACGTATTCGCTAGGACGGGGGCTTATATCATGGGAAAGCGCATGTTCGAGGAAGGCGAAGCTGTGTGGGCGGAAGATCTGTACGAAGCGGATGTGTACGTGCTGACACATGAAAAAAGGGAGCCGTGGGTACAGCGAGGGACCACGACGTTTTACTTCATCAATGATGGAATAGCAAGTGCATTGGAAAAGGCGAGGCGTTCCGCCAATGGAAAGGACATCCGGATACAAGGTGGGGCGAATACCATCCAGCAATTTCTCAATGCAGGACTTGTCGACGAATTTTTCCTCCACATTGCCCCTGTCTTTTTAGGGAGTGGCATCCGGCTGTTTGACGGGATTGACAAGGACAACTATGCTGTCCAGATCGTAGAAGTCATACCATCAGACTTGACCACGCACCTGCGATACAGGCTGACGAAGAAATGAACGGGGGCCGAATCGCCGACGACAATTTAGAAGCTAAACGATGCGAAAACTGATTGCTGCAATCAACATGACCATTGACGGGTTCTGCGACCATACGGCCGGGATTCCAGATGAAGAGATACACCGACATTACGCTGACCTGGTAAACCATGCTGACTGCCTGCTCTACGGCAGGTTAACCTATCAGCTCATGGAATACTGGAAGCCCATCGCGAAAAATCCGACCGGAGACCGATCATCGGACGAATTTGCCGTAGCGATTGACAACGTCCCGAAGATCGTTTTTTCCCATACGCTCAAAAGCGTCGATTGGGAAAGTGCCAAGTTGGCAACCCGACCCCTTGAAGAAGAAGTTTCGGCACTTAAACGGCAAACCGGTAAGGACATCTTCGCTTGCAGTCCGAGCCTGATCGTCGCGTTGACCAAACTCAGGTTAATCGACGAATACCAACTTTGCATTTACCCGGTTATCGTGGGCAGTGGTTTGCCGTTGTTCAAAAGCATAACTGAACGAACCATCCTCAGGCTCATAAAGACAAAGACTTTTGGCGGCGGTGCGATCGTCCTTTACTATGCGCCCGAATCTGGTATACGCGGAAGCACTTAAGCTGGTTTAGGCAATAGCCCTTTGCCTACGCTATCTCAATACCCGGATTGATTTCCACCAGTTCGCGGACGAACCCTGCTTTGTCTTTTGGTGAGACGATTACGCTGTCGAACTTGTGGTAGAAGATTTCCAGCCTGTCCAGCGATGGGGCAGGGGCACTGACGGGCGTCCGGGTTGCCATGACCTTGCGGATGGACGCAATCGCAACGGTTTTCTTGTACCAGAAGCCGGAGCGGACAATGAGGGTGTCGCCATCGATGACGTATCGGGTGTTCAGGAAAATATGCGCACAACCCGCCGCTACAAGCGGCAAGAGCAGGGCGGTCGACAATCCCTTGATGATCGCTGCGGAATCCGTCTCCGTAAACGCGATATATACCATCGGAATCGCACTGCCCAGCATGACCGCCATCACGGGGACAAAGATCGCCCAACCTATCTTCGCTTTGAAAACCTGCATGAACCCCAAAGTTAAAAATCTTTAGCCAAGTCGCGATGGTAGCGCGTGCATTTGCTGCCTGACGGTACCGCCACGCCGATATCGGGCGATTTCGACACAGGTGGCCCGTTACCGCTTTTCCGCGCAAACACCCCGTTTTTCCTTCTTTGTCCCGCTGTTTTGTGTCCAACCGCCAAAAAGCTGTGTCCAACCCCCGGTTTTCCGGTGTCGAAACGGTCGGTCGGCTGCGATTATGCTGGTAGGATTTGCCATCCTGCCATATCCACGTAATACGGGTTTATCGGAAAACTTAACGTGGATATCTGCGTTATTACGGGCTTATCGGAAAATCGTGCCCTGGGATTCCCGTTAACGTTTTTCCTCCCGAAACCACCTATTTTCCTCCTTAGGTACCAGATTTTCCCTACAAATGCCCGGGTTTTCCTCATGGATGACCCCACATTCACCCAATGCCAAAAGATAGGTTACTGACGGATGAATTGCGTTACACGTTTTATACCTATTTTTGTTAGGGCAGTGATTTCGATTTATTCAGGTTTTGCTTTTTAGACATTAGCCATCGGCTAATCACCATAAACCATGGTTTTTGCTAAATTAGCAAGACAAAGACATAGCAATGAGCATCAGAACTATCTTTTTGGCGCTGGTTTGGTTGGCTAGCTTGCCACGCGACTTATACGGCCAGCATGACCCCGTTGCTGGTACTCCCAATTGGGGTTTCAAACCGATCCAGGGCCCCGTCCAGCTACTGGAGTTTGACGAGCATGGTATCCTGGGAATTGGGGATGGCGACATCCAATTGAAGCTTGAAACCGGTATGGTAGAAGGCACGTACGATATGGAGGTGCGCAGTTCCGGTCAAATCCTATTCGCCCGGTTGGGGATACACGGTGTTTCCAAGGTATTTCATGATCGCGGGCTGCTTATGCTTACGATCTACGATTTTTTTTCGGAGGATGGAGCCAATGAAGGAGTTCCAGTCATCATTCGCCTAGGCAAAGATCAATATGTCAGGCTGTTGGATTCTACATTTCGCAACACATGCAATCCGGTGCATTTGAAGGACAGGTTCTATTTCGTAAACGGTTTGTCACTGGTCGAGACCGACATGGATTTCAACCGGCTTCATACCTATCCAATCGTATACCGAAGTAAGGAAGAGACCTATCTCGATACCTATTTGATTTGCGGATTATCAGTCAACGAATCGAAAGACTCCTTGTGTATCGCTTTCACACCTGCTAAATCCACGGCTGGTTGCGCGTTTTATGGCGGCAAGCTAGGTGCCAATCCGCAAACCACACTTGCAACGATTATCGAATTAAGCGATGATTAAAATTGACTTCCCCCGTCTCCTGCGCAAATGCAAGCATGGACGGTTGCACTTCCGCAACGTCATACGTAAAATCCGGCCATCCGTTTAGTTGCCAATTATACACCATGAGCCGATTATGTTTGTTAATCGGCTCAAATATAGTAAAAGGGTGAGCCGAATAACACTTGTAATCGGCTCACTCATCCATCGTGCCCATACGTCCCTGTTACCGTTTTTCCTCCCAAATCCCCGGGTTTTCCTCAGGTTCCTGATTTTCCTTCCAAACGCCCGTGTTTTCCTCAAGGGCCAATACAGGCACATTTTGTGTCGAACCGGCAAAACGTTGTGTCGAACCCCCGGTTTACCTTTATCACCCCGCCCCAACCTCCGGCGTCACGAATGCCGTGTAGCCGCAGCCGTACTTGTAGTTCTCGCAGCCAAATAGCTGGAAACCGCCTGGTTTTTCTTCCAAACGCCGGGAAGTCCTTTCGGTAGGATTACGACTATTTTTGTGTCCAACCGCCAAAAAGCTGTGTCCAACACCCGGTTTTCCGGTGTCGAAACGGATTTCAACGGCAGGGTTTTCGTAATTAATGCTTTTTTTCCCCCGTTCCTGAGCTGCGTTTTCAGCATTGTTTCCCCTTAGCATAGGCGCACTTGGGCGCAATGTACCGGCCTATGGCGGGGTGAGTCGCGTAACCATCGATAGCAGAGGTGGAGTATTCGCGTCCGTGGTGAATGACGATGGGCATTAAAAGGCAATACCGTTAAAACACTCCCCCGGAATGCGGGTAAGTACGCTATGGTCTAACGCAACATTGGCCTATACTTGTGTTGGTTATTAAGCAAGTTTAGTCATGGATTACAAGCACCTTATCACATTCAACTTTGACGTAACGATTTACTTATCGGAAATTCTGAAATTAATTATACAGCTATATGTTCGTGTTAAATTATCTAGTAAAAGGACTTTATTCCGTGTCGAAAAGAAATGTTTCTAAACTAGGATTTGTTTGTCTCCGGTTTCCGGTGGTCCTTGTAATTCACTGTACAAAATTTTCTGTAATTTTTTTCTGTTTAATTTTGACAGCTGCAAATGCAGAGGCTCAAAGTTTGTCAAAACCAGTTACATTGATTGAACCGACTTTAATTGATCTTGATACCAACTTCAATACCCCCGTCAAGCCGCTTCCCTTTGACAGGTATTTCCGTTTACGGTTTTCGATTCCGGGTAAGGTCAACGTACTTGGATTTTTAATTGTTCCAATCGATAATAATGGTAACAAAGATGTAAAAAAAAGAGATTATCGTAGATTCATCAAATCCAGTACAGTTAATTCAAGGCAGAGGAAGAGAATGAAAGGAGAAGTTCCCTATCATTTGTTTAAGGATTCATCTAGGGAACACGCGCCATTGAACACTGAATTCGAAGTGTATTACAAGGATAAAAAATCTGAGGTGATCTTACTAGTGCCTCCATTAGAACCTGGACGGGATTATCGTATTAGACTTTACACAAATGATGATAAATCCCTAGACCTTTATTATGGGTTGAATGCGCAGCTATACCAAGTTTTGAGTATGAAAAACTCGGTGAATCTTGCTGTAATGAAAAGCTTAAAGCTAGGATATGAAAGTATTCCAAAAACGCTCTTCAGGAAGGATGATTTTTTTCAATTCCTATCCGCCAGAGGTTGCCTTAACGATGTCGCGTTGAAAGTTGACACAGCGGAATTAAAGCTGGGTAGACTGGATGGTTATAAACCTTGTATTGAAATGCGTTTTACATTTAGCAAGACCGCATTAGGTGAGGAAATGTTAGCTACAATGCAACCTGATCAGTATATTTCAATTATATCAGACCATGTTCCGCAATCAATATCCTTGCCGTTGTTGGTTACGCTTGCTTCAGAAAAAGGTTTACTGGATGAAAATAGAGATTCTGTGAATTTTTCAGAAGTCACGGACAGACCACAATATCAGATTAGCGTATTTTTAAAAGGATCCAAAATTAAGTTGGATCAACATGAAGCAAAAGAATTGAGTTTTGGCGACACGGTGATTAAAGAACTTGTTAAGGTAACCTTCTTAGGAAATGATCCTAATGTCGTAGCATGGCAACCCCTAGAAGAAATCGAGGAATGTGAAAAGAACCAGTTTATTCTGACCAATTTAAAAACGGTAAGTACTTACGTTCAATCCGCTCCGCCTAATCCTACCAGCCCCTTTTTAAATAAGAAGAGTTACGATCTTTTAGCTACAACTGCACTTGCATGTCCGTGTGAAAATGCTGGCATTTTGAAGACTCATGAACGAGATGAGTTGATTAAGGTATTAGGATTTTTATACAATCCGCCTGATCAATACATTCCAAACACGCTTTCAGGTAAGGTGATCTTAACTGCGCCCTATGAAATAAAAGCAAAGAATGCTGTTAGCGAAATGGAAAACCTTGAAAAAAATTTTGTAACGCTGAATTTATTGGAAGGGCTAGTTCGTCTATCCCTTGCTAAATCAGTTGATTATCATGTTGATAGTAACATGGTGGGTTTTTTGAATGATATAAGCCTACTTAGGAACGCTCTGATAAAGAACAGGGATGACCTAAGGCCGGTAATTTTGGCAGAAGCGGATATCAAAAAGCATTATATAAAGAGTTTATTTCTAGCTAGTCCAAAGGACGTAGGGGCGGGTTCAACCGAGATTTTCAATTTCATGACCGCAAGCAAATTTAAAATTGTTCCAGATTTTGGTTTTGTTGTAATATCGGATATCCCCAATATAAAGTCAGTTAATGAACTAGTACCATATTTAGGGTTTAATGTCAATTTTCGCAGTATTGATAAAGATATTGCCATGAGAAAAATTCAGGGAAAGCACTGGACCTATTATTTTTCCTTTATCGTAGGTTTGACATTAACATCGATAGACATACCCGATAAACGTGAAGATTTATTTGGAAATAATAGTTTGATGACTGGTTTTGGCTTCAAGGCCAACAATTATTTGAAAGTGATTCTTGGTGGCGTTTTTTACAAAACCTATCCTATTAATCCCTTGGTAGATAAAAAATCAATTGGAGTTTCGGCATTTGCAGGATTGTCTGTTGATTATGAACTCAAGGAAATTTTTGGAGGTATTAAATCATTGTTCAAATGAAAAATCATTTTTGTTTATTTCAGTTGCTGGTCGCAATGTTCGCTGTCGTCGGCTGTTTCAAAGAGGACGCTTATGAAAATGTCACGGCGCAAGAATTACTTACCGTAAAAATAGATACACTTAATCCAGTCCAAGCCAACGGCCATGCGTCGGCCGTTATCACTGTTTCTGTAAAAAAAGACGCCATACGTAGCCGGAGAACTATATTGTTGAAAACTAACCTTGGTGAATTTATTGGTGGTAAGGGTGACAGTGTTTTAATAACCGCTAATGATAGTTTTGTGTCGGAGGCTAGACTAAAAAGTAGTATTCCTGGGGAGGCTACCATAATAGCAGAAATAGCTGGTTTAAAAAAAATGGTGCCGGGACGAATCGAATTTGCAAGAGCCTATCCTGAAGAGATTACAGTCAATGTAGATTCGTTTTCAATCGTCAATTCTTTTAAAAGTGAGTCGATTATTACTGCTTCGCTAGTTAGCGGTAATGGAGTGTGCAGTATAGGGCAGGCAGTTAGTTTCTCAGTGACCGGACCAGAAGGGCATGGTATCGGCGCATTTTTGAATGGCGTTAGCATCGCCGAAACTGATGTAAATGGGAAGGCTAAAATACGTTACAGCGCGGGCAATACAAATATTGCAGGTAGATTGAAGATTACAGCAGAAACGAAGAAAGCCGATAATAGCACGATTAGCGCAAACACTTATATTTATTTAACAAATTAATTAAATTGTCATGTCAGATCAATTGAAAGAATTCGACAAGGAAATGAAGTCGTTTGAAGCGACCCTGAACAGAGCGCTCGCGGAAAATCCTCAACTATCTTCATTTAAGCTAGGGTTTCTAATGCTATCACCAAAAGAAAACAATCCTGCGCAAAAATTATACGAAGCTAAAGCAATCCAGCTGAAGGCCAGGTGGTGTGAAAAGGGCAATCATCCCTACTATGGTGGTTATCCTTGCAGGGTACATGGGGTTTAGACTGTATAGTAGATAGCTTGTAAAAGCCTTCTAATTACGTGGAATTGCTTACCCCGGTCGAGTATTTAGACTGAAAATTTTTGTGGTTATAATGTTTCAGATTCTGTTGTACTAGGTATGCATCAAAAAGAAGTTTATTCACCCCTTCCCAACCTCCTGCGTCACGAATGCTGTGTAGCCGCAGCCGTACTTGTAGTTCTCGCAGCTGAATAGTTGGGAGAGGCCCGAGAATTTGCTGGTCACGTTCTTGATGAAACGCATGTCCGCCTCGCACTTCCGGCACCGCATCGCCTCGCGCTCCTGGGCCACGTTTTCCGCATGGATCTCGCGGGGGAACTTGGAGCGTCTGTTCCTGTCGGCCAGGAATACGAACTTCTCCTTCGCGCGCGTCAGCGCGACGTAAAACGCCCGGCATTCCACTCCATGATGTTCCGGTAATACGCGGTCAACGACATGCCCGCTGGGCTATTAAAGAATTTCGCATTGTCGCTGGTCGCGCTCGGCTGCGGCGAGCATTTTCTTTTTAGCGTGTGCCTTACTGATAAACCATGCGATCAGTGCTATTAAGGCGCCGACGATTATCTTAATGATGGTAGACATTGGGTGTATTTGGTTTTCTTGGGATGCGATTGGATTGAGGTGAATTGGTAGGGGGGATGCTATTTGGTAAACTATCGTTGCTTCTTGCTCTTTGACGAGCTTATTTTCTTGAGCGCCAAAACCTGCTGCTTTGCTTTTTCTAATGAAATCGGCGATTGTTTGGATAGCAGTTCCATTTGTAACGTCGCGAGCTCCGGAAATGACACGTTGTAATTCATCTTTCAGCATTATTAGCATGTGTTTCGGAAAGATACTAAAAATTTCGATTGAAATAATCCCACGCCACCACCCCCACCCAACGTCACGCAATTAATCAGGCCGCCGGCTCTGGCGATTTAGTTGATGACCAACGGCACGATCGTCAATTGCGAGAATAACGACTCGAATAGGCCAATCGTTTCCGCGTTTCCGCTAACCTTGACATCGAATGCCGAGAGTAAAGCACGCTTTTCATTCTACGATGGGGTAGTTCGCGTAGTCGCCGATGGCGGATTCACGATGGCCATAAGATACGTCGATAAGCTTCATAAGCATACATTCACAGCACCACATACCTTTTGTCGATGCATGTGCCGATACTTCGATATCTGGCAATCGCGCCCTGGATTCCCCAATACCGTTTTCCTCCCCAAACCACCTATTTTCCTCCTTAGGCACCAGATTTTCCCTACAAATGCCCGGATTTTCTTCATGGATGACCCCACATTCACCCAATGCCAAAAGATAGGTTACTGACGGATGAATTGCGTTTCACGTTTTATACCTATTTTTGAGTGTTATTTACCTTGGGTTTTTGTTGGGTCGGTTGATTTCACTTTATGAAGGTTTTGCTTTTGATGATTGCATTTTGGTCCGGAAGCGGGTTGCATAAGGAAAGGAAGGTCTCCGTAATCACAACAGAGGGTGTCTCAGCGATTGTTTTTGACAATTCCTCCGGCAGCGTCAATATCCATATCGACACATCGGTGGTTCGCGATGCACACGTACGGGAATGCATTAAGTTATATGTAGCTTTTTTCTTTGTTAACAACAAGGAATTATTGCTGGCCCGCTTTTCGGCTGTATACGGGCTGACGCTGCAAGTCTTTGCCAAGCGACATGGACGGGAAATATGCGAAGTGATTTACTATCTTGAACATGAGGAGCATGGTAATTTGCCTATCATCTATGGTAGGGATGCATACCGATTGCTTGATATTGTCGACCTAACCCCTTACATCCAGCCCGTCAGAAAGAAGTTGTATGGGCGTCATATGCTCCTTATCGACCGAGAAGGACAACACGGTGATATCGAAGCGGCCCGGTTTGATTGATTCTGTCCCGCGAGCGGTCTGGAATGCGTCTACGGTTTAGACATTAGCCATCGGCTAATCATCATCGATAATGGCTTTTGCTTAAGAAAGTTCGCAAAGAGGGGGTACATCGGTTATCGACACGAACACTTATGGTGTGATTTTGCCCGATTCGGCATATTCCCTGAGCAGATTATTTCGGCGTTCCAGGAATCCTCGGAGGTAGCGGGTCAATACCAGCCAGTCGGCGAATCGACCTAAAATCCCAAGCGGTGATTTGAAATCGAATCGGTCGATCATGGTCGTGATGCCATTGCTTTCCTCAAAGAAATGGTCGTGCCGGATATAAGCGAAAGCGCCCTTGACCATCTCATCGCGGAAATGGTTTGGCCGGTCGTAGGCCGTGATCACGGACGTAAGTCGCTGCCTTATGCCAAAGTGGGTTGCTTCCCATGTCACGGTTTCGCCCATGCCGATCAGACCTGATGTGACGCCCGCTACGGCTCGCTCGCGTGTGTTACCCGTTGACAGTTGGTGGAATTCAATGCTCCTGGCTAAATCGAAGCAGGTTTCGATCGGTGCGGAGACGTCAATTTTCAATTCGATGACGGGCATAGTAAATCAATTGAAAGTCTTTCAAGCAGCAATCGGATAAATTTACGAAGACCTGTGCTTTGTGTTGTAAGCTTCGACGTACTCCACGATCATCTCCGTATTGAACCCATCTTCAGCTTTCAATGCATCTGCAAGTTCTTTGTCATCACCAATGAGTTCCAATAATCGGCTTTTACGCGTCTCTTTAGATGATTTGAAAAGTGTTTGGTTATTCAATTCCAGTAATCGGCCGTATTTCCCTTTCTGCGCTACGATAAAATCCCCTTTGCCCAAGGAAAGCTGGACGCTGACTCCGGCTCCCGGCATTCCCATTCCGCCCGAACTGTTTGGGTAGGAAAGGTTGAACAGAAGAATCCGGCCGTATGATAGGCATCGTTGGAAGATCTCCCTTGTATTCATGTCATTCGGCCGGTCTATCGGCGCGTACCTCGATTTCTTCTTAGCGACATAAAACTGCCTTGTTTCCTCAGGCGTGAACGTCTGTACTTCGCCTCCGTCCGCAGGTTTTATTTTAACGACCCTTTCGCGGTGTCGGGTTATTTGGCCATACAACGTGTCGCCCAATGCCGTTACAACAAAGTCTTTTTCGGTTTGGCCGACTGCAAAATTCGCCATCCACAACGTAACGAATAGTAAGGCTGATATCGATTTCATTGATGCTAATTAGGTTGTCATTGCTTTATACCTGTTGCTGCAAATATAGTGTTTTTCTGATTTGCAGAGGCCCTCGCGATTTGGTCGACGGCCAATGGCACGAACATCAATTGCGGGAATGCCCAGCTTTACAAAGATGTACACTCAATCCCGAGTTTATCGGCAGAAAACCGTGGATATCCGCGTTATTACGTGTTTATCGGAAAATTTCACATTGATTTTCCTCATATGGGGATACTGGCACATTTTGTGTCGAACCGGCAAAACACTGTGTCCAGCCCCCGGTTTTTCAGTGTCGAACGGTCGGCCGCCTGCGATTACGCTGGTAGGATTTTCCATCCTGCTATATCCATGTCATACGTGTTTATCGGAAAACTTAACGTGGATATCCGCGTAATCCCGGGTTTTCCTCTTGCGCCCCTTCCCAAGGCCTCGCGTCAAGAACGCCGTGTAGCCGCAGCCGTATATGTAGTTTGATTTAGTCATTATTACTTATTGATCCAATTGGATTTATCGCCATCTTTTTTTTCTTATCTTTACCCTTGGAACCTTTTAAAAGTATATGGACAACAAGCCAAAACTAATCGTTTACGAAGAGCGGTCTTTTATGGTCGGGCAAGAAACCTTTATTGATAGTTTGGCTGAAAACAATTATGGAGTCGTCTTTGAAGACGACGGGAATACGGGATATTTCTATGCTGTGGCCAAGCGAGACGATTTACAGATTTTAGATGCTTTGCATATCTATAATGTCGCTGACGTGATTGACAAAGACAAACCATCCATATCAAAAATCCTGTGGACTGAAGATTTCAGCCGGGCGTTCTTGTCCATTAATGGTTACTACCATGCGGCATTTGATTTCAAGCATAAAGCAGGCTATTGCCGGACGGGGTTTCCATCTCCAAACGACAGGTGGGCTGTTGTTCCAGCGAGGTTACTGACGGATGAATTGCTTGTGGAATTGGCGAAAAACCACTTGTAGCGACTTAAAACACGCTTTACGATAAGGTTGATTCATTAATTCCTGCACGGGTAATTCAATCTTGGTGATTATATTTGAGCCATAAAAAGCAATGCTCCTGAAAAACGCAATTATAATGGATTCGAGATTTATTGGGGAATTGAAGGGGATTGACGAGTTTATATCCAATACGCTAAGGAATGTTTTGTATGAAAAGGTGCCCGAGTGTAAACGCATGTTGGATTCACAAGGTGGTTCAGGTTTCGCTTCTGATTACGGCATCTACTTGTTCATGAATGAATTTGCAGCTTGTTTAGGAAATAGCATAAAGGAAGACTCGGCAAGTGATTTCGTGAAAAATTCCTTTGCATATATCAACTTGTTAGGACAAAGTGATAATCGTGAAATCCTAAATATTGTGCATGTAGGAATCCTTGAAATTCTATACACGGAAAACGGCGTTGACAGGACGTGGGTGAAATTGAAGTT
This sequence comes from Parapedobacter sp., assembly GCA_037190485.1. Classification (GTDB taxonomy): domain Bacteria; phylum Bacteroidota; class Bacteroidia; order Sphingobacteriales; family Sphingobacteriaceae; genus Parapedobacter. The sequence goes on from JBBCJB010000049.1 coordinate 18,497, forward strand.
GAGTGATAAATTGCAGCCTTATTTCGAGTCGTGGTCACGATACTATAGCTAGCGTTGCTGGCTGGAATAGCCGCTTTTTCTTTCCGCCACTTTTCCCTACCTTTATCCCTCAAACCTTGTAAAAGCATATGAGCGACTGGCAGGACCTTATCGACAAGCTGCGGCGATTCAACGAAGAACGCGATTGGGCGCAATTCCATAATGCCAAGGACCTGGCCTTAGCGCTGAGCATCGAGGCTTCGGAACTCAATGAATTGTTCCTGTGGAAGAAGGCGGAGGATGCCGACCCGCAGAAGGTCAAGGAGGAGTTGGCCGACGTATTCGCCTTCGCGTTGCAGCTTGCCGACAAATACGGGCTGGACGTTAACCGTATCGTGAGCGACAAGATCGCGCGGAATGCCGAGAAATACCCGGTTGACAAAGCCAAGGGGAGTGCCAAGAAGTACGACGAATTATGACCGAACAGGTTGGTTTCGAAATCAAACCCTATGCGTTCGGCGGGCAGCTCCACAAGGAATTGCAGGATGTCTCCTTCGCGCAGCAGTTCTGGCCCATCGTGTACCTACTCAGCAACGGTGCCACCAAGCATGCGTACGTAGGGGAGACCTCAGACGTGGTGTCCCGGATGCTTGCGCACTTCCGGAATGAAACCAAGTCCACGCTCAATGAAGCACACCTAATCTACAGCGACAGCTTCAACAAGTCCGCCACGCTGGATATCGAGGCAAACCTCATCCGTTACCTCGACGGGGACGGGAAATACAAGTTGCTCAACGGAAACCTCGGGTTGAGCAACCACAACTACTACCAGAAGCATAAGCTTTACCAGCCGCTGTTCCGCGCCATCTGGGACGAGCTCATCAAGCGCGACATCGCCAGGCATACGCTGGACAAGATCGATAACCGGGATGAATTCAAGTACTCCCCGTTCAAGACGCTGAGCGCCGAGCAGCGCGGTGGGGTCAAGCAGATCCTGCAATCGCTGCTCGACGATTCGCACCGGTTCACGCTCATCGAAGGCGGGGCCGGTTCGGGCAAGACCGTCATGGCCGTTTACCTCTTCAAGCTGCTGCGCACCCCGTTGGAGGATTTCGAGCTCCGCAACCTGCAGGGGGACGAGTATGAGATCGCCGAGCTCGTGCTGCGGTTCCGGGCACGGAACCCAAATCCAACCATGGGCTTGGTGGTTTCCATGGCATCCTTCCGAGGTACGCTGAAGAAAGTGTTCCGGCACGTCAAGGACCTGCACCCCGATATGGTCATCGGCCCGGCCGAGCTGGCGCACCGCACCTACGATCTGCTGGTCGTGGACGAGGCGCACCGGCTGCGGCGACGCGTCAACCTGGGGAGCTACTTCAAGAACTTCGATCAGGCGGCCTCGGCGATGGGGCTCGACAAACACACCACCAACGAAGTGGAGTGGGTCGCGAAGAAAGGGCGAAAGGCCGTATTCTTTTACGATAAATACCAATCCATCCGGCCGTCTGATGTCGATGAAGCGGTATTCAGCGATTTACGCCGGCACGACCAGACCAATGGAATCGACCTGTTCGCGCAGTTCCGCGTGTGGGGCGGGCAGCGGTACGTGCGGTTCCTGCATCGCCTGCTTTATGAAGGGATGGGGGTGAAGGGAAATCCGTACTTCGGGGAGAAATACGAATTGAAGCTGTTCAGGCACCTGCCCGATCTCCACGCCGCCATCCATGAAAAGGAGAGGGAACATGGCCTTGCCCGCATGGTCGCCGGGTACGCGTGGCCTTGGTTGTCGAAAACGGAAAAGGAAGCCATCGATATCACGCTCGATGGGATGGAGCTTCGCTGGAACGGCACCAACATCGATTGGGTGAATTCGCCCAATTCGGTCAACGAAGTGGGATGCATCCATACCACGCAGGGGTACGACCTCAATTACACGGGTATCATATTCGGCCCCGAGATCGGGTATGACCCCATACTGGATGAAATCGTCGTCTATCGCGAGCATTACCACGACAAGAACGGCAAAAATACCATCAAGGACCCCAAGCGGCTCAAGAACTACATCCTCAACATTTACCGCACGTTGATGCTCCGCGGCATCCGCGGTACCTACGTATATGTCTGCAATGATGCGTTGCGCGATTATTTCGCCCGGTACATCCCGCTAGCGGATGAAGTTGATGAAACACCCATCATCCCATTCGTCAACAGCGTACCGCTGTACGACCTTTCGGCGGCAGCCGGGGATTTCAGCGCACAGCAATTGGTGGATGACGACGAAAAGACGTTCATCCGCGTTCCGGAAGGTACCCACGTCACCGATGATCTTTTCGCTTGCCGGGTGGTTGGCGAATCCATGAACCGGGTCATCCCGGATGGGTCGATTTGCCTGTTCCGCAAATACCAGGGGGGTAGCCGGAACGGGCAGATCGTGCTGGCGCAGCATACCGATCGGCAGGATGCCGATTTCGGGTCGCAGTATACCGTCAAGGAATACCACAGCGCCAAACACCAGGACGATGATGGGTGGCACCATCGATCCATCACGCTGAAACCGCTGTCGCATAATCACGATTATAAACCGCTGCCTTTGCAGGACGATGAAATGGGTGGTTTTACCGTGATCGGGGTTTATGTTGGGGTGTTGTAATCTTGAATCTTATAGGAATTACTCTACGCGAAGCTAAGATGAATATCCATTCCAGCAAAACCTGCTAATTGGTCGGTAAGACTGAAGAAATCATTATTTTACGGTTACCAAACATTGGAGCGGTCAAAATAGGCTTGACTTGTGCACGCTTGTCCGTGAGGGGAGGAGAAGGAGCTCGTTAATTATCAATAAACATACCTTTTATGTGTTTTAGTTATGCACAATGATCCTGTTTTTAGAGTTGATTTTATTGCAAATGTTTGTTTGTCAGACTGTAATGTAATTTTTTTCATGGTTCGTTATCAACAATGTTAATAATTCCACATCTGTTGATAACAAAAATATTAGTAATGAAATTATATCCGGTACATTTGTTCTACGCTCGTTTCTCTATGCGAGAATGCGGGCTGAATCGTTCTTTGAGCCGGTCTATACCAGCGAATAAAGACAAGTAGGTGGATCGGTAAGTTTATAATATCTATATTAAAAGCAGCCGGACTTCCTTCACGACATATTCACAGACAAGCTTTTATACCCAAAATCACTTTGGGTGTCCAGAACCTGTCTGAAATGTATTGGGTAGAATGGTTTACCTTTGTAAGTGCGGAGCGCGAGGCACCGCATAGGGAATGAATAAAAAAAGAGGCCTGAGGTATCTCACCCCCTCAGACCCCTTCATTGTTCATTCGCACTTGAAATGGATTCAGGAACAAATGAGACGTAATTTTCAATGAAGTCGCGAAGTACGGTAATTGTTTGCGATTAGGCAACATTTATCGTGCTTTGTTACATTTCTCCGATATCCTTTCTTGTGCCATGGGCTAGCGATAGCCGTCCAGCCATGCCAATAGCTGTCAGTTTTTTTAGAACAGGCTGCCATAAAGCTGCTAACAGAAGTAATTGATCCGTTTTGAGGTTCGGGTGGATTATTTTGCGGTGTCTTGCTGGCCGCCTGTTCTTTGATTTGCTAATTTTAAAAGGAGTATTTATATGGCAACAAATGGAAAGCCCGGCGATAACCGCCGACACGGGGCAGTGAAAGACCGCTCTCAAACACACAACCCGAAAACGGGTCAATGGGTCAAGCGCGATGCCGAGACCGGCAGGTTTATGGATGTAAAACAAGACGGTACGCCATTCAAGGGCGTAAGAAAGGAGGGAAAATGACTAAGGTAAAAAAGAGCAGAAATACTGTAATTTCAGTTTTTGGACTTGACGACAATTCCTTTCGGCAGAGTAGCGTAGATTTTTTCAACGTCAATTTGGATAAGGATAATTTAGCCTTTGTAGATTACAACAGATTATCCATTCAGAGTGACCGGTTGAGTTTGAAAATGAACGAAAAACTAAATAAGTATCTTTTCCGGTTATTCTCGTCGGCAGCAACTAATAAGGCCGAATCTGGACTTAAATTGCTAGAAGGGGTGAGGGAATGTAACCATACATTCTTAGGTTATTCAGCCGGGCGACCATCTGGTAACTCAATGGGTAGAAAGATGAAGCCGATATTTCTAGAGGCATTGGCATTTCTGAAATCTGCCTACTTACAAGATCAATTATCTCTAAATGCTTTGCGTTTTGGCATCAAGAATATTAGTTATGACCGGGTTTCAGACATTACAGTTAGCGTCTTAAAAGAATATTTAATTGAGTATACTCAAAACCAATGCGCTCAACATAATATTGAGTGTGACACTAAGACCGGTCAATTTGTTTTTGATATAGAATCGAATGTTTGGGAACAAAAATCGTATTTACTTCCAAATTACAATGGTAAGCCTATAATCTTGATTCCTAAAAAGCTAATTTCTTCGAGAGGTAAGGCGGTTTGTAGTATTAAGCAATTTGTTTCCTTTGGCTTCAAAACATATATCCAAAATAGCCCTGAGGTTCAGCATTTGAAGACTGATGGGAAATTGACTTACAAAGCATATAAGGCGTACTTGAAAAAATCAGGTAAGTCGCTCAAAGACGTTGCAGGAGAGCTTTTAGGTAGTAAAAAGGAAATTTTATTGGACTTCGAAAGTTTTCAAAGGCCATCAATTTCTGAAATGACGTCCAGTGATTTAGAAGATATCACAAATTCCGATTAGTACTCAGAAATATGGCATTTTCATATTAGTTTGGAATATTTGATATTAGTTTGGTTATCAGGGATTATCGTTTGAGGCGGACACTATGTTGTTCATCTTGAAAGATTTCTTCACTAAGAGGGGGATTAAGCTAAATGGCCAAAGTTGCATTGTTGTAGATGTGTTTGCGGGTAGGTATTTCACTGCCGCAAGCATGTCGGATATTGAGCCCGAGGTCGACAAGAATACCTTGGTCATCAAAGAGGTTTGGAAGTTGATTTGAATACGTTAGTGGTAGAAAGCCAGAAAGCGTGAGGAGGTTTGAGACGATATGACAATAGAACACCGTGTATGGAATGAATTGTTGGACTGCAAAAAGTACGATGAGTATGTCATAGCGTATCTCGCTCTTGTAAAGGATTGGAATTCTCGGTATCGCATATTGCTTACCATTGTGTCTTTCTTGGGCGGCGCATCTTATTTTTGGAATGAACTGGGGCCCTTGATAGCATGTGGGTTCTTAACGTTAATCCAACTTGGTGAAAAGCTGGTGCCATTACTCGCGATTGATGATAAAACCCTGAAATCTATTAGCGAGTATCGTTTGAGGTATGTCGATAAATTCGAAAAGCTAGATAGGCTTTGGTGCGAGATTGACATGAAAGAGCTGGATCGGGATGTTGCGTTTGAACGGTATTTCGAAATTAAAAAATGCAACATCGATATTGAAACACATGACAACGACCTTCGTATAAAAATCGGTAAAAAAATGCAACGAACCGCCGATCAAAAGGCGAAGACTTATATAGAAAATCATTATTTCACTCAAAATTCTTAGATTATGTCAAAACAAAAGCCATCGGCAACACCAAATTCGCCAGTTCATACAACTCGGGGCGAAGTCAAAGGAGGACAATTGCCTACTTCTAGAAATCCACCGCCACCAAAGCCCAGTAAAGGCAAGTAGCACAAAATCGACTAACAATGGGGGTCTGAAGGTTTAAGAAAATACCTATGACAAGAGCTATGTGTCTCAAAACGGCTGCAGACGCTAAATAAATTGCACATGGACTCGAACTAGGCATTGGCTCCGAAGTTTTTGTGTTCTATACGGAGTGACTCGATTAGAATGAATTGACACTTCAGGATGGTATTCAGAAGGACACTATAATTGTGAACTTCAGGCCGAATTAATACATCACACCAATCCTCTACAATCTGTGGGTCATTTCACCGATAATCTTTAACTTTGTTTTAACTAATTGAGAACCATGAAGCATTCGAAGAAGAAACGGGTCAGGTCATGCGGAAACAAGGTGAAGTATGATTCGCTGGAAGCGGCCAAGGTGGTGATGTATGCGTTACTTCGCAAAAACGATTTTACGGAGACGCTGGAGGCCTACCATTGCGGTAGCTGCAAGAAATACCATTACGGACATCGACGGAGCAATGGTTACCGAAACATGGCCAGCATGGAGCGGGTGATGGCTAGGCTCTAGCGCATCCCTATATTGAATCGACTTGATGTGAAAAACGCATTCGAACCTTATCCCGACGCAGCCACCGACGACCTGATCGTGGCGGTCATTGACGCGATGTCCGATTGGTTTTCCGATAAACGGAATGAAACGTATTGCAGGACGCTCCATGTCGCAATTTCCATGGCAGATTCCAGCATCGGGAGCCGTTACAAGCACTATCGGTTGAAGCGCATCCGCAAGCGGGATATTGCGGGGACAGCCGATGCGATCCCAGCGGGGAATATCCCATACTCACCTGCGGAATACATAGCCATCCATTATCCGCCGCAGTCATTGGATTTGTATAAAAGTGCATTATTGGGCCTTTTATACGGTTTGGACCTGATTGCCGGAGGATTCAGTACGGTCTACCATCCTAGAGACCGGCGCCATCATTTTCTGGGGGTACCCTTTACCGGGAGAGGTCGTATCGAAAAGGTTGCCAGGGAATGGGAGGCCGGCCGTGTCCAACTCTATTCGGTTCATGTACCCGCTTCGTTTTACAGCGCCTCTGCGGATACGGCGCTCGGCAGTGCGTTGTACAGCCTGTTGGTTTTCATTTTCGGATACATCAAAGGCAGGGGATGCGATTGGCAATTCCGCTCCGATACGCTTGGAATCGCCAAGTTGGCCGAGGAACGGGGCTATGATTTCGACAATACCTTCGAGGGAGAGTACTTTGAAGAGGTCGCCGAACAACCGCCCCTGGAAGTGGAGGCCTACCATAAGGTGTACGGAAGATTGCCGGACGGATACCCGCCGAGGCTGGGTGACTATGATGGGCCTGAGTTTCTTTGAAATCACTTCCTCCCCAACGTCACCTCATAATACCCCTTCAATTTCGCATGAAACGCCTCTGCGCGTTCAAGCGCCTTGCGCAGGGTTTCCAGCGATTCGGAAATGCCGAGGTCGGGAGATCGGGCCACGAAGCGCCCGAGGTTGTAATCGGTGACGAGCAGCGCCCACTTGGCCTTGAATTCCTCCGGCGTATACCACTCGTCGGTCAGCTGGTCGTATATCCATTGCTGTTTGTTCCATGCGTCCAGCATCAATTGCTTCACCGCTTTCGGTATCACGTCACCATTTGTTCTTATCTCAATCTTGCTCATAGCAAAAGCAAATATAAGCTAAAAATATTAGTTGTGCTGTAGGGTTGGAAAATAAGGCTGCGGGAGGGCGTTATAGACGGCCCGCAGAAACCAGACCGCGATGAGAATCGTCGATGGGGAAGGGGGCATTTCCGTTCAGGCCGGTCCGTTGCAGGAAGAGCGAAAAGGTTTTCATGCGCTTTTACCGAATCGGATTTATACGTAATTTAGGCGTTGTATTTTGTCTTGTTGAAATATGGTTAGGTTAATCGTTATTGCACTGATTTTTCACGCAACGGCCCTTTTCGGGCAGGAAGCGGAGATACCGAAAGCCCCTGGGGCTGAAGCATTGAATATGCAGGAAGCCGAGCGCCTGAATACGCTGCTGGATCGGTCGCGTGGAACATTCGATTTCCAGGGGAAGAGAGCCGCCTTTATCACAAGCAGCGCCGGAAACCGGATACTGGCCAAGGCGGATTACTTCGGGGACGGTCAGGCGGATAGCATATCTTACAATCAAGCCCCGCAAATCAGCATGGTCGAATTGACGCGGGATGAGAAAAACAGGTCAGGAGGATACGATGTCTTGGTTTTGTGCTACGTGAAGGTCTTCACGGATCGGCAAAAGCGCAGGATCATCGAGCGGTTGTCCGAAGGAAGCCAATCCGAGGGTTTCATGGAATAACCATAGGGAATCAGCTATTGACAAATGTAGATGTGTTTCATAGATTTGTGTTCTGTCCTTTCATGAGGTACAGTAAATGAAAATTGAGTCCTCCGTTGTGAAACGGGGGATTTTTTATTCGATCGAGGTTAAGTTCGGTCAAGGCAGTAGCCTCCAAGGCGGATCCTTCCGGTTCCGGCCGGCATGGTAGAGGATAAGTCGGTTGCCGTCGGGGTCTCTCAGCCTGGCTTCACGCCATAGCCAGGGTTGATCGGTGGGCAGGGATTCAAACACCACGCCTTGCGCCTGCAGTTTCCTGACGTCTTCATCGAGGTCTTCCGTCTCGAAGTAAAGCCATGTATTTTCGTTGCCCGTTTCCTCGGAAGCATGGAGGGAAAAGGTGGCATCGCCGTCCATGCATTCGAACCGGGCGTATTTGGGCAGCGCTTTCACGATAAGTTTCAAACCGAGGAGCTGGTAGAACGCGATCGAGCGATCGACGTCTTTCACTGAAACGGTTACCTGATTCAAATCGAGCTTCATCTATTCCTGGGGTTAGAAAGCGTCGGTGGCTGGACGGTCATAAGCGCTTTTGTCTGCATTGAAAACAACGGGCATCCTACCACGCCACCTTGCCCATAATTGACGCTCATCGATCAGGCTTGCCATAAAATGGGCCACGTTTATCCTGCTCACCTTATTTGGCTTGAACAGCGTACCCACCGGAGACATGTCCGTCCCGTAAGCAGACACCGTGTTTTCCGTCGTCAGGTTGTCGGGACGGACCACGACCCATTGTATCATCGCGCTGTCCTTCCCGATCGTTTCCCTAAGGTATTCCGCGGCTTCCTCGTTATCGTTATGCGGGGGCAAGGTTGCGCGGATGATCGCCATCGCGATCTTTTGGGGCAAGGAGATTCGCTCGTTCTCGTCTTTATTCCTATAGCCCGCCGTATTCATCAGTACAAGCTTGATCGGATCGTAGGGCGCTACTTTTTGAATGGCCTCGCAGAACGAGGCGATGGTATCCGACACTAATTTCCGGGGCTTGCCGTAAATGCCTTTCAAAGACATGTTATGTCCAAGGCAGGATGCTATTGCCTGGCAATCCTTGATGTGATGCGCCGCTTCATCCGGTGTCATGCCTGTAATGTCGGCTCTTACGATTTCGATCCTGCGGTCGTGGATCCAGCTTTCCGGGATGGTTGCCGATGGACGGACAATGATCTTTACGGATCCGTTTTTAAGCAGCAGTTGCGCTACCAAGTGCCTGCCGGTCGCTCCACTCGCCCCTAGTACCAAAGTTTTCCTCGTAGTCATCCCTGATTAATTTCGTGATTATCGATGCCGCAATATTACGATGGAATGAAAGGGAAACCCGTTCACTTAAGTTAATAAATGACAATCGAATGGACTTCTACTTATTCGTGGCCAACCTTTTTCGTATCCTGCTGAGCGACTGGGGCATAATGCCTAGGTAGCTCGCTATTTGGTATTGGGGAAATCGCTGTATGATCTGCGGGCGGTCTACCAGCAGCCGTTCGTACCGTTCTTCTGGGTTTGAGATCTTGAACGTATCGAATTCATTTTGCTTCTGCGTCAACGCTTTCTCTGACATGACCCTGCACAGCATTTCAAACCGGGGGAACCTGGAGAAACCGATGGCTTCAAGCCCGGGGTTGGAAACCAGCAGTACGCTGTCTTCCTGACAGGCGATATTGTATTTTGAAGGGGAGCCGTCACCTGTACATACGGGGGTAATGATATCCCCTTCCGTGAAGAATTCCGTGGTCCTTTCTTCTCCGTCGACCATATAATAGGTCCTGAGGCACCCTTTGATCACCAGGTAGCTGTCCTGGGTTTTCTTTCCCGCTTCCAGCACGGGTTCGCCTTTTTTGAATTCACTCAGCTGAACCAACTCCATGATACCCGTCTTCTCCTCATCCGAAAACTTCGCGATATGGTCTAAGTAGTTGAAAAGCAAAACTTCCATGATATCCTGAACCAAAACTTGCTGTAAAACCGAATTGCCGATTGTCCTGTAAATCTAACCTTTTTTTCCAAACGTACAACGCAATTGCCTATGCCGCGCTTGAAGATAGCTTAAACCGGCAATACGGACGATTTTCGGACTATCAAGCGCTTGTAGTAGATAGTTTACATTTGGGCAAGATGTGTGTTGAAAGTTTGTGAGTCAGTATTAGGATATTTACTTTTGACCGTCAAACGGGTTAGAAACCTAAATTTAGCTAACGATTTTTATCCAACATGCTTCGCAAAATATTGAAAGCGGCCCATTGCCATGACGACAGAAGAACTGACAATCATTCGGATGTATTAACCGATAGCTAATCGTAATTGGCCGGAAACTAGCAATGCACTTTACATAACCAATTTAAGTCGATGAAATTTCTTTTGCTGATCCAATTTGTAGTAGTCGGTTCTTGCCAATCGGGTACGTCGCAAGACCGTGACGATTCAGTACCTGGATTTCCTGCTTTTTGGGAGCGATTCAAGTCTGCTATCGTTCATGGCGATCGGCTAACGGTTGAACAGCTGACTGTCATGCCCTTCCGTGATCACTATAACGATATTTATGACGAAGAGCATTCGCTTTCTTGTAATGATGCAGCGGAATTTCTGCGGAATTTCGAATTGATTTTCGATGAGTACGTTGTCTTGGCAATCAAAAGGGACAATTTCAGGGGGTATGATAACAAGCATTCCCCTGATGGCGACATTATCGGGGTCGATGACTTCCTGCTTACCGTAAACCATCCGCAACGGCCAAAGGACCTGCTTTTTAGAAAGACGGATAACGGCTATCGGTTGGTTTCTATACACTATTATGAGTAATTGCGTAATAATCATTTTATAAATTCATTTGATATGAAAAAAAGTACATTGTGGCCGCTATTGTTTTTGTTGGTCTTTGTCGGCTCCTGCCGTAAGGACGGTGAGGAGAAAATCAATCGAATTGACGACCCAGAGGCCCTTTCACAGACCGAGGTCGAAACGTTGGATCGGATGCCCGAAGCTATCGGATTCAGCCACAACACCGTCGTGCTGCCCAATGGTGAAACCCTTGAAGACTATTTGACGGAAGTGGACGAAGCATTTGTCCGGAAATGGATGGGAACAGACGTTGGTCCCTATGCTAACCTCGGGCCGCAGGATGCCCGAAACCTGTTGATTGCGCGCATAACCGCGGTGGCATTGAATCTCACCGACAGAAGCAAGCACCAAAAAGCCAGTGAAGGTCCTGGCAAGCCGGCACAAAATGGGTTGGCTTACTCCTGGGGTTCAAAAGACCATACCAAGCGGCAAGCCCCTCCCGGTGGCGGCACGGCCTGTACCCATCAGGTTTACGGTCTGGACTGTTCAGGTTTTGTCCACCAACTGTTTGTCAACGCCGGCGTATCATTGCCTACAGGCCCTGCAGATTCCCAACGCAAGGAAACCGTATTGCAGAACGCCATCAAGTCTTCGATTCCCTCATTGGACAAGGTCAAAGTAGAAGACCTGGGTGCCATACCAACGGCAGACTTCGAGACTGGGGACATTATTTACTGGACAAATGAAAGTGGCGTTGCAACGCATATCGGAGTTATACTCAAGGATGTGGGAGGGAAATTGGCTGTCTTTCAGTCAAACGGATCTTCCGGGGCCGACGCCGGGCAATGCGACGGCAACCTTGGGCAAAACAGGGGAGCAAGGCGACTGCAGTTAAACGACCCGTATTGGTTCGGGTCAACGAAACCCTACGCTATTACACGTATCAATGCAGAGATTAGCGGTCAATGGACACTTTTCATGCGGTGTGAGGGATATGCAACGGACGCGATAACATTGCAGTTACAATTCCCCACGACAAATGCCAATACCTTTTCGATTACCGGTTCGGGCATCGATTATGACAATCTAGCCTTGGTTTGTTCCGGGGAACTTGCCTACGATAAGGCCAAAAATGTACTGAGTGGTACGATAAGGAACAGTAAGCCGGCCACACCGACCTTCTATCGCTATGACAGTTTTTCGGTCAAGCTGGATAGGGACGAAACGGAGTACTTCAACATGGTGCTGGGAGAAAATCGTGAAGCAGGATGTCCGGTAGAAGGCCGCTTGCTTAATAATGAATAGTCCAGGTCACGTTCTTGCTGTGCTGGTAAGTTTAGGTTGATTAAATGAAGAGCCTGGCTGTTTCCAAACGAAACAGCCAGGCTCTTTGCTTTTCAGGAACTTAAACTTGCGTTCAAGCAATCCAAAAAATAGATTGCTTGCGTGAGTTGGCTATTCCCCAGCCAACCGCAAAACCTTCTTTCCCTCTTCAGTCGTGTAATAGGCTTTGTTACGCTTATCCGTTGGAATACATGGATTGTTTTCAGTTCCGCTTATCACGTCAATATTAGTCATCGTTTAATGGTCGCGAGGAGAGATGGATCTAGATATTTGATTGATTGCATTTTCAAGGGAGTAAGTTTGTTGGGTTCCGTAGACGTCGTCGTGGTAATAGTACATTTTATTTGATTTTTTAAAGTATATTTTCTTTGTGCCATAGCGGAAGAAAATTACTGTATAAACTGTACACCGTCCATATCTAATAGAATATTTGTCAGTTTGATCGCTGATGGCCAAATGGTTCTTTGCGGATAAATGTGGAGCGGCTAAACTCGATGATGGCATGTATTTCATTTCCAAAAATTTATTTAGGTATTCTATGGAATGAAATTCTTTCTTGTATTTCGCCTCATTTATAAAAACAATGTATTCAGGCTTACCGTCCAATTGTAATATTAGAACGTCTTCGTCTAAAAAGCCTTGCCTTAACAAGTAATTTCCTTCTTCTGTTTCAATAGCATGGAATTTTCACCAAAATATTCCCAGGAACCTCTTTTTGCTAGGCCACGTTCTGAAATAATAAGTTGATTATTGTCCCTAAAAATAAAAGTATTTTTCTCTTCTTCGATGTTGCTCAGGGAGACCCAATGCTTGTTCATAAGTAACGCTAGGTCGTTTAACCGCTTGCTATACCTTTGAAAGGTAGAGATTAAGTCTAACAGAAAGGTTTTCATATAGTTTCTTTTAAGTAACGCCCTAGCGGTTTTAGTTAATTTTCCGTATCCATAAAATCCTCTTTTCGAACCTTTATCATTCGTAGAGGGAGAACTTGCTTATTTCTTCTGCGTGTACAAATTGGTACCACCTTTTGTAGGGTGGGGTTGGATGTCTATTATATTTGGCATGGCTTTAAGTTCATTCTGTATTGACGTTCCTAGGAAATTCCATCCGAATTTTTTGAAAAATCTCGTGATCTCATTAATTTCTTTGGGGGAGGAAAGGAATTTACTTGGAAGTAGTTTGTGTTTAACGGCGTATTTTATAGTTGGTTTTTTATTCAAAATCACATGTATCTCAACAAAATCCCTGTACTTGTCGGCAAGCTCATCCCGAATATCTTTCCGAACAATAAAATTCTCTTTTGATAAGTCCTCAATTTTATAGTCGGTGAAAGCTAATATTTTATCAATGAGATTGAGGTTATACCCCGTTTTCCCGCTTTCAACATTGATAATAGTCGCTCTTGATAGGTCTGTCATTTCCGCGAATTTGAGTTGGGACAAGTCTAACGCTTCCCTTAATGCCTTTACATTTCGGCCAATAATTTTTCTTGCTGTATTTCCCATACAGCAAATTCAAGAATTGAAATTATTTGTAATTGACTACGAAATTGTATTATTATAAATAATTTTATATATTTGTTACGTCAAATCATAAGATTTGATTTTGAATTTTAAGGCATTAATTAAAAGTCTTGCTCCCACATTCTGACGACGGCTTGCAAGGCAGCAGAATATATGCCCCAACACTATCTTTTGAAAGTGCTATCTTTGGCATGTAAAAAAGATAAGTGTGGGGCCTGCTGTGAACCCATGAAGCCGTAAGTCGTCAGAAAATTTATGTGGGACATGGGATGCAGGCTCCACACTTATTATTTGGTGGACTCATCCCGATAAGCAAGGCTTGTGAAAGCAAGCCGATGAAAAGAGAAACAACCAATCGAATTAACCACGCAACCCCTCCAAACAGGAGGGGAGCCACAGCGCTAGGCATCACCGCCTACGACAAGCTGTTTGCCATAAAACCCAAATCCCCAATATAGCATTTTCGCTTCGTGCCGTGGAGACCACCAGGTCGTTAACGGTAGGATTATTAACCTTTTTTTCACTAAAGACATGAATGATCATGAAGCAAAATCTACGCTTCCGGGGAGGCTATTGCCCGAAGCGAATACAACCGTTATACCTTTTATTTATTATTTTCCTACTCACCGGAGTGGGAGGGAATGGGGCTTTCGCCCAGACCCGTTTATCCGGTAAGGTCACCGACAGCCTCGGCAGCGCCATCGAGCGCGCCACCGTGCACGTGAAATCCACCGATACCCAGACCGCCACCGATGCCCGCGGCTTCTTCGAGATAACCGCGGCCAACGATGCCGTGCTCATGGTCTCCGCGCTCGGCTACAAGCGGCAGGAAGTTCCCGTGATGGGGCAGGGGAGCGTGGCCATCATCCTCCAGCCCGCCGCCAATGAATTGGAAGAGGTGGAGATCAATGCGGGTTATTACACCACGACCAGGAGGACGAGCACGGGGAACATCTCGCGGATCGATTCCGAGACGATAAGCCAACAACCGGTGAACAGCCCGCTGGCAGCCATGGTCGGACGGATGCCCGGGGTGAGGATGGTGCAACAAAGTGGATATGCAGGGAGTGCATTCACCGTAGAGATCCGGGGTCGGAACAGCCTTCGCGATGACGGAAACGATCCGTTGTATATCGTCAACGGGGTCCCTTTTCCGTCGACGCCCATGAACCAGCTCAACAGCGTCGTCCGCTTCTCGAATCCGCTGAACGCGATCAATCCATCGGACATCGAGAGCATCGAGGTGCTGAAGGATGCCGATGCCACGGCGATCTATGGTAGCCGCGGGGCCAATGGGGTCATACTGATCACCACCAAACAGGGGAAGGCGGGGCAGGGGCTGGACGTGAACGTGCAGGTTAGCACGGGGTTCAGCCGGGTTTCCCGCTTCATGGAACTGCTGGACCGGGAGCAATACCTGTCCATGCGCAGGGAGGCGTTCAAGAATGATGGCATCGCGCCGAATGCCGGCAATGCGCCCGATCTGTTATCGTGGGACACGACCCGTCAAACCGATTGGCAACGGGAGCTGATCGGGGGCACGGGCGCGCAGCACATGGCCAGCGCGTCCCTATCCGGAGGGGCGGGAGGTATCAGCTACCACATGGCCGGCACGTTCTCCAGGGAGACCACGGTGATGCCGGGCGACCTTTCATACCGACGGGGCGGCGGTAACACCTCGCTGGGGTATCGCAGCGGGGATGGCCGGTTTTCGGTCCGGGCCACGATCAATTATGCGATCAGTGCAAACAGCCTTCCCACCGATAACCTGTCGTCCGCCGCGTTGCGGTTGGCGCCCAACGCGCCGGAACCCTACATCGATGGCAACCTGAATTGGTCAGGAGGCACATGGGACAACCCGTACGTGTTCTTGGAGCAGCGCCATTCGATAGGCACCGACCACCTCATCACCAATTTGCAATTGGATTATGGGTTGCCGTTGGGTCTTGCCTTCAGCGTGCGCCTCAGCCATTCGAAGCTGGGCCTGAAGGAGAAGACCTTGATGCCGCTGCGGACCGTCAAGCCGGTGTCGGGGGCCAACAGGGTACACAGCATGGCGCAGGCGGCCAACCAGGAAGGAGGACTGAATTTCGAGCCGCAGCTCAAGTACCGCCGTGGATTGGCCGCTGGCACCATCGACGTGATGCTCGGGGCCGCATGGCAGGAAAACAGGCGCGACGGCGAAACCATCACGGCGCAGGGCTTCCCGTCGGAAAGGTTGATGGAAAGCCTGCGTTCCGCCGAACAGCTGACCGGCCGGTCCAACCATTCCCTGTACCGATACCAGGCCGTATTCGGGAGGATCGCCTACGCCAGTGCCGATCGGTACCTGCTCAACCTGACGTTCCGCCGCGATGGGAGCAGCCGGTTCGGGTCGGGCAAGCAATTGGGCGATTTCGGGGCTGTCGGGGCCGCCTGGATCTTCTCCGAGGAAAACGCCGTGAAGCGTAGCCTCCCGTTCCTTTCGCTCGGGAAATTGCGCGCCAGCTATGGCACGACCGGCAGCGACCAGATAGGGGATTACGGGTATCTGGATACCTACACGGCCACCCTGGCCTATCTGGAACCTGCCATTTTGCCCACCAGGCTCGCCAATCCGCTGTTCGGGTGGGAGCGGAACAGGAAACTGGAGCTGGCGATCGACCTGGCCGTCCTCGAAGGCAGGTTCGAGGTGAACGCCGGGTATTTCCGCAACCGATCGTCCGATCAACTCGTCGGCTACAGCCTGCCGGCCGTCACCGGTTTTGAATCCGTACAGGCCAACTTCCCGGCCACGGTGCAGAACAGCGGGTATGAGATCGAGGCACGGAGCGCGAACCTAGCGACAGGGGCATTCAGTTGGACCACCTATGCACACCTGACCCTCCCGTACAATAGATTGCTTGCGTTCCCGGATATCGAGCGATCATCCTACAATACGCTGATCGTGGGGGAACCCAGGCCGGTCACCCGGCTTTATGTGTTCGAGGCCGTCGACGGCGCGACCGGGGCCTATCGGTTCAAGGACCTGGATGCGAGCGGGAACATAACCGCGACAGGGGATCGCCGGGTCATGTCGCGGCCCGTGGAGCTATACGGCGGGATGGAGAACAGCCTTGCATGGAAGGGGTTCTCGGTGAGCGTTTTCCTCCAATACGTCCGCCGGATGGATAACGGCTATCGCAGCCTGTTCGGGATGCCGGGTACGCTGCAGAACCAGCCCGTGGAAGTGATGCGTCGCTGGCGTGCCAGCGACGACATCACGGATGTCGCCAGGTTTTCGCGCGGGAGTACCACCGCATACTCCCAGTTTTTGTCCAGTACGGCAAACTTCAGCGGGGAGCGCTCGTTCATCCGGCTCCGGAACGTGGCGGTCTCCTGGCAACTGCCGAAGCGGCTGTGCCAAGCCTTGACGCTTCGGCAGGTTGCGCTCAATTTACATGGACAGAATCTACATACGTGGACCAAATTCAAAGGCTATGACCCGGAAGCATTTACGTTGCCATTGCCACGAACCGTCGTTGCCGGTGCAAATGTGATTTTTTAACATAAAACAGAAATGAAATGAAAAGATCCATATCGTTCATCCTGACCGTGGCGTTACTCTGGAGTTGCGCTGGATTTATCGACATCGAGCCACCAAAGACGGAGATGGTAAGCCGGTCGGTATTCACCGAAGACGCAGCCGCGCTCGCTGCCATGCAAGGGGTATACAGCCACTTGACGAACAGCCACTTCCTAGGCAGCGGCCTCAATAACAGCGTGAGCGAACTGACCGGGTTGAGCGCCGGCGACTATGACTTCTTGTACAACGTGGACGGTTTCGCCGAAGGGGACATAGACCCCGGCGATCCGCATGTGACCGCCCTCTGGAAATCCGGCTACAAGAGCCTCTATCATTGCAACGCCATCCTGGAAGCGGTACAGGTCAACCCGTTCCTGGATGACGCCACCTTAGCCCAGTTGGTGGGGGAGAGCAGCTTTATCCGGGCATTGAATTATTTCTACCTGGTGAACCTCTTCGGGGACGTGCCGCTTGTGCTCACCACCGACTATACCTCGAATTCCCTTGCCCGGAAAGCAGGTCAAGATGCCGTTTATGGACAGGTCCTCCGAGACCTGGCCGTGGCAGTGAGTACGCTGCCCATGGATTACGGCCAGGGGAAGGGACAGCGCGTCCGGGCAAACAGCTGGGTGGCCAGGGCGCTGAGGGCACGGGTATACCTCTATCTGGGTGACTGGCAGGGTGCCCAGGCCGAGGCAAGCGCGGTGATCGAAAACACCGGGCTTTTCAACCTCGCCGGGATCGACGATAAGTTCCTGGCGAACAATCGCGGGGCCATCTGGCAGCTCTATCCTTCCCAAAGCACGATGAATAATGCCAGGGAAGCCATAAATACGTTCAACAACGCGACGATAATCGGTTTCATGACGGTCGCGGAATCGCTCGTTACGGCCTTCGAAGCCGGGGACTTCCGAAAAGACCGGTGGTTATCCCGGCGCAACGATTATGTTTTCCCGACCAAATACCAAGCCCGTATCCGGAACAGCCCTCCCTTTAGCGAGTATTCCACGGTCATCCGCCTGGAGGAAATGCACCTGATTCGTGCGGAGGCACGGGTCCACCTGGGTGACATGGCGGGGGCGCTGGCGGATATCGAGCTGATCCGGCATAAAGCGGGGCTTGCGCCCATCACCGCGAACTCCCCTGAGGAAGCGATGGCTCGTATCCGGCATGAACGGCGCGTCGAGTTCTTCGGTGAGTACGGCCACCGGTGGTTCGATCTGAAACGTTGGGGGATGGTCGATAAACCGGGCTACTATCCCATCCCCGAAAACGAGTATTTGTTGAACCCCAATCTCCAGTGACTATGGTATCGGAATTCCTGAAGCGATTCATGCCGGTCCTGGCGTGCATGGCGCTCCCCTGCCTTGGCCCGGCGCAGACAGGCGGATCGTGGGTCGGCTCGCCCGCACCCGAATTGAACGTGGACGCCTGGCTTTACGGGAAGCCTTGGGCAGGTTTCGGCGATGGCAACATCTATATCGTCGAGTTCACCGCGATTGGCTGCCCGCCTTGCGTGAAGACGATGAAACACCTGAACAGGTCGGCTTACCGGTTCGGTCGGTATGATGTCAGGACGATCATGTTGTTCACGTTCTACGGTTATGGCAATGGCAGGACCCAGGAAACCCACCGCGCCAACGTCCACCGGTTGATCGGATCGGAACTCCAGGACAGCATACACGTCGCCGTGGGGTTGGACCGCGATGGTACGAAGAGCGGTGAGGTGTGGCGCATAAGAAGCGTGCCGACGGTATTCGTGGTCGATGGCAAGGGCACGATACGTTTCGAAGGGCATCCCGCCAAGGGCATGGAAGAGGCCGTGGAGTCGCTGTTGGCCGGGGATCTCGACGATCGAGCCATCCTAGAGCGGCAAATGGCGTTCGATCGGGCTTTCCACCTTGCCCGTGAGCTGACCGAAAGGGAGGATGTCGCCGCGGTCCAGCTGATCGATAGCCTGTTGGCCGAAGTACCGGATGACATCGACCTACATTTGCTCAGGTACCGGAACCTGGCGCGGACCGACACGAGCGGAGCCCAGGCATGGCTGCGTTGGATGCTGGATGAAGGCCCCGGGGATCAGCACTGGGGAGCCGTGGCCGCCTGTGTGTCCGGCTTTCCGTCCGAAGCCAATTATCGCCTGGCCATCGAGGCGGCCAGGCGGTATCGGGATGAGGCCCCGCCGTTTTTACAGCCGGGCCGATACCTGTCTGAATTGAACGTACATATCAAACGGACCTACGGTGCTGCCACCCATAGCGAAAAAGCGTCCGCCAGGGAGCAGGTCGAGCGGGTCTGTAAGGAAGCGATCGAATCCTGCATCGCCAATGGCGACAGCGCAAACCGAAAGATGTATGAAGAAACGCTCCGCAAAGTGCGGGAGGGTAAGATATAGACGAAAAGCGCGGGGCAAAAAAATGCCCTCGCGCTTTTACAAGCCGCCCCGGAAGGCGGCCCTGCCTGGACGACCTACTGAATCGGGTTTAGATACAGGATCGTGCAAGGAACGGCATCGCCCGGACCTGTGTACGCATCACGCGTCTGGAAGTCACAGGTACAGCGGATGTTTTCCTCATTCGGCTGGGTCGTACACTCGAAGTTGTTGGTGTCAACAAAATCGGGATTACAGGTGGTGCAGTTGCCGACCGACATTTGATAGTGGTTGGGCACGGTATGCACCAGGGCCGCTTTTTTGTTATGGGCATACGACCACGCCGTCAGGCCTATGGCGAACATGAATGTCAGCGCCAAGGCCACAATTTTCGATCTTTTCTTCATCTCTTAAGATCTTGGAATTGTAAGTGAACAAATAATCCATGCCTACTTCTTTTTAAACAGGTGTTCGGCTTCCTTTTTCCTGTCCCACTGCGCATTGGTATCTTTGTTGGAGGCATGCCCGGAAGGCGCCGCCTGGGTTATCCCGTCTTTTACCATATCGTATATGTAAATAGCTTTTCCGTACATGGCGACGAGCAGGCCGTTTTCCGATACCCGGTAATCCCTCACCTTTTGTTTTGCCTGCCTGGGCAGGTAGAAACTATGCCTGTATTGCCCATTGCCGTAGTCGTAAACATCCACTGCCGTGTTCCTCCTGAACGTCCGGGCATTTTCGGATTGGGACAGCATATTGGAACTCACGTACAGCTTGCCTTGACTGGCCGTGGCATATATGTTCACCAGTAGTTTTTCCTGTAACACATAGGTGTTCCCGGACTTCAGCTGGCCGACCTTGAGCCGGGACTGGCTGATGGTATCCACGGTGTTGTCCCGGCAAACGAAGGTCATGGCCGTATCCGTCACCAGGTATTCGTTGCGGTAATTGTACACGAAAAGGACGCGCTGTTCCGCATTGTCATACAGCAACTTGCCATCGGTGCTGAAAATCCCGTCTCCGCCTTGGGCGGTCAATAATTGCGGGTAAAGGTCAGCAGCAGACCTTCCATGCCGTTTTTTGGCCAAGACATTGCGTTGGTCGGCCATGGTGAACAGCGCCAGTTGCCCGTCGCTCAGCGGGACCGCGCTCGTGTACCAGGCGCTGTCGACATAACGCGTTGCCCGCCAGTCAACGACCGATCCGCGGTAGGTACGCATGCCCGCGCCGTCTAGCAGGTAGAACGAACTGCCTTCCACTTTCAGCTGGAGCGGATTACGGTCGGTGCGACTGATGTCGATCACACGGTGTACGGTATCCATCGTCGAAATATCAAGGACGATGGCGCGATCCGCGATCATGTGGTGGCCGATGTAGACCTTGTCGCCATCCATGCCGGCAATGTAGTGTCCAGTGTAGCCCAGCTGGAGCGATCGGGAAGCCCGCAATGGCACCGTGCTCGCGAAATCGCGCTCGAACCCGGCGTGGCGATGGTTCGGCTCCGGATCGACCATTAGGCCAAGGACCAATACGATCCCGAACGGGAGCGCGATGCTGCCCCGCCAAAGCAGGGAAGCCGCTTTCGGCGGGAGCGGCGTGAAGTGGCCGGCCAGTCGGATGGCTTTGCGGGAAAGGCCGACGAAAGCCAGGTTGAATGCCAGGTGGCCCCACCAACCGCCCATTTCGCCGATGACGCCCCCGCACGCGCACGGCACATCCGGGCTTATGGTAAAGATGCCGATGATGTAGAAACAGAAGAGCACCATCGCGCCGAAGAACAGGTAGTGGGCCGGTGCCTGGATCCGCGCCACGAAAATGCTGGCGATCAACCCGGCGGCGATAACCAGCTCGAAGACCGGGATGAACCAGCCGATGAACCCGGCATAGGGGGCCAGCATCGGCGATTGGCCGATACGCACCACAAATGTGCTATACTCCGCAAGTTTGATAGCCCCGGAATAGGCGAACAGGATGATGCAGAGGCAGGTTATGACCACCAACGCGGCTTCCCGATGGGCGAACATTCGATCGAAGAACCTTCCGATGGCTGCGGGCCTGCTGGCTAGCCAATGGTATACGCTTAGGGATAGCGCTTTCATAATCCCAGGATTTTATCGTAAGCCAGGATGTCCATGCCCTCGTGGTCCGTCCGGATGTCGACCACCGCCTGCGCGTCGATGCGCTCGAACTTCCGGTCCACGGCCTCCCGCCCGCGGATTTGCCCGAGCCGCTCCCATTCCTTCACGGATAGGATGGCCAGGATGCCCCCTTGCCCCGTGTTGCCGTTGCGGTAACGGCGGATCTCGTGGTTGGGCCACAGCAATTCGTTCAGCGTGAGCAACAGGTGCAGGTACAGGTTGCCCGCCATGGCTACGTCCACGAAGCTGGCCTGCTTGCCGAAACGGATGGACAGGATACGTTTCCCGAGCTTGCCGGCCTTGACCCAATCCACCCTAAACAGTACACGGTCGACGCCAAGCGTTCCGCGGAGCTGTGCCAGAAATTCAAATACGCCATCACTGCAATAAAGTTCGCCCACGATGCCTTCGCCGATTACTGTTGAGTGATCCATTTCCTCCTCGCCGGAGAAGAACCAGTCATCGATCCAGGCCAGCCGTCCGGATGGTCGCTGCGGTTGGTCCAGCGCATCGGGCAGCCGGTGCTTGCGGTAATACCGAAGGAATAGCCCGTCCAGCTTGGCAATCGCCGCTGGATCTTGCATGACCGGGCAGCGAAGGTAGCCGGGATCCCATTGCGAGTAGCGCCATTCGGGTAGGCAGTCCACCACCGAGAGGTAGGCTACGATAACCATGGGTTGTTTATCGTCCTCGAAGCGGATGATGAACGGATGCATGCCGTGGATGGCGGTGAGGCGGTTGCCGAACCCCTTATGGTCTTCCAGGCTGTCATGTTCCTCGCCGCGCAGGGCGAGCAATTGCCGGTAGTGCCCGATCATCTCGGGGGTGATGCTGCTTGTCGGTGATTGTTTCGTTTTCATATCGTCATGGGTTTACATCGTTTTCAGGGTTGCCAATACGGGTTGGAACCGGGCCTCGATGGCCATCGGGCCGAACGCCTCGGCCAGCGCATCCCAGTCGGCCACGGTCATCGGCATCAGGATGCCGTCCTTGCCGAGCTTGGGATCGCGGAAGCGCCGCAGCTCATAGTCGGGGCGCAGCACCTCATTGAGCATGCCGGCCAGGTAACGCAGTGGTTCCGGCTCCAATCCCGGATAGGCGGAGGCTTCGCGTTCGCCGTACCGCAGGGTATAGAAATCGGCCGTGCGGTCGCCGGTGGAGTCGAATGCGGTGTAGCGGAGCGCCTTGCCGTCGGCGAGGAGCGCGCAGGCCACCCAAGCCAGGAAGTTTTTCAACGGCTCGGCGCGCCGCAGGTCATACACCCAGCTGTCGATTTCCCGGTGCAGCGCCTCATCGACACGTGGGCCATCGAACAGGCAGGCCCTGACCCACCGCACCCGGTCGCCGGGGCCGAGCAGGCCAACCGAATAGCCCAATGAAGCGGGGAGGCCGGCCTCCAGGTAGAAGGCGGCGAACAGCCCGTCGAGCCATTGCACGAGCACCGGGTCGCGCACCACGGGGCAAAGCGAATACCGTACCCAGGTCTCGTGGTAGCGCCATTGCGGCAGCCCATCCTGGAGCGACAGGTAGGCCACCTGGCCGTTCGGGTAGATGGGGTACACGATCTGCATCACGAAGGGTTCGCCGTATGGGTCGGCCTGCAGGAACGAGCCGAGCGAAGCGAACCGGGGCGCGGTGAGCCAATCGGATTTGGCCTGCTGCAAACGTAAATGGTGCCGGTAATGCCCGATCATCTCGGGGGTGACCGTGCTGGTGGCGCGGAGGGCGTGTATCGTCTCCATGGCCATCATTGTTTTCCCCTACGCGAACGGCACCTGCCGGTTTGCCGTGTGGATGTCCCCAACGGGAGACTGCCGGATCGGCTGTGCGCGCATCGCGGGCGGCCATGCTTCCGGTCTGGGATGAAATGCGTTTTAGCAAAGTGGCCGTTGCGTTCGGGGATATGGTCTGTGTGTTTCTTTGCTTCCTTCATGGAAACAAAGGTATATCCAGGGCAAAGCGAATCTATGGTAGGTTTGTTGAGAACGTATGGTAGTGTGGTGCTGGCGATGGGCTTAAAGCCGATTCAGGGGGTGTTTTTTTGAAATGCGCCTGGCGTCATCCCGACATAATGCTTGAATTGTTTAATGAAATAGGTTTCGTCGGTCCAGCCCAGCGCGAAGCTGACCGAAGCGATGGAATCTCCGCGACGTAGTCGTTCCTTGGCCTCTCCGATACGGCAATCCACCACGTAGTGGCTGAATTTCCGGTTTTTGATCGCATAGTGATGCCGCCGGATTTCGTTGGGCGTCGCGCCGAGGCGTTCGGCGATGTAGGCGAGTGTGGGGAGCTTGCCGTCGTTCGTCCGAGTCAGGAGTTCCACCAACATGGCACGGGCACCTTCCACCAGTGCTTCCTGCTTGCGGAGCGCTGTCTCGCGGTGCCTTTGTTTTCCGCATTCCGCGAGGTGGATGTCAAACAGGTTTGCCAAGGGTTTTCCCAGTGCATTGTCCATGTGCAGGCGCAGGAATTTCGGTGAGGTGAGCAGCAAGTCTATCCACGACAATACCTCGGTTGTCGTGGCCGTAGGGTTCAGGAATCCGGGTGTGGGTTGTTTTTCCTTCAGGCACCGGATCAACGCGAACAACGGGTTTGCCGGTTCGTCGATATCGCGGGATAACCACTTGCCCTTGGCCACCACCGAACACGCCGCATAACGATGGCTATCCGGATCGGCCTGGATGACCAGGTTCCGTTTCGTAGGCGGGGCGTAGAGTTGCGTGTGGTGCCGCTGGGTAATATCAAGGCAGGGGAGTTGGGTGGTTCCCAGCAGCTGGTAGATGAGGTGGAGGTCGTGGAGGAAACTCTCCACGGGGATGGCTATCGAAATCGTTTTCGGCTCGTTGATGTAGGCCTCGAGTTCGGAGACATAGATGTTGTAGCCGTCGTAGACGCGGTAAATGAGCGCGCAACCGTCACCGACCAGATTCACCCATGTGTTTCTTGGTACGAATGGCATGGGGTACAGCGGCGTAAAGGGAGGCACGTTCACGGAGGTCAGGGAAATGCTTGCTTTATCGAAATGTGGCGTGGCCGGTATTTTCAAAACGAAGTAATACCTCCTTCCTTTTATCCTGCGGCCGGCCTCGGGGCGGGCTTACTGGTTCCCCGGATGCCGGGTTTGGACAAGGCCTGATAGGGGAGGTGGAACGCGCACAGGTTAAGCAGGATCATCATGGCCGAAAAGGCGTAGAGCCCCATCGTGACTGCGATGCCGGCATGGAGTGCCAGCGTGGCGAAGAGCCAGTGCGGGCGGATGCGCCCCGACCACATCAAAGCGGGGTAGGCGTTCTCGAGGACGATGACGCCCCAGCCCAGCGCCGCCCAAAAAAGCGGATAGGCGCTTGACCAGCCCAAATCGACATAGCCTACGCCCGTGAATACCGGCAACTGGTAGGCCCGCCAGATGGCCTCGCCGTTATGCCAGGTGGCACCGAGCGCTTTCAACGTCCCGGCGAAAAAATAGACGATGCACAGGTGCAACTGCAGCGCGCGCAACGACGGCGTGGCCCAACGGCTTGGCGCCAGCGCGAAAAGCCTCCGATCCAGGCTATGGTAGCGGCTTACGGGGAACGCGGCGCAGTAGAGCAGCGCGTTGACGCAGAAGTAATCGAAGCCGTAGCTCAGCTGCGGCAAGGCGGTATATAATAAGGTGTGGTGCAACAGGAGCATGATGGCCACCACCCGGGTCCAAACGCCCAGGCAAAGCGCTATGCAGAGCAAGACATACCACACGGCGGGCATGCCGGCATGGTGGTGGAGTACCATGGGCACCTCATCCACCACGGTGAGCAGTTCGGGCCGGATGAACGGATGCGTACCGTAAAGCATCGGCATATCGGCAAATTGGCTGCCGTATGCGAAGAGCAGGATGATTCCGGTGCCGATGCGGAGCGTGGGCAACCATGAAGGGTTATGGATCCGCTCGAAAAAGAAGGCTTTCATGGTCGTTCTGGATGATTTTCAGGAAGCAGGCGGTGTCGCGGTATACCTCGCGCAACGCGCCGGGTTTGCCCAACCGGGCTTCGGCGAGCGTGGGCGGGCGATAGGCACGCACATGGGTAACCACGTGTTCCGACAGGGAATCGAGCAGCGGATGGGCGAGGTTTACGCCGATGGCTTTGGCCACTTCCTTTTCATAGGCATGGCCGTCGGGATGGGCGTCTTCGCGAACCACGAAGCCTCGGAAAAGCTGGCGGAACGACGTGTAGCGCAATTGCCCGGTACGGGTGGCCCAGCGCAGCTCGGTGGCCGTGCGCTGTACGCGCCCGTTCACATCCAGGATGGAAACGGAAACATGGAAATGGCTGCCCACCTGTGGCGCGAAATAGCCCGAACCGATGGCGGTACCGGTATAGTGCGCGTAATGGCGCACGACGTAGGCGTTGCGGAACCTGTCCAGGACGTGGAGGATGCGCTCGGCGGCCGGTTGCGAGACGGTCGCCGTGTCACGCAACACCACCACCGCACTCCCGACGTGGTGGAGTGCGATGATGGCGAGGTGCCAACCCAGGAGCGCTGCGTAGAAGATCCTGCCCATGGTGCGTTCACTTGATTTCGCCGGCTGGCTTGTTTTTCCTGTCCGGAAAGATGAAGCGGGTATCGATGGCGGTGTAGTCATCATCGCAGCCGATCGTATGCTCGGCCAGCAGCGCGCCCGCCAATTGTGCTTCGGTAGATGCGGGGCGTTGGTCCAACGCCATGCCTACGAGTGAAAGGGTCAATAACCCACCGCAAATCCAATTCATTTGTGTTTTTTTCATGGTTAATAATTTTGTTTACGGGGCTAATTTGCACGGAAAAAAGCAGGCTGTTTTTTGTTTTTCGTAAGGCAGGACGAATCCGCGTGAGTGGGGGTGTTTTTATGCGTGGACCGGAAATGTGACGAGTGTCATTTTTTTTTGTCGGCTGGGGTCTTATCTTTAGCGCCGAAACAAACTAATTTTAACTATCTGGTTATGAAGTACACCATCGTTTTAATCGACGACGACCCCGTCGTTTTGGCCCAACAGGGCGCTAAATTCGCCAAGTTTCCTTGGGCAATCGTCATCGGGTCTTTCACGAGCATCGCGGAAGCCTATCAGTTCCTTTCCAAACGGCGAGGCAAGGTCGACATCATCTGTTGTGATATCGACATGCCGGGCATCAATGGCATCGACGGCGTGGCGATTGTCATGAATCGAACGCGTTTATTCGTATTCCTCACCGGTTATCCCGAATTTGCATTGCCGGCCTATGACAAGCGGGCAGACATGTATTTGCTAAAACCATTGACGGAAATCATGGTACTTGAAATCCTGGGCAAATTGGAGGGCCGCCACGGTTATAACGGGCTGCCGGAAGCACCCACGGGAAGTTTCCTCGTGACGGGGTTAAGAACCGAGCAACTCGTGAATGTGGAAGTCCGTGACATCACCAAGATATCTGCTAACGATCATTTCGTGGAGGTATATGCGCCGCATTTGATAGGGATCGCACATATGGGTATGGATGAAATAACCGCATATTTCGCTCCCACGGATTGGTTCATCCGGTTAAATCGTTCAACCGTGGTAGCACTTTCATTCATCGCAAGTGCAGAAAAAGGCTATCTGTATACCAAAGATGGGGAAAAATACCCGATTGGCGATGTCTATGGCCCGCAGGTACGCGAGTTCCTGAAGCGGAACCAATTGCGGAAGGGCCGTGGTTAGAGGCCGGGGCCTCTCGGACGCGATGCTCGGCAAGCACCGCTGGATACTGCACGTGGCGTTCTGGATGGGCTGGGTGCTGGTGTCGGACACGTTTTTCCATGAGTTTGCCGTAGGCAGCGTGCGGGGGTGGGTGGAATTCGTGGTGAACATCCTGTTGCACATCGGCATGTTTTACCTGATTGCCTACGGCATCGCGCCGGCGATATTCCGCGATCGCGCGAATAGCTGGTGGCGGCTGTTGCTGTATCCCTGCCTGACCGTGCTGGGTTTGATGGCCGTGGTGGTTGCGATCGGGCTCTGGGCAGGCGGGCTGGAGTTCAATTTCGGATGGGGGTTACCCTTCCGGTTTTATATCGCGAACATAAAAGCCATCCTCATGCCCTTTTTCCCCGACATGGCGATGGGCCTATTGTTCTATGGCGTGCGTTGGGGCGCGGTGCAGTTCATCGCGTTGCGCGAGGTCAAGACGTTTTCAACCGACCTGCTGCAGTCATTGACGGTAACCCGGCAATCCGAACTGATGATGCGGGTATTGCCGCACCTGCTGCTGAACCTTCTCCCCATCTTGGAGCGCATCGTTTCGGTAGACTACCAGCGGTTTTCGCAGGCCTTTGACAAAGCCTACGGTATCTTTAGGTATTTCGCGGGGCTGCCGCCCGGCGCGCGCGTGCCGTCTTGGGACGAGATCCGACAGGCATACGAGCTGATCACGATCAAGGCGATGGCCCTTGGCCATGAAGTCCACATCCGGTGGGAACTTGACGATCGGTTGAGCCAACTGCTGATCCTGCCGATGTCCATCTTTGCATTGGTGGAGAACGTGCTGAAGTATGCGGTATTGGACAAGTCGGAAAAGTCGGCGGTGATTCGCGTGGGGGTGCGCGACGGGATGGTATTCATCCAGACGGAAAACGCGGTGAGGGAAGGCGCGAAAATGCAGGGAAATGGTCTTGGGATGGGACTGAACAACCTCCGGGCGCAACTGGCAAACCTGGTGGATGGGGATTTCTCGCTGGAGGCCGAGTCACGGCGAGACCGGTTCTTCGTGTCATTGACGTATCCGGTGGCCGAAATCGCTTAGGAATCGTTTGGTTTTTTCGATATGTTTGCCGGGATAGTTTAATTCATTTACCGGCCAACCCTGGTAGCGCATCATTGCGGGGCTTACCTATTGGCGCTGGCTTTAACACCTACTGAAATGTTAAAGCATAATGAACATTGGGATGCCCGGTTGGCATCCATCGATACGAGCCTAATGGTCATCGCACGTTGCTGTGCCTTTTTGATGGATCGGGGCCTGCTCGAGAAATTCGTGGAAAGCCTGCCTGATGCGGAGGCATCGGAACGCGGCAACCGGCCGACCGAAAGCATGGCCGTCGAGGAGAAAAAAGAACATTACGAAGAATCCGAACTGATGACCATCAAGGAAGCCGAGGATTATTTCGGCCGTACGAAACTCTATGAGCTCCGCAAGGCCGGGATGCTCACCACCGTAGCATTCCACGCGCGGGACAAAAGGCTGGTGCGCGCGGAAGTGGTCGCGCTGGCGCGGTGGCGGAGGCGATGAACGGGCATGGGCCGAAAGTAGGCCAATTGCCGTATGCTTGCAGCCTATTGTCGTATGTGGCCAGGCTATTGTCGTATGCTTCCAGCCTAGTGACATATGCTTCCAGGCTATTGTGGTATGCTGCTCGCCCATTGCCGTACGGATGGTGGGTAAAGCGTATGCGGCTAGCCCGGCAGCATACGGCAAGGGCCTATTGTCGTATGCTTCCAGGCCATTGTCGTATGCATGTCGCCGTTTGCCATATGGCTTTCGGCCCGTGCGATATGTCGGTTGGCTATTGAGGTGTACCAAAAGGCGCTTGCCGTACAACAAAGCGCCAGCCGCATATGCGGTTAGCCGATCGCCATCCGCCTGCAACGTCAACGCACACGGCATGGCGCTGGTGAGGTATACCTTCGGGGTAAACGCATCTGGCAATGGGTCGTTGCCATACGTACTTAGCCCGTTGTCCTATGCTGCGAGGCCGATGTGGTATGCTGTTCGGCCATTGTCGTATGTTGTTGGCTGCCTGCGTACTGCAATAGACTAGACGCATACGTCAATGGCCGATCGACGTATGGCAATGGACTATTGTCGTACGGCAGGCGGCTATTGTGATATGGCAACGCCGCCGAGGCCTATGCGGTAAGGCAAGGTAGGTAATGCAGCTGGGTAAGTAGGTATGGCAACGATTCGAAATTTTCTTTCATACTCGAATATTGTTAAGTAAATGTAATGAATGGCATGGCCATCCGGATAACGCTTCCGGATGGCCATCGTGGATGCGTTTGCAACGCGTTATTCCGATACCGCGAGCTTCGAAATGTGCGTGATGAAAATCGGTGTGGTGAGTCCCCTCGTGGCGGTAGCGGTGGCCGCGTCGAATTTATATACGGCCGATTCGACCGCGCCGTCTTCCGTATACGTAATGGCCATGTAACCCGTGCCGTCCAACGGTGAATAATTGTCGCTGTATTCCGAGCAATATTGTATCGCCGCGGGCTCGGGCACGCCCGTAACCCACTTGAATGAGCCGTCATAGACATTGACGACGGCAAATTTGGGCCTGAACGCATAGATGGAGGCGGTTGATGCGTAAGGGTTCGGAACCTTCAGGCCGGGGAAAGGTTCCCCGATAGGCACGCCGATCGTCAGCAAGAAACTGCCTTTGCCCAGATAGAGTTTCCTGCCTACGATTTCGTTTTCACCGATCTTTTCCCCGATGTTGAAAAAGAAAGCCTTGTCAAACTCGGTGGTGCCTTTGTTGATCCGCAGGATACCGGCAGGTGTCTCGCTCGTCCTATCCAGGGTCGTGTTGTTCCTGAACTGCGCCTTGGTTCCAATCACGTAAAAATCACCTTGTTCGTCCAGGTCGGCACCACTGGCGAAATAATTCCCGATGGATCCTGTCCGGCCGTCACGGATGATCTTGTTCAACCTCATGGACGGATACTCGTAAACGGCTACGTAGGCGCTGTCCAGGTATGATGTAGCGAATGTCTGCCCGCTATGGACGCTCCAGTAAGGCGCGAAGACGTAGTCGCCCACCTTATCGAAGCTGTTGAAGAAAACTTTCTCGTTCTTTGCCGCGCCGCCGAGCTCCACCGAATTGAATTCGCCCTGGCCCACGATCTGCATCGATTTCACATCGAAACGATACCATTGCGAAAAGGTCTCCGCGGGCTGCCAGGCTTGTTTCATCAGCAGGACCTCGTCGCCCACGCTCCCACGTACGGTCATGGTCTCCGTTTGGAAATCGGTGAGTTTTTCAAGCGCGTTGTTGGCGTTTGCCCTGTAGGCGGTCACCGAACCGGCGCCGCCGCCGCCGAACTTCAGGCTAAGCAGTGTTGACCCGTTCGTCACGTAGTTCCGTTCGCCGCTTTGCTCGATGCCTTGGGCACGGGTAACCAGCGCGCCTTCGTCAAGTGAGGGTGCGGTATAAAGTATATCTGTTCCGTTGGCCGCACGCCTGCCGGAGATGATGTAAATATCGCGCGCTTCCGGGTCGGGGTCTGTCGGTTCCGGCGTGTTTGCGGGATCCTTGCTGCACGCCCCGGCAATCAGCAGGATGCAGCTTAAGCCAATCAATAGTCTGTTGTGATTCATATCCATTTGTTGTGTTACTTGTTAAAAAAATATCTCAATTTCAAGGTAAACGAACGGCCCGGCTTCTGCAGGCTGAAATTGTCGTACAACCGGTGGTCCATGATGTTCCGGCACTCCATCCCGATGTTGTACCGCCCGTCTTTCAGCGTGTAGACCACGTTTACGTCGTGGGCCAACTGTTCCGGGATCATCCGTTTGGTCTCCGGTGCGCCGTCGATGGCCCAATACAGGTAAAATTCATGGACGTAGCGCATGGTGTAGCCGACGCTCAGCCGATCGTACGCTTCGAAGACATCATCCAAGAGCAATAGCGCGTCGGCATTGCCGTATAGGTAAGGGATATTGGGTATCCGTTCGTCATGGGTGGGGTTGGGCAACGGTTGCTCGGCCACGATGTCGGTACGGTGCGGATGCTTATCGCGGATGTCTTGGTAGGTCAGGCTGGCGCCGACCGTAAACAGGCGTGCGTAGGAATAGCGTAGTTCGGTTTCCAGTCCTACCGAGCGCACCTTGACCAGGTTTTGCGTCATGATCTTGTTCTCCAAGGCGTTGAACGTGTCGTATAGGTAGTCGTCGGCATTTTTATAGGTCCCGACCGCGCCGATGTAGAACCGGTGCGCGCGGAGGGGCACCGTATAATTGAGGCCGACATTGATGTTCTCGCTGGTTTCGGGCCGAAGGCCCCAGTTGCCTTCGCGATACACCACATCCCCGAAAAGCTCCTCGTGATCGGGCAGGCGCATGGCGTGTTCGTAGGAGGCCCTGAGCTGTAACAGCGGTGCAAGGAAATGGGATAGGGCCGATCCGTACGCGAATGCATGCCGGCCGACCTGCTTGGGGATAAACAGGGTGTCTGGGTCGCGCCCGTAATCGATATCGACCAACTCCGTGTGCCCTTTTTGCGCGTAGTACTTACCGAATACGGTCACGTCCCACTTGTCGGGCAGCGTATACTGATAACTCAGGCCCAGGATGTTTTTGGCGTTCACCTGGGGGATGTTGTCGATCTGCAACGGGTTTGCCAGGTTTTCGCCTTTCCGGTTGAACCGTGAAAAGCTATTGTTCAGTGCCAGGCTGTGCCGCGCATGGATGCGATAAACCAGCGAAGCGTTCACGTTCGCATCATGATTGCGGTATTTATAATGGCTGTAAAGGTACTCGCCCCCCTTGCCCCGGTACACGATCGTGTCGCCCAACCACCCGAAACGGGCATGCGTCGTATCCACGTTGCCAATCTTGCCCAGGTTGTAATTGGCATGCACGGTCACGTCCAGCTTTTCGGTGGCAAATCCCTTTTTCCGGTATTTCAGCGTAGGCAAAACGATCGAACCGCGCTCATGCCAGGCCCCGAAGACGACATCCTGCGTGGCGCCCGTCTGGATTTCCTTGTAATACTGCCCCAGCGTGATGCCGAGCAACAATTCATCCGTCCAGGACCGATCCACGAATCCCGTTTGCGCGATGACCGTCTCGTTGCGATAGTTGTCGTGGAAGCGGCGCAGCGTCGTGTCCCTGACATACCGCCCGGTGTGGATGTCGGCAGCATCCAGCGTTACCCGATAGTCATTGTCCGAATAGTTCTGGAAGGCATTCAGCCGAACGGCAAAACCGGTGGGCGACGTGTAGCCGGCATTCACGTAAGAACGATGCGTATTGAACGAGCCGTAGGCATACGAGGCGTCCACGAAATTCCGCATGTTCCTGTTGGTGATGATATTCACCGCGCCGCCCAATGCGTCGCTCCCCAACCAGATGGGCACGACGCCCTTATAGACTTCCACGCGCTCCGCGATGTTCACGGGGATGTTGTTGATCTGGAACGCCGAACCGAAGCCGTCCATCGGAACCCCATCGAGGAAAAACTTGATCCGCTTGCCGGAGAAGCCGCCGATCGAAAAATCGAAGTCGGAGCCCACGCCGCCCGTTTCGCGCAAATGCGCCCCCGGCACGCGATCCAGCACGTGCGCGATATCCAATGTGCTGTTGTGCAGTTTGGTTGCATCGATGGCGGTTACGTGATAGGCCTGCCGGTTGGCCAACTTCACATCCGTGTAGCCATAAACCGTGACATCTTCGAGCATCAGCGTGTCTTTCCGGGCCTGGGCGGTATCGGTAACGGGCGTGCCGGGTTGTGCAGACAGGTTCGATACGGAAGCGATGGGCAGGAGCAAACAGACGATATGCTGGATGATGCGGTTAACGTGCGCCAAATTTGTTTCTATTTATACTGATTATAAATTACCTTTGTGGACGCAAAGGTAGCAAGGCGGCCCTGGGCCGGGTTATGAATGTGGAAGTATTTATTATGAAATCAGAAGTATCATGGCGTACAGGATCATAGGGGCCGACTTTTCGGATTTCATCGCGAAGCCGGCGGGAAACCAGCCGCTTGCCGACCAGGATGCGATCAGCCGGTTCGATTACCAGACGCCCAAGGGCGACATCCGATTCAAGGGACAGGCGTTGAGCGAAAGGCTGGCCATCGTGGAGGGAACCTACCGCATGCATGACGAGGTCACCATTGCCGGGAAAGGCGAGACAGGCTTGCTGGAGATCCAGATCAACCTCTCGGATGCCGATATCCATTTCCAGGACAAGGCCAAGGTGGCCAATGTCACGCCGGCGCAATCGGCCAACATCGCTTTTCTATCGGCGGATGAAAACGAGGCCAATATCCTGTTTCGCAAGGACGTGGTTTACCATACGTTCGATATCCATTTGCCGGCGACGTTGCTGGATCGGTATGCCGGTGAATCCAACATGCTGGACGGCTTCCTCGCCCGCATGCACCGCGACGAGAGTTGTAAGCTCTCGGCGCATCACATCGGCATCACCCCGGCGATCCATAACGTGATCCAGGACATCAGGGGCTGTGCGTTCGAAGGGCTGACCCGCCGCATATTCCTCGAATCGAAGGCCTACGAATTGATCGCGCTGCTGTATGAAAGCGCGGAGAATAGGAGGGACGCGTATCCATTGACGCCTGCCGACCAGGAACGCATCCACGTGGCTGCCGAGCTGATCCGCCAAAACGTGGAGCAGCCCTTGACGATCCACCAGTTGGCGCGGGAAGTGGGGATCAACCAGACGAAGCTCAAGATGGGCTTCAAGGCGGTGTTCGGGAATACGGTATTCGGCTATCTGCAAGACATCCGGATGCACCAAGCCAAGCGCTGCCTGTTGGATACCCGGCTGTCCGTGCAGGAAATCGGCATGCTGGTGGGCTACCAGAGCACCTCCAATTTCAGCGCGGCGTTCAAGAAGACGTTTGGCTACCCGCCCGGTAAATTGCGAGCGCCAGCAGCCCGGTGAGCAACCACACGGCATCGGTCAGGCACACGTAAGGAAGCACGCCGGCCGAACGCCACAGCCAGTCGCCGGTGGCGATGCCGTTGGCCACGGGGACACCGCACGCGAGTACGCCGCCGACGAGCAGGTTGCGGTGCGTGACGCGCGGCACGGTCTTGCTGAAATACCCCAGGAGCGCGAACCCCAGCCATCCCCAGAAAAACAGGTTATTGACGGTGTGGGCATGGCCCGGGCCGGGGGCAACCAGCTGTTCGGCCACGAATAGGAGGGCGGTGGCTGGGAAGAGGCCGAAGCAGACGGCGAGGTAGCCCATCGTGACCCGGTGGTGGAAACGCCGCTGCCGCTCCGTGTAAGTGGGTTTGTTGCGTGCTTCTCGCCAGATGAGCACGCCGCTGATGATGACAAAGCACGTGAAGATGGACAGGATGAAATAGAGGGCCTTGACCAGCCACCCGCCGAAATCGGCGAAATGGATATTGGCGATGCCCTGCAAGACCGACTGCAGGTAGGTGCGTCCGCCGGGCGCGATCTCCAGTTTGTACGCACCGGATTGCAGGTCGAGCACCACCGTGCCATTGCCGTTATAGGCCTGTCGGTCCACCAGGTCGGCACCGAGCGCCGCCCCGATCTTGCCCGGGTTGATGATTTCCAGGTACGCGATGTCGTATCCCGGATAATCCGTACGGATGCGCCGTACGCCGTCTTGGATGGGCATATGGCTGGCAGCCGCCGCTTCTTCGCCATGGGCGTGGAACGCTTCGGGCGGGTAGATCAGCGTGATGAGCCGATCCTGATCGCCCTTGAACACGACCAGCACGGCGGGTGCCAGGATGAACACGCTGAGCATGTAGAACGCGCCGGTGATGGCATACATGAGCTGGAAGGGCAGGCCGATGATCCCGAACACGGTATGGGCATTGGTATGGAACTGTTTGGCGGCCTGCTTGAACGAGAACGCGTAGAACTTGGCCACGATGTTCTTCCAATGGATGAGCAGGCCCGTGATGACCGCGAAGGCGAAGAAAAGCGATACGAACCCGGCGATGTACCGCCCCACGTACCACGGCACCTGGTCCAGGAAATGCAACCGGTAGAGGGTCTCGCCCGTGGTCGATCCGTCGCCTTCGGCGGGATCCGTCACGGTATCGGTAACCGGATTGTACAGGAACGTGCGGTAGTGCGTGCCCGTCGAGTCCTCGAGCGGTGCATACACGGTATAGACCGGACGGGTTTCGGCAGGCATCCGCACGCGGACTTCATCCGCTTGGGCCACCCCGGGCCGAAGCGAGTCCAGTCGTTGGATGAGCCGCTCGTAATCGATGTCCTTGACCAGGGGTATGCGCGCTTGCGGATCTTCCCATTGGTAGATTTCCTGTTTGTAGAGCGAAACCGCACCCGCGAAGAAGATGACGAACAGCACCGCACTGATGACGATGCCCGTCACCGTATGCGTATGGAACAGGATGTTGTACGCCCGCGGATTGAGTCCTTTCATGACGAGGCCCCTCCAACGTAGGCTAACGAACCGAGCAGCAGCGATAACGCCAGGTAGATCGCCCAGATCATCCAGCCGTTGCGTGCCAGGAAGGCCAACACCATGAGCACGGCCCAGAGCAGGAATCCGGAAAATGTGCCCGAAACGAGCAGGTTGAGCCCGATGCCCGGAATCACGGCCAAGGCGAGGTGCACGGTGGTGGAAAGCGCGAAGCCGCCCAATAGGCCTGCGCTGGTTTTCAGGATGCGCTGGCCGGGTGTACTGAGGTATTTCGGATTGGCTGGCATGTGTTTCAACGGAGGAATAGCCCGGCGATGCAGAGCGTATGGAAGAGTACCACCGCAAACAACCGGATGCGCGGACGGCAATTGGCGAAAAAGATGACACCCGAAAGCGCGGTGAGGTAGGCGATCGAAGCCGCGAGCAAGCCGACCGTCCACCCGTAGCCGGCCACCAACAAGGCGGTGGCGAGCAGCGTGGTGCCCCAGCACCACCAGCGCCCACGGAGCCACGGCAGGGCCTTGAGGCCGACGGGCCAGTATTTGGAGGTGCGGTAGCCGGCCAGTGCGCCGACAACGAACAGGTACACAGCGATCGCGGTCACGGCGCAAAAATAGCTGATGCAGCCTGGGGCCTGTTATGGATTTGGACGTAATTGTTATGAAATAGGAAGTATTGCGCCTCGGCGGTTGACGGCTCGTCGCGGTTGCCTTAGTTTTACCGGTGTAATGGATTTTGTAAATTCGCGACGAAGCATGAGCGCCTTGGTAATCCTGGTTTTGAAATGGCTTGCGGTCCTCCTGGTTTCGGCGCTGGCCGCGGGGATCGGGTATGAGCGCTTTTCGCGGTGGCGGCTGGAGCGACGGGCCTTCGTCGGCAAGACGTTCGTGGAGATCGACGGCAAGCCGCTGCACTACGTGAAAAAAGGGCAAGGCGCTATCACGGTGGTCTTCCAATCGGGGATGGGCAGCAGCCATGCCATTTGGCAGGAAATCCAGGACCGCATCGCCAAAGACGCGGTGACGATTGCCTACGACCGAAACGGACTCCTATTCAGTGAAGCGACGGGCAGGCCGATCACCAACGACCAGGCGACCGAGGAGCTGACGCAACTGCTGGAAAAGACCGGTTGCCCGAAACCCTACATCCTGGTGGGGCACTCCATGGCGGGCAGCTACCTGCGGCCGTTCATCGACCGGCATGCAGCGGACATCGCCGGGATCGTGTTCATCGAAGCGGCGCACCCGCAGCAGCAGGCGAAGGCTTCGCCCGGACTGCGCCGTGCGCTGGCCGTTCCCCCGCGCTGGTTGATCGCGACGGCCGTCAACACCGGGGTCTATCGCGCGTTGTTTTCGTTCGTGCCGCTCTCGCCCGACATCCCGAGGAGTCATCCCTTGCACGCGTTGGAAAAGGGGTTCTTTTACCGGTCTTGGGAGAAGGCGCTGGAAGAGTTGGCCAATGAAGACCTGAACTTCCAGGATGCGGGGCGCTACGGCGACTTCGGCGCCATCCCGCTGACCGTGATCAAGGGAACCGCCGAAAACCGGTACGCGGCGATCAAAAGCCTCGCTGTGCGGGCCGAATACCGGAAGCTGGTGGATGATTCGCAAACCGACTTGCTGCAGCTTTCTTCCAACAGCCGCTTCGTCGAGGCGCTGAACAGCGGGCACGTGCCGCAGATCCGCGATCGGGAACTGGTGATCGGCGAGATCCGCGGTGTGCTGGCGCGGCGTTGATGGCCCTCATTTTTTTTACCGCTTGCATTTCGAGGCGACTTTAGCTAAGTTTGGCGTTCGTAACCAGCATTCGCGTCTACACGGTGTACAAGGCCCTATTGATCATAATCGGATGTGTCGTTTCCGGCTTATCGGCGCGAGCGGAGCGGCTCGTGTTCCTACCGGACTTCGATTCCATTTCGTCCGCCGAGCGGGTGATTGGACTGGCAACAACGATCGACACGGCGTTGTCCTTACGGTCATCCGTAGCCCGGATGGATGCTTGGCTGGCAACCCTGGAGCGCGAAGCGATCAGGCTCCATGACGATAGCCTTCGCGGGTTCGTCAGGTTCCTGGCAGCGGTAAGCCCGGTTTACCGCGAACCCGACGGCCAGTCGCGCATCGCGGTGTACCAACGGGCAGCGATGCGGTACGATCAGGCAAACGATAGGCGCTTCCATGCCGTATGCCTGCATTATATCGGGCAGGAAAACTTTGTGCTGGGCAATCACAAAGAAGCGTTTGCCTACGCCTTGCAATCGCAACAGCTGTTCAGGGAGGTCGGCTTCGCGCATGTGCCGGAGATTGGCAAATACCTCCACGACCTGGCATTGAATTA
Source organism: Parapedobacter sp. (assembly GCA_037190485.1). GTDB lineage: Bacteria > Bacteroidota > Bacteroidia > Sphingobacteriales > Sphingobacteriaceae > Parapedobacter. Next base: position 56,708 of record JBBCJB010000049.1, read on the forward strand.
TTATTATTTCCGGGATTATGAAAAGGTAAGGGACCTGATGAACGAGTCGCTGAAGTTCCGGGCATACAGCCAAAACCTGGACCTGCAGCGATACAATACGCTGGCACTGTGTTTCGAACAGTTGGATATGCCGGATAGCGCAGCGTATTTTTTCAAGAAAACGATCGATCGTGCGACGTTTTACCGGGATTCTACGTGGATTGCACTCGCTTCGGGCAACCTAGGGGCAAACTACGTGAAGCGCGGGCAACCGATGCGCGGCCTGCCGCTGTTGCACCTCGATTATTCGCACAACCGCCATAATCAGGAGTTTCCCGAAATGGCCAGGAACGCCGCACTCGCCATCGCTGACGTTTGGCTTTCGCTCGGCGACACCGACAGCGTGCGGTTTTACCTACGTGAAAGTGAACGCATCCAAGCGGAGGAAACGGCAAACAACCGATTTGCCCGCCAGCAACGCGGCGAAAAATTCTTGCGGAAGTATTATGGTGTTTTGCATCGGTATCAGGCGCGACTGGGAAATTTCCGGGAGGCATACCGATATCTCGACAGCCTGACGACGGTCGCTACGGTGCTGGACGGCCGTTACAACGCCATGGTAGCCGAACTTGCCGAAGAACGCCTTGAAATCGTAAGGCATGTGTCGGAAATCGCTTTGGAAAGGGAGCGCCGACGCATCGCGTCCACACGTTGGTTGCTCGCGGTATGCGTCATGGCGTCCGTGGTCGTCATCCTGGCGCTATGGGTTCACCTGCACCGATCCAAGGCGGCTCGCCAGCGTGCCGTAGCGGCATTGAACGAGGCACGGTTGCTCGCTGAAAAGGAGCGCGCGGAAGGGGCGTTCCGGCAAGCGAAGGCCGAATTGGGCCTGCAGTTGGAAATGCTGGAGGAAAAAAATGCGCTGATGGAGCAGCTGGAATCGGAAGTGGAACAGCTGCGTCACCAGCTTGACACATCTCCGGAAGTATTCGATCGGACCGTTTCAAAGCTCAGCGAAGTGCGGTTGCTGACCAACCGGGATTGGCACGACTTCAGGCGGAAATTCAACGCCCTGTTCGATGCGTCGCTCGATCGGTTGAAGGCCGCCAATCCGAACATCACTGAAGCCGAAGAACGCATCTACGCGCTGACCCAACTGGGCGTGGATACCAAACAGATGGCGGCCGTGCTGGGCATCTCTCCCGAGTCTGTCCGGAAGGCCCGTTACCGCTTGAAAAAGAGGTTGGAAACGGATAGCTAGCACCGGCGGCATGCAGTTGTCCACGCGTTGTCCACGCGGTTCGGTTGGAAAGTGAAGGCTCCATAGCGTACCTTGGGACCCACATAAAATCGATGAACCATGGAACAATTTATTGGACAAATCCTACTGGTCCCCTTCAATTTTGCGCCTCGGGGATGGGCGTTGTGTAACGGCCAACTGCTTTCGGTTTTGCAAAACCAATCGTTGTTCTCGCTGTTGGGCACCACGTATGGCGGGGATGGGAAGACGACGTTTGCCGTCCCTGACTTACGCGGAAGATGTGTCGTTGGCATGGGGCAGGCGCCGGGAATGCATTTTTATGCGCTCGGTGAACAGGGTGGAAAGGAGCAAGTGACCCTGAACACGATGGAGTTGCCAGCCCACAGCCATGTCGTAATGGCGAGTACGAGCAACGGTGCGACCAGCAGCCCGACGGAGGCACTGCTTGCCAATGCGCAAGTGACCATAGAAAGGGGAACCACCGTTGGGGGGAATTCGTATATAAAGGCAAATCCGGATACGACCCTGCATCCGCACACGATTCAACCTAGCGGGGGGAACCTGCCGCATGAAAACAGACAACCGTATATCACGATGAATTACATCATTTCGCTCGAGGGCGAATGGCCGTCACGTACGTAGGGCTTTTGAATAGCTTTAGGAATATCGTAAATCGCCATGAAAAAATGCCGCTGTATTGCCCTCGCCATCGGGTTGTCGACCCTGTTTACCCTTTCATGTTTGGCGCAGACCACCATTGCGTTCGACGGTGTCGATGAAGGGGGATACGCGCTTTCTTATAGCGAGGGCGGATTCGTCTTTTCCATCAATGATCCGGGCAATGGGAGACATATTGTCGGCAAAACCAACGAGGGCTACATAGGCACGGGATGTCTCTATGACAATAATCCGGACCTTGGCGCAATAAAGCGTTGGACTATCAAGAAAAGTGACGGTACGGCCTTCCAATTCAGGGGCATCTACCTGCGGGATGCGGGGTACGCCGATGAATCAGGGACGATTACGGGGTACAAGGGCGGCATAGAAACGGGTGCCGCTCCGGCCAGCTTTGCCCGAAATACCATCCAGCCGCTGGACTTCTCGGCCAACCCGGCTTTCTTCGACGTGGATGAAATCCACATCGAAGCGGACGACATCAATTTCTACCTCGACCATTTTTCCTACGGCCCGCCGGTGTCCATTGGGGATGACGATCCGGCCCAGGTGCTGAGCATCACGCTGACGGGAAATCCCGCCAGTACAGCCACCACGGTAGATTATACCGTCACCTTCTCAAAGGCGGCGTATAATGTAGAACTATCCGATTTTGATGTCCTTTCCGAGGGTACGGCTTCCGCGATCGCCGCCGACCTCTCCGGCGCAAACGGATCGACGACCTACACGGTGACGGTAAGCAACATCACCGGCGAAGGAACGCTGCGGCTCAACTTGGGAGCCAACACCGATATCGAAAACGAAGACGGCGCCACGGGCACCAGCCCCTTTACCAGCGGGCAGGTGCACTACGTGGGTTCGTGTTTTACCGAGACTTTTGATCAGGGCGAATCCCAGGGAGCAAACACGTTTTCGGGGAATGGAAAAACGTTTACCATTTCCGGAAACTGGGCCGTGGCGCGGCAAACTCCGCCCACCGGATGGGGCGGCAGCGCATTTAACCTGCTAGGCACCGGCCAAGGGCCTTTCGTCGCGAAATTAAACGAAGGGCAGATCTCGGTATCCGATTTGTACATCTACGTGTCGTCGATGCCTGGCGGTGAAAGCCCGACAAACAACGGAACCGCCTCCTTTATCGGGCGCAGGGCAGGCACGACCGTTTACTCATTTATAAAATCAAGCGGGTTCAATACCGTCGCGGCCAACAATTCGGGTTATACCCATATCGACTTCTCCGCCCAAGGAGGCCAAGACTTCTCGGATGTCCCGATCGATGAGCTGGTAATCTCCCTGGGCGGTAGTTTCGTCTACGTCAACGTCGACAACTTCAACTGGTGCCTCGACTTCTCGGCGCCGATGGGCTATTCCGTAAGCATCGATCAGCATCCCATTACCACCATCAATGACGATCAGGTCAGCTTCACCTTTTCCGGTGCCGAAGTAGGTACGACTTTCCACTACTCCTTTACGAGCAGTGGCGGCGGGCCTGCGGTCAGCGGATCGGGTACCATCGTGAGCGCCGACCAACAAGTAACAGGCCTCGACCTCAGTGGCCTAGACGTTGGCGACATCACGCTCTTGGTGACCCTCACGGACGCCTCTGGCAACCAAGGGGCAGCGGTGATGGTTACGATACAGAAAATTGACAACGATCCGCCAGTGATCAATACCAGCGGGGGTACGACCGATTTCATCGAGCCTTCCGACGGCGACCCCAATGGGGTAAAAATTGATCCCGGCATTACGGTGACCGATCCCGACAACATGACCTTCGCCTTGGCGACAGTCAGCATTACAGGGAATTTCCAACCGGGTGAAGACCTGCTGGCGTTAGAACCCGCTAACGGAATGGACAACATCACAGGAAGCTATGATTCCAATACGGGCGTGCTCACGCTCAGCTCCCCAGGGGGCACGGCCAATACAGCCCAATGGCAAACGGCCTTGCGCAATGTCACCTATGCCAACAGCTCCAGCAACCCGATTCAGTCCGATCGGACAATCACCTTCGTGATCCACGACGGAATAGATCCGAGTAGCCCTGCGACCAAGGCCGTGTCGGTCACCGCGGTGAACACAGCCCCGACCATCGACGCGCCCGGCACCATCTACGTTACCGAGAACCATTTTGAACCCCTCACGGGCATTTCCTTCCAGGATGCGGATGCCGGAAACGGAATCGTGGAAGCGACGTTTTCGATACCCGCTGGTTATGGAGAATTGCAACCGGTTATTATAGGCGGAATTGCACTGACGCTTACGGAATCCCACACGCTAGTGCTTAAGGGTACCTTAGCTGATATCAACCAGTATCTTGATCAAGGCAACGTCCGCTTTAGGAATGTGCCGGGGCAACTTGGGACGGTACCTTTGACCATTCGCATCGATGATAACGGGAATACGGGTGATGGCGGAGCACAATCAGACACCGAAACGGTGGCCATCACGGTCGCTATTCCCAAGGTGACGGGGGTTTCCAGTGACCATCCCGACGGAACATACAAAATCGGTGATGTGCTGACCATCCGCGTCACGTTTGACCAGGTGGTGACCGTGTCGGGTACGCCCACGCTGTTATTGGAAACGGGCACCACCGATCGGTCAGCGGTTTATACCGGCAGCGTGACCAATACACTGATGTTTGATTATACCGTGCAGGCGGGGGATGAAGCGGCCGACCTGGATTATGCTTCGGCATCGGCCCTGGCGCTGAACGGCGGGGCCATCCAGAATGGGTCGGGTGCCGCTGCCAGTTTGACACTGCCGGCTCCCGGTGGGGCCGGCTCCTTGGGAGGAATTAAGGACATCGTGATCGACGGTATCGCGCCCGATGCGCCAACCGTGACCTCCGGAGCCCTGACCAACGTGGCAGCACCTGTACTAAGCGGCACGGCTGAAACCGGCAGCACCGTGACCGTGACCATTGGCGGTGCTACCTACACCGAAGTCGCCAGCGGCGGTGTCTGGAACCTCGATCTGGCCACCGCCACGCCGGTGGGCGGCAGCCTGGCCCTGGATTTAAACGGCGCCAACCCGGTATCCGTTACGGCCACCGATGCCGCTGGCAATGTTTCGTTGGCCGGCAGCCAGACCCTGGTTATCGACACCACTGCCCCGTTAGCGCCGGTCATCACCTCGCCAGCCCTGACCAAGGTGCCGACACCTGTACTAAGCGGCACGGCTGAAACCGGCAGCACGGTGACGGTGACCATTGGCGGTGCCACCTATACCACCGTTGCCATCGGCGGTGCCTGGAACCTCGATCTGTCCACCGCCACGCCTGTGGTCGGCAGCCTTATACTAAACATCAACGGTGCCAACCCGCTCTTGTCCTCCAGCACCGATGCGGCGGGTAACGTCTCGTCGGCTGGCACCCAGACCCTGGTTATCGATACCACAGCCCCGACAGCGCCGGTCATCACCTCGCCAGCCCTGACCAAGGTGCCGACACCTGTATTAAGCGGTACGGCTGAAACCGGCAGCACCGTGACCGTGGTCATTGGTGGTGCCACCTATACCACCGTCGCCAGCGGCGGTACCTGGAACCTCGATCTGGCCACCGCCACGCCGGTGGGCGGCAGCCTGGCCCTGGATTTAAACGGCGCCAACCCGGTATCCGTTACGGCCACCGATGCCGCTGGCAATGTCTCGTCGGCCGGCAGCCAGACCCTGATCATCGACACCACTGCCCCGACCGTGCAAAGCCTGAGCCCGATGCATAACTCGCTGACGGTGTCTCCTGGTGCCAATTTTGTGATGACCTTCAGCGAGAACATTAGCCTGGGCTCAGGCCATATCATCATTTACAAGACGGGTGCCATGCCTGTTGTTACGATTGATGCCGGCTCGCATGGCGGGCAGTTAAGCGTAACTAACAACCAACTGACCATTGACCCGAGTGCAGATCTGGATGTAGGCACCAGTTATTACATCATGGTAGCTAACAGCGCCATCAGGGATATGGCGGGTTTGTTCTATGCGGGGATTAATAACAACACGACCTGGAGATTTACGGTGGCCGACCTGCCACCGGAAGTAACGGCAATTGCTGTGAGTGGCGCCCCGGCCGCAAACGCGGCAGCCATTCAATTTACAGTGACCTTCAATGAGCCTGCATATAATGTTTCGATTGATGATTTTACCCTGACGTCAACCAGTGGCACCGCATCAGGCAGTATTGCCAGCGTTACTGCTATACAAGGCAATAGCCTCACTGTCGCCGTAAATGGTATTAGCGGTACCGGAACTTTACGCCTGGATCTGAAAGCCAACACCGACATTACCGATGGCAGTGGCAACGGCAATAACACCAATGGTTATGTACCTGCTTATACCGCTGGCGCAGTCCATGGTGTTGACCGCGATGCGCCAGCAGCACCGTCGCGCCCTGTTTTAAATGCAGGCTCTGATTCGGGTAGCAGCAACAGCGATGGCATCACGAATGTCACAACGCCCACAATTACCGGCACCGCAGAAGCCAATGCCACCGTGCAGATTACCTCCAGTCGTGACGGGGCATTGGGTTTAACTATTACCGATGGCAGTGGTGATTGGAGTTTTACCACCGGCATACTCAGCGAAGGGGCGCATAGCTTGACGGTGACGGCCACTGATGCGGCAGGTAACGAAAGCGCCACTTCGGAAGCGCTGAATATACAGGTTGATACAACGGAGCCCACTGTCTCCATCGGGCTGGAAGACGTTACCCTGGTTGCCGGCGAGACATCCTTGGTGACCTTCACGTTCAGCGAGGCCGTGGTGGGCTTCGCCAATGATGACCTGACCATAGCCAACGGGACGCTGAGCCCGGTAAGCAGCAGCGATGATGGCATCACCTGGACGGCAACCTTTACGCCTTCGGCCAATACGACCGCGTTGACCAATGTGATTTCCATGGCCGTCAGCGGGGTAACCGATATCGCCGGTAACGCCGGTACAGGCACAACGGAATCTGGCAACTATATCATGGACACGGTGCGCCCGGAGGCGACCATCGTCGTGACCGATACGGAGCTGCTCGAAGGTGAGACATCACTGGTGACCTTTACCTTCAACAAAGCCGTTACGGGTTTCAGCAACCAAGACCTGACGTTGTCAAACGGCACATTGAGCGCTGTAAGCTCGTTGAATGGCGGCATCACCTGGACGGCTACCTTTACACCAACACCGGCGCTGCACGTGCCAATTAACGTCATCGTGCTGGACAATACCGGGGTGGTGAATGCCTCTGGAAACAGGGGCATAGGCACCACGGCTTCAAATGAATTCGCGATCAGGACGATGCCGCTGACCCTGCTGGTGACAACGCCGCTCGATACCGGCGATGATGCAAGCATCGGTGTCAGTCTGGCAGAAGATATGGCCGACGGTGCTGGCCTGAGTTTACGTGAAGCACTGGCCTGGGCACGTAATGGCGACACCATTACTTTTGATTTGGAAGCCAATGTCCCAGGTAATCAGGGCGGCACGATTACCCTAAATGGCAAACAGCTTAACATAACGGTTGGCAACCTCACGATTAACGGTGATCTGGATAATGATGGTACAGCCGATATCACCATTTCTGCCAACAACGCCAGCAGGGTGATGCAACTTGGCAGCAATGCCAGCAATGCCGAACTGATCGGACTGACACTGACCCAGGGTTCGGTTGCCTTCGGAGGCGCGGGTATCTACCTCAGCCAGAACGCCGGCGTTACGCTGCGTTACTCAAACATCACCGGCAATACCGAAACGGATTTGGGAGGCGCTGGCGTTTACGGCAATGGTGCTGTTCTGACCCTAATCAACAGTACAGTCAGCGGCAATACCACCAATACCTTTGGTGCTGGCCTGCGTATATTGGGAAGCAACGGCCAGCTTAATCTCATCAACAGCACGCTGAGCGATAACAAAACTACAGGTGCAGGCTCGCACGGGGGAGGGATTCAATATGCCGGAGGACTTGGATTGAATATCATCAACAGCACCATCAGCGGCAATGCGGTTACCGGCAACAATGCGCTGGGTGGCGGTATCCGCATTACCAGCGGTACCTCCTATGTCTACAACAGTACCATCGTGGGCAATTCCGCCACGGAGGCCGGCGCCGGGGTGTCAGCCGAAGGAGGCAGTGACAACTTTGCCAATACCGTGGTGGCCGGCAATACGGCCGGAGCGGATGCGACGGCGGCGGTCGGTGGCGCTGCGCTGGCTACAGGCGGTATCGCAGCCGATGTGAGCGGTATCATTGAGGTGGCCACGAACAGTTTCTTCGGGTCCAATGTTACGCTGGCAACAGACAACAACAGCCTCAACGATCAGGGAATCGCGACGTTGCTATTGAGCGTTCTCAGCGATAACGGCGGTGGTGCAAAGACCCACTTCCCACAGCCGGGAAGCGCGCTCATCGATGCGGGCAGCAATGCAGCACTGCCGACCGATGATTTTGACCTTGACGGCAATGGCAATAAGGCCGAGCCGTTGCCAATCGACGCAGCCGGAAAACCACGTATCCTGGGCGTTGCGGTCGATATCGGCGCGGTGGAAGGCAACGGTCCGCCGGAACTGGCCGATCTGGATGGCGGCAACACCCACATAGAAGGCGGTGAGGCGGTAGTCATCGATGCCAATGTCACGGTAACGGATGACGAACTTGATGCCCTGAACGGCGGTCTTGGCAACTACAGCGGATCCACGCTCACGTTGGCACGCAATGGCGGGGTGGACGGCACCGATGTCTTTGGATTCGAGGATGGTGCCGGGGTAAGCCTGGTGTCAGGCTTGTTGGTCAAGGCTGGCCAGGCGATCGCTTCTTTCGATACCGGTGTGGCGGGACGGCTCACCGTTTCGTTCACCGACGCCAATGGCGGGATACCGACTCGACAGGATGCGGTCCTCGTGCTGCAACGGTTGACGTATTCGACTACGTCCACCGACCCTGCCTCAAGCGTTACGCTTGATTGGACCTTTGATGATGGTTCCGGAGGAGCGGATACAAAATCGGCGACCGTTACCATCGATACGCGAAATGATGCGCCCAGCCTGGTGGCTACGGGAGCGTCCCCCACTTTCACCGAGGGAGGTGGGGCGGTTAACCTATTCAGCGACGCCGTCGTCGACGTAGTGGAGGCCGGTCAAGCGGTGAGTGGGCTGATCTTGACAGTGACCAACGTTAGTAACGGAAACGAAGAGGTGTTGCACATCGACGGCAGTGATGTAGGGCTTGGCGACGGCAATGCGGTGACCACGCCTACCAATGGCCTTTCAGTGGATGTATCGGTGATCAATAGTGTGGTCACCGTGACGGTAGGTAGCCTGTCTGGCCTTGACATAGCGGCCGCACAGGCCATGGTGGATGGAATAACCTACATGAATTCCAGCAGGAATCCGGGAAGCCTGAGCCGGGTGGTTACGATAACGGAAATTTCCGACAACGGCGGCACGGCCAACGGCGGTGAGGATACGGCCGATTTAGCCATCGTAGCGACGGTGACCGTGATTCCGGTCAACGATGCGCCGACCATTACGGGCACGCCCGCGACAACCATCGACCAAGACGATGCGTACAGCTTCGTCCCTACGGCGGGTGACATCGATGCGGGAGATGTGCTGACATTCAGCATCACGAATAAACCGTCGTGGGCCAGCTTCAACACGACAACAGGTGAGCTTTCCGGCACGCCGGGCAATGGCGATGTGGGCGTGACCACTGGCATCGTGATCAGCGTAAGTGACGGCACGGTGAGTATGAGCTTGCCGGCATTTGACCTGACGGTCATCAACGTGAACGATGCACCGACGATTACGGGCACGCCTGGTACCGCAGTAAACCAGGATGCGGTGTACAGCTTCGTCCCGACTGCGGGTGACATCGATGCGGGAGATGTGCTGACATTCAGCATCACGAATAAACCGTCGTGGGCCAGCTTCAACACGATAACAGGTGAGCTT
>JBBCJB010000050.1:0-3181 GCA_037190485.1 Parapedobacter sp.
ACAGCGCAAATAGGTAAGTAATCAAACTACTTGGTTACAGCGCGAGACGCTGACCTATGACCGCAACGGCAACATCCGGTCGTTGCAGCGCACCGATGCCGCGGGCGCGCTGGTGGACAGGCTTCGGTACGATTACCTGGACGGTACCACCAGCTGGGGCAACCGCCTGCGTGCCGTTCACGACTCGGTCACCACGACGGTGGCGGGTGACCCCTACCAGCTGCCCGGGCTGACCCAGTACACCTACGATGCGAACGGCAACGTGAAGACCCGGCAGAACACCAACGCCACGCACAACACCAACAACATCACGGCCACGACCTACAATTACTTCAACCTGCCGCAGAGCGTCACGGCCAACGGCACGACGGTAAGTTACGTTTATGACGGCCGGGGCAGGAAGCTGCGGAGCGTGAACGGTGTGGGCACGCAGACGCGGGACTACATCGACGGCATCGAATACGTTGGCGGGAGCACGATGGAGCTCATCCACCACGAGGAGGGGCGCATCGTCCGGAGCGGCAGCACCTACGAATACAACTACTTCATCCGCGACCACCTGGGCAACAACCGCACGGGCTTCAGGCAGGGCACCGGCGTGACCACGCCCAATTTCACGACGGACTACTACCCGTTCGGGATGCAATACGTGGAAAGTACGTTCAGCCGTCCGGGTAATCCGAAACCATCCCGATGCAGTCGGGATAGCTTGATTGCCGCTGAAGACAAACGAGCTAAATCAAAAACCAGTATCTTTACAACGGGAAGGAGCTGCAGGATAGGCTCAAGCAGCTGGATTATTCGCCTCCTGTTCGTTCTTTGAGGCGCTCATGAGCTCCCTGAGGTCGGTTACGGCGCGAGGCTGTATGACCCGGTCATTGGAAGGTGGGGAGCGGTGGACCCGTTGGCGGAGCAGATGCGCAGGCATAGCCCGTATAACTATACCTTCAATAACCCGATTAGGTTCATCGATCCCGATGGGAGGCATCCAGCGACGCAACAGGAAATAGATGAAGAAAAGGAAAGGCAATTAATAAAGTCTAAGATGTTGAGCCTAGATGATATGTCGCTTGAAACCTTTCCAGACGACAAACCACAAAGTAAAACCGTGGAAGAAGTAAAACGTGAAATGAATAAACAGATAAATGGTGTTGTTTCGCAAGATGGAACCAATGGGGGTAATTATTATTACGACGAAGCGTCAAATGGCAATTCAAATGATGAAAACGATACGCCAAATCAGCCGACGAGAATTCCAAAAATAGGTTTTGGTTTTTCAATTAATGGAGGTATTGGTTTATTTAAACAAGGCCTTCAGGTATCGGTGGGAGGATTTGGCAAAGGTCCTGGTTCAGTTGGACAAGGTTTTATTACTGTTGGGGTTCCTCAGAATATGTTGTTTTTGGATGCTTCTGCCAGTGCTCAGTTTTTGGTAGGTAAATCTTATGGAGATAATTTTGATTTGAGTGGTTTTGGCCGAACTTATGGAGGAGGTTTCGGACCAGTATCTGGTTCATTAAGTCAAGGGGTTAATAGAGATGGGAGTATTTCAAGTACAATTATTGGTTTCGGCCCATCTACAGGAATTAAATATACAGGGGGCGGAAGCAGCACGATGACGCTAACTTTCCCGGTTTTTTTCCCGTTACTTTTTAATCCAGTAAACGGCAGATTTTGAGAGTTAGCGATTAGGACTTATGAGTAAGGGTTATCTAAACTTTTTTATTTTTATTGCAATGATGGTTTCATTGTATTTTCTAATACCTTCTCACGAAAATCAAAATTGTGAGTATGAAGAACGCATGCTGAATCGCCGAATAGCAGGTGTGGTGAAAAGACGATTTATTGACAGTAGCAATCATTCGTCACCCACGATACTTGTTCAAGATTTGAAAAGTGGCAAAATAGATACGATATATTTTTTCTTAGATAACTCTAACGTGTTCCATCTTACAAAAGAATCGGACACACTATCAAAGGCATTAAATAGCTTAAAAGTTTATAAGGTTTCGCATGGTGAACTCCAATTGTTAGATGAAATTGATGCCGATTGTGAGAAGAAATCAGCCCCTTAGAGTTTTCAATTTAATCAGTTTTACAGAACCTTAATAGGAGGTTGGTCAAATAGGTAGAAAAATAGAAATAATGTATACATATAATATCTCGTTCAGAAACCATTTTGATCATCTCAAGGGTATTTTTGTTTTTCTTGTTGTATTTTCCTTGGCACCATTTTATTTTGTGTATCGCCAGGGCACGGAAGTATTACATTTTTATGTGATTTGGAGTACCTGCGCCTTTTTGATTTTCTTCATTCCCCAATTGATTTTGCACTTGCGTTTTTATCGGTTGGACAGAAGAAGGAGATTTTATTATACACCCGATGGACAACAGCTATCCTTGCAATTGGAAGGCGGGCGAACTTTTGCCTTCAAATTCGATGAAATTGAGCGTGTTGAACGCAGCAAATCGTTCCCTTTCTCCGAAAGGAGAGCGCATTGGCTCCCCTGGGACATTTACAATTATTCCGTCATCCGGCTCAAAGACGGTAAGCAATTTGTTGTGACAAGCCTGTTGGTACCCAACATGGATTTGCCTATTGAGGCAAGTAAGCTCAAACTACGAAAGCGATTTTATTGCTACCCATTTGGAGCAAAGGAAATCCTGGATGTTCAGCGCTAAATAGGCAAATATTCAAACTGATGTGACTATGGGGTGAGACGCTGACCTATGACCGCAACGGCAACATCCGGTCGTTGCAGCGCACCGATGCCGCGGGCGCGCTGGTGGACAGGCTGCGGTACGATTATATCGAGGGGACAACCAGCTGGGGCAACCGCCTGCGGGCCGTTCACGACTCGGTCACCACGACGGTGGCGGGCGATCCCTACCAGCTGCCCGGGCTGACCCAGTACACCTACGATGCCAACGGCAACGTGAAGACCAGGCAGAACACCAACGCCACGCACAACACCAACAACATCACGGCCACGACCTACAATTACTTCAACCTGCCGCAGGCCGTCACGGCCAACGGCATGACGGTGAGTTATGTCTATGACGGCCGGGGCAGGAAGCTGCGGAGCGTGAACGGGGTGGGCACGCAGACGCGCGACTACGTCGACGGCATCGAATACGTTGGCGGGAGCACCATGGAGCTCATCCACCACGAGGAGGGGCG
>JBBCJB010000051.1:0-19074 GCA_037190485.1 Parapedobacter sp.
AGAAAAATCATTTCTCAAACAATTTCAAATCCTTGTTCCCATGGCAGAAAATCACGTTTTACCTGGTTATTTTCTTCGGTTTTGTCTATGCTTTTGTCTGCTGCTTGGTTGCGGTCTACTAACCATCACCCCACCAAAAACTACACAGGATACACGGTTTGGCGGTGAAGGCCTTGACGGATACCGCGGCAACCGGCAGCCAGACGTTTCCGAAAGCAAACCCCGGAAGCGCAGCGGCTTGGGTTTGCCGGAAACGGTCGGCAACGGGTTGCCAGGGAGCCGGCACAGCCGGAACGGTCAAGCCGTGTACACCCACCACCTCCAAGCCGTGTACACCGCCGAAATCGGCGTATACGAAACCACTGACAAGAACGACCACCCGCGCATCGATGAATATTTGGAATATGTCGGCTTCCAGCCGGGATATGCCTGGTGTGCGGCGTTCGTGTCCTGGACGCATGGCCAGGCGGGATATCCCGAACCGCGCAATGCCTGGAGTCCGGCATTGTTTCCGATGGCCCGGCGCGTTGGCGATCCGCGTCCGGGCGACGTATTCGGCATCTATTACAACAATTTGCGGCGCATCGGCCATTGCGGCTTTGTCGACGGCTGGGGCGATACGCACTGCATCACCGTAGAGGGCAACACCGGGCCGGACGGGGCGGTGTCTGGAATCGGAGACCCGAACCACCCCGTCCGCGCAGGCCCCGAACGCCAAGGCGTACACCGGAAGCGACGGCCGGTACGCACGATTCATGCCGTCGCGAGGTGGATTTCCCCGTAGAGACGCAATGCATAGCGTCTCTACACAACATATTCAAAACAAAATAACACAACAAGAAAATGAGAAGACCAAAGTTAAAGACGAATTACGAACACCTGACCGACGGGCAACTGGCCACGTTGGCAAGGCGTACCTTGGACGCACTGGCGACCAACACGAATTTCCCGGACCTGGATCCGGCACTCGCCGATTACCAGACCGCGGCGCAGGATTACCTGACCAAGCAGGGCATCACTTCCAAGGGCGGTAGCATCCAGCAGAACCGGGAGAAGGAGGAGTCCAAGGCGGCGCTCATCGTGATGATGCGGCGCGTTACCACGTACATCAACAACTTCACGGGCGTGAGCTCGATCCAGCTCAGCTCAGGCTTCCACCCCGTGGAACTACCCAGCGAACTGCTGGGCCCGGGTTCGGTGGCCTGGATCAGGTTCCGTGACGGGCGCATACCGGGCGAGATGATACTGGATTGGGCCGCGGTGAAGGAGGCCAGCGAATATGAGTACACCATCGCCGACCAGCTCGACGCCGATGGGCAGCCGGTATGGGGCGAGATACGCCGCGTAAGGCGGAGCAAGGGCATCGTCGTGACGGGGCTTGAAAACCGGCGCGATTACTACGCCCGGGTTCGCGCCCGCAACATCAAGGGCGAGAGTGCTTGGAGCATCGTCGCCAACGGGTTCACGCGTTGGTAAGACAAACGGCGCGAGCGTAGGTTGCGTCTTTGCCAAGACCGCAGTAGGGGAAGTGCCGTCCGGCGCTTCCCCTTTTCTTTCGAACACATATTTCCAATCTATTTTATACGCTCACCATCGCCTTGGCGGTTGCCGCGATCCACTAAACCAGAAAAATCTGGCGTCTGATAGGTTTCTGTTTGCGTCTGGTAGGGTTATGGTTACGTCCAGGAGAAACCTGTCGCGTTTCGGTAGGTTTACCCCAAACGTTGACCATAACGCTTTCCGGTAAGACCGCAGGCCTGTCCCGTTTCAATAGGTTCATCCCCGATGTTCGACACCACCCTGTCAGAAGTAGGCAGGCTTATGGTGCGTTTCAGTAGGTTCATCCCAGACGTTAGACACAACCTTGTCAGGCGTTGGCAGACTTATGGTGCATTCCAGCCGGATCCTGCCCGGTGGAACCAGCGGCCTGTCGCGTTTCAGTAGGTTTAACCCCGACGTTGGGCACAAATCAGTCAGACGCTGACAGGGTTACGTTGTATTTCGATAGGCTTATCCCCAATATTGAACATAAGCCGGTCAGGCGTTTACAGGCTTATGGTGCGTTCCAGCAGCGTCCTGTACGGCGAAACCATAAGCCTATTGCACTTCGGTAGGTTTACTCCCAACGTTGAGTACAACCCGGTCAGGCGTCGACAGGGTTATGGTGCGTTCCAGCAGCGTCCTGTCCGGCGAAACCATAAGCCTGTCGCACTTCGGTGGGTTTGCTTCCGACGTTGAGTATAACCCGGTCAGACGCTGATCGGGTTGTGGTATGTTTCAGTAGGTTTACCCCTAACGTTGAACACAAGCCGGTCAGCCATTGATGGGCCTGCGGTGCATTTCGATAGGCTTATCGCCGACGTTGACCATAAACCAGTCAGGCGTTGACACGGTTATGGTGCATGTCAACCGGATCCTGTTCGGTGCAACCATAAGCCTTCCAGCCATCCCCGGAATCCGGGGTGCCAAGGCCGAAAATATTCTTTTACAAGCCCATAAGCAGCCGATACGTCAAGCGGTTACATTTTTTAATTGCAACAATGTTGCTTTTGTTGTTTTTCCTGCCTAGCTTTGTCCCGCAAATCGGAATTGGAAGATGAAGAAATTACCCGTAACCGTATTGAGCGGCTTCCTCGGCGCAGGGAAGACAACACTGTTGAACCACGTGTTGCACAACAAGGAAAACCTCAAGGTCGCCGTCATCGTCAATGACATGAGCGAGGTCAATATCGACGCCCGGTTGGTGGAGCGGGAGCATACGTTGTCGCGCACGGATGAGAAACTGGTGGAAATGAGCAACGGGTGCATATGCTGCACGTTGCGCGAAGACCTCATGGTCGAAGTGGAGCGGTTGGCCAAGGAAGACCGGTTCGATTACCTGCTGATCGAGAGTACGGGGATATCCGAGCCGGTTCCCGTGGCACAGACCTTCAGCTACGTGGACGAGGGCAGCGGGATTGACCTTTCGCGGTTCAGCTACATCGACACGATGGTGACCGTAGTCGATTGCTTCAATTTCGCCCGCGATTTCGGTACGGACGAGACGCTCGTGGATCGGTCATTGACCGACGACGGACACGATACGCGGACGATCGTGAACCTGCTGACCGACCAGATCGAGTTTGCCAATGTCATCGTATTGAACAAGACCGACCTGGTTGCCGATGATACGGTGGGCACGCTCGAAGCGGCGATCCGGAAACTGAACCCGGAAGCCACGGTCGTCCGGTCGCACTTCGGTCAGGTCGATGCCAAGGAAATCATGGGCACGGCGCTTTTCGATTTCGAGCGGGCATCGGCTTCGGCAGGTTGGATCAAGGAACTGGAAAACGAGCATACCCCCGAAACCGAAGAATACGGCATCGGTTCTTTCGTGTTCCGCGCGCAACGGCCGTTCCACCCCCAGCGGTGGTACCGTTACCTCAACGTGCACTATCCCCACGGGATGATCCGCGCAAAGGGCTTGTTCTGGATGGCGTCGCGACCGGACGTGGCCGTGAGTTTCAGCCAGGCGGGCGGGAGCCTGCGTATCGCAAGTGCCGGGGTTTGGTGGAGCAGTATCCCCGAAGCCGAACGCTACGGCTATGCCGATTTCCTGGAGCACCGGGCTTCCATCGAGGCGCGCTGGCATCCACAGTGGGGCGATCGGAAGACGGAGCTGGTTTTTATCGGGCAACACCTGGACAAGGCGAAGCACCTGCGGGACCTGGAGCATTGCTTGCTGAGCGAAGCGGAGGCCGAAGACTGGCGTTACACGCGTTGGACGGATGAGTTTCCACAGCACATTTAAGGTTTTTATGAAACGCAGTCATCGTAGTTTGATGCGTTCGGTATTGTTCGCCATTTGCGGCGTGGTGCTGGCCGTTCCCTGCTGCATTGGATTTGTTTCCGCGCAGGGGTCGGTCGCGCTGCAAGGCGTGGTATTCGACGCGGACAGCGGACAGCCGGTGTCGCATGCCACCGTAAAGGGGGCGGCCGATGAGGTGCTTGCCGTCTCGGACGATGCCGGCCATTTCCGCGTCAGGCTGGCTCGGGGCGGATGCCGTATCCGGGTATCCATAATCGGTTATCGGTCGGTTCAACGTGAACTGGAACTGTTTGCCGATACGGCCATCCGCATCCGGCTCGAACGCGCAGGATTTACGTTGCAGGAAGTGAACGTCACCGCACGGGAGCTGGGCCTGGGTTCGGTGTCGGTGATCGATCGACAGGCAATCGCGCATACGCAGGCCTATTCCCTGAAGGATGCCTTGCAGCTGGTTCCTGGCCAGTTGGCGGGCAATCCCGATCTGTTGTCGCCCCAACGCATCATGCTTCGGCAGATGAGTACGTCGACCAGCCGGAGCGACAACTACTTCGCCGATCGTGCAGCCGCGTTGGGGACCCAATTGCTATGGGACGGCGTGCCGCTCTCCAACAATGCCAACATGCAGTTCGATCCACTCTTCGGGTTCCCCACGCACGGCGGGGAGAAATTCCCGTCCGTGGCTGGCGACGGGATGGATTTGCGCGGATTTTCGGCCGACCACGTCGAATCCATCGAGGTGATCCGCGGCATCGCGCCTGCGCGGTATGGCGATTTCACCTCGGGCATCGTCAAGGTGAATTCGCGTTTGGGTGCCTTGCCCCCGGAGGCTACCCTGCGCATCAGTCCGGATATCGTGCAGTTGGCCGGAAGTTTCGGTCCGGCGCTGGATGGACGCCATGTCCTGAACGTCAATTTCGATTACCTGGACGCCGCTGCCGATCGGCGCAATCCGATCCAGGACTATCGCCGTTTGTCGGGGATGGTCGCCTGGCAATACCGCACCGGGAGCCTGCAGCAATTCCACAAGCTGTCGGCCTACACCACCTTCGATGAAACCCGGAGCGACCCCACCTCTTCGTGGTACGCTTCGCCGCGTTATAGCCGGGATCGGCAGGCGAGCTGGATGAGTCGCGTGTTGTTGCCCAGGCTTGGTGCGGCGGGAAACGGCAGGCTCGAGCTCATCGCCTCGGCGACCTACCTACGGCAACGCAGCTGGGAGGAGTATTTCATCAGCCGGGACGCGATGCTGTTGGCCGATGCCCTGGTCGATACGGTGGCGCCGGGATTCTACGGCGAAACCAATTACGTGTCGACGACGACCGTCGACGGCAGGCCGTTTAACGGTTACGGGTTGGCCCACACCGAATGGCATGCCAGTTCGCGCTTGCGGCACCGGTTTGGGGCGGGGTTGGAGTACCGGATGGACGCCAACTACGGCGCCGGACGGCTGTTCGATGTGCGACGGCCGCCCAACCTGAGCAACAACCGGGGCGCGCGGCCGGAGGGCTTCACGCAATTGCACCCGATGCACCAGGTGGCGCTGTACGCCGAAGACCGTCTTGCCTACCGGCTGCTGGGCAAGCCCATGCAAACGGAACTGGGGGTGCGGCTCGATCGGCTGGCCGTGGGCCGTGGGCGTTCGCACGTCATCGGGCCCAGATTCAATCACCGCATGGAACTCGCCAGTCGGTTATCCCTCCATTTCGGAGCGGGAATCATGGCCAAAATGCCCACGCTTTCCACCATCTATCGCGGCAAACAATTCGTGGATATCATCAGCCTGAACCATTTCGCCAACGATCCGCGCGAGCGGCTCGGGATCGTGACCACACGGGTGTTCGATCTGGACAACGAGCAGCTGCGTCCCTACCGATCGCGCAAGGCCGAGGTTGGCCTGTCTTGGGAAGACGATGGCTCATCTTACGTGATCACGGCTTTCCAGGAAACCACCACCGAGGCGTTCGGCGATCGGATCGATCTGCAATCAATCGAGTACCCCATTTATGGCGTGCGGGATCGCCCGCAAGGCCAGCCCCCCGTATTGTATCCAGACCCCGTGCGCCATGCGCGGTTCCTGGCCGCGGTGCACAGGCGGGTGAATGCCCAGTACATCATCAACCGGGGCGTGGAGTATGCGTTGGCGTTTCCGGAACTGCCCGCCATACGCACCACGGTGTTCGTCAACGGGCTGGTCGGTTACTCCCGAAATCACGACGACGGGATAGCGGTGAGCCCTTATCACCTTGCGCAGCAGACACCGGATACCGAATTCATCCCGGTGTTCGAGACCAATGAAGGAACGCATAACCTGCGGGCCAATACGAGCCTCCGGGCGGTACACCACATCCCGCGCATCGGTTTCGTGTTCTCGGTGCTTTGGCAAGCGGTCTGGCGGGAGTCGTTCCGTTTCCAGGCGCTCAGTCCGTATCCGGTGGGGCTGGTTACGCGTATCGGCGACTATGTGCCGCTATCGCCGGAAGAGGCCGCTTCGGATGCCATGAAAGCCTACCATCGTGCACTGAACCTGACGCCGTCGGCCCTGCCGCCGCTCCACCTCGTCAACCTGCGGGCGACCAAGGAGTGGAAAGGCCGTGCACGGTTCTCGTTCTTCGTGAACAACCTGCTAAACAGCAGGCCATTGCATCGCGATGGGCGGACGTCGTTGCGCCAGCGCCGCAATGAGCCGCTATTTTTCGGGGCCGAGGTAAGCGCCGTGCTGAACAACAGGAAATCAAAACAGTAACAAAAAAAGTAACAAGTAAGCAAATGAAACAGAAAATGTACATGAAGTCGATGAAGGGGATGGCGCTGCTGTTCCTGATTGGCGTATCGGCACTGTCCTGCAAGAAAGACAGCGAGCCGTTGAGCGGGGACGCCGAAATCACGGTAACCTACCCCGAGGCGTTCACCGGACACGTGGCGGGCGGTGTATCCGTCACGGCTACCAACAACCAGAACGGTTCGACGCACCAGGCGACGACCGATGCCGCTGGCGTGGCGCATTTCGGGAAATTGCGGTTGGGTACCTATACGTTCCGCGCCGAGCAACGGCTCGACGCCGCCGCGGCCCTGGCCTTGACCGGTACCGCGAGCGAATTGTTCCTCAACGCGGTGGTGCGCGACGTGAGCGTGACGCAGCAGGAAACCGTTGCCCGGTCGCTCACGTTGAACGGCGCCCCATTGGCCGGGCTCGTGTTCAAGGAGGTTTACTACACCGGTTCGAAGACCCCGGCGGATGCCGACGGACGGCAGAGCAATTATTTTTCGGATCAGTTCATCGAGCTGTACAACAATTCGGACCAGACCATCTACCTCGACGGCCTGTGCATCGGCGACCTGCATGGGGTATCGGGCATCATCAATCCCGGCAACGCGCCCAGCCCGCTCACGAACGACAAAGACCATGTATATGTGTCCAACGTGTGGCGCGTGCCGGGCTCGGGCCAGCAGCATCCGCTGCTTCCCGGCGAGGGCATCGTCATCGCCCAGGACGGCGTAGATCACCGGGCGTTCAATCCCAATAGTCCCGTGGATCTTTCGGGCGCCGATTTCGAGACCTACAACGAGCGGCCGGACGGCCGCGATGCCGACAATCCGGATGTGCCCAATTTGGAGCGGGTGTATTTTACGGGTGGTTTCGATTGGCTGATCACCGTCTTCGGACCCAGCGTCGTGATTTTCCGGGTCGACGATTTCAACGCGCTGGAGAAGGTCGCCGATCCGAACGACCCGGAGATGGAGTGGCTCGACCCGGTGGTGAAGTTGCCCATCAGGAACGTCATCGATAGTTTCGAGGCCCTCAAGGACGCCAATAGCGGTGCATTCAAACGGGTGCCAGTGGCGCTCAATTCGGGTTTCGTCTACGCGAGCAATACCTACACCCAAGAGAGTTTCCGCCGCAAGGTGGTGGCCGAGGAGAACGGGCGGAAGATACTGCAGAACACCAATGACAGCGGTGCGGATTTCGAGAAATTGGCCAGGCCCACGCCTAACGCGTTCCAGTGATGGATAGGCAACGGATCGCCCTTTTCGTGACCTTTTTGGCATCCTTGGCATGCGCGTCCGCGCAGCAGGGCGATCCGTTTGCCATCGACACGGTCAACCGGATCGAACTGGAATCCGGGCTGGCGCACGGTGACTATCGCCGCGCCATGGATCCGGAGGCGACCCGGTCGCTGGGCCTTTCGGGCAAGGGGACGGCCGCGTTGGGCGATTGGGATGTAGGTGGGCGGTTCGGGTACCGTCGGCAAGCGCGGCGTGGGGTCTATTTTTCCGGCGTGGCCGATGCCTATGACGGCAATCCCTATTTCTGGGGCGACAGCCTGTCGGGCGATTGGCGCGACGATGTGGTGGTGGCGGGTGCTTCGCTGCATGCCCCTTGGCAAAACGGGCGACGGCTAGGCCTTTCGCTCGATTACCGGACGGCCACTGGCGTACGGACCAGTGACCCTAAGCCCCTTTATCGGTTGCGTGACGCCGCCATTTCGCTCAGCTACCACCAGCAGTTTTCGCCGAGGTTCGCGCTAGCATTGAAACCGGGCTACCGGCACGTGTTCGAAGAGAATGAAATCGGGTACCTGTCGCAAAACAATGCATTCGTGATTCGCTCCCGGGGCTATGGGTCGCTACTGGAAGGCTCGTTGGTGCGCATGGATCGTCGTCGGATGTCATCCGACTGGCACCTGGAGGCCGGTATCCAGCGGGCGGGCGGTGCGTATGTCGCGCTGGCAGCCTCAATACGTACCGACCGCGTCTCGGAGGGATTGGCCGATCCGGTTCCCGATGGCGATTACCGCCGATCGACGTTTTCGGTGCGCGGTGCCTACCCGTTGGGGCGATGGACGCCGGCGCTTTCCGGTCGCTACTTCACCGGCGTCGGTGAAAGTTTCCTCGGCAGCCTGTCGGAAAGCGGCGATTACCATTATGCGGGCATCCAGCACGTATATGACGATCGATGGGAAGGCCGCGCGTCCATTGACTGGAAGCCCCGTTACCGTTCGCCCATCCAAGTGGCTGGCGGCGGCTTGTCGCTCAACGGCGATCGTCAGGAGGATGCCTTGTCAGAAAGCGTGTACACGCACACGGATGCACGCTTGGACGCCCACGTCGCCATGGACTTCCGTGCATTCGAGATGCACTTCGGCATGGCTTACCGGCGGAACCTGGCGGCTGCGGCCGGAACGACTTATCCCACCCGGCTCAGCCAGTCCCTTTTCCAGCGGGATTTCCGGTATGCAACGGCCGATGCCCTACTGTGGGAGGTGTCGTCCCGATGGTATTGCGGTCGGGTGGTCAACGGCGTGGACAACGGTTTTTGGTTAGGCCTTATGCATTCCGGAGGCGCAGCCTCCGCCAATCGACGGCTGGTGTATGCCGTGTCGCTTGGCATCGATTTCAATAGATAACCGATTCATGATGAAATACCTACCTGTTTTTTTCTTGTTTTTTTCGCTGTTCCTTGCCGCCTGCGGCAACCAGCGACGGGTCGCCGTACAGGCCGATGAGGCGGCGCTAAGTCCGGAAATCGTGTTTTTGCTCGATTCCATGTTGCAGGAAGGGCTCGACCATGAAGCCCTGTACACCCTATTGGGCCGGATCAAACCCATGAGCAGTGTCGCCACGTTCACCTTTCCGTTGGCGAATGCCGATACCGCGGCCAAACGCAGCGCCACCGTATTGGATGCGCGCCGCCATCGGCCGTACTTGGATAGCCTGCGTCGCATCCAGCGAGCGCTCAACGCCTTGCGGATACCGGACATCAAGTTCGTGATGGTGCCTTACAAAGCCACGTACGATGACAGGCGGATCATGCAGGTGAGTGCAGTGCGCATCAGTTTGTTGGATAGCGTGCTGAAAACCCAGGAACGTTTCTTCGGCCAGTTTGGATTGGTGCCTGGCGCCGACCCCGACGTGGTGGTCAATACCATTGAATATGAAGACAGGTACGAACGGCTCCGCGGCTACGGATACCTGTTCGGCTATCCGCCTTACGCGGTCGATTTCTTCGTCGAGGCTTTCCATCGATCCGACACGAGCGGCCAGCACGTGGAGCGCGACTTCTTCCAGATACCGGTGCATGCCCGCGAAGATGGGCACTTCGTGTACGCCATCCCGAAAGGGCACTGTCCCACGGCCGATGTCGATTCGGTCTTGTACCATCGCGCGGCTTCGGTGCTGCAGGCCTACCGGGAGGCGAGGCCGAAGTACCTGAATGCCGACAGCACGCTCCGGGCGTCGCGGTTGTTGCACGATGTTTTTTAACTTACAACCACGAAAGCACGTCAGCTACGCTGGGGTGACGATGCTTCCCACCACGGCTAGGATGCCTGCAAAACTTAACAATCCCTTAATCTTGCAAACCTAACTTTGTAAAAAGTAAATGGGTCAAGGGAAATGGATCGATTGCAGGAAATCCGGTGTTGGAACGCGGTACAGCAGCAGGACGACGTGAGGCAGTTTGAGCGGTTGTACCACACGCATTGGCACCGCCTGTACGCCATTGCCTGGAACCGGACCTTGGATGAAGACGTGGCCAAGGATATGGTGCAGGAGGTATTCGTGACCCTGTGGGAGCGGCGCAAGGCAATGACGATCCAACACGGGTTGTCGCAATTCCTGACCGGGATCCTGAAACATCGGCTGCTCGATTATTTCCAATCAGAGCAGGCCAAGGCGAAGGTGATGGAACACGTGACCCTGCAAATGGATGTGGTGGTGCTAGACCGGAGCGGTCTATCGCACCAGCAGGTGGAGGATTTGCTGGAGGAAGAGCTGAGCCAAATGCCCGAAAACATGCAGAAGACCTTCCGACTCCGGCTGGAAAACATGAATACCCCGACCATAGCGCAACGGCTCAATCTGGCCGAACAGACCGTGAGCAACCTCATCACTGAAGCGTCAAAACGGCTACGGAATAACCTACCCCGTCGTTTCAACGAACATACGCCCATCGCGCTTGCGCTTTTCCTGTGCGCGATTTACGATTACTTAATAAACAGGTAACAATTTGTAGAAGTAATTTCGGTGCTTCCGGTCGACGTATACGCAAAAGACGAATACGTGGAACGATCGAAATTATCGGGATTGCTGCAGCGATACCAGGCAGGTACGGCTTCGGAAGAAGAAGTACGGCTGATTGAACAATGGTACGCTTCCTTCGGAGAGCAGCCACCTGCGCGATCGGCCCGTAAACGCACCCGGTTGCAGTCGGATATGCTCAACCAGATTCGCAGCAGGATTTCCCAGGGTCGCCCGCCGGTCTACCGGCGCTTCTGGCCCATGGTCACGGCAGTGGCCGCATCGCTGTTGGTGGTGTTCGGTACGTGGTACTTGAGCCGCTCATCCGTTACATCCGAACCCGAACGGGAGTGGGTGGAGGTGGATGCCGCACAGGGTAAGCTCAAGAAAGTGCAGCTGCCTGACAGCAGCACGGTTTGGTTGAATTCAGGTAGCCGGATTGGATTCCACACACCGTTCGGAAGTGACGGGCTAGCGCGGGAGGTGACGCTCTTGGAGGGTGAAGCCTATTTCGACGTTGTCGCCGATAGCAAGCGACCGTTTCAAGTGCGGGCGGACTCGTTGCTTACCCAAGTGCTCGGTACGACCTTTACGGTATGCGCATTCGGCGAGCTGGCCGATATCCGGGTGTCGGTCGCGACCGGAAAAGTGTCCGTAACCGGCCCGGGGGCACGCGTGTTGGGCGTGCTGAACCCGGGTGAAGAGGTGGTTTACAACAAGCTTGACCGATCCGCAGCTATCCAGGAGGTCGACGTGCAGCGGCGAAATGCCTGGTTGCAGGGGATTACGCACCTCAGCGAAGTGCCTTTTGCCGAACTCGCCCTGGCATTCCACCAGACGTATGGGCTGGAGTTGACGGCGGCCACGGAGCGGATAACCAATCAGCGGTATAGTATCCAACTGGACCGGCGTACACGATACGACCACGTCTTACGGGCGCTATGCCAAATCCACGGAAATGCATATCGGAAGGAAGGAGGTGCGGTCGTGATCTACTGATACGCTGATAAACAAAAAAACAGCCAGTGAATTTTCACTGGCCGATTGAAAACGCAAATGGACGGTATACCTTGGAACCGTTGCCGCCCATGTTGCACGAAATAGCGAAGTATAAAACAACAAGCTATTCCGCCGCTGTAAAGATAGCGATTTACGGCAGAAGGGCGGAAAGCGCTAGTCGTAAATAAATGAATAACGAAAATAGGTATTTAAAACAGGCCATGCGGATATCATCCATCCTATTACTGGGCACGCTATTGACCGTGCAGGTGATTTTTGCCGAACATGTTCGGGCGCAAGTGCTGCAGCAGCAAGTGCACCTCCAACTCCGTGGAGACAATGCGTGGACGGCGATCCAGAAGTTGGAGAAACAACGCATCAAATTCGCCTATCATGCCGGTGGGCTGGGCTTGGAAGCGCTCGCGGTATCCGATCACGCATTTGAAGGCGCGACCGTGGCGCAAGTATTGGGACATCTTTTCCAACGGAGCGATGTCGCCTTTTCCGAGTCGAACGGATTTATCGTGCTGGCGAAAAGACAGCAACCGGGGCGGGTCACCGGCGTGGTCGCGGATGCCAATGGGCTGCCGCTTTCGGACGCGACCGTCCGTGCCAAGGAAATCAACCGGAGTGCCGTAACGGACCACAACGGCAAGTTTACGTTATCACTGGAGCCGGGTACACATACGATCGAAGTGCGTCACTTGGCATTCCAGACCCGCGAGCAGCAGGTGACTGTATTGCCCGGCCAGCAACTGGTGGTCAACGTCACCCTGGCCGAGCGGCAGGATGAGCTGACGGAGGTGGTGGTTACCGCGTTGGGAATCAAACGCGATGAGAAGGCCCTTGGCTATGCCGCCACGGTGGTGAAGGGCGAGCAACTGACCGAGGCCATATCAAACAACTGGATGGATGCCCTATCGGGCAAAGTGGCGGGGCTCAACCTCTTGCGTTCCAACGCGGGGCCCGTGGGAGGTACCAAGATCATCCTGCGGGGTGAAAACAACCTGACGGGCGAAAACGAAGCCCTGATCGTGGTGGACGGCGTGGTCATCAACAGCGGATCGGGCCGCCGCTCGGGCGAGACCGGTGCCGTGTATGGCACGGGCAGCGACAACATGCCGGTCGATTATGGTTCCAACATGGACGACCTCAATCCGGAAGACATCGAGAGCGTGACCGTGCTGAAAGGGCCGGGTGCCGCGGCGCTCTATGGCCAACGCGCGGCCAACGGGGCCATCATCATCACCACGAAGGCCGGTGCGAAACGCGGCAAAGGCATCGGCATCACCGTCAATTCGAACGCGGCATTCGAGAACGTGAACCGGTGGCCTGACATGCAGTACGAATACGGGCAGGGCCTGAACGGCCAGGCGACCTACCTGTTCGGCAGCGGTTCGGGCACCAGCTCCGCCTACGGGCCGAAGTTCGACGGCCAGTACTTCTACCAATTCGACCCGGTGACCCAAACCCGGGGAGCCGAACCCACGTTGTGGCGTCCGTACGACAACATCACGGATTTCTTTGAGACCGGCCGGACGCTGACCAACACGCTGACCATCGATGGCGGGTCGGACAATACGACGGCGCGTTTCTCCGCTACGAATGTGGACAATACCTGGATAACCCCGAACACGGGTTACAAACGCAACACCGTGGCCATTTCGGTCAATTCGAAGATCACCGATAAGCTGACCATCAGCTCGAAAGTGAACTACGGTAACCGCCGGAGCGACAACCTGCCCGGGGCTGGCTACGGCAACCAGTCGCTCATGTATTGGTTCATTTTCTGGCAACCCAGCGCAGACGTCAATTGGCTCCGGAATTATTGGGTGAATGGCGCGGAGAATAAGGAAATCATGTATCCCTATTCCACGTATCCGGAAAACCCGTATGCGGTATCCTACGAATTCATCAATGCGAACAATCGCCATACGGTGACCGGAAACGCCC
Organism: Parapedobacter sp.; assembly: GCA_037190485.1. Classification (GTDB taxonomy): domain Bacteria; phylum Bacteroidota; class Bacteroidia; order Sphingobacteriales; family Sphingobacteriaceae; genus Parapedobacter. Next base: position 13,778 of record JBBCJB010000051.1, read on the forward strand.
AGGCGAGCTATCAATTTACCAAGGCGTTCAGTGCGCAGGTGAGGGCATCGATCGATTTGGCTACCGAAGACCGCTTCCAGAACCGTCCTTGGGACTCAGGCTCGAAACTTGCCGAAGGCAGCCACCGCACGCAGGATATTTTCTCGAAGGAAACGAACGCCGATTTCCTGCTGCGGTACGCCAAGCAATTCAATGTCGATTTCGATTTCTCGGCAACCGCGGGCGGTGCCACCATGCAGAACAATTACCGGATCACACGGCTCACATCCGATGGACTGGAGTTTCCTGGCGTGTTCAACCACAACAACTCGAAATACGGGGTCAAGAATGAGCAGGGTATCCAGAACATGGAAGTCAATAGCTTCTATTACCTGCTCACGGGTGGCTATCGCGAATTCCTTTACCTTGACGTAACGGGCCGGATCGATTGGACCAGTACGCTGGCCTCACCGCAGTATCCCAACAAGAAGAAGGGATTTTTCTATCCGTCGGTCAATGCCAGTTTTGTCTTCTCGGAAGTGGTGCGCTTGCCTTCGTTCGTCAGCTTTGCCAAGTTGCGGGCATCGTTCGCTGAAGTGGGGTCCGGTGTGCAGGAGCCCTACAAGACCGAATTCTATTATTCGTCGCCCAATTCGCTCATCGGCGGTTCGCTGGCAAATCCGACATCGTTGTCCAACCCCTTGATCGAGCCATTGCGCACGCGTTCCATTGAATTCGGTACCGATATCCGGCTGTTCCGCAACCGGATAAACCTCGACGTAGCGGTATACCAGGGCAATTCATTTAATCAGCATTTGTACCGCATCGTCGATGCGGCATCGGGCGCGCGGAACCGGTTGACCAATATCGGTGAAGTGAGCAACCGGGGCGTGGAGGTGGCGGTCGACGCCAAACCGATCGTAAAAGAGGGTGGGTTCAATTGGTCGACGATGGTTACCTTCACGTCCAACCGTAACCGCATCGAGGAGTTGGCCGATTCGTCGATCGTGCTGCAACAGCGCTCCATCGGCGCGGGCCAAATCGTGGGCAAAGTGGGTGGCAGCATGGGCGACCTATACGGCATTGGCTACCAGCGCTCGCCTGACGGACAGGTGGTCTACGATGCCGAAACCGGGTTTGCACTGTTGACTTCAGACGTCATCTACCTGGGCAATACCATCCCGAAGGGGCGGGCAAGCTTTGGCAACACGTTTACGTACCGTGGCTTCCAGCTGAACCTCTTGTTCGATACGCAATGGGGCGCCGTCGGACATTCGCAGACCAACCACAAGATGTCCGAGCAAGGCAAGCTTTCGCAAACCGTTCCCGGCCGGTACAGCGGTATCATCGGCAACGGGGTGATCCAGAACCCGGACGGTACGTACCGCAAGAACGATGTCATCGCCACGGACATCGATAATTACTACCGTTCGCACTGGGGGTCTAACCAAGGCGAGGGGAATACCTTCCCGACCGATTTCATCAAATTCCGTGAAGCACGGTTCGACTACACGCTGCCCTACAAATTGGTGTCGCGGTGGGGCATACAACGTGCAACACTCGGTGTATACGGCCGGGACCTATTCATCTGGACCAAATGGCCCATATTCGATCCGGAATTCGGTACGCTAGACGGTTCGGACATCGTCAAGGGGTTTGAAGTGGCGCAGTTTCCGTCCACGCGCTCCTATGGCGCTAACCTGATTGTGACATTCTAATGAACAATGGCATAATGACGAAAAACACAATACTGGCAGGGCTGGTGGCATGGTTTGCCCTGGCATCCTGTGATAAGGGGTTTGAGGAATTGAATACCGATCCCACCAAAACCACCGAGGCCTACCCGCACCAATTCATGGCAAATGCCTTGATGAAGGCCGTGGAGTACAACATGATCCGAAACCGCGATTTCAATAATGAGTTGATGCAGATCACGGTGAGCCTTGGCGATGGCGACGGCAAGGTGTTCCGTTATGATTTCCGGCGGAATTGGGCCGACTACCTGTGGAATGGACACTACACCAACCTGTCGAATTTCAAGGACATGTATACCAAGGCCTTGGATCCGCTGAATTACAACCGGGCTTACCAGGCCGTGTCGCTCATCTGCCAATCATGGACGTATTCGATCCTGACCGACACCTATGGCGACGTACCGTATTCGGAATCCAACCTGGGACGCGATTCGCTCTTATTGGAACCCCGGTTCGACCCCCAGCACGAGATTTATATGAACCTGATCGCAACGCTCGACTCGGCCAATACCTTGCTGCGCACCGCCGGTGCGGACGAAGCAATCGAGGCGACCGCAGACCCGGTGTTCGCGGGCGACAAGGCGAAATGGCGCAAGCTCGGCAACTCGTTGCTGTTGCGGTTGATCTTGCGCGTGGCACACAAGCCGGAGATGGCGGGATACGTGGCCAAATTGCAAGGGATGCTGGGCAGCGACGCATCCAATTATCCCATCATGAGCAGCAATGACGATTCGGCCATCCTGCGGTGGACGGGCGAGGGTGCCTACCTATCGCCTTACGTGGGGGTACGCGTACAGGATTTCCGGGCCATTTCATTGGCGTCGTTCTTTATCGATTTCCTGCGGGATACGAACGACCCGCGCATCGATATCTCGCTCTACAATGCGCTGTACGGTACATCCGGGTCTTCCAACAACCGATGGGGCATCGCTCCCGTATCGGGCAACTACGTCGGGGTACCATCAGGCTATGCACCGAATAGCGGCGGCGAGTTCAATCGGGAATCCTATTTCTATTCCTCAGATCAGACGGCCGCCGTAAGCTTGCAAACGGAACCGTTGGCTGGGATGATCATGAACTATGCCGAGGTACAGTTCATCAAGGCCGAGTTGGCCTTGAAAGGAGTCATTGACGGCGACCCCAAAGCCTTGTTCTATTCGGGGGCCGAAAACGGGATTAAGTTGTGGATGCCGGGCTGGGCCAAGGCCATCCAACAGCATTTGGCCGATGCCGATCGGGACTGGTATGACGAGGATACACGCGAAGAGAAAATGGAGAAAATCCACATGCAGAAATTCCTCGCCTTATTCCTGGTGGATATGCAGCAGTGGTTCGAGTACCGGCGCACGGGCTATCCGAAGTTGCCCAAGCCAACAGACTACGGGGTCGCGAGCGGTTTGCGCAACAATGGGGAGATGCCGGCACGGTTGTACTATCCGGTTTATGTACAGTCATCGAATCCGTCAAACTACCGCAATGCGGTAGCGCAACAGGGCCCCGATGAAATCAATACGAAAGTTTGGTGGCAAAAACCTTAACGGAAATAACCTCATGAAGAAACTAGAAAGAAAGCTGTGGACACTGTTGATGGGCTGCCTCGTGCTGTCAGGCTGCTATAAGACGGAACTGAATTACCCAGGGGGCGAGGTGAGTCCCTATGTCGCGATTTACGACGTGCGGAACCTGTACAAAGGCACGCCGATTACCTTGGACAGGGCCACGTTGGACGGTTCATCAAAGATTGCCTGTGTAGTGGTGTCCGACCATCGGCCGGGCAACCTCCCACACGGGTTGGTGGTTGTGCAAAACAGCCCGCGTTTGGATTTTTTGCGGGGACTATCCCTTTCGTTGGGCGACCAGGCCAGTGGCTACTTGCCCGGCGATTCATTGGTGGTCGATTTGGTCGGTAGCCGCCTGGAACGTGTCGACGGCATCTTGCAGGTCACGAATATCACCGCCGATAACATCGAGAAAGTGGGCTCCGAAAGGCCGATTGCCGTTGCACGGGTAACCATCGACAAGATCCTGGCCGATCCGGGAGCTTACGAGAGCACGTTGATTGCCTTGGTGAAAGGCGGATTCAGTTACGAACCACAACCCGGCCAAGTGTTGGGCGGTAGACAGCAGGTCACCGACGGGTTTGGCGTGCTGGACGTGGTGACTGAAGCCGGTTCCCCGCTGGCTGGGTTGCCGCAATATAAAATGGCCAATTACTACGGCATCGTCTTCAGTAGGATGGAAGGCGACAGCCTGGTGCCTTACCATAAATTGCGCCGGGAAGCGGATTTGGTCGAATTGAAATCGGAATACAAAACACCGCGCGTGATCATCGCCGGTTGGAACAACGACCCCAGGGGCACGGATGCCAATAACGAATTCATCCAATTGCTGGCCACGGAGGATATCGATTTTTCGCAGACGCCGTTTGCCGTGGTCACGACCAACAATGCGAATGCCGCTGCTCCTACGGGTTTTCCCGCTAATGGCTGGGCGACTGGCCAGGTGCGTTCCTACAAGATTGACATCACGTCCGGGTTCGCGGCCAAGGGCACGTATTTTTACGTGGGTGGTACGACCAAGCAAATCAACAGCACGGGATCGACGGTAATCGATGATGCGAATTGGGTGGCCAACCATCCGTATAACACCGAGCCCGGCCACGATTTCGGTTCGCCTACGGCCAACCTGTTGGCCAATTCGGGCAATGCCTATGGCGTGGCGATATTTGAAGGGACGACCGTTACGAAAGAATCGATTCCGGAAGACGTGATGTTCTGCGCGACGGGCGGGTCGCTTTATGGCAATGGTATGGGTTATCGTATTTGTAATAATGACTATTATGACATTATAAACCCGCTGACCCTAGCCGATCAACCGTTTTACCGGGCGGGGACGAACCTGAATGCCATCACGTATAACACACCTTCGGACGCAGGTCTGTATAATATGTTGGGTGGCGAGTTCAACCTGAAATTGGGCCGTTGGACGAAAGCGCGCGTAAAGAACGCATACCTGCTCACTAAGGAATCTGTATTGGCCGAAATCGAAGGGGAGGATGCGACGAAATTGATTGAAGAATAGGTGTTGCCATGCCAAAAAAAACCGGGTTGTCTAGTGTGACAGCCCGGTTTTTTTTTGAATTAGTCAACGACCTCCTTGACCGTCTCGCCATAGCTATCGATCTTATCGGCCGGCATGCCCAGCAATCGGTACCACTTGCGGAAGGCGCCGACGAACACGATGAGCATCAATGCCATGGCCAGCACCGCAAGGCTGGCCAAGAGGTATTGCCCCTTGGGCAGGTAAATGTCCATCACCTGCACGTAGCCCGCCCAGAACGTGATGATGGCCATGAACACGCCCGGGATGGCCGCGCACAGGGCGTACCTGCCCCGGTTGAGCCGGATGAGCATCGTGGTGCACACGATCAGCCCGCACGCCGCAAGCAGCTGGTTGCTGATGCCGAACAGCGGCCAGATGCTGCTCACGTTGCCCGTGTACACCAGGTAGCCCCAGCTGGCCGTGAACAGCAGGCTGGCGATGATCACCCCCGGCATCCAGTCC
>JBBCJB010000052.1:0-1963 GCA_037190485.1 Parapedobacter sp.
TTACGTTTATGACGGCCGGGGCAGGAAGCTCCGGAGCGTGAACGGTGTGGGCACGCATACGCGGGACTACATCGACGGCATCGAATACGTTGGCGGGAGCACGATGGAGCTCATCCACCACGAGGAGGGGCGCATCGTCCGCAGCGGGAGCACCTACGAATACGACTACTTCATCCGCGACCATTTGGGCAACAACCGCACGGGCTTCAGGCAGGGCACGAACGTGACCACGCCCAATTTCACGACGGACTACTACCCGTTCGGGATGCAATACCTGGAAAGTACGTTCAGCCGGCCAGGTAATCCGAAACCATCCCGATGCAGTCGGGATAGCTTGATTGCCGCTGAAGACGAACAAGCTAAATCAAAAACCAGTATCTTTACAACGGCAAGGAGCTGCAGGATAGGCTCAAGCAGCTGGATTATTCGCCTCCTGTTCGTTCTTTGAGGCGCTCATGAGCTCCCTGCGGTCGGTTACGGCGCGAGGCTGTATGACCCGGTGATAGGCAGGTGGGGAGCGGTGGATCCGCTGGCGGAGCAGATGCGGAGACACAGCCCGTATAACTATACCTTCAATAACCCGATTAGGTTCATCGATCCCGATGGGAGGCATCCAGCGATGCAACAGGAAATAGATGAAGAAAAGGAAAGGGAATTAATAAAGTCTAACATGTTGAGTCTAGATGATATGTCCCTTGAAACCTTTCCAGACGACAAACCGAAGAAAAAGAAGCAACAAGATGAGTCAAAAACACAAGTCGAAGATTCGCAAATAGGAACTATCGGTACAGGGTTGGATGTTTTAGGGCAAGGCTTGATTTATACAGGAGAGTACAGGATGTTGTATCTCATAAACAATGGGTATCGAAGAAAGGGGCTGTTGAGCAATTATCAGTTGTCTGGACGTAACGCTGCGCTGTTCCCCAGCACAAGTATAACGGCGAAAACCAAGCCATTTTCTTTTTTGGGCACCATTGGGCCATATGGTAAATATTTGTCCAAGGCAGGGACTCTGTTTGGAGGAATATCACTTGGAATTGACTACATTAGCGTACGTAGTGATAGAATGAGTTACACCCGATTTGGCTATAATTTCACGGGATTTGCAACCTCATTTGGTGTTGCCTCGTATGCTGGAGGGCCATGGGGTGCATTGGTTGGGGGAGCGTTTCTAGGGGGGGATTACGTACACAAAGTCACGCAAGAAGTAAATAAGGAAGTGTTTGGTTTTCAATTTAATCAGTTTTACAGAACCTTGATAGGAGGTTGGTCAAATAGGTGGAAAAATAGAAATAATGTATACATATAATATCTCGTTCAGAAACCATTTTGATCATATCAAGGGTGTTTTTATTTACCTTATTGGATTTTCCTTGGCACCATTTTATTTTGTTTATCGCTACGGGCCGGAAATGTCGCAAACATTTTTGATTTGGTGCATCTGCGCTTTTTTGCTTTTCTTCATTCCCCAATTGATTTTGCACTTGCGTTTTTATCGGTTGGACAGCGGAAGAACATTTTATTATTCACCCGACAAACAGCAGCTATCCTTGCAATTGGAGGACGGGCGGATTTTTGCCTTCACATTCGATGAAATTGAGCATGTCGAACGTAGCAAATCGTTCCCTTTCGCCGAAAGGAGATCGCATTGGCTCCCTTCGGACATTTACAATTATTCCGTCATCCGGCTCAAAGACGGTAAGCAATTCGTGGTCACTAGCCTGTTGGTGCCAAACTTGGATTTGCCTATTGAGGCAAATAAAATCAAACTACGAAAGCGATTTTATTGCTACCCATTCGGAGTAAGGGAAATCCTGGATGTACAGCGCAAATAGGTAAGTAATCAAACTACTTGGTTACAGCGCGAGACGCTGACCTATGACCGCAACGGCAACATCCGGTCGTTGCAGCGCACCGATGCCGCGGGCGCGCTGGTGGACAGGCTTCGGTACGATTACCTGGA